>JAPYSB010000005.1:147524-155408 GCA_029936675.1 Dehalococcoidia bacterium | reverse complement strand
GACATCCCGCCTGTGCAGGCTAAATTTTAATCTGAAAATCAGAGCCCGCAGTCTGTGGCAACGAACTTATTCTACTCTAAGAGACATCATCCCCGCAATATCTATGGGAACACTGGGTCCCATTGTTGAGGTTAAAAAGGCAGACCTTAAAAACTGTCCTTTCACTCCAGACGGCCGACCACGAAGTATAGTGTCAACCAAGGTAGTTAGGTTTTCCATCAACTGATCTTCTTCAAAACTAGCTTTCCCGATCGGTGCATGAATCAAGGCGCTTTTGTCCAGTCTAAACTCAACCCGACCTTTTTTTGCCTCTTCTATTGCCCTGGGTATGTCTTCTGCCGAAACTACTGTCCCTGTTCTAGGGTTAGGCATCAGGCCCTTGCGTCCAAGAATTCTACCTAACTTACTTACCTTTCCCATCATATCGGGTGTGGCAATGGATACATCAAAGTCAAGCCAACCCTTCTCTATTTCGGCTATAACATCGTCATTACCAACATGATCTGCGCCAGCCTGTTTTGCGCTTTCTATCACATCTCCTTGGCAAAAAACCAAAGTGCGAATTTCCTTACCAATACCGTGGGGAAGCAAAGCTATTCCTCTTACCATCTGCTCAGCATGCCTAGGATCCGCACCCGTCTTTAAGTGCAATTCCATAGTCTCATCAAATTTGGCGGTAGCATTTCTTTTTGCAATAGAAACAGCCTCTTTGGGATCATATGCCAATTCCGGATCAATCTCCGCTATTGCCGTATCATATCTTTTACCACGCTTGGCCATAATAAGTTCCTTATACTAGCCTATGTTATTTAGGATCAGATTATTCAACGACTATTCCCATACTTCGGGCAGTCCCCTCAATAATTTTCATAGCTCCTTCTACATCCGCTGCATTGAGATCTTTTATCTTGGTCTCGGCAATTTCTTTAACTTTGCTGCGAGGTATAGTGGCCACTTTCTCTGCTAAAGGATTACTACTACCTTTTGGAATTCCTGCCGCTTTTCTCAATAAGTCTGAGGCTGGTGGGCTTTTGACTATGAAATTAAAGGATCTGTCCTCAAAAACCGTAATCTCAACAGGCACTATAGCACCCGCCATAGAAGCAGTTTTCTCGTTGTATTCCTTTACAAATCCCATAATGTTAACCCCGTGCTGCCCTAATGCAGGGCCCACTGGAGGGGCTGGAGTAGCTTTGCCAGCTTCGATTTGCAGTTTTATCAATCCTATTACTTTTTTAGCCAATTGAGAAATTTATCCTTATTAAGTTTTTTCCACTTGCAGAAAATCAAGTTCGACAGGTGTTTCCCTGCCAAAAAACGATACTAGTACCTTTATTTTCAATCTATCGGGATATACTTCGTCAACAACCCCCATAAAGTCTATAAATGGACCTTCAGTGACCCGGATAGTCTGCCCGCTGGCAAATCCCACTTTAATTCTGGGCTCGTCTGACCGTATTTGGTTAAGTATATGGTCGACCTCTTCTTGTTCTAATGGAACGGGCTTTGGTCGATTATCACTTTCATCCTCAGCCGATACAAATCCTGTTACTCCCGGAGTATTCCTAACCACATACCAACTATCGTCATCCATCTCCATTTGGACAAGAATGTATCCTGGAAATATCTTCTTCAAATTAATCTTTTTCTGGCCATCCTTATATTCCATTTCCTCTTCTGTAGGAACGATAACCTGAAAAATCTTGTCTTTAACATCCATAGTTTGGATACGTTGCTCAAGATTTTTTTTCACTCGATCTTCCTGACCAGAATAGGCATGTATTATGTACCAGCGTCTGTTTTCTATTTGTTCCTCAATCATTGGTAATCACCATCCACCATCTACAAAATAGTGTCAAAAATCCAGCCAAACACCAGATCAGCCGCTCCAAGAACGACTCCCAAAACTGCGGCAACAGCCAACACCATGAGGGTCAATCTAAAAGTTTCGTTGGTCGTTGGCCAAGTTACTCTACGCAGTTCTCCAATAACTTCTCCAAAAAATCGGAAATTTACTGATCTTCTAGTAGTGTTGCGACCATATCTCTGTTGCAATTTATCTGACTTCCCTATGAAGAGTATGGGCTCTACATCTCGGACAATATTTTTTTAATTCGATCCTCTGAGGATCATTTCTTCGACTCTTATTGGAGTTGTAAGTCCTTTGCCTGCAGTCAGTACAGCCAAAAGTGACAAGTATTCGATTTTCTCCTCTACGGGCCATATATATTTCCTAAATTCGTACAAAAAAGAACCGGATTCAGATTAAATAATCTGATCCGGCTAGATCTAACATTATTTTACTCAAGAACTTTGGTTATTACTCCAGAACCGACCGTTCTTCCTCCCTCTCTCACCGCAAACCTTAATTGTTCGTCCAATGCGACAGGAGTAATCAATTTAACCTTCATTTCCACATTATCACCAGGCATAATCATTTCTACTCCTTCGGGGAGTTGGATTTCACCAGTAACATCTGTAGTCCGAATATAAAATTGAGGCTTATATCCATTGAAGAATGGGGTATGTCTACCGCCTTCATCTTTACTAAGTACATATACTTGAGCCTCGTATTCAGTATGTGGCTCTATACTGCCTGGGTCGCACAATACCTGACCCCTTTCTATGTCCTCTCGATCGACCCCTCTTAACAGCACTCCAACTGCATCCCCAGGTTCTCCTGAGTCTAGAGTTTTATGAAACATTTCAACCCCGGTGACGATAGTAGTATATGTGTCTTTGATACCGACCACTTCTATTTCCTGACCGACATTAACGACACCTTTTTCAACTCTGCCGGTCACCACAGTACCTCGTCCCTTAATGCCAAACACGTCCTCGACGGGCATTAGAAACGGCTGATCTTTAGGCCTATCCGGAACTGGGATGTAATTATCCACTGCGTCCATCAATTCCCAGATCCCTTTCCCCCACTCACTATCTTTACCTTTGTCTTCAGCTTCAAGCGCGTTTAAAGCACTTAGCCTAATGAAGGGGATATCATCTCCTGGAAATCCATATTCTGAGAGTAACTCTCTCATTTCCAATTCCACCAACTCCAACAATTCCTCATCATCCATCATATCGACTTTATTAAGAGCCACAACCATTCGGGGCACCTCAACCTGTCTAGCTAGAAGAATGTGTTCCCTCGTCTGAGGCATAGGACCATCAGGAGCACTAACGACGAGAATAGCACCATCCATCTGGGCGGCTCCCGTTATCATATTTTTGATATAGTCTGCGTGCCCTGGGCAATCCACGTGAGCGTAATGCCTGGTATCAGTCTCATATTCCACGTGGGTGATAGCGATGGTAACACCACGTTCCTTTTCCTCAGGTGCATTATCAATCGTATCGAATGCCCTAAAATCCGCCAACCCTTCAGAAGCCAATACTGAAGATATAGCTGCCGTTAGAGTTGTTTTACCATGGTCAACGTGACCGATCGTACCTACGTTCAAGTGAGGCTTTGTTCTATCGAAAACCTGCTTAGCCAATTCTATTTCCTCCGAATCCCTGGAGCCCACAAGCAGATTTGAACTGCTGACCTCGTTCTTACCAAGAACGCGCTCTTCCACTGAGCTATGCGGGCCTATTTTTCTTTTATTTACCTATTTTTACTTATGTGTGGTGGAGGGTGTAGGATTCGAACCTACGTAGCCCTTCCGGGCGCCAGATTTACAGTCTGGTGGATTTAACCACTCTCCCAACCCTCCCAATAAACCGCATTTCAGTTTAACATAGGAGCATTGGTTGGACTGTCAGATCAGCGTCCAACTTAGGCCAATAGCGCACACCATACAAGTCGAATCAAGAAATTGTACTAGCTTGATAAACAAATGGTCAACATATTCATCTCAGATTAAGGTCCAGATTTCGTCATAGGTTTTAAAGGTAAATATCTTCCGCTTCCTTCTTCACCAAAAAAAACACTTGATTGAGAGGAATTGAATCATCAGAGGCTATTTTTTTACAGTCTTCATACTCAGGTGCGACCGCCACTACTAATCCGTTTTTCTTCTTTAATTTAATTCTCACATTCCCAAGAGACGATTCAAAATTTTCTATTTCCCTCTCCGCCTCAATTCTCTCAACTGGTCTCACTCGTATCCCTAGCGTGGAAGTTTCAAGCATAATTAAATCGGCTATCTTTTCTTTCATGCTTTCGTCTATCAAAGTTGATAATAAAACACCTGGGCGATTTTTTTTCATTTGAATGGAGGTAAACCACACATCCCTTGCGCCTAATTCGAAAAGTTTTTCTTGAACGTATCCTAGTGTCTCCCCGGTGGTATCGTCTAGATTAGTCTCCAATAGTATAATTCCGGTTTCGTCTTTAGAAACTGACAGGTCACCTATCCATAGAGATAGAACATTCGGGTATGATTCAGGATCTCGAGTCCCTAACCCATACCCAATGGAATGTATATTCATTACCGGCTGTGAAAAGTCAGCCAATGTAGCAAGTAATGCCATGCCGGTAGGAGTAACCATTTCGCCAGTGGGAGGCATATACGACGGCGGTGGGTAGCAGGGTATATTTTTTGAGGCCAACATGTAGGCAGTTGCCGGAGCTGGTACCGGCAAAAGGCCATGTTCCGTTCTAACAGTACCTGACCCCGTCGGTATTGGAGAGCTGTAAAGCTTCTCCACAGACAACATTTCTAATCCCAGCACAACACCGACGACATCTATGATTGTGTCTATAGTGCCTAATTCATGAAGATGAACTTTCCCCGGATCTTCACCATGTACAAAGCCTTCAGCTTCCCCAATCAGATTGAATACTTCACAGCATTTAGATTTAGAGGAGTCCGATATTGGTGCTGCGTTGACTATATCTATAAAATCTGTCGGAGTTCTTTTCCCCGAGTCCGACCTATCTATATTTACATCTAAATGGGTCCCTTTCACACCTTGGCGGTCTTCCAACAAAGTCTCTAGTTGAAATCCTTCTATACCTACCGATGTCAGAGCCGACGACAATCCCATTACATCCAAACCCGAATCAACTAAGGAAGCCAACAACATATCCCCGCTGGCTCCACCTATTGCATTCACGTAGGCTGCTTTCAAACAGGTCTCCCGGTTTCCGATTCAGGGTTATGGCGTGATCATACTGAGGAAGATGTTAATGAAGCCGGAGTCTCAGTCTTTATTACTATGGCGTTTTCATCCAAATCTACGATCGCTGTATCCGCGGGTCCTATTTCTCCAGCAAGTAAAGCATCCGATAATTTGTCTTCTACCGTGTCTTGAATCAATCTTCTCAGCGGTCTTGCCCCGAAAGTTGGATCATAACCTTCTTCAGCCAACCACTCTCTTGCGGCCTCAGTTACTTCAAGAGATATTCCCTTTTCGAGCAGGTTACTTGATACTTCCTTCATCAAAATAGTGACGATATCCTCCATATGTGACCTGCTCAAAGCATGGAAGACAACAGTACCGTCGATTCTATTCAAAAATTCAGGCCTGAAGAAATGTTTAACTTCATCAAGGACATTATTTTTCATTCGCAAATAGGCTTCTTCCTCATTCTGGGCCCCTTCTGTTCTTGCACTAAATCCAAGGGATCTATCCTGTCTGATTAAATCTGACCCAATATTGCTGGTCATCACGATTATGGTGTTTCTAAAATCGACTTTTCTGCCTTTGGAGTCAGTTAAATGGCCATCATCAAAAATTTGTAGCAGGATATTGAAAACCTCTGGATGGGCCTTCTCTATCTCGTCGAGCAGTATTACGCTGTACGACTTCCTTCTAACAGCTTCTGTTAGCTGTCCCCCCTCATCATACCCAATATAACCTGGGGGGGCTCCTACTAATCTGGCAACTGTGTGGCGTTCCATGAACTCAGACATATCAAGCCGTATCATGGAATCTTCACTGCCAAACATAAATTCAGCCAGTTTCTTAACTATATAAGTTTTGCCAACACCTGTAGGTCCCATAAATATGAAGGCCCCAGTTGGTCTTCTACGGTTCTTCAAGCCAGATCGTGATCGCCTAACAGCCTTCGACATAATTTCTATGGCTTCTTCTTGGCCAATGACACTCTGGCGTAAAGCTTCTTCCATTTTAATGAGTCTTTCACTCTCCGCCGCGGCTAGCCTTGTAACCGGAATTCCAGTCCACATACTAACCACTTCCTCTATATTTTCTTCTTCAACTACTGGTTGTTGATCGCCCTTTTCCTCTTCCCACTCTTTTTTTATATTTTCCAGTTTTTCTGATAAGGAAACTTCTCGATCTCTTAGTTCTGCAGCATGTTCATATTCTCTACCAGAAATAGCGTCATCTTTCTCTTTCCTAACACTATCAAGCATCTGCGAAGCTTCTTTTACAGATCTGGGTGCCATGCTGTGGTGTATCCGTACTCTCGATGATGCTTCATCGATCAAATCTATCGCCTTATCTGGTAGAAACCTATCTGCAATAAATCTTGAGGCTAAGTTTGCTGCGGACTGAATCGCTGAATCCGATATTTCAAGCTGATGATGCTCTTCATATTTTTCTTTAATCCCACGGAGTATTTCAACAGTTTCGTCTACACTCGGCTCTTCAACTCTCACAGGCTGAAATCGCCTTTCCAAAGCAGGATCTCTTTCAACGTACTTCCTGTAATCGTCCAATGTGGTCGCACCAATAGTCTGCATTTCGCCTCTAGCCAAAGAGGGTTTGAGAATATTAGCAGCATCAACAGCTCCTTCCGCTGCCCCAGCCCCAACCATTGTGTGAATCTCGTCAATAAACAAGACGCAATTACCCGCACTCTTAATCTCTTCTATTACTTTCTTAAGTCTCTCCTCAAATTCGCCTCTATATTTCGTCCCTGCCACCAAGGAACCCATATCCAAGGTAACAAGACGTTTCCCTTGTAAAGTTCCGGGAACATCGTTTGAAGCAATACGTTGGGCCAGAGCTTCCACTATTGCAGTCTTACCAACACCTGGCTCCCCTATCAAAACTGGATTATTTTTCGTTCGCCTGCTCAGTATTTGAGTCACGCGCTCTATTTCTTTCTCCCTTCCCACAGTCGGATCTAGTTTCCCCTCATTAGCCTTTTCAGTTAGATCCACTCCTAGCTGGTCAAGAGTAGGCGTTTTTGTAGTTGTTTTGCCTCCCGACCTCGCCTTAGATGACCTAGCATCTTTATTCAGAACAGAATTGGTTTCGCCCCTAACCTTATCTAAGGTCACCCCTAAACTCTCCAACACCCCAGCGGCAACCCCTTCCCCTTCCCGCATCAAGCCGATTAGCAAATGTTCCGTTCCGATGTAGTGGTGATTCAGTCTTCGTGCTTCATCAACTGCCAATTCGATTACTTTCTTGGCCCTAGGGGTCAAGCCAATCTCGCCACTAGCCGCGGTGTCTCCTTTGCCTATAATGAATTCAACCGCAGATCTAATTTTATTTAGCTCTATAGCCAGGCCTCCGAGAACTTTGGCTGCTGTTCCCTCATTCTCCCTTACCAGTCCAAGAAGAATATGCTCAGTACCAATGTAGTTATGGTTGAATCTTTGAGCTTCTTCCTGAGCCAACGACAAAACTCTGCGGGCCCTTTCTGAAAATTTCTCGAATCTACTTGCCATATATATCGGCTCCTACATAGCTATTCTTCTTCAGTATCTTGGGTAGGTTCTACTACATTATCCTTTTCTTCTTCATCTTTTTCTTCTTCTATAAGATCGGTCTCAGTAGCATCGAGTTCGGCAGTCTCAGTCTCCTCATGCTCTTCTATAAGATCTGTCTCGGTAGCATCGAGTTCAGCAGTCTCGGTCTCCTCATGCTCTTCTGCAAGATCTGTCTCAGTAGCATCGAGTTCGGCAGTCTCAGTCTCCTCATGCTCTTCTGCAAGATCTGTCTCAGTAGCATCGAGTT
>JAPYSB010000005.1:0-147424 GCA_029936675.1 Dehalococcoidia bacterium | reverse complement strand
GCAGTCTCAGTCTCCTCATGCTCTTCTGCAAGATCTGTCTCAGTAGCATCGAGTTCAGCAGTCTTAGTCTCCTCATGTCCAATTTCAGTCACGTCGGAAGAAAGGGTACTATCTTCTATTGCAATGTCACCCTCTGTTTCTTCCGGAACTGTTAGTTCCTCGGCTGGCGCCTCAGAAATGTATCCTTCTGGAGGAAGTGTTTCTGACGTCTGTTTAAGACTTAACCCAAGCCTTTTCCTTTCCATCTCAATTTTTAGGATCTTTACCTTGATTTCTTGCCCTTCACTGACAACCTCATTGGGATTCGTTATCACTGCGTCACTCAATTCTGTTATATGAATCAGACCTTCAATTGAATCCTCCAGCCTTGCGAAGGCTCCAAAATTGGCTATTTTAGTCACAGTTGCATCTACCACATCGCCAACCTGATATCTTTCAAATATGGTTTCCCAAGGCTCTGGTTGGAGTCGACGCAAGCTTAGAGCGATCTTCATTGTCTCTCTGTCTATCCTGAGGACATATACGTCCAATTCTTCCCCCACCTTTACCAAATCCTCCGGGGACCCGACCATACTCCAGGACATTTCAGAAATGTGAATAAGCCCATCAGCACCACCCAAATCTACAAACGCACCAAAATTACTTATTCCCGTTACAATCCCTTTGCGAACTTCACCCTCTTCTAATTTTTCGATGAGCTCAGCCTTCTGTTCATCTCTTTGTTCCTGCATGGCCGATCTCTCTGAGAAAATGGCCCTGTTTCGAGATCTATTAACTTCAAGTACCTTAACTGTCAGGGTTTTACCGATTAAATCTTTTCCAACTGAATCTTCTGAAACACTTGCCCCACCTGCCTCCGAGGGTTCCTGCTTAAAAAGGTCTCTTGAAATAGTTATTAACTGCGACATTGGGACGAACCCTTGAACATTGGCGACTTCCAAAATACACCCACCCCTATTAAATCCCACTATGACGCCATCTACAGGTTCGTCTTGATCCATTAATTTTTGAATATCTCGCCAACCTTCCTCCCCTCTAGCACGATCCACCGAGAGTATAGGTCCGTCTTTGGAATCTGGTCGCATTACAAAGGCAATCAGAGTATCACCTTCACTAAGCACCACCATGTCTTCTTTACTAATGGTTTTCATTTCTCCCATCGGCACAAATCCTTCTTCCTTGTGTCCAATGTCAAGAAAAATTCCATCAGAGTCCACCCGCATAACAGATCCTTCAACCACCTCCCCCCTTCTCAAAACCTTAAAATCCATCTCTTCTAGCAGTTGTTGCATATCTTGTGGGGAGTTATCTTGAGTTTCAGGTGGCATCCATTACTTCCATTCGTCATAATTTAGCTTGTGCAGCCAACCTAATTATATGTAATACACCATCAGAAGGTAAAGGTGGCATTTTAAATTGAGGTTAATTACACAAACTTATCAGCTGTTTTAAGGGCAAAATTTTGATTAAAAAAAGAACGCTAAAACAAAAAAGCCCCCTGGCAGTGGCCTATTTTCCCACGCCGTTGCCAGCGCAGTATCGTCAGTGCTGAGTAGTTTCACTTCCGTGTTCGGGATGGGAACGGGTGGGTCATACTCGCTTGTACCACCAAGGGACAATTAACATATTAGTAAGCCTCGTCAAAGGCAGGTTTACAAATGTACATTCAATTCACAAATAAAACAACACGTGTGGGATCCAAATGCAATCTCAAAAAGTGCCTAAATTACTAAGTACCCGCTATGCTACCTAAACCCTTCTATGGCCTGCCGATTATTCTTGACCGCGCCAAATTCAAATGCTAGCCTTACCAAACATAGTTGTATAATTGACCTCAATTACAAAAGGGCATGACTTAAATTAACGAGCAATTGTAACGAGCAATTGTAAGGAGTTGAAAAAGTGGCATCAACAAGCCTAATACAGGTATCTGAATTAGCTGCCGATAAGCTTTCTGAGATTCTAAAAGAACAAGGTGAAGAAAATGGAATGCTCAGAGTTATGGTTACTCCTAGCCCTAATGGAGGATTCCAGCATGTCCTTGGAGTGGAGTCCGAACCAAAAGATGAAGATATAATCATTGAAGCATTCAGCATCAAGGTTGTTATTGATGGAGAAAGCGCACCTCTGTTGGAGGGAGCAGAAATCGATTATGTGGATGGTCTAATGAGAAGTGGGTTTGTAATTTCGAACCCCAACATTGAACATTCCAGTGGTGGATGCGGTTCAGGAGGAGGCTGCAACTGTGGCGGTGGCGGCGGATGCGGCGGCGGCGGCGGATGCGGTGGAGGCGGTTGTGGTTGTGGTGGCCACTAATATTAGAAACTTTTAAAAGGGGTGGTTTGGACCGCCCCTTTTTTTCATTTAAGCAATGATCCTCCAATACTTAGATTCATTTTTAAAAGACCCTTTCTCTACTCTCTTATCTTTAAGCCTAGTATTGCTCTCTATTTTAGTCGCGGTCACAATACATGAATTTTCACATGCATTGGCCTCGAATAAATTAGGTGATACAACAGCCAAATCATTAGGTCGCTTGACACTAAATCCTAAAAGTCATCTTGACCCGCTAGGTTCATTGCTATTTTTATTTGTAGGATTTGGATGGGGCAAACCGGTGCCGGTAGACATATACAGAATCAAAAAAGTGCCCCCCTTAATAGGCATGTCGATAGTGTCTTTCGCGGGACCAGCCTCTAATTTAGCAACAGCTATCTTGATAGGATTCTGTTTAAAAAAATTAGCGTTAGAATTTGGATTAAGCGATATATGGATAGAATTGGGGTTCACTTTTGTGCAGATTAGTTTAATTCTAGCCGTTTTTAATCTTGTCCCTCTACCTCCGTTGGATGGTTACAAAGTAATCCTAGGTATATTACCGAGAAGCCTATCGGTGCAGTATTCAGGCCTTGAAAGATATGGTCCATTTGCGCTAATAATCTTGTTTCTTATTGATATGACTGTCCCTGGGGTAAGTATTTTATCAACGCTAATAGGGGGACCGGTGAAAATACTGTTGAACTGGATTTTTTAATATTTGGTGACATCGTCGTGTATCATTTTCATAAATTTTAATTCCTTTAATAAATCATAAAAAGTCCAGCTTCAACGTGAATTGAAGCTTGGGCTCCACAAAGGGGTGTAACTTTGGAACGTATCACTGTGGTTGGAATGGGTGAATTGGGAGCATCCCTTGGATTAGCTCTAAAAAATATCAGGCTCAAAAACACTGAGGTAGTAGGCCACTGTTTAGATCGAAAAACAGGGTCTGCAATTAATAAAATCGGAGCATTCGATGTAATGGAAGGTAATCTCAAAAAAGCTATTGATGGAGCGCAACTTATTGTTCTTGATTACCCGATAAATGAATCTAGGGATCTTTTTGAGTCGATAGGATCATTAGTATCAGATGGTGCAGTTGTGACAGATATGCGGTCATCAAAAAAGAGGTCCGCAGCCTGGGCTGACGAATTTTTACCGAACTCAGTATCTTATGTGGGAGGCCGGCCAATAATTAAAACCCCGACAAAGGGAGTAGAAGATTCTTCGCCCAATTTGTTTGACGGGGTCAATTATTGTGTAATCCCATCAAAATCCGCAGAAGACCAAGCGACTAAAACTGTGGTTGGGCTGGCAGAATCGATAGGGGCGAAACCCTATTTCTTGGATGTTGATGAACATGACAGTTATTCTGCCGCTATGGATCATCTGCCTTATTTGATTTCGACGGCTTTTATGAATGCTACCTCTGGTAATGCCTCTTGGAGGGAGATGCATAAAAGTGCCGGAAGTTTATTTGATATGCAGTCCACCTTAAGCGCTAACGATCCAACAGATACCGAGGCTGATTCGCTGACAATGTCTGAGCCATTGATTTATTGGGTGGATCAAATGATCCTCTCTCTGCATAAACTAAGAACCGAATTGCAAGAAGACAGCGAAAACTTCATAGAATCTTTTATACACGCATGGGAACAAAGAGCCAGATGGGAAGCCGGCGTAGTGGGCCAAAATTCGGATACGTTGGACCTACCAAGTGCAGCCGAGTCTATGGCTTCTGCCTTCCTAGGAGACAAACTTGCGAGAAGGGTTACTAAGATGGGTGACGCAGATAAAAAAGAGTCCTGGAGATACCCTAGGAGCAGATAGGAAGCAATATGATCAGCAAAATAACATCCCCTGCCAGATTGCACGGCATAGTGAAACCTCCAGGGGATAAATCAATATCACACCGGGCAAGTTTATTAAACAGCATATCTAAAGGGGTATCACATGTATCTAATTTTTGTGTCGGTGACGATAGATCCTCCATGCTGGGTTGCCTTAGAGGATTAGGGGCCAACATAACCAGGCACACTAATTGCAAAATTTCGGGAGCCGAAGAGTGCTTTGAGATAATCGGATCTGGGCTTCACGGTCTAACCGAACCATCAGATGTTTTAAATGCTGGTAACAGCGGAACAACTATGCGGTTAATATCCGGTTTACTAGCAGGGCAAGACTTCTTCAGCGTAATAACAGGAGACGATTCTCTTAGGAATCGGCCGATGAAAAGGATAACCACACCACTGGCTCAAATGGGTGCCTATATAAATGGCCGTGATGATGACTCTCTAGCACCACTTTCATTCAAAGGTAGTTCTTTAAGAGGAATAGAATGTACGATGCCAGTAGCAAGTGCTCAGTTAAAATCGTGTCTCATAATTGCCGGCTTATACTCGAGTAGCCCCAGCATCATACATCAACCTGCAGAGTCAAGGGATCACACGGAAAGGATGCTCAATTCTATGGGTGGGAATTTGGAAATAAATGGACTCGCAATTAAAACAGGGAACAAAGAACTCAGTTCTGTTGACGTCAAAGTGCCTAGCGACACCAGTGGTTCAGCTTTTTGGCTGATCGCCGGGGCGTGCCACCCTGATTCAAGAATAACAATCCCAGGAATGGGTATGAACCCTACCCGCACAGGGGTCTTGGAAGTACTCGAATCCATGAACGCGAATATAACAATAGAAAATGAGCACCTAGAAGGTGGTGAACCGACGGGTGACGTAACAGTATCGACTAGTGATTTAATAGCAACTGAAATATCAGGAGACCTAATACCCAGGGTCGTTGATGAATTACCCGTATTAGCTCTCGCCGCCTGTTTCGCCAAAGGTACAACGGTAATAGCTAATGCAGAAGAACTAAGGGTTAAAGAATCCGACCGAATTTCAGCAACCGTTGACAGTTTACAAAGATTAGGTGCCCAAATAGAAGAAACTTCGGATGGAATGCGAATAACAGGAACTCATACACTGACAGGTGCTGAAGTAGAAACCCATGGAGATCACAGGATCGCCATGACTAACGGAATCGCGGGTTTATTAGCCGCTGGGGAAACCACTATTGGAAATTCTGAAGACGCCAGTGTGTCCTATCCTTCTTTTTGGGAAGTGGTTTCAGAATTACAGGAGTAATTTTACTAATCTTTTGAATCATAAAGATGTACAACCTCCCATCCTTTTAATACTTTCAGGGCCGTCAGGCGTCGGAAAAGACGCAGTACTTTCTCGGATGAGAGACTTAGGAGAACCATACCATTTTACTGTTACTGCGACTACAAGAACTCAAAGGAACGGTGAAACAGATGGAAAAGACTATATATTCGTCAGTCAAGCTGAGTTCAAAGCACAAATGGAACAGGATGGGTTTCTAGAATGGGCAGAGGTTTACGGTAACTACTATGGAGTACCACGTGATCAAGTAAAAACAGCTTTACAAAGAGGAAAAGACGTCATTGTGAAAATAGACGTTCAGGGAGCCAAAACTATCAAAAAATTAGCCCCAAACGCCTTATATATATTCCTAGCACCTCCTAATATGGAACAGCTAGAAAAAAGATTGACAGCCCGAATGACTGAATCGTCCGGTAGTCTTAAGATCAGGCTCGAAACTGCCACCAAAGAGATGAAATCCGCGACTTGGTTTGATCACGTCGTCATAAACCATGAAAATCAACTAGATCTGGCTGTCGCAGAAATCCAATATGCGGTTAAAATTGCACGCCTGAATCAAATAAAAACGTCAAATCCTGATCTCATCTAAAGAGAATCTAGGAGTCTTTAAGGTTTTTTATAACGCCCTTTAAGATATTTTCTTCCTCTTCGTTTTGAGTATCCATACCGAAACTTACAGACGTAGCATATTTCCCAAAAGTCGACTTGATTTTCCCAGCTATTTGATCGTAAGTACCAACCACTGCGAAACTATTTAACATTTCATCAGTAATTTCGTCACCCATTTGATTCCATTTTCCGTCAATGGACATTCGATATAGCTTCTCATGTGTATCATTCCACCCTTGAGCCCTCATAACATCACCGTAACTACGAGTTGATGCATAAAAGGAGATACGGCTCTTCGTTTCTTTTCTCTTTTTTTCTAATTCTTCTTCATTTTCTCCTGCAACAATAAACCCTCCTCCCGAAATTGATATGTCCTCTATTGACCTACCGACTCTTTCCGCACCCTTCTGTAAATTAGGTAGAACCACATCTCTTGTATATGTTGGAGTGTTGAAGGAGTGAAGAATCACACCATCACAAAGTTCGCCCGCCACTCTAAGCATGTTAGGGTTAACCCCAGCAATTGAAACTTTTATGTCCGGGTGTTCTATGGGACCTGGATTGAAAAATGGTGACATTAAATTAAAGGAATAATAATCTCCTGCGAAATTCAATTTGGTTCCGTTTTGCCAACAATCCCAAATGTGTTTCAAAGCCACGATATACTCTCTCATCCTCGGGGCGGGGGCTGACCATGGCATGGAAAATCTTCTGACTATATGGCCTCTGACTTGACTCCCAAGACCCAAAGTGAACCTACCTTTCGAAAGGTTTTGTATGTCCCACGCAATATATGCAGTATCCATAGGGCTTCGAGAAAAAGATAAGGCGATGGAAGTTTGCAACTCGATTTCTTCAGTATGCTCTGCCGCCAATACCAAAGGCAAATATGGATTATGGCCTGTTTCACTGGAGAAAAAAATGTCGTAACCCCTCTCTTCTGATTTCCTAGCGGCATCAACAATGCCATCAACAGAGTATTCTTGAAAGCTAGTCGAAACCTTCATAGTTCTTTATCCTCCGTGCATTAATTTCACAACAGGTGGCATTTTACACAGGTGTTAGGGCCCTTAACAATAATTGAGATTCTTCCTAGGTCATTTCCCTATTAGTAGTTGGATTTTATTTAGGTTGCACCATATATAATGCGATGCACGAACAAAACATATTGGATAAAATAATGCAAAACCATTTAGATCTTTTAGAAGCCCTTTACAGTCAGCGAGCCATAAGATATTTCAAAGACCAAGACATCTCAAACGAAATAATCTATAGGTTGATAGAAATCGCCACTAAAGCGCCCAGTGGGGGCAATAGCCAACCATGGAGATTTTTGGTGATTAAGAATCAAGACGTGAAAAACGAAATTGGAAAACTATATCTCCAATCATGGAATCAAGCTTATGGAACCGGCTCGAAAGGAGAAAGGAATCTAGAACAAAAAGTTATGACCTCTGCCTCATACTTGGCTGAAAATATTGCTAAGGCTCCAGTTTGGGTAATGGCCTGCCTCAACCATGATGGGAGCGATTCCCACATGGGGAGGGGGGCGTCAATCTATCCTGCTGTGCAAAATTTTTTGCTGGGTTGCATGGAATTTGGACTAGGGAGCGTCATAACTACATTACACAAAAGGTACGAAAAGGAAGTGAAGGAACTGCTAAACATCCCAGATAATACTGAAACTGCTGCTTTGTTACCTGTGGGTTATTTGGATGAAAAAGTAAACTACGGTCCCACCAAAAGGGAATCCGTAAACCAAATTACCTATCAAGATAGTTGGGGAAATCCTTTCAAATAACTAATTAAAAATTGAAGAGGAGATAGACCATGGAGTACGAATTCATAAATTACGAAAAAAAGGACAAGATAGTCTATATAACAATAAATCGGCCAGAAAGGCTGAATGCGCTTCATCCTCCCGCTAATCTAGAGATGAAAACCGCCTTTATGACTTTTGAAAATGATCCTGATGCTTGGGTAGCAATAGTTACTGGAACCGGTGAAAGAGCTTTTTGTGCTGGTAATGATCTTAGATACACAGCGGAAAACTGGGGAGAACGAGAAAAAGAAGCCACAACAGGAGCCCGTATAAGAGCGGCATTCGGAGGAATAACTACAGACACAGACTTCAAATGCTGGAAACCAATAATAGCTGCAGTCAATGGGTACGCTTTAGGAGGCGGCCTTGAACTTGCTATGGCCTGCGACATAATAATCATTGCCGACCATGCAGAAGTTGGACTCCCGGAACCGCGAGTTGGGTTAATTGCAGGCGCAGGAGGAGTCCATCGATTACCAAGGCATGTACCGTTGAAAAGAGCAATGGGCATGATGCTAACCGCAAGGCGAATTAGTGCACAAGAAGCCTACGAATTAGGGTTAGTGAACGAAATAGTACCTTTAGCTGAAGTTGTCCCCACAGCGGAAAAATGGGCAAATGAGATTTTAGAGGCGGCTCCCCTTTCTGTCCGAGCTTCTAAACAAATGGCTTATGAAGGCCTTGGCTGGCCTCTTGATAATGCACTGCAAAGAAAATATTCGGAGGAAAATAATTACCTCGGATCAGCTGATCAAAGGGAAGGGCCATTGGCTTTTTCAGAAAAAAGAAAACCAAATTGGATCGGGGCCTAAGGAAACATTAAGTAAAGGCATTTGCACTCAACCAATATGACAACAGAAAACAGATTAGTACTCCCCCAAAGCGTCACCCCAGACAACTATCAAATTGAACTAGAACCTAACTTTGAAACTTTCACTTTCAATGGGAAAGTCATTATCAAAGCTAGCGTTAATGAAAACACAGATTCGGTAACGCTTAACTCGGCCGAACTTGAAATCACTGCTGTATCAGCAATTTCTCAAGGCCACAATTTAGAAGTGTCCAATATTTCCACCGATCCGAATCATGAAACACTCACCATCACTCTCGACGACACAATCAAAAAAGGCGAATCCAACTTACAGTTACATATTTCATTTGTTGGTGAGCTCAACGATAGATTGCTTGGTTTTTACAGAAGCCAATACACTGATATTAATGGAAATGAAAAATATTTGGCAGCCACTCAATTCGAATCCACCGACGCGAGGAGAGCTTTTCCATGTTGGGACGAACCCTCTACAAAAGCGACTTTTGACGTCTCACTAGTCATACCAGGGGAAATGAAGGCTGTTTCAAATATGCCTATTGCTTCCGAATCCCCAGGAAGAGATGATCGAAAAACCATAGTTTTTGATACCACCCCGGTTATGTCCACTTATTTACTTGCTTTCATTATTGGAGAATTAGGATGCATTGAACAATCGACCGATAGCGGAACATTAATGCGAGTTTGGACCACATCCGGAAAAGAGGAACAGGGGCGGTTTGCATTGCAGACCTCTGTGGAATTGCTTAATTATTACAATGACTATTTTGGCATTCCGTTTCCTCTGCCTAAATTAGATCATCTGGCTATTCCCGACTTTGCAGCCGGTGCCATGGAGAATTGGGGAGCCATCACATATCGAGAGGTAGCCCTATTAGTCGACCCTGATAATAGTTCAGCGGGGACGAGGCAGATAGTGGCTGCAATAATTTCCCATGAAATGGCCCATATGTGGTTTGGTGACTTGGTAACGATGAGGTGGTGGAATGATTTGTGGCTCAATGAGAGCTTCGCTTCATGGATGGGAGATAAAGCAGTAGACGCTATCCATCCTGAATGGGATATGTGGACGCAGTTTTTAACTGCAGACACCGCCTCAGCTTTTTCTCTGGATGGTCTCTCAAATTCACATCCGATAGAACAAGAAGTAAATAATCCGGCAGAAATTGGCCAGTTGTTTGATGCGATCAGTTATAGCAAAGGGGGCTCGATTTTACGGATGCTGGAGGACTTCATAGGAGCTTCAGATTTCCAAAAAGGTATACGAGCCTACTTAACAGACAATTCCTACGGAAACGCAGAAACTCAAGATTTGTGGAGCGCCCTCGAAGTTTCTTCTGGTAAACCAGTTGGCAAGGTGATGGATTCCTGGGTTAAACAAACAGGATTTCCTATGATTTCAGCCGACAGGGCCCAGGATTCCAATAACATAAATCTTTCCCAAACAAGATTTTTATATGACCACATAGAAGGCAAGCTGGGCGACAAAGAAAATACATCTTGGTTTGTCCCAATAAAGATCGGCAGCAACCTTGAAGATAACCTTCAAACTCTGTTGATGGAATCGAGTGATCTAAAAATACAATTGGAGACCAATGAAAAAGGCAATGTCTCATGGATTAAATTAAACCCAAACCAAACAGGGTTTTATCGAACTAAATACACGGAATCGGATCTGGGAAATTTAAAAAACGCAATCACAGCCGGTGAACTCAGTCCTAGAGATAGACTAGGGGTGCAAGGAGATTATTACGCTCTTGTCAGGGCGGGGTATACACCAGTGGAGAATTTCCTTAATCTTGCCACGGGGTATTCTAATGAGTCTGATGCTTCCGTACTTTCTGACCTTGCAACTGGGCTTAGGGGTATTGAAAACCTAATTTCCGAATTAGGTTGCCACGCTGAATATCAAATTTTCTGTAGGAACATATTCTCGGCCATAAGCGAAAAGATGGGATGGGAAAAACGATTAGGTGATGGCCATTTAGACGCACTTTTAAGAAGCACATCTCTTGGGAATTCTGGACACTATGGTGATAAATCCGTCCTTGAAGAAGCTCGCATCAAATATGACAATCATGTATCTGAACGGCAAGTCATACACCCTGACATACGAACAGTTGTTTTCAACTTGGCGGCCCAAGAAGGCGATAAGGTAGTTTACGATAAGATGTGGGCTTTGGAAAAAGCCTCGGATCTTCAGGAAGAGAAAGTTAGGCTCCATTCAGCCTTATCTAATTTTAAGGATAAAGATTTGTTGCAGGAAACTTTGAAAAAATCACTTAGCGAAGATATCCGTGTACAAGACTCCATAAGAGTAATTGTGACAGTAGCAGGCTCAGTATTAGGAAGATCACTGGCCTGGGATTTTATACGGAACAATTGGAAAGAAATTGACCGGAGATACGGTGACGGAGGATTTGCATTGATGCGCCTTGTATCAATAGTTTCCGGGTTTACAACCAGAGAAAGATTGAAAGAAGTCGAACTCTTCTTTGCAGAGAATCCAACTCCAGCGGCGGAGAGGACTATAAGACAGGCTAAGGAACGAATACGATTAAACCAAGCTTGGCTTTCAAAATATTCTGGCCAAATATCAGATTTTTTGCGGTAGAACCTTATTTAGGTTTATAGATTTCTTCAGTTAGTCTCGACCTTTGAAGTTTGAGGTATGACTTGATTGAGTAATCGGGCAGAAATTCACTCAATATCTTATTTGCTGGATTGTCTTCACGGCAAAGCAAATCAACTATCGTTCCAACGAGCGCCTTCGCTGGATTTACCACACCTTGAGTGTAATCTTGCACTAAATAGTCATCCCCGTGGCCAGTGCCCGTAGCGACTCCTGTGTATGGATGAATTACAGGCATGATTTGACTGAGATCGCCCATATCAGTACTGCCACCGGAATTGTGAGTCGGGGATTTCTGGATCACATGATTATCCCCTACCAAAGAGGCAGCGTTGCCAATAAAAATACCGGACATCTGAGGATTATTTTTGATTGGCATATATCCTGGTAATGTGATTATTTCCAGCTCACAGCCTATGGCAAGTGCACCCGCTCTCAAACACCTGTCCATTTTCAAATTAGCATCTGCAATTGCTTCAGTTGTGCCACCTCTTACTCTCCCTTCATATTTAACTTCAGCAGGTATTGAACTAACGGAAACGCCCCCTTTGGTCATAATACCGTGAAGCCTTATGGTGTCCTCATTTTTCAGGGTCTCCCTTTGGGTATTTAAAGCGTTTAATGAAACGATTGAAGCCTGTAGGGCATTAATACCCTCATGAGGTGAGCCTCCGGCGTGAGAAGCCTTACCTATAAATCGCACGTATTTCACCACATGACCATTACTTGTGCCTCCAATTGAAAATTTTCCTTCTTCAATTTTGGAGGTGTGTGCCATGACAGCCATATCCACATCGTCAAATGCTCCCATATTCAAAAATTCTTGTTTCCCAGACATGAATTCAATTTGACCTTCCTTATGGAGACCATATCTATACTCAACATCAATAAACTCCTCTGCAGGAAGAGCCATAAATGCCAACTTACCCGGGATTTTTGAATTCTTGGCAATTTCCTGGAAAGCAGCAACAACCCCCAGCATCATCCCAATTTGGCAATGATGGCCACATGCATGGGCAGCGTCGGTTTCCGGATTAGCATGTGAATGCCCTGCAACCCTCAAAGAATCCAATTCTCCGATTATGGCAATAGTTGGTCCAGGCAATCCACCATCTATAATTCCCTTTATTCCCGTCAGTGCAATTCCTTTTTGGTGCGGCAGGCCAAGTTCCTGCAGTTTTTGGCTCACAAATTTGGATGTTTCAAACTCATGGAAGCCTGGTTCAGGATTTAGAAGGATATGTTTCGATATATTTACCAACCAGTCAGCACGACTATCAATAATCTTCCAACACTTCGATTTAAGGGAATTAGAATCCATTTTTATTTTCTCTAATACACAATTATTCTTTAAAACTTTCTTCTTTAGTCATGCTTCGCAAAAGGGAAAGGTATGAAAATTTGGTGAGTGGAGGCTCATTCCCAGACACTATTTTAGACGCATTAGAAGCCCCTTCGGTCAATAGATCTACAACGGTCATTGCCATTGCCTTTGCCCCAGTAAGAACTGCCAACTGATAATCCTCTATCACGTAGTCAATACCATGCCCGTTACCAGATGCGGCTTCAACGTATGGATGTATCACTGGCATTAGCTGAGAAATATCACCCATGTCAGTTGAACCAGTCCGATGGGTAAGTCGGCCTAGGTTTTCAAAACCAACTAATTCAGCCGCATTCCCTTGATAAAGATCTAAAAAAGTCTCGTTACTTTGAATAGGAAGGTATCCCGGTAGAGTTGTAATGTCCACTGATCCTCCCACAGCCATCGCACCTGCCCTTAAAGCCCTATCAACTTTTTCGGATGCAGATAAAAACGCCTCTATTGATGAGCCCCTAACGTAGGTTTCCATCCGAACATCGGCTGGCACTGAACTCACAGCCACTCCCCCTTTTGTGATAATCGGATGTATTCTTATCGTATCTTGATCCCTATAAGTTTCCCTTTGGGCATGTATAGCAGACATAGCCACCATAGCAGCATTTAGAGCATTGACTCCCATATGAGGTGCTCCTCCGGCATGAGAAGCAACTCCTGAAAATTTGATCGATTTTGCAACCAATCCATTGTTAGTTCCACCAAACGATATTTTGCAATTATTTGATGGCACCGAGGTATGAGTCATCATCGCCATATCAACATCATCAAAATGTCCGAGTCTTACAAATTCCGGTTTACCACCCAAAAATTCTATTTCGCCACTTCTCCTCAAGCCATCCCTATATTCGACTTCAATATACTCCTCGGCTGGCACCGCCATAAAGGTGATTTTCCCCGCCAATTCATCTAACACCCCAGCTGCCTTCAATCCGACAGCGACACCCAACATCATGGCTATCTGACAATGATGCCCGCAGGCGTGCGCGGCTGTAGTTTCTTTATCCTCATATGGATGCCCCAGTACTTTAAGTGAATCTAATTCACCAATGACAGCTATGTTTGGGCCAGGGGTCCCAGTATCCAAGGAAGATTTAAGGCCTGTAATTGCTAAACCTTTTTCATGGGGCATCTGAAAAGCTTCAAATTCCCGAGAAACGATTTCTGCAGTCTTAAATTCCTTAAATCCTGGCTCAGGGTTTTTCAGTATCTCTTTGGCAATGGAAATTAATTTATCCCCATTTCTTTCAATTTCGTCGCAAACCAAAGATTTAATTCTTTCTAGATCCAAAATCCAACACTCCCAATTAAATTAACCAGTCGATATAAAATTAATCATCTTCTAAGGTTGAGGTATCTCCTTCTGGTAGTCCCAGCTCGCGAGCCTTTAAAAGTCGACGCATGATCTTTCCGCTCCTAGTTTTTGGCAGTGACGGTATGAAATCTATTTCCCGAGGAGCTATTGCGGTTGATAGTTTCTCTCTGGCGAACCGCATGATCTCATTTCTAAGTTTGGTGGATTCTTCATACCCATCTTTAAGAGATACAAATGCCTTAACTATCTCCATAGCAATTTCGTCTGGTTTCCCAATTACACCGGCCTCAGCCACTGCTGGATGTTCAATCAAAGCGCTTTCAACTTCAAAAGGTCCCACGAGATGGCCGGCTGTATTTATTACATCATCAGCCCTTCCAACAAACCAAAAATATCCGTCAGAATCCTTCCTAGCGGTGTCGCCGGTTATGTACCACCCTTTTCTAAATCTGGAGTTATACATTTCAGCATTGTTCCAATATCCATGAAACATTGACGGCCATCCGGGTTTAACGACCAAATTCCCGTCTTCTCCATCTGGCACCTCGTTGAAATCTTCATCTACTATGGCAAGTTGAACGCCAGGTATAGGTTTACCCATAGATCCAGGCCTCACTTCCATACTTGGATAATTGGCACACATAATTGCCCCAGTCTCTGTTTGCCACCAGTTGTCATGGAAAGGCATTCCGAAAACGTCATCACCCCACACAACCGCCTCAGGGTTTAACGGTTCACCGACACTGCACATATATCTTAAAGAAGAGAGGTCAAACCTTGTCGGAACTTCTTCTCCCGCCTTCATAAGCATTCGAATGGCAGTTGGGGCCGTATACCAAACTGTGACTTTATGCTTTTGTATCTGTTCGTACCATCTACTGGCGCTGAATCCTCCTTCGTAAATCAACTGAGTTACACCATTCGTCCAAGGCGCCAGCATCCCATATGAAGTTCCGGTCACCCATCCCGGGTCTGCTGTGCACCAATAAATGTCATCGTCATGCAGATCCAATGCCCATCGACCGGTGGCCATTTGCTGCACTACAGCTTGATGCCTATGCACTGCACCTTTCGGTTTACCCGTAGTTCCGGAGGTGTAATGCATTATCGAATAATCGTATTGGCCTGTAACTACTGTGGTGAAATCTTCAGATGCCTTATCCATTTCTTCATGATAAGAAAGATCCTGTGGATCAATAGGAGCAGGATCCCTAGAATCTTTATTTACTATCAATATGTGTTGGAGATCAAATAATTCAGGAATGATTTCAGCAATTTTTCTTCTCAAGTCCGGTTGGGTGACTAACACTTTAGCCCCACTATCTTGCATCCTGTCTCTAACTGGTTCCGGGCCAAAAGCGGAAAAAAGAGGTCCTACAACAGCACCTGCCTTCAGAGCCCCAAAAAAGGCTATATAAAGCTCAGGAAGCCTATCCATAAATATAAATACCCTGTCACCTTTTTGAATTCCAAGACTTTGCAGTATATTTGCAAATTTATTAGTCAGGCGCTGCATATCACCGAACGTGTAATCTTCACGCTCCCCGTTTTTGCCTTCCCAAATCATAGCTATTTTGTCTCGTTTATCACCATTAGCATGTCGATCAATAGCTTCATGAGCTTTATTCAACCCTCCTCCGGGCAACCAGTCCAACTGCTTATAAAGGGATTCCCAATCAAAATCTTTATACGATTCTTCAAGATCGAGATTAGGCTTAACCTCCATTTTTTCCACTGAAGTTTTTTTTATAGGTTTGAAATTTGCCTCTGCCATAGAACTAACCTCATAAATCATTTGTGTAGAATGGGAATATTATCAGGATCATGGTTTATAGTGCTAACTTTCTATCATTGTCCTGAAAAGAAATGTTAGAAGTGCTAATTAGGAACAATATTTTGAGATATTTCATATGGATACTTTCGAAAAAATTTATGAGGTAGTTAGGCTGGTCCCGTTTGGAATGGTGGCTACCTACGGTAAGGTTGCCCAACTTTCCGGTGTCAATAATGCTAGGTTGGTGGGTTACGCCCTTTCCAATCTCCAAGCCAATACAGAAATTCCATGGCACAGAATAGTGAACCGAGATGGAGCAATAAGTTACAGAGAGGGAGGAGGACCAGGTTTGCAAAAAAATCTGCTGAAATCGGAGGGGATAGCATTTAGTGAAAAGGACCGCATTAATTTGAAAGTATATCAGTGGTAGTGGCCAAGACCTTATATTCAATTTCTTGACCCCTTGGAAAAAAGCTTCCTATAATTCTTTCACCACCAGCAATCAACCAGAAGGAGCCAGTATTGACCTACCAAACAATCCTATATGACAAATTTGAAGGAATAGGCACTATAACCCTCAATAGGCCTGAGGTAATGAATGCCCTCAGCACGACTCTGTATCGTGAACTAGATCAAGCCATAACAGAGGTTGAGTCGGATGACGAGGTTAAAGCAGTAATAATCACTGGTGCTGGGGACAGAGCGTTCACTGCGGGGGCAGATATCCACGAGATGACAAGAAACGCCGAAAGTGACAATCCCCCTGACCAAGACCCTAACAGACCTACTTATGCCTGGCATATTGGAAGCTGCACAAAACCAACCATAGGAGCCCTTAACGGTTTGGCCTACGGAGGAGGCGCTGTTTTAGCTTCCAGTTTGGATATAAGAATTGGGTGTGAAAGAACAAAATTTAGATTTCTTGCAGCTGCATATGGAAGAGTAAATTCAACATGGAGTTTACCTATGCAAGTAGGTTGGCCTAAAGCCAAGGAATTGCTATTCACGGCCCGGGTTGTAGAAGCCGAAGAGGGTCTTCAAATAGGATTGATAAATCATCTGGTTAAGTCTACTGAGCTCCTAGATAAAGCCAACGAACTGGCCAAAATGATTGTGGGCAACGACGCTCGCATGGTGCAAGGAATCAAAAAACTTTTGATCGAAGATATAGGCGAAAACTGGGAGAGCACCTATCAAAAGGAGTTGAATGCTCAAGCCAATGAACTTGAACCTACACCAGTATTGGAAGGATTTAAACCTTTTATAGACCGCAAAGGTAGAAAAGCTTAGATCAACAAAGACAAATGGCTGGTTGTGTGTCGAATTATCAGAACAAAATAAAGTTGAACCGTAATTGGAGTAGGGAGATTAGGATATGAAAACGGCAGCCATTGGAGTAGGAGCAATCGCAGGAACATTAGCTGGTTTTATGGCTAACGAAGGCGATGATGTACTAATGATAGATTCATGGAAAGAACATGTGGATACCATGAACGAAAAAGGACTGACCTTGGATGGCATAGTGGGAGAATATATTGTCAAAGTCGAAGCTATACACACCGACGAAATCCCAAATATAGAGAATAAATTTGATATGGTGATTATAGGAGTAAAGTCCTATGACACTGAAAATGCCGTTAACGCGATGCTACCTTTCATGAAAGAAGATACCTGGGTGGTGAGTCCTCAAAACAGTATAAATGAAATACTAATAGCTCCCCTTGTAGGCGCTCATCGAACCGTCGGATGTATAACAACGATTTCTGCTGGTATGTATGAACCCGCACACATAACTCGTACCGGAAGTGTTTCCCAATCTCTACAGAAAGAACCAATCTGTTTCACGGTGGGAGAATTGAACGGAGAAATCACCGAAAGAGTTCAGACAATAGCTGACCTCTTCACACCTGCAGGGAAAACTTTGGTTACAGACGATTTATGGGGGCAACGCTGGTCCAAAATGGTAACCAATTGCATGGTCAATGCGACAGCAGGTATGACAGGCCTTCTCAGCCATGAAGTAAGGGCTAACAAAGAAACCCGTAATCAAATACTCCACTTAGCCATCGAAACTGTGAAAGTTGGCAGGGCGCTTGGCTACAATGTGAAACCTCCGATGGGTGAATTTTCCCTTGAAGACATGGAGAAAGGAGCTGGACCAGAAGGCAATGAAGAACTCGACAAAGTTCTCCAAGGCAACCCTCCTGAGGTGCCGGGTCGTCCCTCTTTGGCCCAAGATGTTATTAAGGGCCGAAAAACAGAAATCGAATACCTAAACGGTATGGTTTCAGAAAAGGGTAAGGAGATAGGAATACCAACTCCTTATAGTGACGCTGTTACCCAAATACTTAAGGGAGTGGAATTAGGAGAATTTGAAGTGGGTATGGATAATATACATAGAGTTTCAAATATTGTAAGGACATATTATGCAGAATAGTCAATCGTTAAACGGGAAGGTGGCTTTAGTAACCGGTTCCGGCCGGAATATAGGAAGAGCAACTGCGTTACGATTAGCCTCTTTGGGTGCTGCAGTGGCAGTAAATGCCAGAACAAACGAATCAGAAGCCAAGTCAGTGGAGAAAGAAATTACAGACAATGGTGGACAGGCCGTTGCGGTGTTGGGAAACGTTGGATCAGAGAGTGAAGTGAAGTCAATGTTTGAAAAAATTGAAGGAACATTAGGAAACGTCACCATACTGGTAAATAACGCAGGGCTCAGAGAAGATCAGTTTACTTCCCAAATGACAACCGAGGAATGGCGTAGGGTTTTATCCGTAAACCTTGATGGCCCTTTTTACTGTAGCCGAGCAGCTATACCAGGAATGATAGAAGCTGATTGGGGAAGGATAATAAATGTATCTGGCTTGAATTCATTTAAAGGAAAGGATGGATGGGGACACGTCTGTGCCTCGAAAATGGGAGCAATAGGGTTAACACGAGCCTTATCAATCGAACTTGCAGCAAATAACATATTGGTCAACCACATAGTCCCAGGTGCGTTTGACACTTCCGATGCATCCGGAAGCAATCCGACACCGGTCGTTACAAACATACCTGTTGGCCGACTCGGATATCCAGTTGAGATAGCCTCGGCAGTAGATTTTTTGGTATCGCCTGAAAACAACTTCATCACCGGGCAAACAATACATGTAAATGGCGGGGCATTTACTTATTAAGCAGAGGCGAATAGTGACTCTTTCGGAGCTTCAAACTGAAAATTAAAGTACTTTATTTCGCATCCTACAGAGAACAATGTGGGAAAAATACAGAAACATTTGCATTGCCTAAAGAAAGTACATTGGCTGATCTTGTTGCTCGTGTTTTAGAAGCAAATATAGGAATAAAATGCTCCCCTGAAAGAATGGTTGCAGCGGTGAATGAAGAGTATCAAACACACGACCAGGTGCTGCTTGCAGGAGATATTGTGGCGCTGATACCCCCTGTGAGCGGTGGATAAATCAACCAGGAGCCAGTTTGTCTAAGAAGATTAGCTACGAAACATTCATAACCCAAAATGAGTTGAACATTGAAGAATTATCAGCAGAGGTCATTGAAGATCGCAACGGTGCTGTTGTAGTTTTCAATGGGATAACCAGGGATCACACAGGTGGAAGAAAAGTTTTGTTCCTCGAGTATGAAGCATACCTTCCAATGGCCAAAGCCAAACTCAACGACGTCGCTAAAGAAATGTGTGATAAATGGGACGTATCTGTAGTCATAGCCCACAGGGTTGGCCGAGTAGATATAGGGGAATCTAGCCTAATAGTGTCAGTTGGGTCCCCACACAGAGCATCTGCTTATCAAGCCAGCCAGTATTCAGTAGATAGAATAAAACAAATAGTTCCTATCTGGAAAAAGGAGCATTTTGACGGTGGAGAAGTCTGGATTGGGGATGCAGAAGGATTTAGACCGCTGCCTGGATAAACTTATACTAAATTTTCTGGCGGCAAAATATAGGAAAATACCTGTTTAGGTGGGATCAAAAAAAGGAAAAATATTCCTAATCCATTACTTTTACTATGAAAGTATATTTTCAGGTATTTCGGCATACACATTAGATTAGGGTACGTATATCGTATAATTTATACAAAACTACTAAATGTTAATTCCTATATTTTCTGTTTATATTACGGTATTCGTATATATATTTAGATTAGTTCCGGATTTCACAATTAATTGTCTTGCCACGACTAGATACTCAAACCTATAATTGAAGTTCAATTAATTGGAGGGATCGCATAGAGGTCTAGTGCGGCCGCCTGCTAAGCGGTTAGGGGATGAAAGTCCTCTCATGGGTTCGAATCCCATTCCCTCCGCCACAACTGAAAAATCAAGGAGCCTGCAATAAAAAGATGCAAAGCTATCACATTTGGACTACAGGATGCCAAATGAACAAGGCAGATTCAGAGCGACTAAGCAGTGCTCTAAATCAGATGGGTCTTGTGTCAACGGAATCAAAAGAGGCAGCCGACATAGTTGTGCTTAACACATGCGTTGTCCGACAGAACGCTGAAGACAAAGCCGTAGGAACTTTGACCAGCTTAAAGCCGAGTAAAGAGCTGAATCCAGAAAAAGTTATTGCTCTAATGGGGTGTATGGTTGGGCCCAACACGAGTGCTTTAGAAAAACGTTTCCCCTACGTAGACGTATTTATGGCACCCCAGCAGTACAACCCATTAATTGAATATCTCGGAGAAAAGTTAAAAATTGATACAGACGGCTGTATAGGTCCTTTAACTGCTGCTCCCGCAATAAGCACCTATATCCCAATAATTCATGGGTGTGACAAATTTTGCTCATTTTGTATTATTCCTTATCGTCGTGGAAGGGAGAAAAGTAGATCTGTGCAAGAGATTGTTCATGAAACTGAAATGTTGGTAAAAAGGGGAGTTAAGGAAGTTACATTGCTAGGTCAAAATGTAGATTCCTATGGCCACGATCTGGAAGGAGCAATTAACCTTTCAAACTTGTTGGTAGCTGTAAATGAAGTATCTGGCTTGGAAAGAATAAGATTCCTAACCTCACATCCCAATGATATGGAAGACAGCATAATAGAAGCCGTGAATGGTCTAGAAAAAGTTTGCGAGCACATAAATTTACCTTTTCAGGCCGGCGATGACGAGATTCTGCGCACTATGCGACGCGGCTACACAAACGAAGAGTACAGGCGGCTAATAGATAAAATCAGAAATAGGGTTTCCGGTGTGAGTGTAAGCACAGATTTAATAGTTGGTTTCTGCGGAGAGACTGAGGAACAATTTGCAAACACTCTTGAAATGATCAAAGACGTGAAATTCGACAAGGTTCATTCAGCGGCGTATTCCACCCGAGAAGGTACTATAGCCTCAAGGAAAATGATCGACGACGTAGAAGAAGACATAAAAAAAGAGCGCCTAAAAATAATTAACGATGAACAAGAGAAAATAGTGGCCGGCATTAATTCCAACCTCAAAGGAAAGACTCAGGACATCCTTGTCGAGGGGCGGAAAAAAGGGAAATGGTTTGGCAGAAACAGGAATGATAAGCTGGTTTTTCTTGATAGTGACAATGTGAATGCTGGCGACATGATCAACGTAAAAATAAAAGAGACGAGCCCATGGTATTTGGAAGGCTCTATGAGTAACGACATCCGAAAGTAACAAGGAATACATATAAGATGGTTATAAAAATAGATAAACAACCCATACCAATTACAGAAATAGAACAATCGGCCTTCTGTCAAACTGACGAAGAGCTAGCCTCAAAAACTTTAGAACAGGAGTTTAATTCCGGTGTTCGTTGGCAAAAACTTCCAGTAAGTTATATGCGAACCAGCCCGGAAGAACTTGAACAAAAGATCTCTGCAGCAAAAAAGAAGCTTGGTAATAAAATCGTAATACTTGGTCATCATTATCAAAGGGATGAGGTCATCCAGTTTGCGGATGTTAGGGGTGACTCCTTCAAATTATCCCAACATGCTGCGGAATTAAAAGACCCCGAATACATTATCTTTTGTGGTGTTCATTTCATGGCCGAAACTGCTTATATATTGAGTACCCAAAGACAAAAAGTCATCCTACCCAACCTTACTGCTGGATGTTCCATGGCTGACATGGCGCACATTGATGATGTAATGGATTGTTGGGACGATCTCACAGAAATCCTTGGCGAAGGGTCTGTTATACCAGTGACCTATATGAACTCCACCGCCGCAATAAAATCGCTCTGTGGGGAAAATGGTGGAGTCGTTTGTACATCTTCCAATGCTTCAGCTACCTTTGATTGGTCTTTTGAAAGAGGAGAGAAAATCCTATTTCTTCCAGATCAACATTTGGGAAGGAATACAGCTGTAACAAAAGGCGTAAATCTTAACGAGATGATAATTTGGAATCCTTTTAAGCCACTGGGTGGAAATTCGATTGAAGCTATTAAGAATTCCAAAATGATTCTATGGCAAGGCCATTGCTCAGTTCACACTAGATTCACGGTTGACCAAATAAATGCTGCAAAAAAATCCCATGCAAATGTCTCTGTCGTAGTACATCCAGAATGCACATTAGATGTAGTAGAGTCGTCAGATTATGTAGGCTCAACAGAATACATAAGGCAAATAATTAATGAAGGAGAGCCCGGAACAACCTGGGCGGTAGGCACTGAAATAAGTTTAGTGAATAGAATTGCCACTGAAAACCCGGATAAAAATGTTTTTTGCCTGGATTCGGTTGTCTGCCCTTGCTCTACAATGTATCGGATCCATCCCGCTTATCTAGCCTGGGTTCTGGATGGGCTACTAGAAGGGGTCGTGGTAAACCAGATAACAGTAGATGAAAACACTAGAAAATATTCGAGGATAGCACTGGATCGGATGCTATCTATAAAATAAAATATCCTCCTGACCCTAAACACACTCAAAATGCCCCGCCTTCAGACACAGGCTGGGCATTTTGTTAGGAGACAAAAGTGCAACTAACACCCGATATTGAAAAACTCATTGATTTAGCCATCATGGAAGACTACTCCATGGGTGACGCTACCACTGATGCACTGATTCCAAATGAAACTATCGGCAGTGCTACGGTAGTCGCAGATGAGGGAGGGACCATAGCGGGTTTAAACCTCGCTGTGAGGGTGTTCCAAAAAATGGACTCATCTCTTGAAACCATTATATTGATCCCAGATGGGTCAGAAGTAACTAAGAATGACCGTGTACTTGAAATTAACGGGTATCTGTCATCAATTCTGACAGCCGAAAGAACTGCGCTTAATTTCCTAAGGAAATTGAGTGGAGTGGCCACTGAAACCGCCAAATATGTCAATGAAATATCTCATACAAGTTCCCGAATCGTCGATACTAGGAAAACCACTCCGGGGTACCGAGCTTTGGAAAAGTATGCTGTGAGAATGGGTGGTGGTCATAATCACAGACAAAACCTCTCTGACGGAATTCTAATAAAAGACAACCATGTAAAAACATTAAAACTGGAGGGCTTGAACCTGACAGGAGTAATACAAAAAGCCAAATCCAATGCATCTCATACTATAAAAGTTGAGGTTGAAGTCGAAACGGTAGAACAGGCTGTAGAGGCTGCATCTGCCGGAGCTGACATAATATTGTTGGATAATATGTCGACTGAAGAGATGAAGAAAGCTGTTGAATCATGTCCGGATAGAGCTGTCACTGAAGCCTCCGGAGGTATTAATTTGGAAACTGTCAAATCGGTCGCTGAAACCGGGGTAAATCTAATCTCAGTGGGGGCGATAACTCACTCGGCACCGAACCTAGATTTGAGTTTAGATATTGATTAATAGAAGGATTGCATATTAAGTCGCATATCTAACTAGTTCTTTGAATCGATAAATATGGTAACAGGGCCATCATTAATCAAAGAAACATGCATTTCCTCCTGGAATTTTCCAGTCTCCACTTTTAATCCGGATGCTCTGAATTTTTTTACCGTCATATTGAAAAGTTTTGACGCATCGTTCGGTTCCATAGCACTTATAAAACTCGGCCTCTTACCTTTCTTGGTATCCGCATATAACGTAAATTGGCTCACTATTAATAAATCGCCTTTTATGTCTTGAACAGACAAGTCAAATTTACCCTTCTGGTTGTTAAAAATGCGAAGTCCTAGAGTTTTACCTACAATGTAGTCGACATCTTCGGTATTATCCTCGGTGGCGATTCCGACAAAAACCAAGAGTCCTTTTTGAATTTCCCCAACAACAGAATCTGAAATTTTCACATTTGCAGAGTTAACTCTTTGCAGAATTACCCTCATTATTCCGGCTGAGAAGTGGTTTTAGACCCTGATGACGCAGAAGTATCCGATGAAGAAGATTTTGTGTCGCTTCCCGACTTCGGCTCTGTTGAAGAAGAGGATTTCGTGTCTGAGCTCGATTCACTAGTGGTCCCTTCGGTTTCAGAGGAATTAGTGTTCTTACCTGACGAACTACCCTTTTTACCGTAGTCGTTAACATACCAACCGCTACCTTTAAAAACTATCGGCACCACGGAAAATTGCCTTGTCGCCACCTTGTCACAGCTGTTACAAGGTTGATCCACAGAGTCGCTAAAACGAAGCCTCAGCTCAAATTCTGAGCCACACTCTTCACATTTATAATCATATGTCGGCAACCTTAACACCGTCCCGTTATCATTATTACATTCAAACAATTAATCTAGCATTGGGTATATGCCGTGTCAAACCCGCTTACTGAAACTACAAATAAATAAAGGGAGAAAATAGCCCTTTAAACCCCGACCATCCAAGCCTCGGAAATTTCCGCAACTGAAACATCCAGCAGCTCTGGAACATACAATCGCTCCCCACCAACTTTACCCAAATTTAGCACTTCGACCTGATAGTCAGTACAGAACCGCATCACCTCGGCAACATTACCTTTCTTAACAGAAATCACTATTCTAGACTGTTGTTCTCCAAAAAGTTGAACATCCCACCGTCCTCTAGTTTCAAATTCACCTTTGAAGCCAATCTCACCTTTTATACAAGATTCTGCTATTGCTATTGCCAATCCACCTTCTGAACAATCATGGGCCGATTTTAATAAATCATATTGAATAAGATCTCTACATAATTTTTGTACCGAAATTTCTTTCTCCAAATCTATTGAGGGCTGACCGGCAATTAAATCGTGGAAAATTTCAAGGTATTCGCTTCCGGCGAGGTAGTCAACGTCACAGACAACCTCAGAGGCTCCCAGCAATAGCACCACATCATCATCATTTTTAAAGCTCATGTCTACATAATTTCTGACATTCTCAGTGAGGCCTACGGCTCCTACAACAGGGGTGGGATATATAGGGGTATTTTGTGTTTCATTGTATAAACTCACATTTCCGCTTATCACAGGAGTAGAAAATTTTGTACTGGCATCTGCCATACCCTTAACACAATTCTCAAGTTGGAAATATACCTCCGGTTTTTCAGGATTCCCAAAATTCAGACAGTTTGTGAGGGCTATTGGTTCGGCCCCGGTACAAGACACATTCCTGCAAGCTTCAGCGACAGCTATTTGGCCACCTACATAGGGATCCAGATATGCAAGACGCCCATTCCCATCAGTGGAGGCTGCTATACCTTTCTCCGTTCCTTTTATGCGAATAAGCGACCCGTCGGAACCAGGCGGTATTACCGTATTAGTTTGAACTTGATGATCATACCTTTGGTACACAGATTGACGACAAGTTAAATTAGAAGTGGACAGAAGCCTCATTAAAACCATATTCGGAGAAGTGTCTGGGACATTTATATTATTTAAATCATAGTTTTGTAATTGTTCCAGATATGGAGGGGTAACCGAATCAATGACATACTGTGGAGGGTCTGTCAGCAATCCTACCGGTAGATCGGCCAATAATTGAGTTCCGCTGACAATATGAACGGAATTGGTTGCAGTAACTTTGCCTATTACCGAATTATCAATGTCCCATCTGTCAAATATTTCTTTCACACTTTCAGCATTCTCAGGTTTAACAGAAATTAACATGCGCTCTTGGGTCTCAGACAACATAACCTCATATGGGGACATGTCATCATCTCTCCGAGGAACCAAATCAATATCAATCTCAATACCAGTTAACCCACTAGCAGCGCATTCGACTGAGGCACTCGTTAGGCCAGCCGCCCCTAAATCTTGCATCCCATCAATCTTTCCAGATTTAGCAACCTCAAGACAAGATTCAATCAGTATTTTTTCGAGGAAAGGGTTTCCAACTTGGACTGTCGGCCTTAATTCTCTTTCATATTCAAAGCTCCTTGAAGCCAGGCCAGAGGCTCCATGAATCCCATCTTTCCCTGTCCCAGACCCCGCTAGTATCAATAAATTCCCGCTGCTTCCGGAAGTAGCTTTAACAAGCTCATCTACCCTTAATAACCCTATGCACATGGCGTTTACCAATGGGTTACCAGAATAGCACTCAGCAAAAACCACCTCTCCTCCAATATTGGGAACCCCTATACAATTTCCATACCCTGAAATACCGGATACGACCCCGTCAAAAAGATATTTATTTCTTTCATGTGACAAAGGCCCAAACCTGAGTGAGTTCAACAGCGCAATAGGCCTCGCGCCCATGGCAAATATGTCCCGTACTATCCCCCCTATTCCAGTGGCGGCCCCCTGATATGGTTCTATAGCAGATGGGTGGTTATGAGACTCTATTTTAAAAACAATCGCATACCCATCTCCTATATCAATTACCCCGGCATTTTCTTCCCCAGGATTTACCAAAAGTCTCGGATTATCTGACGCAAACAACTTAAGTAACGGCTTTGAATGCTTGTACCCACAATGCTCGCTCCAAAGAGATCCAAACAATCCAAGTTCCAGGTGATTTGGCTCTCTTCCTAATCTTTTTATAATGAGCTCGTATTCGGCGGGGGATATTGCGAGCTCGTCCAATACATCCTTGTCAAATGCCATATTTTTGCAATCCATACACCTTCACTAAGTTCCAAACCCTACAAACAATACTCCAATGACTACAATTATCCCCCCAGCGACAGTTTGTTTTGTAACCTTCTCAATTCCACGCAAAAATAGCGATGCCATTAATATTGTTATTAGAGGATAGACAGCTACTATAGGGGCTACAACTACTACCTGGGTTACATTTAGAGCCAAGTACCACCCAGAGACCCCTAAAGCAGAAGCACATCCTGATAGCCCAATTAGTGCCCAAGACCGACCAGACAGATTTCTAGCCTCCCTGCTTACCGTACTGAAGAACACTGACCCCGTTGCGATCAACCCAAACAAAATCGAAAATGCTGAGGCAACCATTGGAGATGAGAAATCATTCGTAATTTTCTTCCCCACCAAGGCCGACAATGCATATAAGAAAGCTGCACAGACGGCAAAAAGCAACCCATAATAAGTGATTTTTTTTACAGTCTCCCTCATTCTTGAACTACCACCAACGTAATCCCAACAACTATCATCAAGGTACCAGCCCCTAGCATGAACCCAATAGTCTCTCCCAGGAAAAGCACAGCCAATATAGCGGCAAATAGCGGAGTCGATGACACCACTGCCGATGCTTTTGAGGCGCCCATCAGGCTAATGGCGTGAAAATTAAGAAATCGGCCTCCCAAAAAAGTAATTAGCCCAGCCAAAAGAAACCAGATAAAGGCCATCGGGGCTAAGGATAAAATTTCTTCATAATGCAAAGAAAGGGCTATCACCATGGTGACTGCGCTTGAAGAAATGAGTGATATCACTGTGGCTGTTTTTACACTCACAGAGGACATACTTGCTTTTATAAAAACTGCGCTCAGCCCGAAACCTAAGGCGGCCATCAAGGAAAGTAATATCCCGGTAATCAACCTACGTTTTCTTCCATAGATAATCAACTACAGATCCGAATATCAATTTGCCGTCGGTTCCTCCCAGCAGCGAATCACAGCAACGTTCGGGGTGGGGCATCATGCCAAGGACGTTTCCTTCCTGGTTAATCACACCCGCGATATTATTTATAGACCCGTTTGGATTATTAACAATGGCCATATCACCATTCGGAGCACTATACCGAAATATCACCTGCCCATTGTTTTCAATCTCTCTCAAGGTTTCGTGTGGAGCAAAGTAGTTTCCCTCGCCATGCGAAATTGGGACTGAAATAACTTGCCCTGGGTTCGCTCTGGCGGAAAATGGTGTGGAAATATTATCAACTCTTAAATCAGTCCATTGGCATCGAAACTCAAGATGGTCATTACGAACCAAAACCCCGGGAAGCAACCCAGCTTCACACAAAATTTGAAACCCGTTGCATATCCCGAAAACTAATCCACCAGACCGAGCAAATTTAATTAAGGATTCCATCACAGGAGAAAATCTAGCAATAGCCCCGCATCTTAGGTAATCACCGTATGAAAATCCACCTGGTAATATGATGCAGTCATAAGTTGAAAGATCTGTCTCCTTATGCCAAACGTACTCAACCGAGACGTTGAACACCTCATCCAACACGGTGTAACAATCCACCTCGCTCCAGGTCCCAGGGAAAACAACAACTCCAAATTTCACAACGTTTACAATGCTCTCAATTTTTCAGTTACGATCGTATTTACAATTTTACCGTCGGCTCGACCTCTAACTTGAGGCATTACAAAACCCATAACCTTTCCCATATCGCTCAAACTTGAAGCTCCTGTCTCTAATATAGCAGCTTTAATAATCTCTTCGATTTCTTCTGTAGGGAGTTGATCCGGGAGATACACCGATATAATCTTGATCTCTTCTGTTTCTTTATCAACCAGATCGTTTCTATTGGCAGCAACGTATGCTTCTACACTGTCTTTGCGTTGTTGCACTTGCTTAGTAAGAACAGCAATTATTCCCTCATCATCTAAAGTGGTCTGAGAATTAATTTCCGCGTTACGTATTTCAGAAAGCATTGTTCGTAACACTGTCCGCTTTAAAGCCTCTTTGTTTCTCATAGCATCTTTGAGATCTGAATCTAAAGTCTCACGTAGCATTGCTTTTATTTATTCTCCTAGTTTTTGATTTCGAAATCGCAATTCCGAGTATAAATTTTGATTGACCCGCAGGTCAATGCTCATTCAATTATGCCAATTTGGATTTGGCAACATGTAATAATTCCAAAACTCTATTACGTCCTAACACTTCCAATGAATCAAATAGCGGTGGTGATACCTTCTGTCCTGAGGTAGCGACTCTAACGGTTCCAAGTAAAGTCCCAACCTTAACATCCATCGAATCGGCCAACGCCCTTAGTTCAACTTCAATGGTACTAGAGGAAAAAATCTCGATTGTTGAAACCAATTTATCCACTCTGTCTAATATTTGGACGGTAGATTCCGCATCCATCTGTTTTTGTATTAGTTCGTTTGGATCGTAGGTTATTTCATTCTTGAAAACAAAGGCCACTAAATCGGAAGCCTCAGAAAGAACTTTAATTCTTTCCTGAACTAATTTGGAGATTTTATCCACTTCACCCGAACTTGGGTTTCTATCAAAATTTTCTGGAGGGAATTCTTTCCAATAGCTTTCAAGTATTTGTGATAATTCCAAGCTGCTCATAGACCGAATATAGTGCCCATTCATCCAATTTAACTTTTCTATATCAAAAATGGCGCTTGCAGAACTTATCCGGCTGGGATCAAATTTACTAATCAAATCTTCTTTGGATATTATTTCAGTGTCTCCATCAAGAGACCAGCCAAGTAAACTTAAAAAATTAAACATGGCTTCTGGTAAATAGCCTGCTTTCTTATATTCCAAAACAGAGGTTGCCCCATGGCGTTTACTAAGCTTAGATTTATCAGGGGCAAGTATAGTCGGTAGATGAGCAAATAGTGGCATTTCCCACCCAAGAGCCAAGTAAAGCTGAATATGTCGTGGGACACTAGACACCCATTCCTCACCTCTCAACACATGGGATATTTCCATGTAATGATCATCAACAACCGAGGCTAGGTGGTATGTAGGGTATCCATCCGATTTCAATATTATGAAGTCGTCAGAAAGAGAATTATCGAATTCCAAATGGCCCCTCACCAGATCTTCCATTTCTGATATACCCACATCTGGCATTTTAAACCTCACAACGAAAGAACCAGGTATGTCAGATCCATCCAGTTTCTTAGACCTACAGTGCCCATCGTATCCTACTAAAGCCACCTTATTTTCAAGTTGTTTCTTCCTCAACTTTGATAATCTCTCCGCATTACAAATACATTTATATGCCTTTCCGTTTTGCAAGAGACGCTCTGCTACATCAGTATATAAAGTCAGTCTTTCTGATTGGGTATAGGGACCGTATTTACCATCCAATCCAAGCCCTTCATCCCAATCGAGTCCCAACCATTTAAGAGAGGCTTTTTGTAATTCGATAGCCCCTTCCACTTTCCTGGCTTGATCTGTATCTTCAACCCTTACTATGAATTGCCCTGAACTGTTTCGAGCTATCAGCCAGTCGAAAAGAGCCGTTCTTATATTTCCAACATGAGGTTCACCTGTCGGACTTGGGGCATATCTAACTCTTATCTTGGAAAAGTCCATAATCTAACCAAAAACTCAATTATTGTTCAAAAAATTAATTTGAATACTAACACTCACCAAATTCTAACTTAGAGAGTGTTTAAATTTAAGCAGGTCCTGCGGTAATGGTGATTTAAATTCCATCAGAATATCGTTGATAGGGTGTGATAAAGAAATACTTTCCGCATGTAAGAATTGCCTATCGAGCCCAGCAACCCTAGTGCCATATAAAATATCCCCTACGACCGGATGGCCTACTGAACACAAATGAACCCGTATTTGATGAGTCCGACCTGTTTTGGGTTTCACTCCCAGATAATCAAACTGTGCAAATCTTTCGTTGACGGCATATTCCGTCTTAGCATCTCGTCCATTTTCGACGATTGCCATTTTCTTCCTATCGTGTGGGTCTCGTCCTATTGGACCATCAACTATTGCTTTTTTTTGATCCATATTTCCTTCAACTAAGGCCACATACTTTTTAGTAACGGTACGATTCTTAAACTGATCGGATAAAGACCTATGGCTTCGGTCGTTTTTGGCAACAACGATTACTCCAGAAGTATCCATATCTAGTCGATGTACAATACCTGGCCTATTTTCCTCACCTACTCCCGTTATGTCGGGACAAAGAGCCATTACGGCATTGACCAACGTGCCGTCAGGGTGGCCAGGTCCCGGATGAACAGAAAGCCCAGCAGGTTTATCAATAACGATGAGTGATTCATCCTCGTAGATCACTGATAATTCTATTTTCTGTGGCTGTAAGGAAGTTTTTTGGTACTCAGGAATAATAGCTGTGATTTGTTGTCCCGCAGCTACTCTTGTGGAAGGTTTTCCTATCTTCCCATCCACTTTTACTAGGCCTTTTTTTATCAGATCTCTTGCACTAGAACGAGAATAAGCTTCAATAACACACGAAATCATTTGGTCCAATCTAATGCCGTCTTGCTGGGCCACAAACTTTAATTCATTCATGAATCATCAGATTGAGTTTTATCTGGAACGGAGATCCAACCAAATCTTTCTCCAAGCAGCAGGGTAATAATTAATAAAACCATTCCGACGCTAATCGAAGAATCTGCCACATTAAAAGCAGGCCACCATCCTACACTTATGAAGTCCACGACAGCACCATCTTTCAAACGATCAGCCAAATTTCCTAAAGCCCCTCCAACTACCAATCCTATGCTCAGTCGATACCATATAACTGTAATTTGTTGTTGTTGAAAATAATACAAAACCACCCCAATTCCAACTATAGATGCTATGATCAAAAGGCTAGTGAAGCCAGAAAAAAGCCCAAATGCAGACCCTGTGTTCAACCCGTGAACGATTCTTAAAAATCCCTCTTCTGGCCAAGACCCATATAAGGGAAGCTGACGACGAATCACCTCTTTCGAGATTTGATCCAACCCAAATACTGCGATAACTATGGTGTAGAAAAACCAGTCTTTATACCAAATCATACTCTTAAAACTTCGATGAATTTGTGAACACTTTACTTAACAACAATTGTTATTACACCATCATTGTAGCGGGTTTAAATTACACCCGGTTTGAGCCAACTCCCTTTATAAAAATACCAAAAGAACGCTAAACATCTCACCACATTGCCACAAGCAATGCCCCACGGGACTCCTCCAGAATCTAAGGGCGTTAAAAAGGCCAACCCAAAGGCCATAGGTATTTCAATTAACCACATAGTTGTCAGTGTTATATTCATTGGAGCAACAGTTGCCCCTGTGTTACTTATCCCATGTGTCAAAACTTGGACTGAGCTCATAGGAAAAGTGGCTATGGCAAGTATGAACAACCAGGTGGTCATGTGACTTATAAAATTGGGGTCCCCATTAAATACAGTAGCGATCTCTTCTGTAAACAATAAATATAAAGTCATTGCTATAGCACTTAAAATGGCAGAATATGCTAATGCCCAGCTCAAAGAGCTTTTAGCTTTGCCGATGTTCCCAGCCCCTAAATTCTGCCCTGCCACTGCTGCTGAGGCTCGACCTAAGCCTCTACTGGTGTTGTTGACTATATTTTCAATCCTCCTTGACAAAGCAAAGGCTGCAACTGGAGCATCACCGAATTTTGAGACGCAAATTAAAAGGACCAACTGAGAAACGGATCTCTGCATAGATGTCATGGCGGCCGGCAGCCCAATCCGAAACAATCTCCATATTAAAATGATATCAACTCGATAGGATTTAAAAGACAATTTTAAACCTGAATTCCCTTTATATAAAACCACTAAATTCATAATCATGCCGAGGAGCTGAGCTACGATATTTGCCGCAGCTGCCCCAGCTATACCCATATCAGGAAACCATAACCACCCAAATATAAAAAACGGGCTAAACAGTATGTGAACTCCGCGGCTTACAGTTACGGCCTTCAGTGGGTTAATACTGTCGCCTGCTGCGTTCAAGGCCCCCCCCGTGAGACGTATGAAATTCTGCATCGAGTACGCAACGAATTGAAGTTGCATGTATGTGGTGGCCGACTCAATCACAGCCCCACTCACTCCTACCATTGACAATAACTTATCTGTGAAAACGATTCCCAGCCCGCCAACCAGTAAAGTCCAAATAAAAGTCACTGTTAAGGCTTGTAGTAACACATGGTTTGCGTACTCTCTATCATTGGCCCCAATAGCCCGAGATATCATGGCCCTCATTCCAGCATCCAAGCCGATCCTAGCCGTGGAGTAAATCAATATATAAGTTTGCGCTACCCCAAGGCCAGCTATGGTCCTGTACCCCATTCTTCCAGCCCAAAAAAGATCTGCAATCTGGTCCACAACTGTAAGTGCGCTATCAGCCATTTGAGGCCAGGCCATGTTCCACAAGTTTCGAGGTACGCTGCCCTGTGTCAGATCTCGCCTGGAGGCGTTGCCGTCCTTCACACTAGAATTGGCTCGCTGCATTAAGACACTTTAGGAAATCAAAGAATTAGTCGGGCGTGACAGATTCGGCCTTTTAACAAGCAACATGACAAAAGCACCAACCAAATTTATTACAGCATATGAAATGAATGGGATCGTATAACTACCATAATTATCAAACATCCATGCTGCCCATACTGGGGCGATGGCCATTAAAACGCCGTTTGGCAGCATAGACCAACCCATTATGGAAGCGAAAGCTTTTCTACCAAAATAATCTCCCCTTATCGCAGTCATTAAAGGTATTCGTCCTCCAAAGGCCGTTCCATACAATATCGCGAATAATAAAGCCATCGGCAAACCATTTGCCATGGTCAATACTATGGTGGATATCCCCTGCAAAAATAAAAAAAATGCCACCAGGTATTTTTTTGATAATTTATCTCCCAACCATCCCGCTATAAAAAGGCTAGGTAGTGCAACTACGGAAGATGTCAATTCTATATAACTAGCGGTAGTTGAAGTTAGGCCAATATCCTGTAGTCTGGCCATTAAATGAAGCGACAGAGTAGCTAGAGAAATAGTAGAAGATACATGTGCAACCGTGAGAATCCAAAAAACTGAGGTCCTCAAAGCCTGTCCTACTGTAAATTCCACCTCGCCGTCTTCAGAGGTTTTATTATCTGAGGCCTGTGAAACTGGTTTCGGCTCATGTGAACTTGAATTCTCCCCGTCTGGCTGGAGGCCCAATTCTTCAGGGTGGTTCCTAATGATTTTCACGCAAGGCAGCGCAATCGCAATAATTATCAGCCCAAATAAAAACACCGTGAGCCGAAAACTATGGTTCAGCGCGATTGTGTAGGGTGGAACAAAAATACCGGCAATGAGAACACCTGACATTGCACCAGCCATCGCTATTGTTCGTTTCTTTTTGAACCAGCTATTTAAAATAGTGACTACTGCCAGCCATCCCCCAATACCGTTGCCAAGGTTTATCAAAACAAAAACAGCATAAAACTGCCACAATGATTGAATGGAAGAGAAAAGTGTGAACCCAACAGCCATAATGGAAAATCCAATTAGTACCATTTTTCGAGCACCAATCCGATCAATAAAAAAACCCTCAACAGGTCCTAACGCAGCTCCTTCTACTCGGGTTAAAAGAGAACTTAAAGAAATTTGTGTTCTACTCCAGCCAAATGTATTCTGAAGTACGGGCATCATAGGGCTCATGCCCCTAAAAACACCAAGTGAGCTAATGGACAGTAAAAAAACACCTACAACGACAAGATACCAACCATAAAAAACATTTGTTGATTGAGAATCTTGTCCTAAAGATTCAGTGTCATTATGTCCCGGAAGTTGCATCCTGAAGATGGTAACAGAAAGATGTTGAAGTCACAGGTTTTGCAATGCTTTTTATCGAATAAAATTTAGAGGATTATGCAAGGCTTTTATTCATGAAAATAACAGATCTAAAAGTTTGGGTAACAGTTCCTGAGAGATCTTCCGTCGATGGGTCCCCGAAAGGCCGAAGTTATGTATTTTTAAGAATAGACACTAATGAGGGTATTTCCGGTTTTGGGGAAGCTACTAGCTCAGGAGGCGGAGGAAGTATCGTAGTAGGTAATATGATCGAATTTCTGAGAAATTCGACTGCCGAAAGGGATTTCAGGGAAACGATTATAGGTGAAAATCCTGAACACGCAGAACTGATTTGGCATAAATTATTTAGGCGATTTACAGGTGGTGGTGGGTTCGGCGGTTTTGTTACGACAATGTTGAGTGGAATAGATATTGCTCTCTGGGACATAAAGGGCAAAGCTGCAGGCAAACCAATATATGAAATATTGGGTGGCGGCCCACTTCGGAAAGAAATAGAGCTATATACTCATGTGGCACCAGGAGACCCTGTTAAGGCAGCGAATCAAGCGAAAATGTTAGTAAAACAAGGATTCAAAGCGCTTAAAACCGATCCCTTCATGCCTGAGATGCGACAACACCATAGGAAATATATGCAAGGCTCCATATCTCCAGAAGGGGCGGCACTCGCTATAGAAACAATATCTGCTATCAGAGAAGGTGTTGGAGAGAGCATAGATATATTGATAGATTGCCACGGAAATTTCGATGTTCCTACAGCGATAGCCATGGCTAGAAAACTAGAACCATATAACATAGGGTGGTATGAAGAGCCTGTGCAGCCCAACAGTAATCAAGCCCTGAAACATGTCAAAGAATCCGTATCGGTACCTATTTGTGTAGGAGAACGGTTGTATACCAGATGGGATTTCATACCTGTTCTAAAAGATCGGCTAGCAGAGTTTTTGATGCCTGATATTCTATGGACTGGAGGGATCAGTGAGTTCTATAAGATAGCCAACCTGGCTGAATCGTTCTACGTACCCGTCAGTCCCCACGATGCCAGTGGTCCCATTAACATTATGGCCGGCGCCCATACAATGATGACTGTACCCAATTTTTATAAATTGGAATTTAATCATGCCCAACTCGATTGCCATAATTCCTTGATAGACATGCCTTTGGATATCGTGGACGGCAAATTAAAAATGTCTGAAAAACCGGGATTAGGAATTGAGTTAGATATAGAATTCATTGAAGCCCATCTTGATGAGGACTGGAATTGAACAAGTATGTCTCATTTTGAATTTAAATGTACCGAATGTTTTAAAAGTCATAAAGCTGATCCCCAAACCCTCAGGTGTGAAACTTGTTCTGGAACCTTGTCGGTCAAATATGACGATTCGAAGAGACCGGTTAGTATTCTAGTCGGTGGTGGGACCCTAGAAATGCCTATTCCTTTATCTTCTCTCTCCGAATACCTCTCGCTCGGGGAAGGAAGCACCCCTGTTGTATCTATGCCCAAAATTTCCGCTATGCTTGAAACTGCAATTTACGCGAAGCTTGAATTTATGAATCCTACAGGGTCTTTTAAGGACAGAGGCACTGCAATGATGATATCTGCTTTGAAATCTAAAGGCGTCAGTGAAATTGTAGAGGATTCTTCTGGAAATGCCGGAGCTTCCGTATCAGCATATGCAACTAGAGCAGGAATGAAAGCTCACATATTTGCACCTTTGTCAGCCCCACAAACGAAACTAAATCAAATTAAAATTTATGGTTCGGTTTTACATGCAATAGACGGCAGTCGTGACGAAACTACTGAAGCGGCAGAAGAATTCGTTGAAAATAAATCACTCGTTTATGCATCACATAACCTCAGTCCATTTTTCGTAGAGGGGACAAAAACATTCGGCTACGAAATATTTAATGATTTCGACAGGGAAATACCAGAAAACATTGTTGTACCTGTAGGAAATGGGTCACTTTATTTAGGGATTTGGAAAGCGCTTGAAGAGCTGAAAGAAAAGCGTCTAATCAAAACTCTACCCAAAATGCATTGTATCCAAGCTGAAAACGTAAATCCTATAGCGTCAAATAAACCCTGGAACAAGTCTGAAATAAAACCAACTGTGGCAGGAGGAATAGCAGTCGGGTCTCCTCCTAGAAAATCAGAAGTTCAGAGTGTGTTGCGTCAATCAGAAGGAACCGCTAGTTCAGTCACTGAAGCATCAATTGTAAAATGGCAGATTAAATTAGCAAAATATGAGGGCCTTTTTTGCGAACCAACTTCTGCAGCGGCATTTGCTGGCCTTGAAAATCTCATAAATAAAAAACAGATTAACAAAAATGAAAGAGTCTTAATCCCGGTTACCGGCTCTGGGCTAAAAGATGTTTTCCCTGAATAAGGGTCTATTACTGATATTTTGATATTGTTTTTTCTAGACCCTCTAGAGACCCCTGTATGGTAGCGTCCTCCATACAATAGGATATTCGAAAGTACCCAGGCAACCCAAAGCCACGACCTGGCACTACAAGAACTTTATTCTCCTTTAACTCCTCCGAAAATTGGACATCGTCCTTTATAGGGGATTTGGGAAACATATAAAAAGCACCTTGAGGCTTGATCAATGAATATCCCATATTTGTTAGCTCTTTGTATAGATAATCTCTTTTCTTTTCATATACTCTCACGTCTATCGTTGTGTCTTGTAGATGTGTTATCAGATGTTGAATAAGAGCGGGGGCATTCACAAATCCCAAAGTTCTATTACAAAACACTAACCCGTTGACCAGTTCCTCAATATCAGGGCAACTTGGGTTGACCGCAATATAGCCGATCCTTTCGCCTGGCAACGCAAGATCTTTCGAATGAGAAGTAGCGACTATACTCCTGTCATGGTACTTAAATATGTGAGTATATTCGAGATTGTCAAATATGATTTTTCTGTACGGTTCATCACTAACCAAATATATTTCAGTACCGAATTCGACTTCCTTTTCTTTTATGATCCTGCAAATTTCCGACAAGGTTTTATCCGCATAAACAATCCCTGACGGATTATTTGGTGAATTTATCAATACCCCCTTTGTATTACTGTTGATGGAGCTACGGAAAATTTCCATATTAGGTAGAAAATCCTCATCGGGAGGTACTACTTTGCAAGAACCACCGTGGTTGTCAGCATAAAAATTATATTCAACAAAGAAAGGAGCAAAAATTACAAATTCTTCGCCAGGATCCAGAAGAGTTTTCATAACTACGTTGAGGGCACCGCCAGCACCGCAAGTCATCACAATTTCGTTTGAAGTAAACGACAACCCTGTCTCATTAGAAAGTCCTTTCGCCACCGCTGACCTAGTTTCAGTTAACCCGGCATTGGGCATATACCTGTGCATGCCATTTATAGGATTTTCCGATATCTTTTTTAACTCTGTATAAAATCGTTCAGGGGGGTTCATCACAGGATTACCTAGAGACAGGTCAAAAACATTTTCTTCTCCATATTGCTGCTTAAGAGCAATTCCTTCTTCGAACATTTTTCTTATCCAAGAACCTTTTTCCATGAACCCACGAATTTTATTAGAAATTGCCATTTTGCTAGCTCCATTCAATCATTTGGAAAATTTGGATTGTAACCATCAGTTTTCTTCACCCATATCGCCTATTGCATCTAATAATCTACCTAAAGTTTCAACCCCAAGTCTTCCTGGCATTCTAAGTACTATTTCACCTCTATCGTTTATTACGATGAAGAATGGAAAGGAACTCACACCGTAAGCAGTAGCAATTTGGCTAGAGGGAGTGTCTACTATTGAAGAAACGGGCCATTTTTCGAGATCCAGCCATGTATGAGGTGGAAAATTGGGCCTATCCTCGTTAATTGAAGTCAATAAAGTAACCATCCTAACCCTATCTAAAGAATCAGAGTCATTCAAAAATGGCGCCAATTCTCTCACCTCATTTCGACAATGAGGGCACCAGTGTGCGAGAACCATTATTAATGTCGTTGGCCCCTCACCGCCAATATAAATCTCTTCTCCATCCAAACCAACAGCTTTTACCTCAGGAGCGGCCCAGCCTAATGCCGAATCATCATACCCTTGAACCAGTTTTGGTAGGTATTTACCTTTAATTTGTGCCTTTACATCCCTGTAAAACCCTTCTTCTTCATAGGATTTAATTATTCCATTTTCAAGGGTTTCATCAACAGCAATTGAAAAACCTGTTGCGAGTTTTTTATCGTTAAGTGATTTGAGAGATTTAGACACAATATTGGAGACAATTGTTGGGGTTGGCCTAGGCGGCTCTTCCCTTTTAGGTGGTGGGCCACTAGGTGCACCGATGACGGTTTTTGGAGCCGACAAATCCCTCGTACCGCTAACAAGTGTGTTGTCAAACGTAACCTGAAGTTTCGAAATCTCCGGTTCAGCAATAACATTGGCGGCAGACTCTGCCTCAGTGCTGCACCCTATCAGCAAAGCGAATAAGGCCAAACACAATGGGAATAAGGCAACCTTATACAGATTGTTAGCGGAGAAAAATTTATTGGGCAGTGATTCCACCATATATAACCGATTCTGAGCCTGTGACATATCTAGATTCATCTCTGGCCAAATACAGAACCCCCAACGCCCTTAGAATTAGCGATGGCCTTTAGAGGTGTCCTATCCAACTGAAAATCCTGGCCTTCTTTACTCCCAATCATTTCTGAAACTACATCCGTATCGATAATTCTACGATGAACGGAATTACATCTTATATTCTCATACCCATGATTCACAGCTATAGATTTTGTTAATGTCCTAACAAGTCCCTTACTAGCACCGTAGGCATTAAATCTAGAGTCCATCAAACCTGGGGACAAAGCTTTGTCCCCAAAAACTCCTTTAGAATTATTATTCTCAAGGGGATCCCATTCTTCACTAATGGTACCCTCAACCCCTTCCATCAGCAAAATACCGGCATTATTAATCAATATATTCAGCTTGGCATACTCAGATACAGCCAATTGAACAGATTTTGACTAATCATCCTTTATTAACTCGTCAAAACGAACGAACTTAGCCTCTCCATCTTGGTCAACAGTTTCAGACTCTCCTTGAATTCCTTCTGAATCAAGTATGCCTCCTATGATTATTTTTGCGCAGTCGGAAACAAAGAGGCGTGCCTCTTCTTCCTCTTCCCCTCTAGCACCGCCTGAAATTATCGCGACCTTACCGGATACCCGGCCTACGTCATTTTCCATGTGGATTAATTTAAACCTATAATATCAAAGCGTTTCCTTGACTACGACCTTTGGTTACAGGACAATTAACGACGCAAATTTTTGTTCGTACTATAGATTAGTAGTAGGTACGACTCACATTTGGGCCCGTAGCTCAGTGGTTAGAGCGGTCGGCTCATAACCGATTAGTCGCAGGTTCGATCCCTGCCGGGCCCACCATTACAAAAAGGAACAAATTCTGATTGTCCAAGTTAATTTTACTGACTTTATTGGCAGCCATTTTGATTATGTCATGGGGGGAAACAGTTCGGTTGGAGGCCCATGGAAATATGAAAAATATCCACTATGGAACAACTGGAGAATATGATTTAAAAATAAGTATTATTCCTCACGAACCAGTATCGGGCTCAGTTCATTTTCACATTGAACCAACCTTGTCATCTACAACAGAACCCATTGAAAAAGCTATTATCACAGTCATAATTCGACAAGGAGAAGACGCTTTTCAATCGAGAGCTGTAAATTCCCCATCCTCACCAGCTATCTATGATGCAAATTTGACCTTTGAAACCTCTGGCGAATGGGAAGTGGAAATAAAAATTTCCACTAAACTAAATATTGAAGATAAAATCAATTTTAAATTGAGTATTCTGGATTCTGGTAGTGCCACAAGCAATGCCGCAGGAATATTCTTCCTTTTTGTATTTTCAGTGCTTATAACGGGTTCCGTATTTTTATATGTGCGTTACGGAAGAAAATCCAAAAACAAAATCATCAGCGAAGAGTGAAATCCTGTACGCTTCTTAGCCAATTCTCACCGTCACGTCGAAAGTATGATATTTCCACTAAATCTCCATGCACCATATGTTGTCGTATATGAGATGGTGTGAATTTTCCCAAATTTTTACCGACTTTAAAATTATAAATTTGTCCCTCCATTGTCTCTAAGGAGAGGGAATCTATCTCCGTAAGGGAACGAGCTTTGAATTCGGTAACCAAGCCAGACACTTCCACAAGTGACACATCAATTATATCCATACGTTCCCCACCACAAGATAAATTCCCTATCAATAAAAGAATCCACATCAAAGGCACATTATAGGAAAATGGTTTACACATCCGACGATACATATATATATTTTTTACACTGCCACTACCTGCAAACATTCATACATGTTCGGCAAAAATAGTTCCTAAATTAGATTGAACTCACAACAGGTTCAATCTAACATAAATTTATATAAAGATTATGTTTTAACTTTATATAAATTCAACTATCGCTGCCTATAAAAAAGTCACCAGGGGCGTATAACTCAAAAGTGGTTTATGAATACACCAAGTAAGATCGTCTTCAGCTGTATCGTTCTTATTGCCTCTGTGTTCGCCTCCCTCAACGGCATAATACAAATATCCGCCGATCAAAATGCTCAATCAGACCATCGAATAGTAATACTTGGAATAGACTCGAATTCTGTGGTTTCCAAAGAATCCCATATGGAAATGGTGGATTCAATAATTGGAATCATGTCGACAATAAAACAAGGTGATGATTTCTATCTGATGACAATGGACTCACCCGCCAGTTACATTGGGCCTTATAGGGCTGGGGAAAGTGATTTCATAGAGTTTCCTAAAAAAGTGCAGGACATAATTTCAAATTCCGAAGCCAATTCCTCTTTGGGCGTAGCAGTCGATCAGATACTTGGAGAATCTTACGGCCTATTAGATATAGAAAGTGCCCCTCCAGGGTCAGGAATATATCTCATCAGTACTAACGAATATCCAAACCATGAAGATTATGTGGGCCATAGGTTGGACCCTTTAGCCGGTCTTTTTTATGAAAGGGGCTGGCATATATCTGCTTTCGTGTTGTCAGGAATTCCGGCGTCCAATTTAGAAGTATCCACTAATCTTGCGGCTACTTCTGAGGGAAACATATTCCAATTGCAAGATATTGGAGGATTGAAATTATTTACAGATTACTTATTAACAACCGATAACCGAGGAACATTAATTTCCTCTGGAGAAAAGAAGCTGACTTTTAGCAATCTACTAATCTCAGATATAGCGGTTTTACCTGGTACTGAATATGTGATGGCTTTGTTCTTCAGAGAAAGAAACGCTGGTTCCTTTAGGCTTAAAAACCCCGATGGCCTCGAAGCTTCCACAGGTGACAGGTCCTCTTCTTCCGTACTTGAAACTCCTAATGCTGTGGTATGGATAATTAATGATCCTGCCCCCGGCAATTGGAATGTCGATGTGACAGGATTAAGTGGCCTTGTATCCTCATGGTATTTAGCATCGAATAAATATGGGCTGAACTTTCAAATGCCGAAAGTGGTACCGACAGATGAAGCAGCTACTATTTCCGCTTTTGTCACGGAAGCCCAATCTATATCGATAATGGGCGAGGATGCGTCTATCAGTGCTGATGTTGTCTCCCCAGGTGAAACCTCCATAACATATGTATTGAAAGACAAGGGAGTTGATGGTGATTTAAAATCCGGTGACGGGTATTACTCAGCGAAGATTCCTGCACCTCTATCAGAGGGAAAATATTCGGTGTCAGTCCATTTAGGCTGGCCGAATATTAAATACAATCTGACTCGAGATTTCACTTTTCAGGCCGACGTATTTCCAACAATTGAGATGGACCCACTTTACACCTCTAATCTATTCGTTGGTGAAGAATATACAGTAGCAACAATATACACAAAAATTAAAGATTCCCCTTATGCTGTTTTACCATCCGCCATCACACCCCAAATCGTTAACGATTTACAATTCCACGGAACCTTGAAAACCAATCCCCGATCGCCTGATTCCGAGGGTAAAGCCTGGATGTATGATGTGGTTTTCACACCGGATAAGCCAGGCCAAATTTCAGCTATATTTAATGTCGATTTAGTCTATGGCGATAGAGATTATTCGCGATCAACAGGAAATTTGTTTTTGGAATCAAGGGTGATCCCTCAAGCCCCAGCACAACCATATTCCAATGTGCCTTATCAGCCGGAACCGAATACCCTTCCCCCAAGTACAAACACTTCGAAAACCAGCATGCCATTAGGAATCATAATTCCTGTAGCCATTCTAATCATAATACTATTAATAATTGTGATATATCACAATTCCCTGCCGAAGCCGTATGGATTCATTAGTGATGAGTCGGGAAACTCAATTCTAAACTTCGACCGATTACGGAGCAGGAGGGTAATTAGGTCAATTTTTGCCCGGCATATAGTCGCGGGCTCAGAATCTGGAATGGATGAGTTTATTGGAAGCAATTTCGTCTTCGGAAAAGGCTCTCTTTTGATAACGGCAACAACTGCTGCACATACGATTAGAGTAAACAATCACCCATTGGTCGGATCAGCATATGTTTCAGATGGCACCTGGATTGGAGCAACAGGGAAGTTATTCCGATTCACAACAGAGAAAACTTACCCGGATCATAATTCCTAGTCAGATTTTATCGTCACAGTTTTAATAGCATCGCCAAGTTTGGTAGCAGAACTAGGATCCCGTCTGGATATCCCGGTCACAACATCCATCCCACTTACAACCTTTCCAAACACAGAATGGCAAGAATCCAAGGCACAATCCTTAGGTTGGTCATTCGCATCAAATCCGTCTAAAAATTCAGTCGCTGAAAAAGTTATAAAAAACTGACTGCTGTTGGTAGCTTTTCCATCCACTAACCCTTTATTAGCCATAGACAAAACTCCCGCAGAATCATGCCTGGCATCTACGTGAAATTCATTCTCGAAATAATACCCTGGACTACCAGTTCCTCTATCGCCCCCCTGAGCCATAAAACCATCGATCACTCTGTGGAAGGTCGTACCGTTATAGTAATTTTCGTTTGCAAGAAATACAAAATTGTTAACCGTATTAGGCGCGAGTTTTTCATATAGATCGATGGTGAATTGCCCGCCATCTTCCATTTCAAAAACAGCAGATAAGTCCTGAGTAGTATCTATAGCCATGGACGGAGGGTTAGCGTAAGACTTGACTTCGGAACTTTCCTGACTAGTTTCGCAAGACATATATACAAGAAACAATGCCATTAATACTAATATTGAGATCGGTGTGGCAATTGGTATTGAAAATCTCATGTTTTGTAAATCTACCCCTTTAACATTATCCTGCTATGTTTTTAATCGCTTTCAACGCTATGTAGTACCCAAATAATCCAAATCCAGTGATAACGCCTTTGCAGGAGGGCGCTATTTGGGAAACATTACCTCTCGCCGAAGGATTGGAAATATGGACTTCGATTGTTGGATACTCTACTTGAGTTATAGCAGCTGCCAATGCGGGATGGCCTGAAGAATAACCGGCCGGGTTAATAATAGCTGCATCGTAGTTATCTTCATGAGCCTGATAAAACTTATTTATGACTTCCCCCTCGATATTTGAGTGGTAAATATCAACGGTCATATCCAGTTGTTTAGCATATTCTTTAATCTGGTTACTATAATCTTCCATTGTGTCACTTCCGAAAATTTCCACCTGTGACTTACCTCGCATATTAATCCCCGCCCCATGAACAACTAATATTTTGGTCATCAATCTTTCTCCAAACGAAATTCTGTCAGAACAGTGCCAAATTTTAGCACAGGGTGCAAATCAAAGTTCCAAAGCAGATAAGGCAGCATTTACGATTGTTTCGACATCAATTCCGTATTCTCGGTAAAGATCTTCCCTACTGCCAGACTGCCCCCAATCATCAACCCCCAAAGACACTGTTTTACTACCGAAGGCTCCCCCAATCCAGGAAAGTGAATGTGGATGCGCATCTGCCAAAGTCAAAATCGGTGCGCCATCAATATGCCCCGGCAGCAGCGTTGCCAGGCCTTCAGACAAGCCATAACCTTTTTCAATAGATTCCTTCACTAAATCTCTATAGTGTCGATACAAAGGGCCGGGGCCGGTAACATTAATGACATTGGCTAAGACACCTTCCTCAAGTAAAATATCACTAGCTTCACATGCCTCAGGAATCATGGCTCCCACACTCACAATTGTTATACCACTCCCATTCACACTTGAAAAGGAATCAGCGGTTCGATCCCTTAAACAATAAGCTCCTCTCAAAACCTGCAATCTCAAAGATTCGATTTGCGAAGCGTCTGATGGAAGCAGTAATAAATTTTGATCAACTGGTTTGCTTGTGAGTCTCAAATAAGTTGACTGTCCCCTTTTTCTTATCTGGTGCAAGGCGGATAACATGATCCACTCCAGCTCTTGGCCAAAGCAAGGTTCATATGCGTCCAGCTGAGGCATTTCAACACCGATCGATGCTGTCATCATCGATTGGTGTGCGCCTCCTTCAGGGGCCAAACTCAATCCAGACGGTGTCCCTACAACAATGAATTTAGCACCTGAGTAAACGCTATACACGAATGCATCCAGTCCTCTCCTTATGAAGGGATCGTAGAGGGTACCAATAGGAAATAGCATTTCCCCATTCATTTCATTAGAAAGCCCGAGCTGACCGAGCATCATAAACAAATTATTCTCAGAGATACCTAATTCAATATGTTGTCCACTCTTAGATTCTTCCCACTTTAGGGCTCTTACAATACCCTCATCTGGAAGAGATTCGGTTTCATTCGGCTTCCAGACACCAACTCTATTTATCCAACCACCTAAATTTGTGGAACTTGCTACATCGGGACTCACTGTAACTATCCTTCGAGACAAGTCCCCCAAACTTCTAGACATATCAGTTAGTACTAACCCGAAAATTTGTTGAGTCGACATATATCCCGAATATCTCCTTCCAAAATCCCGAGGGATATCTTCTTTGGGTGGAGGAGTTATTACATCAGGTCTGCTCAGTTTTTCTGATATAGACCTAAGAAACTGCGATTCTACCGACTCACTATCAAACCCACCCCACCTGTTGCCGGGCTCAATATTTAAATTTTTTCTGAGTTCCTCCATTTGGGAATCTGACAATGTAACTGAGTGGTTCTGAGGATCACCGACAGAGGGTAACCTGTATCCTTTCAAGGTATAAGCAAATACCACACTTGGCTCATCTGTCTTATCTGTCTCTTGGAAAGCCTTCCTAAGGGTTGAGAAGTCGTGACCTCCCAAATTATGGAAAAGGCGGCTTAATTCCTCATCATTCCAGTCAGATATGAATTTTTTCATTTCGTCCGGATAGGCGGTATAAGTAGGCAACCATGCGCGGAGTTCTTCTGAATTCACCCTCAAAAGACGTTGGTAGACCTGATTGCTCATACTGTCTATGGCTTCCCGTAACATTTCACCGTCTGGGAGTCGAAAAGCATCCTCCAGCAGAGCTCCGTATTTAGCTTCCACCACATGCCAACCATTGGCCACAAACATATCTTTCCACGCACCAACCCTTATGCCAGGAATAATCCTATCTAGGCTTTGTCGATTTAAATCAACAATCCACAATATATCCGAAGCATCCTGCATAGCAGGTTCGGCTATTGCCTCCCATACAGATCCTTCATCTAATTCTGCATCTCCAACTATCGATATGTATCTTCCTTTGAGGTTATCCCCATGATTATGGGAATTGTTATAGGAACGTACTAAGGACGCAAAATTTGGAGCTACTGGGCCTAGGCCAACCGAACCAGTTGAAAAATCAACTGAATCTGGATCTTTGGTTCTGCTGGGGTATGCCTGTAGGCCATGGTAGGCTCTCAATTCGGTTAGATACGATGCATCCAGGTTCCCTAAAAGGTACTGAATTGCATGAAAAACCGGAGATCCATGTGGTTTTATTGAAATTCTGTCCTGCTTATCCATGAAATCAAAGTACAGGGAGGTCATCAATGTAACTATTGATGCACTGGATGCTTGATGACCACCAACCTTTGTCCCATCAGGATTTTTTCTAATGTTGTTGGCATGATGAACCAATTGCATTGCCAGCCAAAGCACATGGTCCTGTACCGACTCCAAAAGTTCTATCGAAAGCTGGGGTTCAATTTCAACTGAATCAATATCACTTGCCACTATTCACTGCCTCTGAAATACCTTTTGAAAGAGTATAGCATTGGTGATTTTATTCGATACCTAAAGTCTATCAATCTAGGTAGGAAGTTATCCAATCGAGACCGGCAACGGTGGTATCTGCAGGGACATATTCGCATCCTATCCACCCTTCGTATCCAAGAGCATCGATGAATTCAAATAAATATTTGTAATTTATTTCCCCAGTTCCAGGTTCATGCCGCCCAGGATTATCCGCTAATTGCATATGGCTTATCTGATCAATATTTGCCTCTATCGTTCTTGCCAAATCGCCTTCCATAATTTGCATATGGTAAATATCGTGCTGCAAGTATAAATTGTCAGATGCAACTTCTTTAATCAATGAGGAGGCCTGATCCGTTCGATTGAGGAAAAAGCCCGGCATATCCAAAGTGTTTATGCTTTCCACAATGAGCTTCACTCCTGCTTCCTTAAAAATCGGCGCCGCGTACCTGAGGTTGGTCACCAAGGTATCCTGAGCTTCTTGGTCCAACATTAGTTCTGGTTTTATTCCAGCTAAACAATTCACCTGTGGGCAATTTAGAGCGGAGGCATATTCTACGGCTAAGCCAACACCTTCTTGGAATTCGTTCACCCGACCAGGATGGCAAGCAATCCCTCTTTCCCCCGCATTCCAATCACCAGCTGGCAAATTATGTAAGACTTGTACCAAATTATTTTCCCCTAAAAGATTAACCAATTGTTCCTTAGAATAGTCATAGGGGAATAGATATTCCACAGCCTTAAACCCTGACTCAGAGGCAACTTTAAACCTATCAATAAAATCTACCTCGTTGAACATCATGCTTAGATTAGCTGCAAAGTTTGGCATTTCTTCTCCTTATTTATTAGCTTAAAAGTTTGCCTATTGGGGTGTCTAGATTGTATATCTACTTTCCAAGTTAAACACAGCATGCTATCCAATCATAACAACCCGCAACAAAGTATCGGAGAAACCCAATCATGATAGAATTTGCTACCACATGGGGACGCGCGGATTCGACAGGGGATGTCACCGCGAGATTGCAGGTCGGGGCGCCTTCATCCTCGTTAAAAAGATGGCAAAAAAGTAACTGGCAACAAACAGCTAGCACTAGCCGCTTAAGCGGCTACGTCCTTCACGTCCGATCCCCGAAGGTAGTGAAAGGGCGACAATAGACGGGGTGCAGTCAGTTAGATGCCGATATATCTGGCTAAAGACTATCGGCTAGTCTGTTTCAAGCGCTAGCCGGTCGGGGCTTGAGCAGTCGAATTTAACGTCCGGCTAAACCTGTAGTATATCTCGTCGGGGTGTTTTCTGGACGGGGAGTTCGACCCTCCCCCGTCTCCACCATGAATATAAATAGCACCCGTGTTCCGTGTGGGAAAACCCGCACAATAAATGGATTACCTATCTAATCGAGATAGAAACACTTCTCCGTTTACGATCGACGTGTACTCACCTTCCTATATAAGAGGAACTGCCCGTGCTAAAAAAATAAGCCCCTGTACAGTCACAATGAAGGACGCTCAAGGTGCCAATTCGTATTTTGCTCATACGCATAGGCAATATTCATCACTCTAGCTTCATCAAATGGCCGCCCTGCAATCTGGATTGCCAGAGGAAGTTTGTTATTCCCATCTGCTGTATATCCACAGCAGATGGACAGAGCCGGGCCACTTACTAGACTAAAAAAACCTCGATACGATGCCTCAGTTAAAGCACGAGCAGCTACCTCCTTACTTCGTATCCCAGGCTCTAAATTCATGACTGTAGCCGGTTCTGAGGCGCCGGGCATTATAAGTACATCAAATAGTTCGAGTGCTTCCAAAGCCTGTTTGCGCACCAAAGTACGTATCTTCTGTGCCTTGTAGTAGACCTGTGACGGAATCAATTCCCCAGTAGTAAAGGCAACACGAGTATTGTGATGAAACTCATTTGGTCTGTTACGAAGCCATTCCGGGTGCAAACTTGAGCGTTCAACAGCACTTATTATCCTGCTTGCAACACCCGCGACGGGGGCTAATGGGAGCGATATCTCTTCCACTTCAGCCCCAAGAGTAGCAAGCACTTCAGTCGCCTGTAACACTCCTTGTCTCACCGGTTTAGTGACCCCCATAACATCAGGGTCCAAAAATTCTTTCACTACCCCTATTTTAGCTCCCTTTATATCTCCAGTCAGCGCAGCACAATAATCTGGCACCGGTACATCTTTCATGTACTGATCTTTATGGTCAAATCCAGCAATTGCTCTCAAGGTCAATGCACAATCCTCAACCGTACGAGAGATTGGACCTATCGTATCCAAGGACCATGACGCTCCGTCTACTCCGTACCTACTAACTCGACCCCAGGAAGGTCTAATTCCGACTAACCCGCAATTGGAAGCAGGACCCCGTACTGACCCCCCTGTATCCTCGCCAAGTGAGGTAGCGCACATAAAAGATGCCGTGGCTGCGCCAGAACCAGTACTTGATGTCCCAGGGTTCCTAGTGAGATCCCAAGGATTGTGTGTTACCCCAAAGGCAGATGTTATCGGGTCACCCATAGCAAATTCAGTCATGTTCAGTTTCCCAAGGATTATTGCCCCCGATCTCTTAAGTCCTGCCACCACTGTCGCATCAAAACCCGGCACAAAGTCTGAACGGATTTTTGACCCGCTTGATGTTCGTACACCTTTTGTATATATCTGGTCCTTCACCCCAACTGGAACTCCATGCAAAGGGCCCTTGATCAACCCTGCATTTATATCAATTTCTGCCTGTTGGGCTTCCGCTAGTGCCTGGCCCGCCAAAACAGTAATATATGCGTTTATCTTGCTATCCACCTCGGTTATCCTATCAAGGTATGCTTTTACAGCCTCCACGGGAGAAATTTGCTTTTCCTTTATTTTAGTAGCCAAATCTGCTGCTGACATAAAAATTAATTCTTGATCGCTCATAACCTTTAATCCCCCTTTTGTAAAATAATCGGCAGAGGTTCAACAGCATTAATACCTTCAGGATTAATACTATCGATAGCTTCCAACATGGCATTCAAGCTGTAGCTAATATCCGTGATATCGGAGTCCTGTATTTCTATGTTCACGGCCTTAGCTAATCCACGAATCTCATCTTCATTCAATTCAGACATGTTAACCCTCCTCAAAAATTATTACTGAGCCGGCCCGGCGATTATAAGATATGTAAGTGACACCTGTTCCACAGTTCATCTCAAGCACGTGCTCATTTCCAACAACTCGCCAACCATTTTGCTAATGTCAAAGTGTTTCTCATATTTTAAATGCTTGATCTAAAATCCCTTTTATCCTTAAAGTAATCACATCAGCATATGAAAAATAGACCGTAGGCATCCAATGTAATTAAAGTTATTCTACGGTAATTAAGCTAGACTCAAGCAACATATCTAGGTATCTAAACAATTGCAAAAATCAGATGAAGTGGACATATTGGTAATAGGAGGAGGACCAGCAGGTAGCACTGCGGCCTCAATGGCAGCTAAATCAGGTCTTTCAGTCAAGGTATGTGAAAGATCTAAATTTCCAAGGGAACATGTAGGAGAATCCCTTCTTCCAGCAAGCATAGCTATATTGGAAGAATTAGGTTTAAAAGAAGCAATATCAAACGCCGGGTTCTTACCTAAATACGGGGCAACCATGGTATGGGGCAAGGATGAAACACCCTGGTCATGGAGATTTAGTGAAACCAATAAACAGAATATTCATTCATATCAGGTTTCAAGGCCTATATTTGATGAAATACTACTTAAAAGGTCAGCAGAACTAGGTGTTGTGGTAGAAGAAGAGTCATTTGTAGGAAAGATAATGACAGACGATTCAAACAGAGGAGCTGTCGTCATAAATAACAATGGCCAGAAGTATTTCCAACCTGCCAAATTCATAGTAGATGCCAGTGGACAATCCGCTCTTCTAGCGAGGAATTTAAAGTTGAGACAATGGGATGACAATTTTCAAAACCTCGCCGCTTACGGATATTTTACAGGTGCAAAAAAACTGCCCACCCCTGATGAAAACAATATATTCATCGAGTCATATGAAAACGGATGGGTTTGGATAATTCCCTTAAATGGTGGTATTACCAGCGTCGGAGCGGTAGTCGATTCCAATGAGAGCGCTGCGGAATTACTGAAAATCGATCCAATAACCTTCTTAAAAGACCAAATATCATTGACAAATAGAACATCAGATATGCTTTCGCAGGCAGAGCTAAAAAGTGATGTGAAAATATTAAAAGACTGGTCGTATACAACCTCGAAGATGGCTGGTGACGGTTGGGTACTAGCCGGGGATGCGGCATGTTTTATAGATCCATTATTTTCTTCAGGTGTTCATTTAGCTATGATGTCTGGTGTACTTGCTTCAGCATATGCTGTTACATACTTAAAAGATAAGGCTCTTGGCAAAGAAAGCGCGTTAGTATACGAAACCATATTTCGACAAGAGTATGACCATTTTCGGGACCTAGCCCTATTATTCTATTCAAGCAATAGAACCGTAGATTCCTATTTCTGGGAAGCTCGGCGAATATTTAAAGAGGAAAATTATTTTTCTGACAGGGTCTCATTCATCAGAGCAGTGTCCGGACAATCTGTCCGTGGGTATGAACGGGTGGCTTTAGAGAGAGGCGAATTACCAAATGAATTCATGTCTGCCATAAGCCTCCACAACAAAAATTCTGAGGACAGAAACGTAGAATTACATTTCATTCAAGATTCAATTTTGGAAAAAATACCATGCCTAGCATCAGAAGCAAAACTAGAAAAAAAACCAGTTCTATCAGAAGGAGAATTTGAATTGGGGACAGTTATAACAACACCATACCGAAAAGAAGGAGTGCCATGTAGCAATTTAGTGGCGAATCTATTAATGGAAATAGACGGGGAAAAGTCAATAAGAAAAATAGTGGAAGATCTTTCAGCATCTACCAGTGAAGACACCCAAAAACAATTATTAAAATATAGTATTGAAGCGATAAGTATTCTTTTTATAGAAGGAGTTATAGATAGTCTCGATTAACGCAATTAAATAACAATTAAGGAGAAAACTATGTTAGAAGATATTCAAGGCCAAGTCGCCTGGATAACCGGTGCAGGAACAGGCATCGGGGAATCAGGTGCCATAAAATTGGCGGAAGCTGGCTGCAAAGTGATCCTTTCAGGGCGAAGACAGGATGTGCTGGAAAATGTAGCCTCAAAAATCTCAGGAGATGTTTCGATACACCCTCTGGATGTTTCGGACAATGATGCTGTGGTGTCAGTCGCCGACTCGATATTGAACCAATATGGTCAGATAGACATAGGTGTATTCAGCGCAGGCATTAATGTCCGAGAACGCAATTGGCCGGTAGTCTCGATTGAAGACTGGAATAAAGTCATAAATATAGACTTGAATGGAGCTTTCTACTGTTGCCAAGCGGTACTACCTTCGATGAGAAGCACTGGAGGCGGGCTTATCATTAATATTTCTTCCATGGCGGCTAAAAGTGCCGGAGCCTTAACAGGACCCGCTTACACTTCTGCGAAACATGCAATGAACGCAATGACTGCCAGTTTAATCATCGAGGAAAGAAACAACGGGATCCGGGCAACAGCATTATGTCCCGGAGAAGTCGCTACACCGATCTTAGAACAACGTCCCGTACCTGTGAGTGCAGAGGATCAGGCCAGAATACTTCAATCAGAAGATCTTGGCGAGCTCATATTGTTTCTCGCAAAGCAACCACCACACGTAACAATAAATGAGGTTTTAATTAACCCAACCTGGAACCGGTTCGCGTAGGATCAAAATGTATGAATCTCTCTGAGATCATTGAAATTCTCAGAGAGATTCATATTATTTTCTTCAGTCTCCAGGGGTAGCAGCAATTTCGTCGGGGGTCTCAGATTCCATTGCATCAAATTTTTTCCCTGTTTTGGGGTCAACCTCAAACGAGCTAGGAAGTTCAAGTTCATCTGCTATTTCTCTAACAGCAGGTAAGACTTCTTCACCCATTAATCGAAGACTCCTCATCTGGTCATCATGTGTCATCGCCCCGTCTCCGTCCCAGAAAAACACAGATCCTGGTCTAAGGTATTCCAATACATGTCGTATTTTGGGAATTACCGTTTTGGGAGTACCGAATATTATGGTGTGGTCGTCTACTTGGTCTTCGAAGGACCTCGAAAGTTGGCCACCTCGATTGGCAGTAGCAACCTGTGCAGTTGGAAGTGTCCTTCTACGTGAAGTCATGCCTGGAAGTTTATTTAAAGCCGGATTGGCAGTACCTTCATTCCCCGCGTTGAACGGGTTACTGGGGCCTTGCACAAACTTTCTTGCAACTTCTTCTGCAAGTTCCTCAGTTTCATCCACGTGAACTTTCCATAGGTATCCAAAATTCTGAGGGCCTGCTTCATAACCTTCTTCTCTGGCTGTCTCTTTATAAACTTCAAAAGATTGTCTTGTTGGTTCAAGTTGAGTTGCCAGCATTACATACGGTATTCGTTGTCTAGCAGCCCATACCACTGAATCTCTGCTTACTACCCCCGGTAGCATTATTGGGGGATGGGGCTTTTGGTATGGTCTCACCCAAGGATTAACGTATCGGTATTGGTAATGTTTCCCTTCCCATCTAAAAGGTCCTGGTTCAGTCCATGCCTTAATGATAAATTCATGTGCCTCTTGAAATCTTTCCCAGTTATATGCAGGAGGGGAATTATGAGCAACACTCTCTCTGGCAGTACCCCTAACCCATCCTGAAACCAACCGGCCTTTGGAAATCATATCAATGGTTGCTAGTTGCTCAACCAACCAAAGCGGGTCATCCCAAATAGGAAGAACATTGCCCAAAAGTACTATCTTTGCCTTACTCGTAATACGAGCAAGAATGGAGGCTTCTACGTTAACAGTACTACCCATGCAGAAAGGGCTGCTATGGTGCTCATTTAACATCAGTCCATCAAAACCCATCTCCTCTGCATAAATTTTTTCATCTAAGTACCTGTTGTACAGGTCAGATCCCAACATTGGATCGTATATATCATTGCTAACGGTCAAGTCTTTGATCGACTTGCCGGTGGCCCCAAAGTAGCCGGACTTTGGATCTTGGTATGGCCTCTCCGTAAAATGTCCTATGAACATATGCTCCTCTCTATCTGGGGTAATTTACCATTACTTAAGGAAATTTGTTACTACTTTAAGAAAATCTTCAGGTTTTTCTATCTCTGGCCTATGTCCGCTTTGGTCTATTAAGCTTAGTGAAGATCCTGGTATAGATTCGTTGTATATTCTTAATGAATCGAAAGGAACTATAGAATCTTGTTTACCTGAAATTATGAGTGTTTGAAGTGTTTTTAATCTTCGCAATAAGTGAGGCAATGTCGGGTTGTACATAAAAGGTTTCCATGCCAATCTGGCAGACTGCTCCCGTCCCACTTCCCACACTTCTTCCTGTTCTGGAGAAGGCTCACTAGGTCTTATAGTGGCATACTCTTCCACCGAATCTGGGTCCAAAAAACTTTCTTCTAAGAATTCAGTGGCCAGATTAAGAAAAAGATCGTAAATCTCACCCTTCTCTGGTTTAACTCCCATAGGTCCGACAAGTACAAGTTTTGAAAACTTACCTGGATCCATTGCAGCCATTTCCGCAGCCAGCCAACCTCCCATTGAAAAGCCCATCATCTTGATTCCCGATAATTCAAGATCATCCAGAATCTGAAGATACACTCCGGCTATATCGCTTACATGCATAGCCCAGTCCAGTCTATCTGACCCATCATACCCAGGGTGACTTGGAGCCATAACTCTAAATTGTTCTGACAATGTTCTGTGATACCCCATCCAACCGGGAAAACCCAACTCACCGTGGAGCAACAGCAATGGCTCTCCTTCCCCAGCAATCCGCATCTGAAGTTTTCCTTCAGGAATCACTATTTCTTGCACTTCAAATTTGGAAAATTCTCCTGCCATTCCTTATTCCTCATATGATTTTCATTAATCGACGTAATGCCTAATTATGCGATTATAGCTGAAAACACGGGAAAGCCGGAGTTTTAAGAATTTGTTAGATTTGTTTAATTGCATTTATACTGCCGGCATGCTGAACTTTAGCTTATTCAATCTAGCGGGGCCCTGATATGCCTAACATAAAATCTGGAATTTTCATAATGCCTTTCCATCCTCCGGGCAAAGAATTAGCTCAATGCCACGATGAGGACATGGAACTGCTAATTGAGTCGGATAAGTTAGGAATCGATGAGTTTTGGGTTGGTGAGCATCACACTTTGTCATGGGAACCAATCGTCAGCCCTGAAATGTTCATAGCTGCCGGGTTCAGGCAAACAGAACAAATAAGAATTGGACCTGCACCTCTTCTTTTGAATTTTCATCATCCCGCCCAAGTAGCAAATCGGCTTTCATTTTTGGACCATTTTTCGCATGGCCGGCTTAACATTGCCTTTGGGCATGGTGGGGCTCCTTCAGATTTTGAACTGTACGACCTTCAAAGTTCAGAAATGCAGAAAATGTCAGAGGAAGCGATGGGCATGATATTGGAGATGTGGGAAAAAGAGCCTCCCTACGAAATAAAAGGCAAATATTGGAATATAGTGTTGAAAAGTAGCGATGAAGCTATTGGCTACGGGAAAATTCAAAAACCATTACAAACACCTTATCCTCCGATTTCTGTTCCAATCACAGGGTATAACTCGAATTCGGCGAAAATAGCTGCTAAATACGGATTTTCCCCCTTCAGCCACTCGATAACTTCCTTACCCGTTCTAAAAGACAACTGGAGAACTTATTCAAGGTCTAGAAGATTGGCAAATGCCGAACCCGACAGGTCTAATTGGAAACTTGCGCGGACCATATTCATCGCTGATTCTGACGAGGAAGCGATCAAAAAAGCAAAAAATAACAGTATACTCAAAGCCTATAAATACTTAGCATCAGCCATAAAAAAAGGCCCTGGCCTTGCGATTATGAAATCCGACCCTAACGAACCAGATAGCGAGATAACTGAAGATTACATCATCAACGAATTAGTCATCGCCGGATCAGTCGAAACTGTAATTACTCGCCTGCAAGAAATCTCAGAATACCTCGGTCCTTTCGGCACACTGATAAATATGTCATTCGACTGGATAGATGAATCTGATAAAAGAGACTGGTTAAACAGCATGGCTCTTTTTCAAAATGAAGTAATTCCCAAGCTAAGTTCCAGCATTAACCAATTGATCACCCCGGAGAATTCATATGATTAATAGTTATCGAAAAAACCGTACGAAGTCTGACTTATTGAATGGTAAAACCATCAAAGTACCGGAGATAAATAGAGTTTTCGACCCTACCGTAGTCGAAACAATCGCATCAGTTGGTTACGAGTGCGTTTGGGTTGACATGGAGCACAGCCACGCAGATTTCAAAGATCTTGCCACACTGGTATTAGCAGCACGCGCCTGCGAAATAGATGTATTCGTCAGAATACCTCACGGACCTTATAACCAAATAATAAAAACGTTGGAAATTGGGGCATCTGGTTTAATTTGGCCTCATTGTAAAAGTAAAGAAGAGGCTGAAGCGTTCGTTGAAATGGCCAAGTATCATCCTGAAGGTATGAGAGGGATGGGTGGTGGCAGAGATTCCTCCTTTGGTAAAAGTGAAAAACCGGCCTATTACGACATTGCCAATGAAAATGTGCTTCTTGGTGTGATGATAGAAGATAAGGAGGGAGTAGAAGCATGCGATGAGATTGCTTCAGTTCCTGGTATTGATTTGCTTTTTGTAGGACCCGGAGACCTTTCTCAAAGCTATGGTGTCCACAGAGACCCAGGGGATCCAGTCACTAAACCCGTCATATTAGAGGCCTTTGATAAGGTTGGGGCAGCGTGCAAACTACATGGCAAGTTCATGGGCACAGCTGTAGATCCGGGTGAATCAATGGGTATGGCAGTAGCGAGAGGAGCCACTTGGCTCAACTGCTGTCATGATGTAACTGCACTCACAACTGGCTATGAGTCTGCCATGGTAAAAACAGACCAAATCGTGGCTTCCACAAACCTGTTCTAGGAAAGATTCACCGACCCTCCATAATCTGACTTGGCTTTTTCGATAGCCCGGACCCTACCATCCAAAAGAACATCTACCCTGTCTTTAGCCCACTGATTTGAAATTTCCAATCCTGTAACGGAGCCTTGAAATTGCGGCATCACATATCTCGCTAGAAGCTCATAGCTACGGAGAATGCTGTCACGTGGAGCCCAATCGATGGTCTGCACCAGAAATCCACCAAATCCACCACTCTCTTCAGCCAAATTATTAATGCCTTCAATACAGTCATCGGGGGTTCCGACTATCCAAAACCCGTTATCAGACATCCAATCGACAACTTGGTCCCTTGGTCCGTCGAATACTGGTTTCCTCCCATTAGTACCTTCGGAATAGTCCCTTAAGAACCCTGCAGCTCCTTCTCTGACCTGTTCCCGGGCCTTCTCTCTGGTTTCCGCCAGGTGTACTGGTACCACCAATCGCCAATCCTCTCTTTTTACAACTTTCCCATGTTGTTCAGCCGACTCTTCTGCTATATCCCATAACTTCCCGAAGTCTGCACGATCAGCCAGAGGGTCCCTCGGTACGGTGATAGTTAGAACAGAAGCTCCATGTTTACCAGCTAGCTGAACCCCAGAAGGAGATTGGATCGACGCAACAGCGATCGGCATATGCGGCCTCTGATAAGGTCTGAGTTGCAGCAAAGCCTCATTTAGTTCAAACCAATCACTCTTATATGTTATTGGTTCGATTTCTGTAAATAACCTCAGTATAATCCCTAGGGCCTCATCCATTTTTTCTCTCTGGGTGGTTGGATCAATGCCCATCATATATGCGTCTGTAGGCAAAGCTCCTGGACCCACACCAAACATGGTTCTACCTCTAGTCATATGATCCAATTGGACCATTCTGTTAGCAACCATAAAAGGATGGTGATAAGGAAGACTTACAACCCCTGTACCGAGGTTTATATGCCTCGTTCTTTCTGCTACTGCAGCTATGAATAGCTCAGGAGACGAAATAGTTTCCCAGCCTGCGCTGTGATGTTCTCCTATCCATGCCTCATCATATCCCAGCTTATCCAACCATTGAATCAACTCCATATCCCTCTCTAAAGCCAAAGTGGGATTTTCACCCACCCTGTGGAAAGGGCCCAGAAATATACCGAATTTCATCTTTTCAGGTAGATTCATATCACATATCCTACGCACTTCGTTAATCTTGAAGTTTCATAATATATGAGATCATATGGGAGTGCCTTAATCATGACAAATAAATCAACGCATCGTTTTCAAATTACCAATATCCTATTTTTAGAAGATATCTAAGAATTAATCCTTATAACCTACAGATATCCCTCAGAGATCCATCAAAAGCAACCCTACCGCTCTCTGACAATTTTATCTGCATAGGCCCTAGCCAATCCCGTATCATGTGTTACAACCACAAAGTCCAGCTAGTTTTTCTAATCCAGCATTCCTAAATCTCTAAAAATGACTTGGGTTCCTTCCAAATCTGATAAGTCTTCTATCGTCAAATCTGGTTTGTTGAGATCAGCCAACGGAGTAAGTAACCTGTGAGTTTTTACTCCCTCAACAACTGGATATTCATATATTTGCTCGGTGAAATATTGCTGAGCTACCTTTGAGGTCATAAAAGTAAGAAACTTTTCAGCGTTGACACGATTTTTTCCTGTATCGATTATTCCTGCGCCGGCTACCATTACCAAACTGCCGGGGCCACCGTCACTCAAAAAAAGATTTCGGGCATTAAATGTGTCACCTCGTTCTGAAATGAAACGGTGCAGGTAATAATGGTTAACCAGACCTATACTTATTTCCTCAGCAGCAGCAGCAGCCACCTGAGGAGTGTTCTTTGGATAAACAATAGGTTCATTGGCTAACATATCCGTCAACCATTGCTTTGTCTTTGCTTCTCCCCAGCTGGCTCTCATTCCAGTAACCATCGTCTGGAAGGAGCTATTTGTGGGAGCCCATCCCAATTTACCTTTCCATTTAGGATCTGTTAAATCATCAAGAGACGAAGGTAAATCAGCGGATTCGATTGTAGCCGTATGAACCAAGGTCCTAGCCCGACCAGATATACCAACCCATTTACCATCCTTTGGCTTCGCCCAGTCGGCAACCCGGTCAGTTATACTCCTGGGAATCGCAATAAGGCGACCTTCCTTGGCTAAAAACCCCAGACCCCCCGGGTCTTGTGCGAAATATACATCAGCAGGGCTATTAAGCCCCTCTTCAAGAATCATGGTAGCAATCGGAAAGGTTTTGCCATATTTGACCTGTACGTCTATTCCAGTCACTTGTTCAAACTGTTTGACTATGTTCCCAACAAGGCTCTCAGACCTTCCGGAATAAAGAACTAATTCACCAGGGTCAAGATCCTTGACTATAGTTCCAACCATAGGGGCTTCTATTATTTTTACAATTTCTTTCTCGGCGACTACCTCTACAGGTACTGCCTTCAGTACTTCTGTAGTGCAACCAGCAAAGATTGTTGCGAAAGCTGCTACAAACAGGGCTACTGTAACAACGATGCTGTTCATGATTACCGTTTACTCCTTATTTATTCTGTTGACCCATGACATTATTCACGGGTTGGCAACAGTAACTGCTGGACATTGGCTAGCCATTACTCATATTTCGTGCATATATTTTGATAAAGTAAGTACGTACTAAGTATATTTATTAGTATATACAATCAAACGATTTAATCACTGTGAAATAGCGCTGTCAATGACTGGGTCTGAATACTTAATATTAATATTTTAAATACTGCCTTTTCGTTAATTGGAGGTACGTATGAAAGAGTTAAATATGGCGAAGGATAAGGCCATGAACTGGAACCATCACTAGATGCTCTCCTATCCAACTGGAAATAATGGTTCCGTCTTCAGCTAAAATGAACACCGCACGGTTTGCACTCTTATAACCTTCCATTCTTGACAGGCCTACAAATGACCACAAAAGCATCAATGCAATCCAGGTTGTGATCAATTATTAAGGTGAAGTCAATGTAATTTGGGGTGCCCGTGTTTTCAGAAAAGGCGAATCACATGAAATTCCAATCATTTTAACGTCAATCCTATTGAATTTATCCGTAACCCCATCGAGTTGGCATAATTCTTTGGCGGATGAATTTGTGAAAGTTCCTGGGAAGAATGTATAAGGTATTTTATCTCCATTAGCTAGTGGCATAATCAATCATATATCTTCTTAATTGTGTGGAATTAATTAAATGATACGGCGTTGTAGTACCAAAGAATATAAGTATTAATCGATGTACATGTAATGCCGATCACCACTACCAAACCCAAAGGAACTATGCTATGAAAATGACTTCGTCTAGTCATTGATAAAGAGTGATAAATGAATAAAAAAATAATCAGGAAACTAAAAACCCATAATAGATTCGCCGTCCACAGTAATATTTCAGGATTTGAATTGAACAAGGAATGATTAGCAACAATATTGTTTTTATAATAAAAACTTGCATGCAAAAATATCGAGGACGAAATGAATGGCAGGCACCCAAGTAGTCCTTTAGTTATTGATTTATCTTTTACAACTTCGGGCGGAATATTAATATTATCCCTCTCATCCATCAATCTTTTGGTTTTTTTGTTGTTTCATAATATTTTGATTATCAGGTACATTTATTGTTCTTATACGCGTGTGATAACGTTTAACAAGAATCATCCGAATACGAGAGCATTGTAAATTTGAACTACATCATCCTATCAACCATATGGGGACTCGCATCTTACTTCATAGGAACCATTTCCGTCGGCGATCTGATATCAAAATTTAAAAATGTCGATATCCGTTCCATAGGAACAGGTAACCCTGGAGCCTCAAATATTTATGCAAAGATCGGGCCAATATATGGAATCTCAGTTTTTTTTATTGATATAGTCAAAGGTTTATTAATCACTCTCCCTGTTATCCTTTTAGGATACCCAACGTGGATTGCAACCATCGGAATCATCTTTTTCCTTATAGGCCATATGGTTATAAAACCATGGGGGAAACCAGGTGGGGTTGGGATGGCCACCACTATGGGAGCCGGAATTGTTCTCCTTCCAGTCGGTGCTTTGATAGCAGTTTTACCTTCTTTCTTGATATTAATAATTACAAGAAGGCCAGCATACGCTGGTGTTTTCGCCTTTGTATCCACAATAATTGCAGGATGGCTAATACGTTTCGATTTGATCGCCACAACTACTGTAATTATCTTGGCTGGCGCTGTGTTAGTTAAATTTCAATTCCAATACAGGGGGTTAGATCCCCACCAATGAGATCATAACCCATAGTTCCCAAAAGGTCCTCAAAGTTCGTAGAACAATTCTTATTTAATTGGTGCTAATTAAAATTTTTGTGTATGGAATTTGGGTTACTGGAAATTCCAAACTCCGATGGTAAGAAATTTGAACAATATTGTCTACATACAAACCAGCCTCACCAGAGGCAAATTAATGGCTAATACTACCCCTGATTCCCTTGGGATTTAAAGTAACCGCCTAAAGCTATTACGACTTCAATAGTCATAACAGGTGGCACCATAGGGGAAATTTTCTCCATAGGCAGAATTATGTTCCTTAAAATCGTTAGGATTTACATATGAATATAACGGGTAAAAAAACAACATAAATCAACCAGGTCACACCCAACATAAAACAAGAAACAGCCCAATTAAGAAGCGAGGTAAACACACACACCTCTTCTGGTATTAGTGCACCAGTATCAATTCTCCGAAAGATTCACAGCTAAGTTTTCTTCAACCCACACTGAAATATATTTACGGGATTACTTTGAAGATGCCATTAACGTATTTACTGACGTTCCCAAGGCTTCCGCCAGTTTGAATAAAGCTCCCATCGTTAAATTTTGTTTACCGTTTTCAACCAGACTTATGTAAGCCCTATCAACCCCTGCAAGAACCGCTAATTCACCTTGGTTCATACCTTTGGTTCTTCGGATCTCCAAAACTTTTCCACCTACACCTAGAAGTGTGTCTTGTAACGATAAGTTGCTAGCCCCTATTCCCATAGCATCCTGTAAAACTGTCAGCCCCGTAGCAAAATTGTCCACAATTGCCGCTTTCCCGATTTCATCAACAAATCCCTTGAAAGCTGGACCTCCCAAGATCACAAAAGGTGGATTGTCCATAGCTTCGATTATTGAAACAGCATCCTCTACACTCAGAATATTACTGGGTAAAACTACAGACAACGCAACAACATCTACCTCAATCTCAGTAAGATATTTGGCCAGATCTGCCGCCGGGGTATCCACTCCTATATATTCAACATCCCAACCTTCTAGAAACAGCAAATTAGCGAAAACTTTTGCCCCAATCCAATGATTTTCACCAGAAGGAGATGTAACCAAGGCACGGAGACCATTAACCGAGAACCTTTGCGATTTTTGGACCACCATGTTTATAAGACCGTCCACGATCTGGCTGGCATGATGTTCGTGGGCAATAGTGATTCGTCCTCCATGCCATAGCTCTCCTAGTTCCACCATTGCAGGAGTTATAACTGAATTGTAAATAGAAGCTGGTGTACAGTTATAACGCAATGCCTCCTCAATCACCGAGACACTTCCAGTCCGATCAACCGAAGTCAAATGGTTGAGCAAACGCCCTCTGAAGCGGTTCAATAAAACAAAATCGTCATTATTACGACGAGTCATAATTACTACCCCCAAAACGCATTTGTATAACTTTCATTCTGTGAGCGAATATCCTTACTAAGATGCTTTTAATTATGTATTTGTGAGCTACCCTACCTAAAAACCATCCCGGGATACTATAAAGAACTTTGTCTTCCATACGACAAGTAGAAGCCTCTTCCGTAATAATACGGTGCTGGTGCCACCACAGCCTGTATGGTCCTTTCTTTTGGTAATCCACAAATAAATCGTCGGGCGCCCATTTAATTATTTTTGTTCTCCATTTCATCGGAATAGGCCCAAGATTGATTTTGTATTCAAATTCTGAACCCTCACCCATATCGGGGGAAGATTCAGTTATACAGAATCCCATCCAATTGGGAGTAGTCAGTCCCAAATTAAAAGGAGAGGAAAAAAATTCAAAAGCCACTTTGGAGTCTACCTCCAATTTTACGGAGGTCTCAATTTTGTATTGAGCCCGAGACAGTTCAGGCAAATTTTTAGCTGAATTACCAGAGTGTATTTCCCGAATATCTATTTTGGTGATACTGACTCCTTTAGGAGAACATTCCTCATTCAAAGCATGTACTAAATCTTCATGAACAAACTGAAATTCTTTTTCCTGTAAGAAATTTGGATAAGCTTTTTGGCTACTCGTTAATACTTTTTCTCCCTCTCCAAAAACAAGCCTGAGACATAACGCGGGTAACCCAATAAGTATCTTGGCGCCCAGAATAGAAGCCAAAGATTTTGCAAAACTTTTACCCGTCACCGGCTTGGGTGAAGTGCAATTTATCGGTCCAGATATGCTTTCATCATTTATACCTAGATCTATGATCCTTAAAAGATCTAAATAATGAATCCATGGAACCCATTGATTACCATTGCCAGTGTAAGTCCCTATACCCATTTCAAAAGGTAATGACATCTGCTTCAAAAACCCACCTTCCCTTCCTAAAACCACACCAATCCGCAAGGTGCACACTCTAGTCCCAAAATTTTCCGCCTCGAAAGCTGCTTTTTCCCATAAATCGCAAAGATCAGCTAGGAATCCATCACCTTTCTTAGAGGCCTCCGTGATTTCTTCGTCAAAGCGGTCTCCGTAATAACCAACAGCGCTAGCCGACACCAAAATAGATGGTGGATTCTTACACTCCCCCATGATTGACACCATTCTTTTGGTAACACCAACTCGACTGTCAAAAAATTCCTCTTTTTTTGCTTTCGACCACCTAGAGGGAGCCAATGGGCGGCCAACCAAGTTAACTATTACCTCAGAGTTTTCAAATTCAGTTATTAACTCTTTGTCAGTGCTTCCAAAACTAATCAATTTGGCGTCGGTTCCAAGTTGTTCCGACGCTCTACTTACATCTCGGACAAGCGCGGTGAGGACATGCCCCCTCCCTTTCAAAAAAGCAACCAGTTCACTACCAATAAATCCTGTGGCACCAGCGATGATTATATTCATCAAAAAGATTCCTCTGAATTTGCTCAGTGCCCAAAACAGAGTATCTTGGCGCACTTATTTTGATTAAGTTGTATTATAACGCAATTTTTAATTCAACAGTATTTAGGAATATACAAGATAGGGATCCGAAATGTTTTCTTTTGACTGTCTGAAAAATTACGTGGTTGGTTTATGGGAACCTGACAAATCCCGCTATCCTGACCTTTTCAAAAACATACTTTTAGACTTAGGCGTTGATCAAAACTTAATTTCCGATCAAATAAGTGAAGTGAAAACACTAGAGATTACAAGGTACGCCAAGAGGTAGGCTTTAGTCCGACAGTTTTAAGCAAATATCGAATGGTCCAAGAGTACATTACCGGTTATTGGTACCGGTTTCCCACTACATACCTTCATTTTCAAAGGAATGATGGATGCGATTGGCCAAAAAAAACTTCACGATCCCAAGGTTCAACTCAGAGCCTCTTCTAAATCTTTCAATCTCAAACCCGTAGCTCTATAAAACCCTTTTTTTAAGTTTTCCCTTGAATGAGCGGCAGTCAACGTTCGAGTAGGCCCTGAAATATTCACACAAGAAGCATAGGGTTGGATCGTACCGGAACCCTTTTCAGGCAATCGCGATAACAAAGCGCGGTTCATGATTCTATATTTAATCTTAAATGATGTTTTATCCAAGGATGTAATTAATTCCTCTCTGTATTCTGGCCTGGGAATTGCCGCCAGTGTTTTGATAGGTAAATAATTAGTCTTGCCACACATCAAACAAATGATTTCTTCAGATCGCAACATCATTTTCCCTCCGCAATGCGGACAGGCAGATGCACGTGTATTCAATTCAATGTTTTCTTCTATCAAGGGCGTTTCTCTAAAATATTGATACATACACCTTTGACCATATTTCCATATATGTCAAATATGGTGTAATAAAATACACATAACTCCTAGTTAGTCATAGATTAACAGTAGATTAACAGTCATAAAGAAATATGTGTAATTTATTTAATAAGAGAGTTTCTTACAGTAGAAAGAATACGCTCAGGTACCCGCTCAATATATGATTCTTTACCTAAATCTGGTGTCGGAGGGTTAGGTATCGGTTGCAAAACAACATATTCAAATTCAATATCTAGCATTTTACATTCCTTCAAAATCCTAATTATCTGATTAGCGATCTGAGGGGCATCACCTCTTAGGCAAAAGGCATCAGCATGTCTTTGGCTTAAAAAATCTACCGTCCGCCCACTTTCAATTAAGTCAGGTGCGTGGTGAAAATCAGGCCAAACTTTTCCTTGTTTTTTTAATTCTTCCGGATGAGGGCCTTCCCAAGTAAGGCCAATATTATCCAGCAACATTGGCGAGTATTCGTAGTATCCTGCGGCCATAGATTTAGCCATCAAAAGAGATGATTTTTCGTCTTCAAAAAATACTGTATGAAAAACCGCTCCAATTTTCACTGAATTTGGATCACCATTGGACTTTAAGGCACCCAATCTTATTTTCTTTACCGCGGTTTCAATGTTCCCGATATCAGTTCCAACTCTTATAAAAACTCCATCTGCACAAGAACCTGCCATTTCCAAAGTTTTAGGACCGCCTGCTGCAAGCCATATTGGCACCTCTTGGGGAAATGGCAACCTGGCAGGTTGTACCGCTCCTACATCTACAGGTTCGCCATTTAACAATGACTTCATCATGTGAACACTAGATTCCAGCTCCTTAATTCGAGCAGGGCGTAGTCCAGCAAGCCGCACTGCTGTATCTCCTATACCCATGGTCAAAATAGTCCTATTGGGAGCTAATTCAGCCACTGTGGCTATACTGGAGGCTGTTACTGAAGGATGTCGAGTCACTGGGTTTGCTAGCAATGTTCCAATCGTTATTTCCGAAGTCGCTTGAGCCGCAGCTGAAAGCAAAACATACGTATCTCGTCGGCGTAACTGAGAATCAGGTAGAAATGCGCAATCCCAACCCGCTTCTTCTGCTCTCACAACATCAGCAGCAAAAGCCGATATTGAGCTTGTGTCGTTTCTGTTCAATCCAAATTTTGGAATGTGAATATTCATTAATAGGTCTCCTCGGATTCAAACCTTTAGTCGGATTATAATGTCAGTTGAATTTATTTATCATTTATTATCGGTGATAGGAATTACTACACTAAGTGTCTCTGGAAAAGGTTAATCAATAACGTGGCAAAATCTGAACTAGCTTTAAGCGGTATAAAAATATTAGACATTAGCAGTGGCTATGCCGGAGGCTATTGCACCAAAGTATTAAGAGACCTGGGGGCCGATGTTATTAAAGTCGAAATACCACAGATTGGTGACATATGCAGATCTTTCGGTCCATTCTTTAACAACGAGCCGAACATAGAAACGAGTGCGCCACACCTATACCTTAATGCTGGGAAAAAAAGCATCACCCTAGATGTCACGAATCCAGAAGCCAAAGATATTTTCCTAAAACTGTGCACTGAGTCAGACATACTTGTTGAAAATTTCAAACCAGGATTAATGAGTCAGATGGGATTCCGATACGATGAATTATCTAAGCCAAACCCTGGGTTGATAATGTGTTCTCTAACCTATTTTGGACAATTTGGCCCATACAGCAACTTTGAAGGCTCAGACATTGTGTCTTACGCGATGAGCGGCTACATGCACCTGACGGGAGACGAAGATAAAGAGCCAATGAAAGCTGGCGGTAGGCAAGCAGAATACCAATGTGGATTAGCTGGTTCTATGTCCATAATAGCCGCCCTTATTGCTAGGTCACTATCAGGCCATGGAGACCACATAGATGTGTCAGCGACTGAGGCTCTAACCAGTACCTTTGACGGTGTCGCTTATTTCCAAACATATCATAAAACCGGCTCCGATCCGACTAGAGCTGGCACCAGACTCATAACTCGGGAACCAACAGGGGCCTATCCCTCTACCCTTTTACCTTGCAAGGATGGGTGGGTGCATGTCCATTATTCTCCCAGTAATCCGGAAGGAATAGGCTTCCTGACAGGAAACGAGCGATTAGCAGATGATGAGGTTATGAGCAGAATGAGAGAACACGCCGATGAGATTGATGAACTCATAACCGAATGGTTGCGAGATCACACTCGCGAGGAGGTCCAGACTCTTGCTCAAGAAGTCAGGGTACCTTTTACTATGGTTCAGTCAATTGAGGAAACCATGTCAGATCCTCAAAACCAGCATAGGAAATTTTTCGCCCCAATAGAGCATGAAGTAGTAGGTAAAATGTCCTACCCAACCTCGCCTTTTCGCCTAAAAACAGCTGAATGGGAGGCTTTACCTGCCCCAATACTCGGACAAAATAATCACGAGATATATGAACAAGATCTAAAGATTTGCGTCTCCAAAATAATTGATTTGAAAACCAAAGGTGTTGTGTAAATGCCAAAATCAACTCCGTTGTCCAATATCAGGATTGCTGACCTTACTAATGTTATTGCTGGCCCTGTAGCCACCCGAATACTGGGTCACATGGGCGCTGAAATACTCAAAGTGGAACTGCCTTGGGGCAGAGCTATTGGAAACATTGCAATGCACGGTGACGACGAAGAAGGCAGGGCATATAACAAAGTGAGCACATTCAATGAGGTAAACAGAACCAAAAAAAGTATAGCTATAGATTTGACACAAGCTACAGGCAAAGAATTGTTCAAAGAAATGGTAAGTATCAGTGACATAGTGATCCAAAATTACAGCCCAAGGGTCATGGGGAATTTAGGTCTTACCTATGAAGATCTTAGAGCCGTGAAGCCAGACGTGATAATGGTATCTATGCCAGCTTTAGGACTTGAAGGGCCATGGAGCAATTACATTTCATTCGGACCAGGTACAGATGCATTGGGAGGCCTATCATCGATAACAGGATACAAAAATGGCCAACCTCACAAACCAGGTAATTTCTATGCCGACCACAATTCTGGATTTCATGTCGCCACTGGAATAATGGCCGCCCTTTTCCGTAGGTACCAAACAGGTGAAGGGCAGCATCTAGAGATTGTCCTAAGAGAAGCAACAATGTCAGTAATTGGTGAATATTTCATAGAGTATCAATTCACTGGAAAAGAACCAGAAAGAATCGGTAACGATCACCCAGTCTTCTATCCACATGGAATATTCCAATGCAAGGGTGATGATTCCTGGATTGCGATCTCAGTCGAGTCAGATCAGGAGTGGCAGGCATTATGTGAAGTAATTGAATCCACTGAATTGAGAAATGACAAAAACTTATCTGAAGTAAGTTTGCGGAGATTGAATAGAGAAAAAATAGAATTAGAAATAACTAGTTGGACTAAGAGCAAAAGTAACAAGGAAGCTATGCATTTAATGCAAATCAGAGGTATACGAGCTGGAATGGTGGCTAAAGCCTCTGACATACTCTCTGATGCTCACGTCTCTGAACGAAACTATCTGGACACTGTTGAACATCCCGATGCGGGCGAGTATACCAGCCCAGGCCTGCCTTTTAAATTCGATAAATCCTCGACGAATTTAGGTATCAGGGCTCCGATGTTCTCAGAGCACACCCTGCCTATACTCTCGGACCTACTGGCAAGAGATATGTCCACTATCGATTCGCTTATTGACAAAGGCACCACCCCGCTTGAGCCAATTGACAGGGTCTACTCTTAGATAAATAAGAAAATGACGTATTTGACATTAAATTGGATACAATCACTCATATCATTTAAATCTCACCCAAATAAAGGGAAGAAACAGTGGCTCTAATATTTGAAAAACGAAATAAAATCGCCTATTTAACCATTAACAGACCGGAAGTTATGAATGCTATGGACCCCGAGACATACAGTGAATTATCTCAAGCCTGGATAGAAATTAGAGACGATCCGAATATTTGGTGCGCGATAATAACGGGTGCAGGAGATAAAGCATTCTCAGCAGGGGCAGATTTAAAAAAAACTATCCCAAGAAATCCCGAAAAATGGGAATTATGGCAAACTCAGGACGAGCAGATACTTAATAGAGGTTTGGAAGTATGGAAGCCTGTCATAGCTGCCGTCAACGGGTACTGCCTTGCAGGTGGAATGACACTTCTAATGGCCACAGACATAAGGCTAGCAACAGAAAATGCATCATTCGGCTTATCTGAGGTAAAAAGAGGTATCTTACCTGGAAATGGGGGTACCCAAAGGACATTAAGACAACTCCCCTACCCTGTAGCCATGTGGTTATTACTAAGTGGGGAGCGTTTATCTGCGGAAGAAGCCCTCAAATACGGGCTGATAAACGAAATAGTCTCCACTTCAGAACTAATGGGTGAAGCTGAAAAACGAGCATCAATAATCTGTGAGAACGGACCTTTAGCAGTCAGAGCTATCAAAGAATTAGCAGTCAAAAGCCAGTACATGCAACTAGAACAAGGGCTTAGAATGGAAGTAATGATGCAATCTCTTTTAAAAACCACAGAAGATGCCGAAGAAGGTCCGAAAGCTTTCGCAGAGAAAAGAAAACCGATATTCCAAGGGAAATAACATTAACTAAGGTATCAAACCAATATGACAGAAAGATATGAACTACCAGAGGAATTACGACTGACAAGAAACTTGGTCAGGGATTTCAACAAAAATGAAATAATACCCTTGGAACAAAAAATACCTCACGATTCTATAACCATTTCTGAAAACGATTTTTCAAGGCTTTCTCAGAAAACTAGAGAAATGGGCTTATGGTGTTTAGCCGTTCCTGAAAGACATGGTGGGGCAGGCCTTTCTCTATTTGCAAATGCGGTCATTACCGAGGAAATGGTTCAACACGCTGCCGGTCTCTATTGTCCTGCTTACGGAACAATGGGTGATGCCCCTCCGGAAATTATATGGGCTGGAGACGAATATCAGATAAAAAAATATGGCCTCCCTACTGTAGAGCACAAACTAAAAGGATGGTTTGCGATCACAGAACCCAGTGGTGGCTCCGACCCAGCTAGGGCCATACAAACTCATGCCAAAAGAGATGGGGACGACTGGATTATAAATGGAAGCAAGATATTCATAAGTGGATCTCCATGGGGGGATTGGGGAATCGTGTTTGCACGTACGGACTCAGAAAGCAGGAGAGGAATAACAGCTTTCATCGTGGAAAATGATTGGCCGGGCCTCACAGTGGAACCAGTGCCTGTAATGAGAGCATATTATCCAGGCCAACTATTTTTTGATGATTTGCGGGTCCCAAGCGAAAACGTATTGGGTGAAGTGGACGGTGGGTGGGATCTACTTGCAAATAAATTATTGGCCAGAGCACGAATACCTTATTCAGCATCTAACTTAGGAGTAGCCGTTGCCGCCCATAAAATGGCAGTGGAATATTCCAAAACAAGGGAAACTTTCGGAGCCCCATTGGCATCCCGTCAAGCAATTCAATGGATGCTTGTTGATAGTGAAATAGAAATAAGAGCTTGTAGATGGCTTGTTTGGGAAGCCGCGTGGCAATTCGATAACGGAGAAGACTTCAGACAAGCGGCTTCTGTAGCTAAGATACATTCTGCCGAAACTTTGGGTAATGTAGTTGACCGAGCGATACAAATTCACGGGGGGATGGGCGTAACGGAATGGCTGCCCTTGGAACGATGGTATAGAGAGGCACGAATCCGTAGAATTGGGGAAGGCCCAACTGAGGTTCAAAAAATGGTTATCGCTAGAGAAATTTTGAACCCTGGTGGGGTCCACGCATAGAACTACCCATTGAACATATTTTTTGACACTGATTACACGATATTGGGGGTCGATGGATCCCTCAGGCCCCACGTAGGGGAATTATTTCAATATCTAACCCATAGAGGTCACAGCATTTATATCTGGTCCGGCAACGGTATACGAACAAAGGATATAGAAAAACATAGATTATCTAATTTCGTGAAAGGGTATTTTGAAAAACCTGTTCATGATTATTGGGCAAATACCTCCAGGTTGCCCACAGAGGATCATCCCAATATGGTCATTGACGATAACCTAGAAATTGTTGCTACCCTGGGCGGAATCTGGGTAAACCAATACTATTTCCCTAACAAAGCCGATATCGAGATGAAAGCAGTGAAAGAAATAATTACGGAAATTGAATTGTCAGGCACTTCCGAGGATCCTCGGTTCCGAAAGCTCAAGTTCTAATAGAATCATCATACTGACCCGTTGAGAAATACCGGTATCACGAAACGATATCAATTAATTTCATCATAATCCACCCAACCATCAACATCAGAGCAACGAGAACAATGGATACCCCGAGCATATAAATATATTTCATATTTTTATAAATCCCTTTTGTCTTCCAAATTGATCGGGGCCTCAGTCGAACTTCAACAAAGAAGAAAAACCATCTACCTGAAAGAGGACATTACCTCTTCAGATAACCAATCCATTTTCTCCAGTGACTTATTCAAGTCAGTGGATCGGGTGTCCAAAACAATATGACTCACACCTAGATTCTCATATTCTTTTATATCTGCCACTATTTGTTCTGGATTCCCAGAAAACCGCCGTCTGTTACCACCGAAAGAATTTTCTTTGTCATATACCGGTGCCTTTAAAACTATGGATATCTCTGATCGATTTCGTCCAATTTTTTCACAATACGAATCCATATAATCTATTTCAACGGTCATTTCTGAAGGCTCCAGTGGAGAAGCTGGATTAGCACCTACAGGATGCCATGCATCCGCCATTTTAACTACTCTTCGAATAGCTGCTCTGCTTTGGCCTCCAATCCAAATCGGGGGGCCTGGTTTTTGTATTGGCTTGGGAGAGAATTGAAGCGGTTTGAAAGAATAGAATTCTCCGTCATAGGAAGGCTCCTCCTCACTCCATAATTCCTTGAAAATACTTATATACTCGTCAGTCACCTTACCGCGCCGATTAAATGGAGGAGTATCCAAGGATTCAAATTCCTCTTCAAGCCAACCGACCCCCACACCTACTACTAATCTCCCACCGGAAAGCACATCTATGGTGGATAACATTTTAGCCGTTAGGACGGGATTCCTATGGGGAACAATCATTACGCTCGTTACAAGTTTCGCATTCCTTGTAACCCCAGCCAGGAATGCCAGCTCTGTGATCATTTCTAAATGCTCTCCAGAACTATCCCATGGCACCTCTGATCCGACAGAGTATGGGTACTGGGATTCCGGGTTTATCGGAGCTATCACGTGATCGCCTGCGACCATTGAGTCGAACCCTATATCTTCAGCGTGAGAGGCGATTTTCAGTATTGGATCTCTCTTAGCGAGTGGCCCATGAGTTGGCAAATAAAATCCAAATTCCATTTTTATTCCCTTTTAAATTTGTTTATGAAGCTAAGTTGGTTTTCAAGAATTTATGGACTAAACCATTAAAGAACTCAGGTCGCTCATAATAAACAGAATGCCCAGCTCGATCTACCATGATGAATTCCGAGTGGGGAATCAGCGAGGAAGCTATTTCTATAGTTTTAGGGTGGACCAATTGGTCTTCTTTGCCAACCATAAAAAGCATTGGTATTCCTAAGTCCCTGAACCTTCCGTCTGTGGAACCTTTATGATTAGGTCTGGGAGCAAGAAAATCGGGACTATGTCGTGGATTCATTCTCATGATTTGTCTATACAACAAAGATTTCTCTGGAAATCTTTCTGAAAATTCAGGGGACAGGGCCTTTATTGCCCCTTCCGGTAAAAAAGGGGGGGATGCTTTGTGTTTTCTCCGCACTTCCTGGGACTCTTCATTATCCGATCCCCCATTAGTACCTGAAAGAACTAATGCTGATACACGTTCCGGGTTTCTCATTGAGAATACTGACGCGGTCCGACCTCCCATAGAATGGGCCACGATAGCCGTTCTCTCTATATCAAGATGATTGAGCAAGCCTTCTAAATCATCTGCAAAAGCGGTTCTCCCTTTGGGTTCAGACTCATCCGGTGTTCTACCAAATGTCCTATGATCAAAAATGACACATTTATAGTATTTGGAAAAATAGGGGATTTGCTGCCACCAAGATATGTGATTTCCTCCAGAACCATGAGCAAAGACAACGGAAGAACCCTCCCCATGTACCTCATAGTACATTGAGACTCCATTTACATCCGCAAAAGACATGGTTCTCCTTTTGGAAAGTCTTTAAATATCTCTTATTCCCTTATACCTGTTACTCCGCCATCTATGACCAGCTCTATGCCAGTGACAAATGAGGATTCATCAGAAGCAAGGTATAAAACTCCATAAGCAACATCAATTGATTGCCCGATACGGCCAAGTGGTATAGAGCCAACTCTTGACTCGGGATCGACAGAATGCGTGACAGATCTAATCATGTCAGTGTTGATAGGTCCCGGATGAACAGAATTGCATCTTATGTTTTCAGACGCGAATCGCCCAGCTGTAGATTTAGTTAGAACTCTAACAGCTCCCTTAGATGCTGCATATGCAGGTGAAGATAGCGGCCGACCTACAATGCCTGCTATTGAGGAGATATTCACAATAGATCCGCCTCCGGCTCTTTGCATTGCTGGCACAGCATATTTGATCCCTAAAAACACACCTTTGGCGTTAATCTCCATTGTTCGATCCCAATCCTCGGAAGAAACGTCGAGATAATCTTGCGGCAGTGCTATGCCTGCGTTATTAACTAGAATATCTAATGTACCGTACTCAGATTCCGCCAATATTATAGCTTTTTCCCAATCCTGAGCATTCGTTACATCCAAATGCATGTATTTGGCATTTTGACCAGCGGACGTAATCTTTTTCTCAACCTCTAAACCCAAATCATCTAATATATCTCCAAATATTACTTGAGCACCCTCAGCAGCAAAAAGGGCAACTTCTTCGGCCCCTTGGCCCTTCGCCGCCCCTGAAATAAGGGCCACCTTACCTTCAAGTCTATTCATTCCATACCTCCCGATGTGTTGTCTATACAGTTTCCCAAGACATAGCCTCATCGTGTCGATGGACTCTTCCGAAATGTTCATCGGGGTTGAAATGCCCTGCCGCTATGATCATGCCTTGTGAAACTGACCGCTCTATGAGATCACGTCTGCTTCTTTCACTAGCTGTCTTATCGACGTCTACCCCCGCACACCACGATGGTTCGCTTATTTGGACTTTGCTGTGAATCGCATCCCCGACGATAGCTGCTTTCTGTCCACCAGAATTCAATAAAAATGACATATGCCCAGGGGTATGCCCGGGGGTTAAGAGTGAAGTTATTTCATCGGTGACATTAAATCCATCACCAAATAGATCCATCAAAGACAAGGTCTCCAACGGCATGACATTTTCACTTACCCATGGAGCATTAATTAGATTCTCAGGCCTGGTGAAATAATCCCAGTCTATAGATGGAACCAAATATCTCGCATTCGGAAAATACGGGCGGGGTGGGTCTAAAGAAAGATCCAAATTCCAACCGACATGATCAATATGTAGATGGCTATGTACCACGATATCAATTTCCTCTGGTTCGATACCCTGCCTTCTGAGATCATTTAGCAGATCACCCTTTTTATCCCCTCGGGTAGGGTGAGGTCCCGGGCCTATTCCAGTATCCACCAGCACTATTTTCCCTTTTGACCTAACAACAAAACATCCATAATAAAGCTGAACCATACCCTTATCTAAAACTTCACTCCTGTAAGGCTCCCATAGTGCTATGTCCACATCTGGGAAAAAATCCTCCGGAGAGCGGGAAGGCGGAACCATATCCATCAGTGACAGGATCTCTAAATTGCCTATTTGCAGCTTCTCTTGCATTGAATATCCCCGACTACGCTTATAAGCAATCCCTGTTTACTCCGGGCCTGATAAACTCACGCCGACATTGTATGCCTTTTTTTCACAAGCATTTATCTAAAGATCGACAAAGGGAGAAAATCGAAATGGAAAAAATTAAAGTTGGGTTCATCGGGCTCGGAAACATGGGAGGGGGGATGTCTATGAATATAGCCAAATCAGGCTATGACATGGTAGTTCACGATATAAATAGAGCTGCTGCGACAAATCTTCTGGAATTAGGTGCAGAATGGGCCGATACCCCTAAAGAATTGGCAGAATCAGTTGATGTAATCTTCACCTCACTCCCCGGTCCAACTGAGGTTAAATCAGTATCAACAGGTGTCGACGGGTTAATAGAAGGGGTGTCGAGCGGATCAATATGGATTGATCTCAGTACAAGCTCTCCCACTCTGATTAGAGAATTATCTGAAGAATTCGAAAAGCAAGGCGCTTCTGTATTGGATGCCCCGGTCAGTGGTGGTGTGAAAGGAGCTCAAACAGGTAAATTGGCAATCATGGTTGGGGGAAGCGAAAGCGTTTTCAATCAAATAAAATCGATCCTAGAATCTTTCGGGGATAAAGTAAGTTATACGGGTTCTATCGGTTCTGGCAGTATATGTAAATTGATGCACAACACCATCGGGTATGGAATGCAGATGATCATATCTGAGTGCCTAACTCTTGGAGTGAAGGCCGGAGTAGATCCGGGAAACTTATTCGAATGCATAAAAAACGGGAGTGTAGGAAGAGGTAATTTACTCAATGTCACGTTGCCGGACACATATCTGCAAGGTAAATTTGATCCTCCTAATTTTGCCCTCAAGCTGGCAAGAAAAGATGTGTCCTTAGCACTGGAACTTGGCCGAGAATATAACGTTCCAATGGAAGCGGCAAGTCACGCTTACAATGAGCTGACTTCTGCTGTAAACAGAGGATGGGAGAACAAGGACTCCAGGATCAGCCTGCTCCTTCAAGAAGAAAGAGCAGGTAATATAGAGGTCAGATTAGGACAGTCGAGTTAGTTCTAAATTTAAAATTACTAGTCCCCAGAAACCAGTTCTGGAACTGATCCTTTGAAGGCCGGCATAACTTCCTCTGAGAATCGTTCGAGTTGCTCAGTTATCATTGATTTCGGAGTGCCAACTGGATGGCTCACACTGACTCTGTTGAGCCCAGGATATTTCTGTTCCAAGGCTTTTAACTGCTCGATAATTAATTCCGCAGGACCCGCAAGCACTCCACCGGCAGCTACAGCATCTTCAATACTAGGCAATCCGGCCTTTAGAGCTGTTTCAGGATTACCCATAGCCTCGATTTGTTCGTCGCTTAGGGCTTTTACCAACCTAAGAGGTCCAAACATTTTCAAATTTTCTTCGTAGAATTGGCCTACTTCTTTCATAGCTTGTTTTTGAGTTTCGGCTATATGGAAATGAAATCCAATCGCCAGGTTTTCACCTGGTTCGGTCTCCACTCCTGTCCTGGAATATGCCTCTCTAAGTCCTTGTACCGCCTTATCCATGGCTCCGCCTTCAGAGCTACCCCCACCTATGATCCCTTTTATCCCATGTTTGGCCATGAAATCTAATCCGCGTGGAGTTGCGCTTTGAATCGGCTGCCAACATTCAACTGGCCGATTCACTGGTCGCGGAACTAGAGTAATTTCCTTCAGATCATAGCCTCTGTAAGGAACCTCCGGAGGAATGGTGTAATGGGAACCTTTATGCGAAAAAGACTCCTCATTAAAGGCCTTGAATATTATATCCACCTGCTCTTCAAATAATTCTCTATTAGCGGGCTGATCCAGGAGAGGTGACCCGAAGGTTTCGACCTCTCGCGTGTGGTATCCCCTTCCTACACCAAATACAACCCTCCCTCCAGTTAAAACATCGGCGGTAGCATAATCTTCTGCGAGTCTCAAAGGATGCCACATCGGGGCAATATTAAAACCACATCCCAATCTCACATTTTTGGTCAGATGCGCCAAGTGGAGAGCCATCATGAGAACATTGGGTAAACATTCATAACCTTCAGGTTGAAAATGATGCTCGGCCATCCAGAATGTATCGTAGCCACACCGGTCCATGGTTTGAGCTATCTCTGTTGCCTTATCAAAGGCTGAGATAAGGTAACCATTACCGAAAGTACGGTCATTTACAGGTTTACCGGCATATCCAACATCGGACAAATCTACATGGCCGGCATAAAGGCTATCGAAATTGGTAATCATATTCCGCCCCCTTTACAGATTTCAGTGAATAGATATCGATTTCGGCGAATAATACCAGAGAATCTATTTACCTATTTAAAGGATGACCAATCTATAAATATTTTTTCAGGTTGCATGGAAAACAAAAAAAGAGGAGGACTGAAGTAAAATGGCCACTATTACCAATAGATAGGATGCATTTATGACATTTAATAAATTGCTGATAGCCAATCGAGGGGAAATCGCAATTCGAATTGCCAGAGCAGCCTCAGAGCTAAATATTAATACTGTTTCTATATACTCGAATGACGATAAATCATCGCTTCATATTCGAAATACAGGTGCAACTTTCCAATTGGATGGAAATGGAGTACCCGGTTATTTAGATATTGACAACATAATAAGAATTGCCAAGAAATCTGGCGCAGACTCCATACATCCTGGGTACGGGTTTTTAGCCGAAAACGCTGAGTTTGCTAAAAGGTGCCAAAAAGAGGGGATCGTATTTATCGGACCAAATATCGAAATGCTGGAACTGTTCGGAGATAAAGGACGAGCGAGGTTGGCAGCGAAAAACGCCGGCCTTCCAATACCAGCAGGGGTAGAAGGGCCTATTACTATTGAGTCAGCCAGAGCGTTTTTCAACACGCTTCCAAAAGATAGCCGGATGATGCTCAAGGCAGTAGCAGGAGGAGGAGGAAGAGGAACAAGATCGATAAGCAATTCATCAGAAATAGAAAGACTGTTTAAACGCTGCCAATCTGAAGCGAAAAGGAGCTTTGGTAATGGCGATTTATATGCTGAGCAGCTCATAGAAAACGCTAGACACATTGAAGTTCAGATAATAGGAGACAATTTCGGCAATGTGACGCATCTCTGGGAAAGAGAATGCAGTATCCAGCGAAGATACCAGAAACTAGTGGAAGTTGCTCCAGCCCCTTTTATTACCGAAACCCTGCGCGGTAAAATTATTGAATCCGCTATGAATCTTGCCAAGAGTGTTGATTATTCCAATCTAGGCACTTTTGAATTTTTAGTATTCCAAAGTACCCAATCTGAATACGACTCGTTTGTCTTCATAGAAGGGAACGCCAGACTGCAGGTCGAACATACAGTAACGGAGGAAGTAACCGGGGTAGATATTGTCCAGTCTCAAATTAAATTAGCAGCCGGAACTAGCTTAACTGAACTAGGGCTTGACGCGGACAAACCAACTATTGTCCGAGGTTACGCAATACAAAATAGAATCAACTGCGAAACTATCTCTGATTCGGGGCAAATAAAACCTTCAGCCGGAAAAATAACCACCTATTGTCCCCCGGAGGGGCCAGGAATTAGGACTGATGGATTCGCATACTCTGGGTACGAGACTAGTAGGGCATTTGATTCTCTTATTGCAAAACTCATATGCCACTCCAATTCCAATAGTTTCCTCGACGCAGTGATTCGATCAAAAAGGGCATTAAAAGAATTTGAGATATCCGGAGTTGAAACTAATATTGAGTTCCATTTGAAGCTCATGTCACACCCTGATTTTCTGTCCGGTAATGTAAACACGAATTTCCTCGACGATCATTTGCCAGAACTGATATCAGACCATCCTTCAGTTAATCAGAATTCTGTTCCAGATAAGGCACCTAAAAGAGAGAACGGGCTGCCAAGAGCCAATACGACAACCAAAGATCCCTGATTCGATAAGCGCCCATTGTTAGGAGAGTACACTGATTGTGTTTGGGCGAATTTTTGATAATAAAAGAAACGAGAATACACGATTTATATGTATCAGTTGTTGTTAAATAAATATTTAAAAAAAGGAACTATCCATGGGAAATAAACTAGAAGGGGATGTAGCAATCGTGACAGGTGGTAATAGTGGAATAGGAGAAGCCACAGCCCATTTATTCGCTAAAGAAGGGGCGAAGGTCGCGTTACTAGCCAGAAGAGAAAAAGAGGGAAAGGAAGTCGAATCTGCTATAAACGCATCAGGTGGAGAAGCGAAATTTTTCCAATGTGACGTCGCTGATCGAAATCAAATTGATGAAGTAATCAATAATGTTGTCTCAACGTACGGGAAAATAAGTGTTCTATTTAACAACGCAGGTGGTGGGGATAAAGGAAATTTCCCAAACGAAACAGACGAAGGTTGGGAAAGGGTGATTGCCGTAAATTTAAATGGAACCTTTTATGTATGCCGTGCTGTTTGGCCCCATTTGATCGAATCGGGACGGGGACGCATCGTAAACATGTCGTCTCTCGCCGCTCAAAGAGGTTTCAGTAAAAACATGTACGATCTCGTAGGGCGAGGTCCTTCGTCATCTTATTACGCTGCCAAAGCAGGCGTTGATGCTTTTACCCGATACGCTGCCGGTATGGGAGGCCAGCACAATATTAGAGTGAATGGGGTACGACCAGGTCAAATCATCACTCCCTTAACTGATGTGGGAGGAGGAAACCATTCTCTTAAAGGAGCATTCGACTTCATTCAAATACTGGATGGGCCTGGGTATCCCGATGATGTAGCTAATACAGTGTTGTTCTTAGTATCTAGTGATTCTAGATTTATTACAGGGGAAATAATAAATGTCGATGGAGGAATGCCCGGAAAGCTTTAAGTGTACTGGGCACCGAATGTTCCTTTCCGATACCTTTATATAGTAGGATTCCAGAATATTGTCCGTCAAACTTTCCTCAAAATAATGGTCTATGCAGTACACATTTACAGAAAAAGAAGAGTCCTTCAGAAGCGATCTTTTAGAATTTCTAGAAGAGGAATTACCTGAGGATTGGAATTCTCTCTCTCCGGCAAATCATTTTTCACAGGACAATTTACCTTTTACCAAATCCATGGCCAAAAAACTCGCTAAAAAGGGTTGGTTAACCATGGCTTGGCCTGAGGAGTACGGAGGCCAAGGCCGCTCAATCATGGAGCAATTAATTTACCGGGAAGAAATGACTTATCGTGATGTGCCTGGTACCGACCTAGGTACAGGTGCAATTAGCTGGGTAGGCCCCACTTTGATGATCGCCGGAACACATGATCAGAGAAAAGAACATCTACCCCCAATCGGAGATGGTGATAGGTATTGGTGCACCCTGTACAGTGAACCTGGATCAGGATCGGATCTCGCATCACTTCAAACTCAAGCAATAAAAGATGGAGATGATTATGTAATAAACGGGTCGAAAATATGGACCAGTTCAGCTCATATTGCTGACTATGGTTGGCTAGCAGCCAGAACTGACTCAGAAGCTCCAAAACATAGGGGAATCAGTTTGTTTATGGTGGATATGCAAACCCCTGGTGTTACAGTTCGACCGATATACAACATGGCAGGATCTCATGAGTTTAATGAAGTTTTTTTTGAAGACGTTAGGATTCCATCAAGAAACCTTGTTGGGGAGGAAAACCGAGGTTGGTACACACTGGCAGTTGCTTTGGACTTTGAAAGATCAGGAGTCGGCTTCTCGGCAAATTCACGAAGAATACTTGAGGCCCTCACAGATTATGTCAAGTCAGAAAAGAAAAATGGCAAACCACTGTCTGAAAATCAGGTAATTAGAAATAGACTAGCTGAACGGCATATCGAAACTGAGGTCTCCCGAGCCATGTCTTACAGGGTTGCCTGGATGCAAAGTAATGGCATGGTTCCAAACTCTGAAGCGTCAATGTCAAAATTATTTGGTGCAGAATTGGTACAAAGAGTGGCCAATACAGCCATGAATATAATAGACATGAAAGGTTTACTTTCCCATGAATCACATCTCTCCCCTCTGGCCGGGGCTGTCCAAAAAATGTATTTAAGCTCAATTTCCTCTACCATTGCCGCTGGCACTTCTGAAATCCAGAGAAACATCATAGCAAATAGAGGTTTGGGATTGCCTCGAGCTTAGTTCAGTAGGTTCAGTCATACGCGGAGGTTTCCAACCGAATGGCATCTTTAAATCCTCCGTTCCAAGGTGCTTTGTTCCCATATACCGTATTGGATTTATCTGAAGGTGGCCATAACATCTGTGGTCGTCTGTTGGGAGACATGGGCGCCAATGTCATAAGGATCGAACCCCCGAAAGGTAGCCAAACCAGACTCCGAGGACCGTTTGCGCTTGATTCCGACGGAAGCCCCAAAAGTTTATATTGGGCAGCTTACAACTCCAACAAAAAAGGTATTTCACTTGCTCTTGATACTGAAGCCGGCAGACAAGTTTTTCTAAAATTAGTTGATCAATCCGATGCCATCCTAGAATCCTTCCAGCCAAAATACCTAGATTCACTGAATATCGGATACGAAACCTTAATAGACCGCAATCCCCAACTAGTACATACCACTATGACACCTTTTGGTCCTACTGGGCCCTATGCCGGCTTTGTATCTACTGACCTAATTTCTTCTGCTATGGGTGGGATGCCCTTTATCAGTGGTGATGAAGACCGCCCCCCCGTAAGAATAAGTTTCCCGCAAGCTGAACTTGTAGCAGGGTCCCAGGCATTTGGAGCGACTGTAGCTGCTTTGAGACATAGTAGAAATTATAAAATCGGCCAGCATGTGGATGTGTCAGAGCAAATTTCTGTGATGTGGACTCTGATGAATGCAACTCCATTCCCAAAACTCCACGGTACCGATGTAACCAGAACAGGGGCTTTTAGAAAAAGAGGTCCTATTGATGCCCGACACGTTTTCAAATGCGCTGACGGTTATGTAAGCATGAACGCGCAGGCTAAAACACTAAAGGGACTTCTAGCATGGATATCCGAAGAAATAGAGGTGGAAAAGGAAATTCTTGAATTCGATATGGATGAGTGGGAATTAAAGCCTGATAGCGATCCACATGGAAAGGACGCAACTGAGTTTAAAAGGGTTGAAAAAACAATAGAAAGTTTTCTATCAAAGAAAACCAAACACAAAATTTTCGGAAAAGCTCTCGAAGCAAAACTTTTACTCGCTCCTTGCAACACGGTAGAGGATATTAGAAAAAGCCCACAGCTAGAGGCTAGATCATTTTGGTTGGATATATATCACCCCGAATTTAGCCGGAACATAACCCATCTGGGCCCTTATATGAAAATGTCCGAGACACCTTTAAAAATATTTTTTCCTTCACCATCTATTGGGGGTGATAACGAGGAAATATTCAAAGATATCGGTTTAAGTCTGGCTCAAATTGAAAAGCTAGAAAAAGAAGAGGTTATATAGTGGCAGAGAGGACACAAAACATCCTTTTTAATGGCTTAAAAGTTTTAGATTTTACATGGGTCGGTGTAGGTCCAATCACGACTAAATATTTGGCCGACCACGGAGCCGACGTAATAAAAATAGAATCGGTTAGCAAACCTGACGTTTTAAGGGGAGCGCCACCATTTAAAGACGGGATTCCAGGAATAAATAGAAGCCAGTTCAGCGGTAACTACAATTCAAACAAAAGAAACCTTGGACTCAATTTAGCAATCCCCCAATCTAGACAACTGATTAGAAACCTCATCAGCAAATGGAAACCGGATGTAATAGCGGAAAGTTTCACACCACGAGTTATGAAGTCATGGGAGCTTGATTACGTTTCTATAAAAAAACTGTTGCCTGATGTAATTTATTTTAGTACCTGTTTAATGGGGCAATTCGGACCACATAATAACTATGCAGGATATGGCCAACTGGCCGGAGCAATGGCAGGGTTTTATGAAATCACCGGATGGCCTGACAGGGGTCCCGCTGGACCTTATGGGGCATATTCAGATTTCCTCAATCCGCCAGTGGCTTTTGGTTCGATAGTTGCAGCACTCGATTATAGAGACAGGCATGGGAGAGGCCAGCATATTGACCTATCACAATATGAAGGAGCTATGCATTTTCTCTCACCACACATCATGAAATATAACGAAGATGGGTCAATTTTAGAGCGAAAAGGGAATGAAGATGATGAAATGTACCCGCATGGTATATACCGGTGCCTTGATCATAAAAGATCCCTCACCGACATTACAGAATCGTGGATTGCCATAGCAATAAGAACAGAAGCACAGTGGTTAGATTTCGCAAAATTATTGAATCTTAGCAAAGAAACATCAGATCAAAATTTAAAAGAAAGAAAATCTGATAGGGATCGGATTGATCATTTAATTACCGCCTGGACTTCACGAGACGAATCGAGATCCATAATGAACTTACTTCAGTCCCACAAAATACCCTCGGGGATGGTACAAAGCCAGTCTGATATGTGGGAGGACCCTCAGCTTGAGCATCAGGGGTTTTTCCAATGGCTTCGCCACACTGAGGTTGGGCCTATGCCATACGATGGACTGCAATTCCAACTTTCAGAAACTCCCGGCAAACTAACTCGAGCACAAGCAATGGTTGGAGAAGACAACAAAGAAATATTGACAGAGATACTTTCTATGGGGTCATCAGAAGTCCAAACCCTATTAAATGAAGGCGTACTGGAGCAATCTTTTTGATAACTAAAACCGCATTGGATGGCATAAAAATAGTTGATTTGAGTAGGATGGCACCAGGCCCTTTTTGCTCTATGATGCTTGGTGATATGGGAGCTGATGTAATTAAGGTAGACGCGCCCCCAACAGCCAGGATAATAGCAAATAAAACCTCGAATGATCCCCAAAACAGAAAGATAGCAGCAACAAATCCTCTCAATCGCAACAAACGAAGCATCATTCTAGACCTAAAAAAAGAAGTCGGAATAGAGGTACTTCACCAGATATGCCGAGATGCTGATATATTCATTGAAGGCTTTAGACCTGGGGTGGTAAATAGGCTGGGTTGCGACTACGAAACTATAAAGAAAATCAATCCATCAATAATTTATTGTTCGATCTCTGGGTATGGACAAACTGGACCGTACAAAGATTTGGTGGGACATGATGTGAACTATATTTCCATTGGTGGGGCCCTCGGCTTAATTGGGACTGAGGACGATAGACCTTCGATTCCCTACAACATTATTGCTGATTTTGCAGCGGGAGGAATGAATGCAGCATTCTCGATAGTATGTGCACTTTTTTCTCGAACAAACACCGGTGAAGGACAACAAATAGATATATCAATGTCAGATGGTGTGACGTATCTCTTATCGTCAATATCAGGTGAATACTTTAGATCAGGAACAGTTCCAAAGCCTGGACAAATGACTTTGAATGGAGGGGTGCCATATTATAACGTTTTTGAATGTGAAGACGGCAAATACATAAGCCTTGGTTGTATAGAGCCCAATTTCTGGCGGAATCTTTGCCTAACTTTAGGATTAAATAAGTTTTCCGACAGCCAGCACGACACTGAGAAATACGCTGAAATCATGCAGAACCTCAAAACCATATTTATGACCAAAAAAAGGGATGAATGGTGGGATTTGTTCAGAAAAACTAAAGACATCGCAGCAGCGCCAGTTTACGACTTTGATGAAGTGATCGGAGACCCGCATTCCAAAGCTAGAGATATGTTTATTCAAGCTGGAACTATAGATGGTGACCCTATAACCCAGGTAGGAATTGGATCTAAGCTAATGAATACCCCAGGCTCCATAAGAACGTTAGGAAGGATTCCTGGTGCAGACTCTGAAGATATCCTCGAGGAAATTGGGTACTCAAAAGATGAGATCAAACTATTGATGGGTGCGAAGGCTGTATTCAGCTAATAGAGCCTATATTCATTAAATTCAATATTTTAATTAAACATCCAACTCTTCAATAATTTTGTCTGGAACCAATCTGAATACGACTACCCCTTTCTTGTTGTCCGGGTACAATGCGGCGAATTCAGTCCCTTCAGCTGGTCCGTAATATCGGTGAGCCATATTCTTAACAAATTCATGTATTGATTTCTCGACTCTCCTTATTTTGCCATGAACGACAACTGACCTATACGGCGGTTCCCGAAAATCTACGCATAAACTAGCATACGGGTTGACAGACAAATTTTTCCATTTCAAAGTCTTTGCACCTGTGAACATTAGCGCCGAACTCCCATCCCACTGATACCATATCGGGACGGAATGAGGACGATTATCTGAGTCAACGGTGCTGATAACTGCTATTTGAGTTTGAGTTAAAAACGTATTTGCCTCACTACTGATGTTCACCATAATATGCCACCTGATTAGATTTATTTGTTATAAATAGTAATATGACACAAAAGTAATAATTGATTCAACCGATTGGAAGGTGAAGTTGATGTCAAAAATCAGATTGGCAATAGTGGGTTGCGGAACAATTTCACAACTTAATGTTCCAGGCTATTTAGAACACCCAGACTGCGAGATAGTTGCTCTTTGTGACCTCGATGAAACTCGAGCAATCTCAAAAGCCAAAGATTGGCAAATAAATCCGCAAATCTACACAAATTACGATAGCCTTTTGGAAGATGATTCTGTAGATGCGATTGAACTCCTATCCCCTACACATCTGCATGCTTCACAAATTATTTCAGGGCTAAATTCTGGAAAACATATATCGTGTCAAAAGCCCATAGCCACATCCATGGAAGAAGTAAATCAAATTCGAGAAGCTGTACGACAAAATGGGAAGATTTTTAGGGTAACTGAAAACTTTCTATATTACCCTCCCATTTTGAAAGCCAAAGAACTAATTGACGGTGGCGCTATCGGAACCCCTTCTCTTGTCAGGATCAGAACCATTAGAGGTTTGGGGTCAGAAACAATGATTAGGCCCGAAAAAGACGCTTACGTCTGGAGAAGGGACCCTTCAAAAAACCCAGGAGGCATGCTTTATGATGATGGCTGGCACAAATACGCCACCGCAATATCATGGGTGGGAAATGTGGAAAAAGTGACAAGTATAGTCACAAGAACAGAGGATTTTCTTGCTGATACCCCTAGTGCAGCTGTCATGAAAGTGAAAGATAGAGACTGTCTGATAACGATTGATTACTCTTCCGCTAGCGAGATGACTATTAAGGGAAAATATTACAACGCAGATGAATTCTTCGAAATTATAGGCCCGAAAGGCACCATATGGGTAACAAGATGTACTGGTGAATTACTCGATATGCCTCCCGTTGTATTGATTAACGGTAATGAAACTACCTCATACAGTGTTCCGTCTGATTGGATAGAAGGATTTAAAGGGGCTGCAAAAGCATTCATAGATTCAATCATAAAAAAAGAATCCCCTGATATGGATATAGATTTCTCATCCCAAGTTCTACAAGTGGCGTTAGCAATGTATGAATCATCTGACACTGAATCAACAGTCCACATCAAAGAGGTTTAATTTTCTATTACAAAATAGTTTTTCTAGAGGGAATAAATGGCAAGCCGAGATCCTGATATAGATGGGCGGAAAAATTCGGTTATGGGACGGGGTCAAATCGATCTAATCAAAGGCAGTGATAAACCTTTTGCTAACGATATTGTGTACTTCCACGAAAATTAGTTCCGGCCGATTTACCTATCTTGTACCGACCCATCATATCCGATCGGAGTATCTAGTACTTTTGGATTTTCAGGCATAGATAAGGCATGCTCATTTATTTGGATCCCCAAACCTGGACCCTCTGGCACTGTTAGATAGCCGTTGATCATCTCGAGTGGTTCCACAAACAAGTCGCTCTTTGGGGGCTTATCCTCCCCCGTGTATTCTTGCAAAGCAAAATTTGGTATGCATGCATCTAGCTGGACACAAGCAGCCGTACTTACGGGTGACAAAGGGTTATGAGGAATAACTTTTACATGGTTTGCCTCAGCCATGGCAGCCACCTTTTTGGATCCGCTGAGGCCTCCGCACAAACACAGATCAGGCCGAACATAGGAAACTGCATTAGATTCCAAAAGTTGCTGGTATTCGAAAATCGTGGTGAATCTTTCTCCAGTTGCAATAGGGATATTACATTTATCAGCTATTTCGCCCATAATTTTTGGACTGTCTGGGAGCATTGGGTCTTCATAAAAAAAAGGATTGAATTGTTCCAATCTCCTTCCTAAGGAAATACTTTCAGTAGGGTTCATTTGTCGGTGTATTTCTATGCAAACGTCAACGTCAGGACCAACCATTTCCCGTACCGCGCCTACCCTTGTGACAGCTTCATTGGCCCATTCACTGTAAGATTTGTGTAAATAATATTCTGATGAAAAAGGAGAAAACCTTACAGCTGTATAACCTTTTTTTACAGCAGCCAAAGCATCATTAGCTAGGTCTTCAACACTACCACCATTGCCGGATCCAACATGCATATAACAACGGACTTTATCCCTTGTCTTGCCTCCCATGAGGTCATAAATTGGAACCTCTAGCCTTTTACCTTTGATGTCCCACAACGCTATGTCAATTGCAGACAAGGCTCCTTGTACTACCGACCCCATGAAGTGTGATGAGCGATATAACCACTGATAATGATGTTCGATCTTGTGCGGGTCTTGACCTATGAGGTACGCCTCCATGGTCTCAATCATGGTTTTGGTAGGTCTCTGCCAACCATGGACACCTCCTTCCCCAATCCCAACAGTCCCGTCTTCACAATGTATTTTTAAAAGTAACCATCTATCCCAAAGAAAAGTTTCCAGTTTTTCAATTTTAGTTGGCCTTGGCAAAGTGTCCTCCTAAGCAAATATATATTAACGCGGCGTGGGGGCTGATGGGGGGAAATATTCCTGAACAGGAATCTCGATAACTGACGGTTCATTATTTTTTACGGCTTCACTCACCACATCCGCTATCTCTGAGGGGTGTTCCACATAATAACCTTTTGCTCCAAAAACCTCTGCTAGCTTATCAAACCTTGGATTCTCAAGGTCAACGCCCACATATTTTTCGTTATGCAAAGCTTTTTGTTGAGACTTTTCCGCTCCCATGCAATTATTGTTCAAAACAATGCTAACTGATGGAATATTGTGCCTTACGGCTGTGTTCAGCTCCCCGCAGGTATAAAGGAACCCACCGTCACCATGTAGGCTCACTGCCGTTCTATCAGGTCTGCCAAGTTTAGTTCCTAACCCCACGCTAAATCCCATACCAAGAGCACCTTGCCCAGCGTAATTAAACATGGTTCTTGGCTCTTCAAAAAAAATCCTGTCGTATGAGAGCCCAGGTGCAACACCAGCATCAATTGTGACCATGCAACCCTTCGGTAATGCCTTGGTCAACTCTGGGTAGACTTGCTGTGGCATCATAGGATTAGCATTTAGAGATTTTTCAGCTCCCAGACGTTCAATTCTCTTCTTAGCTATCGATTGGAATTCTGACTTCCAGATATTATTGGTTTTACCATCCACAGACATTTTGAGTACTTCCTCAATCAGTTGTTGAGCAACCCTTTGAGCATCTCCCACAATACCCACTGAAACAGGATAATTCCTACCTATTTCAATAGGATCAATATCTATTTGAATAATTTTTGTGTCTTCGTTTATAACACTATAATCCCATGAGCTAGAAGCTTGATTTATTTTGGTACCCAATGCCAGTATCACATCAGCCCTATCCATTGCTTCATGAGCTTCTCCTGAACCACGACCACCGGGAGGTCCAATGTAATTGGGATGACTGTTGGGAATTGCATCATGATGACCGTATGAAGGCACCATGGCCATATCCAAAATTTCGGCCAACTGTACAGCTTCAGCGGAAGCCTCCGCGTCTACTACACCCCCGCCAGCGAGCAGTAGTGGTCTCTCAGCTGAAAGCAACAAATTTGCAGCCTGACTCACCGCCTGCAAATCACCGGAAGTTCTAGCGTTTACGGTCCTATACTGGTCGGGGCTTAGCATTTCATCAGACAGAGTTTCCTGGTCCAATAAATCTCTCGGAATGTCAAGAAGTACTGGCCCTTGCTTACCCCACATAGCAACCCTAAAAGCTTCCCGAATGAGGTCTGGCACCCTTTCAGTTTTATTTGCTTGGACAGCCATTTTGGTCAACGGTTTAAATACATTGACCAAATCAAAGGCCTGCGACCCATCCCTACCGATGTATTCCATCGCTGTATCACCCGCAATCGCAATAACAGGGGCTCTTCCCTTCAATGCTAGAGACATACCGCCAGCCAAATTTATTGTGCCTGGGCCTGAGGTGGTCATACAAACAGAAGGCTTACCTGTTGATTTGGAATATCCGTAGGCCATCAAAATGGCGCCTTCTTCATGCCTGGTATCGATAAATTTAATATCTTCACGTCCATACATTTGTGTCACCATGCTGTTAGTCGTCAGGCCAGTGACCCCAAAGACATATTCGACACCTTCAGCCCTAAGTAATTCAATTACTGCCTGGCCTGCTGCAATTTCTGACATATCAACCATTCCTGTGAAAATACATGACTTAAAAATATAAACAACGGCATATTAGCATGACTTCTGCTAATTGCCGTTATTAATTTCAATCTGTACCATGTTTCCCTCAAGAAAAAGAAATTCTAGGGGGCCAAAATGTCACAAACGATGTCTGGAAAACAAGCAGTGCTGGAAATGCTAAAGGCCGAAGGCGTTGAGTATATCTTCGGTAATCCGGGGACCAGTGAGGGGCCTCTCATAGATATGTTGGGAGAGTACCCTGAATTCAACTACATCATGGCACTACAGGAAAGTGTTGCTATGGGAATGGGTGAATCCTTTGCTCGGTCTACGGAGAAAACGGCCTTTGTTAGCCTGCATGTGGACAGTGGGCTTGCAAACGGCATTGCACTAATGCTCGATGCGCTTAACAGCGGGACGCCCATGGTAGTGACTTCGGCTAATTATGACTCAAGAAAAATAAATGAAACAAAAACCGATTTGGCAGAACTTGTTCGGCCTGTCACCAAATGGGCTGTTGAACTGGATCTACCGGACCAAATCCCCAGTGTGCTGAGACGGGCTTTTAATGAAGCAAACAGTCATCCTAAAGGTCCGGTGTATGTAGGTTTTACTGCAAATGCACTAGAAGGAATTGCAGATATGAATATCGTTCCTTCTTCTAAGGTGCATGATGAGGTTAGTCCAAGCCCTGCTGGGATTAAAGAGGCTTCAAAGTTACTGACCCAAGCAAAAAACCCTGCCCTAATGGTAGGGGATAGGGTTTCTGACGATAAGGCATTAAATGAAGCCGTAGCGATCGCGGACCTATTGGGTATGGCGGTATTTCAATCGCGTGGTGCAGAGGTGTCTTTCCCTACTACCCACCCCCAATACCAAGGAATACATTCACTAAGATCACAAGAGTCACGCGAATCGTTAAGAGAATTCGATGTAATACTTGCTGTAGGAATGGACACCTTTGACGAACTCTTCTACTGGGGTGATGTGATTTTAGATAGATCTCAAAAATTGATCCATATAGATCCTATCCCGGGACGAGTCGGCAGGTCAGAACCAACAGATGTAGGGATAATTTCTAACTGCAAAACTGCCCTTGCCGAACTGATCTCTCAAGTTTCCAATGTCGTGGACCAAAATCTGGTAGAGACAAGAAAAATTCAGGTCATTTCTGATGCGTCTTCCCAAAGGAATGCTTATGAAGACTCTGTTAGGGAAAAGTGGAACAATACACCTATGTCACCGGCAAGGATGATGTCTGAATTGGCAAAATCGATCCCGGAAAATTCAATCGTAGTCGATGATTCGATAAGTAACAGAGCGGCTATGCGGCACTATTTCCCCGCCAACGAGAGGAATGATATAAGAGGCGTTAGAGGACAATCTATCGGAGGTGGGATAGGAGCTACCATGGGTACTAAATGCGCCTTCCCTGACAGACCCGTTTTAGGAATTATCGGAGATGGCAGTGCGATGATGACGGTGCAAGGATTATGGACAGCCGCCAACGACAACATCCCATGCGTGTTTGTTATCTGCAACAACGGGATGTATAGGGTTCTCAAGGTTAACTTCAATGTATATCAAAAAGAAATACTTCACGAACCAGAGCCTGCTGGAGACAATCTTCTTTATTCTGATTTCGTTACCCCGTTCAACTTATGCAAGATAGCCGAAGGTATGGGCCTGCACAGCGAACGCGTGACAGATCCAAATGAAATTTCTGGGGCAGTGGAAAGGGCTCTGTCATCTGGTAAACCTGCACTCATCGATGTAGTTATTGACGGGAAGATATAGAAATCAAATGATAACTACCTATAAACAAGAAGTGATCGGTTCCAAAGGAGTTGTTGCGTCTAACCACCCTTTAGCATCCCTTGCCGGAATTGAAATGCTCACATCAGGTGGAAATGCAGTTGACGCAGCAATAGCCACCATTTTCGCACTGTCTGTCGTCGAGCCTATGATGGTGGGTATAACTGGAGCAGGATTTATCAATTACTACAACTCAAGAGATAAATCTTCCATTACTATCGACAATTACTGCGCTGCCCCTATAAAAGCTACTGAAGACATGTTCACACCAATTTCTGATAAGTGGCCCGATTATATGGAAACCAAAAACCATCAAAACAGGTATGGATATCTATCCGTGGGAGTCCCTGCAGCCCTCCAAGCCTGGTCCCATATCGAAGAGAAATATGGACTTCTGGGTATTGAAAAAGTTATAAGCCCAGCAATTAGGTTCTCAAAGGAAGGATTTAAAGTAAGCGACTATCTTTCTGGAATAGTAGAAAACAACAAGGACATATTAACTTCGTACCCTAGCAGTAGAACAACTTTTTTAAGAAAGGGCGTTGCTCTAAAATCAGGAGACCTTCTTATTAACCCTGATTATGCTAAAACCCTGGAAGACATTGCTAAAAATGGTGTTTCTACCCTTACCGAAGGTAAATTAGGCAATTCAATTGACCGAGACATGAAGTCCAACAAAGGAATCGTATCCCTGGATGACCTAGATCAATACAAAATTGAATACAGGAAACCTGTCCGAGGCACTTACCGCGGGTATGAAATTGTCGGTGTAGGCCCGGTAAGTTCTGGAGCCACCCATATAATTCAAGCCCTAAACATAATAGAGGGTTTCAATGTAAAGGAAATGCAATTCGGTAGTGTGGAATACATACACCTAATCGCAGAAACCCTCAAATTGGTTTTCGCTGATAGGTTCAAGTACATGGGAGATCCTGACTTTGTCAAAGTACCAGTAGAAGGTCTTATATCAAAAGACTACGGCCAGCACTGTCGACAAAAAATAGATTTGTCTAAATCATCTGATTTTGAACACGATAACCCAGCAGCTTTCGCCACAGAATCAAAAAACACTACCCACATTACAGTAGCAGATGAAACCGGCAGTGTGGTATCCATGACCCAGACCCTTAATGACGCCTTTGGTTCACGTGTTACAGTGCCCGGAACAGGGGTTTTGCTAAACAATACTATGTACAACTTCGATCCTCACCCCGGAACGGCTAATTCTATAGCACCGGGAAAACGGGTCCTGAGCAGCATGGCACCAATCACTGTATTTAAGTCGGGTAAACCTTTCATGTCCTTAGGAACGCCGGGGGCAAGACGAATATTCCCATCGGTGCTACAAGGGATAATAAACGTTATAGATCATGGTATGTCGCTTCAAGAAGCCGTAGAAGCCCCAAGAGTTTGGACGCAGGGTCAAAATCTTGAACTGGAACCAGACATTTCCCCAGAAGTAATTGAACCATTGACCAAAAAGGGGCATGTTATTGAAGGAGTGGAAAGGGTTGCAGGCGGTATGAATGGAGTTTTGTTCGACGACACCGGATCTATCCATGGTGCCGCTTGTTGGAGGGCTGATGGGTCACCGATAGCAGTTGGAGGAGGTCCAGCAACTATAAGGGGAAGCAATCCGATGTTTAGAGTCTAATTGGTTCACGATTTATCTTGATTTGGGCTTTTAAAACTTGACCATTGACTTGCATTTTTGATATATTTGACACGTCTTCGGAAGGATCATCCACAAACCCGAAGTAGGGAGATAACTTCAAACAACCGCATATTTGTGGGGTGGATACCCCCACTGTTAAGCTTCCAAGGTTAGTCCTTGCATAGCCTAAATTCCTAACACCACAATGGTGCAGCACCAAGTTCATAGGTCATGAACTAAACAATCAACAATCCGGTGCCTCAACCTTTTCATTCGTGGTCCAAGATATTTCCTTTTGGGTTTCGATATATGGTGTAAATATCTTTACAGATAGAAGAAATCCGAAATTTTCCAATAATCGAAGGAGAAATATATGTTAAAAAACGTTTCAAGGAATAGATTGATGAGTTCGTTCATGATTCTATCAATCGCAGCTTTTTCCATATTTATGACCGCCTGCGCAGGTGAGACTATTGTCAAAGAGGTGGAAGTCATAAAAGAAGTACAGGTTGAAGTTGAGAAAGAAGTAATAAAAGAAGTAATAAAAGAAGTCGTCAAGGAAGTTAAGGTTGAAGTTGAGAAAGAAGTAATAGTTGTGGCTACTCCAATGCCCGTTATAACAGGGGCAGGCGGCCAGCAATATGGTGGTACCTTAAAGTTAGGAATTATAGACTTCGGTGCTATGGACCCATCTATTATGGGACTATCGGAAGGTAGTGCCATATACAGTAATCATGCATATGACAACCTCACCGAACCATGGTACGACGGTGGGATAGTAAACAGACTAGCCGAAACATGGTCAGCTAACGACGATCTGTCTGTTTACACTATCAATGTTAGACAAGGAGTCACATTCCACGACGGATCCGCTCTAACATCGGCTGATATAAAGTGGACCTTTGACCGGATTATGGATGAAACAACCGCGTCCCCTTTACTAGGGGAAATAGACTACATCAGTGAGATAACAACTCCTGATGCTGCTACAGTGATATTCACGCTTAAAGGCTCCAACACCAATCTACCTCAAGATTTATCTGACTATCATGCACGTATTGTTCCTGACGGCATAACCCAGGAGACACTCCAGGAGTCAAGCACTGACTTTGGATCAGGTCCCTATACACTTGGTGATCATAACCCAGCAGAAAGAACCGTAATGAATAAATATGATAGTTATTGGGTCGAAGGGAAACCTTTCTACGACCGGATTATCATGTACTACATGCCTGAAGAAGCAACGAGAATAGAGGCTATAAAATCTGGCGCCATCGATGTAATCGGCAGTTTCTCTTTGGCACAGGTGGAAGGTCTCAATGAGCGAGATTCAATCACAGTCACCGGAACCGACTCTGCCACAATCAGAAACTTGGTCTTGGATACTAGAGGTGAAAGGGTTGACGAGGATTCAGGAGAAGTAATTCCAGCTAGTATATTCGCAGATAAAAATGCTAGAAAGGCTCTGCAGTACGCTATTGATCGAGACTTTGTAAGAAAAGCAGTAACGTATGGATTTGGTGCTAATGCTAACGACCATCCAATAGGTACTGCAGACCAAATGTACTGGGATGAACAACCTCTCAGCAATCAAGACATTGAACTCTCCCGCAGCTATCTTGCAGCTGCTGGATACAACGACTCTAACCCATTAAGCTTTGAGCTTGATGCATCAGACTTTAACCAAATGTTAGAGATGGCCCTCGCGGTAGAACAGTCTGTCGAAGCCACCGATCTACCCATTGAGATAGAAGTTACAAAGCATGAAGAATCCACATTCTGGGAAGCGATCTGGATGATGCCAGGAGGAACACCCGCTGTTACTTCCGCATGGAACGGACGTCCAGCAGCCCAGGCGGTCAGCGTAGCCCTAAAGGGTGGTGGAAGTTGGAACGAGTCGTATTTCAACAATCCACGGATGGACGAACTATTGGCACTCTCCTCGACTGAAATTGATTTTGACAAAAGAAAAGCTTACTGGAAAGAAATACAGGAAATCCTTATAGAAGAGGTTCCTAGTGTTTACCTTCTTTATGTCCCAGTTCTAGTCGCACATCAAACCCACGTACAGGGAGTGCAAGCTCATCCTAATAGCTGGACCTTTATGGAAGATTGGTGGAGTTCCGAATAGGTACACCAATATCCAAAACGTAACACGTTGAATGCGTCAGTGGGTGATCTAGGTGTTAAACAATCCTAGATCACGTGCTGACGTGACCCGTCCCAATCTGATCTCAGCCTAAGGAGTTTCATAATATCCTAAGATTCCTCGTCATAAGGCTAGCTTTTATCGTCATTACTCTTTTCTTTGTTTCTGTTGCTATCTTTACAGCTACCGAGTTTCTCCCGGGAGACGCCGCTTCTCTCCTTTTAGGCCAACAAGCCACAGAGAGCAACCTGAAAAACCTGCGCCATAACATGGGACTTGACCGGCATCCGGTAGAAAGGTATACCGTGTGGATCAAAAATGCTGTACAAGGCGATTTGGGAATGGCGGCTCGAGGCGGCGCTACCATCAACAGCATGGTTAAAAGTAGACTTCCGAACTCTGCTCTACTCGCAGCGGTAGCATTCCTTATAGCGGTCCCGACCTCATTGCTTGCAGGAGTCTTGGCGGGCACTAGACCAGACACAAAACTCGACAGGATACTCAGCATAGGGAGTCTCCTTGCAATTTCGATACCAGAATTTATTATTGGTGTCATTTTAATGATGGTTTTTGCCACCAAACTTGGTTGGTTTCCGTCCTCCAGTATTTTGCTTCCTGGAGAAACTATTTTGGGTTCCCCCAAAATATTAGTGCTCCCAACCCTTACTATCACTGGGGCTTTATTTGCATATATATTGCGCATGGCTCGAGCCAACGTGATAGAGGTTATGGAAAGCAATTACGTCAGGACTGCCATATTAAAAGGCCTCAGTATGAGACAGGTTGTGTTTAAGCACGTCTTACCGAATGCCATGATCCCCACTATTACAGTAATAGCAAACAACGTCGGATGGATGTTTGGGGGAATCATTGTTGTTGAATTCGTTTTTGCATACCCAGGTATTGGAAGCCTGCTGATTATGGCCATCGATAACCGAGATATGCGATTGCTTCAATCTACAGCGCTAGTCATAGCTGCTATTTATGCATTCGCGAACCTCGCGGCGGACCTACTTTACGGCCTCTTGAATCCCAGAGTTAGAGTAGGACAATAAAATGAATGCTAGTACTGTGAGAGAAAAGGCAACGGCCGTTCAAATGTTTGTAGTTACTCTTGCAAAAATCACTGGCCTTCTGAAAATACCACTTCGTACAAACAGCGGCCGAATAGGGTTGTCGGTTTTAGCCGTTTATTCCATCGTAGTCATTTTTGGCCCATGGCTAACGCCTTATATACCGACAGAATACGATTTAGACCATCGATTTGAATCTCCGTCCCTAAATCACCTTTTTGGTACTGATCATAATGGTCGAGATATTTTAAGTAGGGTCATAGCCGGCGCCAGATCTATAGTTTTTATTTCTGTAATAGGTACAGCTTTGGGAATTTTCCTTGGAACTATTATCGGTATCACGAGCGGATATCTAGGAGGATGGTTTGACCAAATAGCTATGAGGGCTATGGATTTTCTACTGTCCTTCCCATCCTTACTGTTAGCTTTATTGTTAATAACGATCGGCCTGCAAAGAACATCACTAGACGAATCGTGGCTGATAATAGCTGTGATAGGAATAGCATTTACCCCTAATAACAGCCGTGTTATTAGAAGTGCTGCTCTCACAATAAAACCACTAGAATTCGTTCAAAATGCACGACTCAGAGGCGAACCGTTATATCACATCGTGCTTAGGGAAATATTGCCAAACATAGCTCCTGTCATTGGAGTCGAAGCAAGCCTAAGGCTCAGTTTCGCTTTATTGTTGACCGCATCTCTAGGATTCCTAGGACTCGGAGTGCAGCCACCAACACCAGACTGGGGGCTTATGGTCAATGAAAGCCGAACTCATTTATCTCAAGCACCTTGGGCCTCTTTGGCTCCCGCCTTCGCGATGGGCACGCTTGTCATAGGGGTTAATTTATTCTCCGACGGTATCAGACAATCCCTTCAGCTCCCTGAGGATCGAGGTCAGAAGTAATGAATAAAGAACCATTGCTTAAAGTAGAAAATTTATCAGTGACATTCTTCACACCAAGAGGTACGGTTACCGCCGTAAGAGAGGCCTCTTTTGAGGTTTCAAGAGGCGAGGTATTAGGAATTGTAGGAGAGTCAGGATGCGGTAAATCAACGACGGCATTTGCTGTAATGGGATATTTGCCAACGACGGCGGAAACAGGTGGCTCCATATCATTTGAGGGAAAGGATATATCCTCCTTGTCCAAAGAAGATTTAAGGGAGTTGAGAGGCAACCGAATCGCAATGGTATATCAGGACCCGACCACATCGTTAAATCCTTCTATGAAGATCGGAATCCAGGTCCAAGAAGTAATCTCAGAACATTTAAATCTAGACCAAACAGCTAGAGACGAAAAAGTGGTGGAGTTATTTGAAAGTGTGGGATTAGCGGATACAGACCAAGTGGGAGACAGATATCCACACGAATTAAGCGGAGGGATGCAACAGCGAGTGATGATTGCCATGGCTCTAGCCTGTGACCCTGACTTGTTAATTATGGACGAGCCCACAACTGGGCTAGACGTGACAACTGAAGCAACCATACTAGACCTCGTGGCAAGCCTAAAAGAGCGTGTAAACGCAGGCATACTTTATGTCACCCACAATCTCGGAGTTATCGCCAGGGTAGCCGATCGAGTCGCAGTTATGTACGCTGGTCAAACAGTTGAACAATCCAACGTAAAGGATTTATTTGCCTCTCCTAAACATCCATATACCTCTGGTCTTCTTTCATGTGTTCCTAAACCACCAGGAGCTGGAGAAGTTTCCTCAAGGTTAAAAAGAATCCCAGGATTTGTTTATTCATTAGAGGAATCTGACGTTAGTTCTTGTTTGTTTGCAGAACGCTGTCCACTTGCAGATTCAGAATGCACGACAGTTTCTCCCGCCCTGAAATTTATCGGTCAAAACTCTGAAGTGAGATGTTTTCATAGCGACAAAGTTGAACCAGACACATGGGGAGGAGCTGAGGAAAGGATAAGCCGTAAAGATGTTGCCAGCCCAACCGTGTTAACTGGGACTGGAATAACACACGAATATGGAAAGCGCCGAAAGAAATATATGGCTTTTGGACCTGACATAGATTTACCAGTCAGAGCCCTCAACAAGATAGATTTTGAAATGCCGCAAGGCAAAACCTTAGGAATAGTAGGGGAAAGCGGATCTGGAAAATCAACACTAGCCCGAGCTGTGGTCGGCCTGGTAAAGGCTAAAGATGGATCGCTACAGTTGAATGGCAAGGAATTAGATAAAACGGTGGAAAAACGTTCGAATGAAGACAAATCGGCGATACAAATGGTTTTCCAAAACCCTACCGCTTCACTAAACCCTAAACTTAAAATAAAAAATACTCTAATCCGATCATTTATGCGTTTTTCAAAGTTGAATAAACAGGAGAGTGAAGAAAGAGCTGCGACTCTAATGGAAGAAGTAGGATTGGACCCAAGCTATTTGGAAAGACTCCCATCCGAACTTAGTGGAGGAGAACAACAAAGAGTTGCTATAGCAGGTGCTTTTGCTACGAACCCTGAAATAATAGTGGCTGATGAAGCTGTGTCATCTTTAGACGTTTCAGTACAAGCTCAAGTCTTAAGCTTACTTGAAGATCGGCAGCAGGAATTAGGCAATTCATATATCTTCATAACTCATGACCTTGGGGTTGTGAGGTACGTCTCAGATGACATAATGGTGGTATATGCAGGTCACATAGCAGAATATGGACCTTCAGAGGCTGTCTTAAGCAGCCCATCCCACCCTTATACTGAAGCTCTGTTATCGGCAGTCCCCATACCAGATCCGTCTGCGAAACCCAATCCGCTCAGATTGGAAGGTGCTGTCCCAACCATGCGTGAGGAATTCACTGGCTGTTTCTTTGCTAGTCGATGCCCTCGCAAATTAGAATCTATTTGTGACACAGAAGCGCCACCCATACAGAAAATACCTGGCAATGAAACCCATGTAATAAACTGTCACATCGCCATTGAAGACCTAGAAAAAATTCAAGCCTGAGACACAAAAAGGCCGTTCATGAATTCGTTATCTAACCTCTCCCAACGTAAGGCATCTGAGTTGCCATTATCGTAACGAACTGGATATTGGCGTCTAGAGGTAGGTTCGAGATGTACAGTACAGTTTCACCTACATGATCCACATTAAAAGTCGGTTCAGGCATTGTTTCACCGTTTGCTTGCAATACCCCACCTTGCATCCTAGCTGTCATAGGGGTAGCTGCATTGCCAACATCAACTTGGCTACATGCAATGTTGTATTTTCGACCGTCTAAAGATATCTGTTTTGTAAGACCCGTAATAGCATGCTTTGTCGTAGTGTAAGCAACAGCATCAGGCCTAGGAGTATGAGCAGAAATTGAACCATTATTAATGATTCTTCCCCCCTGGGGTGTTTGATTTTTCATTATTCTTATAGCGTGCTGAGCGCAAACAAAACTACCTGTGAGGTTAGTGTCAACAACCCGTTGCCAGTCTTCTACTGGAAGATCTTCCATATTCATTCTTGGAGATCCAATACCGGCATTATTGAAAAGAACATCCAATCTGCCAAAAGTAGCTTCGGTTTTTTCAAAAAGAGCAGCCACGGAATCCGGACTGCCAACATCAGTAGAAACAGCGATAGCCCTTGAATCATCTACGCCAGCTTCAGCAATAGTGTCTTTTAAGGGTTCTATTCGACGACCAGCCAAAACAACTGAGTAGCCGTCTCCCAACAACTGCAACACTGAACTTTTACCAATACCTGTGCCTGCGCCTGTAATCAGCGCCACCTTTCCATTAAATGCCATGAATAGAACTCCTTATTAAGTGATTAGCGAACGGATTTTAACCGATAATAATGGGAAGGTCACTCTAGGCAATCAATCAGTGATGAGCAGTTACCTTTAGTGGTCATCAAAGAAGTATATCAATCCAGTAATTTTTCAAAAGCTTTCCTCAAACGCAGTCCAACTTCGTCCAGCCTTTCTGGAGAGTTACCACTAAAAGCAAGCCTTATGTGATTTTCATGAAGAGCCGGATCTTGGTAAAACAAAGAACCGTCAGGAAATATTACGCCTTGCTCAGCCGCAGATTTTGTTAATGCCGCCGAATCAACACCTATACATTTCGGCCACAGGAAAAATCCTCCTCTCGGTTCAATAAATTCCAAGTAATTTGAACAATGCTGGGTCAGGGAATTAGTGAGAGCTTTACATTGGGACTGGTATAAATTTCTCATTTTTTTTACGTGGCTGGAATATTCAGATGATTCTATAAACCTGCTTACTACCGTTTGTATGAAAGGAGCATTTCCCATATCAGACCTAGTTTTTCCGATGGCACCAATAGCCTCAGAGGAGCCTTGCAGCCAACCTAATCTAAGACCTGTCGCAATAGTTTTACTGAAAGTTCCCATACGTAATACCCCTTCCCCACTGTTCATAGAATACATATCAAGCGGAGGTGTATTTTCAAAAAACAACCCACTGTACGTAGAATCCTCTAGAATCATAATTCCATTTTCTAATGCCAATTGGCCGATCATACGACGATTATTTTCAGACATAGTCACACCCGTAGGATTGTGGAAATCATCTATTGTGTATATTCCTTTGATTACATCCCCACTTCGCCTACATTTTGCTACTAATTCCTCAATTGCCTGATAAGACATGCCCTCTGGGGTCATGGGTACCTCTATGATTTTTCCTTGATATTTAAGAATGGTTTCAACGGTGCCAGAGAAACTTGGGCCCTCTACCAAAACAATATCTCCAGGATTTAAAAAGGTAGCGCAAAAACTTTCCATGCAACCAGATCCACCATTAAAAAGTATGAAATTGTCTGGAGTTTGAGACAAAGAGGTAAACCCATAGCTCGGATCATTTAACAATTCTCTTAAATCAATCTTCCCTCTGCCATACTCATACTCCATCTCCACAAATCTACCGGAAGATAAAACCTCGGAAAAATGATTTGCCAAAGATGCCATGGGTATCCCCTCAGGTACAGGCATACCAACCGCAAGGTCTATGGGATCAGAATGATCAGTTGGAATTTCCCATCTGCTTTCTTCTTCAGCACCGGCACCTAAAGCCTTAGCTCCAGCCGAAAGAATCTTTATAACATCAAAGTTGGTATCGATCATTGAATCCCTCATCGCTACAAATAACCAAATAATTGTACCGCGCGGATCGATAATCAAACAGACCTAAAGCGTACGCCTCGCATTCTTGAATTAGAAAGTATCTCCACTTTCGCTATAATGGGCAAAAGTTTCGTTATAATGGCAAAAATTAACTAGGAAAATGCTATGAAATCAGAAAGAAAACTTGTAGCACACTTGATGAGGAGAGCAGGATTTGGAGCCACCCCTCAAGATTTAGACGACCTTACATCGGACAAATCTTATGAGGAAATTGTAGATGATTTGGTGACGCCAGAAAGGTTTGAACCAATCGATACGTCTTATGTGGAGCGATATTACACAGGTGAACCGGTGGCTGTTCATGTGGGGAAATGGCTTTATAGAATGGCCAACACCGAAAGACCCCTAGAAGAGAAAATGTGCCTATTTTTGCATCACATATTCCCTGTTGCATGGGGGAAAAGTGAGCATGGTCCGTCTTTATATAGAGAGATAGAGATGTTTCGGAGTACAGGATTGACAAATTTTAAAAATATCCTACTCCGGTTATCTCAAGATCCAGCCATGCTTTTTTGGCTCGACAATCACGAAAATCACAAAGATGAAATAAATGAAAATTATGGGAGAGAACTTTTAGAACTATTCTCCATGGGAGTTGGTAACTACACCGAAGATGACATAAAAAATGCTTCTAGAGCATTTACAGGGTGGACTTTCAGGCAGCCATTATCCCTTTACCCATATGGACATCACCATGCTGATTTCGAATTCATTCCTGAAGATCATGATTATGATGAGAAAGTATTTCTTGGACATGTCGGTAACTTTGACGGGAAAGACATAATAGATATCATCGTGGAACAAAATGCAGCAGCGAAATTCCTATCACGACATCTGTACAATTTTTTTGTGGAAGATGAGGTTCAAGTACCTTCATGGGAAACAATAGAACCTAAAAACCCCAAGGCCATTGAAGAACTATCCAAAGCATACATGGAATCCAAAGGAGACATGAGGCACATATTGAAGACTTTGTTTAATTCGGATTTTTTCAAAAACTCTTTGACCTTACCCAAAGTAAAAAGTCCCACAGAACTTATAGTTGGGGTAATTAAGCAAACAGGTGAATTCAACACTCCGACTCCAGGAATTCACGAGTTTGCAGTCACCACCCTCAATGGATCTGCATTTGAGGGACCACTTGCTATTATGGGCCAAAGACTCATGAATCCACCCACCGTAGAAGGCTGGCATACTGGATCCGAATGGATCGACTCAGGCACGTTAAGTGAAAGGATAGGATTTGTTGAAAAACAGTTTGCAGATCCTACGAAACCAGGGGTTTCCCAAATGGTGAGCCGAGCTGGAAGTTTAGATGACAATCCCTCTGAGCTAGTAGACAGATGCCTAGATCTACTAGGAGCGGTAAACGTACGCCATGAAACCTACCAATCCTTAACAGATTATGCTCAAGAACTTAAAGAATTAGAGGATTCGGCTGGAGTTCATAATCTCATCCAGATGACGGCGTCTACCGTCGATTACCAGTTTGCATAGAGCATAAAGAGAGGTAACCAAAATGACCACTGAAACTAAAGAAAAAACGCTTGTCGTAATCCAATTGACTGGCGGTAATGATTTTATGAATACTATAGTCCCTTATAACAATGAACATTATTACGATGCTCGAAAAAAAATTGTAATCAGTCAGAATGATGTATCGCCAATTAACGAAACATTGGCCATCAACAATAATGCCAGACCTTTAAAAAGACTATTTGATGAAGGAAAGGTGGCAATAGTTCAAGGAATCGGATATCCAAACTCAAACAGATCTCATTTTCGTGGAATGGATATATGGCATACTTGCGAACCTGACAGGGTTGGTAGTGAAGGCTGGTTAGGGTTAGCCATAAAGGACCTAGATCCGAAAAGTGAAAATGTCCTAACTGGAGTTAATATAGGCCAAGGGCTACCTAGGGCTATGTCTGTCTCCGGGGTACCTATAACCTCGGTAGGAGATTTAGAAGGTTATGGGGTGATGAATAGAATAGAACAAGAGCGCTTAAAGGAAAGATCTCTGCAAGCCTTCAAAGACATTTACGGCCAAGCTATCGGAAGTGGACCGGTAGCTGAATATATTGGGAAAACCGGATTAGATGTTTTAAAAGGGGCCGACTTACTGGCAAATGTGGCCACTCAGTACAAATCTTCTGTGGAATATGCTGACAACTCTATAGCGAAAAGTTTGAGAGACGTGGCTCGGGTACATTTTGCTAATTTAGGTACCAGAGTTTTTTACACCAACCATGGTGGATACGATACCCACGCAAATGAAATGCCTGCACATCCCAAATTATTGAGTGACCTAAGTGGGGCCATCTCTGATTTTATGGATGATCTTAAAGAACATGATGCGGCCGACGATGTTGCCATATTGGTCTTCACAGAATTTGGTAGGCGAATGCGAGACAACGGCAGTGGCACAGATCATGGATCAGGGGGAGGAGCCTTCCTAATAGGTAACAGTGTGAAAGGAGGACTTTATTCAGAATATCCCTCCCTAAACCCTAAAGACTGGGAGCACGGAGAAGATTTAAAGCACACTATAGATTTCCGTGGAATATATGGCACCGTATTAGAGCAGTGGCTAGGACTCGATGCGAAGCCAATTGTAAAGGGCGAATTCGAGCAGATAAAACCTTTTTATATCTAGTAAGTTAGGAGAACTACGATGACTCGACCACATGGTCTATTGAGAGCTGGCTACCCGTATTCGACCACTTTAGGAATGAGGCGAGTGACCAATTTCCCTACAGATATCGCTTTTGGCGAGGGCAACGTTTTGTATGTGCTGCTTAGATCAGAAGGCGTCGCCGCCATACGTATATGGTCTCGAGACGATATGGAAGAATTGACCGACGAGCTAAAAGGATTTGGTAATTTCGGATCTGAAGATGGGCAACTTAGATGGCCTGTCAACATAATCACTGACGATTCAGGAAACATATTCATTAGTGATGAAGCCAATCATCGCATAACTAAATTTGACCCAGACGGTGAGTTTATCAGCAAATTTGGCAGGCATGGTCAAGGTAAAGGCGAATTCGATGGGCCGTCAGGGTTTGCATTGGATAATAACGACCATTTTGTAATATGTGATTCAAAAAATAGTCGGATCCAGAGATACACAAAAGATGGTGAATACATAGATTCTTTTGGGTCCTACGGCTCGGAACCAGGTCAATTTAATCTCCCATGGGGTGTGGATTGCGATGAAAATGGGGATATATATGTTTCTGATTGGGGTAATCACAGGGTACAAATTTTTTCTCTAGATGGCGAGCTCAAAAACGTTGTGGGTGAATTTGGGAGTGGCAACGGACAATTCAATAGACCAACCGGTATTACTGTAGATAACCACGGGGACTTTTATGTGGCTGATTGGGGTAATAACAGGGTTCTTATGTACAATTCAGAAGGCCAATATATATGGAGTTTTTATGGTGATGCCACCTTATCGAAGGTGGCCCGCAATTATATGTTGACCAACGCTGTTCCAAACCGATTAAGAGAAATGGGAAAGCTTGAGTCTGAAAAATATCTGAGAAGACCCCGGTCGGTAAGGATTGACAATGACTTCAGGTTGTATATACCTGATTTTGAATCTTACAGAATCCAAGTTTATCAAAAAGACTTCATCGAGCTGGACCAAACTCAGTATGCAGGACCTCTGCGAAACCCTACTTTAGAAGTAACTTAACCTCTCTCTCTGATAGCTAGGACATACCTATATGGCAAGTGCAGGAAAAATTGAACCGGAAATAAAACAAACTCTGGAGATGTTAGGTATAACCTACACCTGGATTGTTGTAGATCCAGATTTCGCGGACACTGAAAATTTCTGCCGGAAGTATGACTACCCTATGGAAAAATCAGGAAACACTATTCTGGTGGCCTCTAAGAGAGGTGAAAAAAAATATTGTGCCTGTATCGTTTTAGCCACCGCCAAACTTGATGTAAATAAAAAAGTTAAGGAATTAATGGGGGTTTCCAGACTCTCTTTTGCTAATGCCGAAGAGACCACCCACCTAACCGGAATGATGATTGGCGGTGTGACTCCTATTGGTCTACCCGACACGCTACCAGTTTTCATAGACAGTGATGTGATGACAATTGATTACGTCATAATAGGAGGAGGAAGTAGATCAGGTAAAATACAAGTGAATCCTCAAGAACTACTCAAATTACCAAACTCCAAGGTCATTCAAGGTTTGTCTAAAACTTAACTACCCCTGCCAATCCATTATAAAGTCCCGTTGTATTTGAGTTTCTGGTGATGCCCGAAAAGAACCTGCGACACCTGATCGTAAATTCATTATTTCATCTAAAGCTTCTTCACCAGTTAACCCGTGTCTAACCAAGTAACATCCAACGACTGTGCCCGTCCTGCCTAGCCCTCTAAAACAGTGTATATAGACAGGTCTATTGGATTCTATTTGAGAATCAATTAGATCTAAGATGTCTTTCATATAACTAATATCGGGTATCCCTCGATCAGTTATAGGAAATCGGAAATATTCAGATTTAAGTGATCGACGACGTCGCTCTGAATGGAGGTACCTACGATAATCTGGCCTTTCACCAGGCTCTGTCAAATCTATGAAGCAAGTTATACCACAATCCATAAGATTCCCAATTTTGTATGATGGGGTGTTCTTATCCCTAAACTTGGCTTTAAACATACCGGAAACAGAATTTACAATAGTTGCTATAGTGGTGGACGGTCGGAATGACAGCTGATTACCGGGGTATTCTCCGGCTGCCAGTTTACCCTGATCGACCCAGTAAGCGAAAACATTCAAATGATTGTTGGCATTATCAAACATGAGTATAAAATTATACCGTAGAAACTATAAATTACAGAAAACAATTTGTACGCTGAAGGTGTATTAATGGTATCAAACTTGGACAAGGACAATAACTTAGTCTGGATAGATCTTGAGATGACAGGTCTCGAAGACGACCACTTAATTATAGAGATAGCATCTATAGTGACTAACGGGAATCTCGAAGAGCTAGCGGAAGGCCCATCTTTAGCCATAAATCGCAGTATATCTGAGATGCAGAACATCAATGATTGGTCAAAAGACCAACATCATACATCCGGTCTGCTTAAACGTGTCACTGAATCAACCGTGACGATATCTGCTGCAGAAAATCAAACTCTCACTTTTTTAAAGAAATGGGTTTCAGTTGGTCAGTCCCCGATATGCGGCAATTCTATTGGCACAGATCGGAGATTTATAAGAAGAGAAATGCCACAACTCGATAAATTTTTACATTACAGGATGATTGACGTATCTACAATAAAAGAACTGGCAAGGAGATGGTATCCAAAGGCGGATCTACCAGAAAAAGAAGGGGCGCATCTTGCTTTAGAGGATATCCGAGAAAGCATTGAAGAATTGAGATGGTATAGAAAAACATTTTTCAATACTGAGATTCAACTATAAGGAGATTCAAAAGCTTGATAAAAAGAATTCTTGGAAAAACTGGAATGGAGGTTTCATTATTAAGCCTGGGTACAGGTGGTGCAAGACAACTCGGTCAATCAATCGGGCATTCCATATACGATCAAAAAAGACTGGTCAAAGCAGCCCTCGACATCGGCATCAATATTTTCGACACCGCTACCCACTATGGAGATTCAGAATCCATATTAGGCGAATGTTTGTCAGACATACCTCGGGATTCGTTTCTACTATGTACTAAATGGCCAGCCAGAGATGAGGTGAACAACACTATCGATGACCATACCAAACTAATCGAATCCATAGAAAAGAGCCTAGAAAGGCTTCAAACAGATTATATAGATATAATGCTTTTCCACGGGATTATGCCTCACGAATACGATCTAATCGTTGAATCTCTTTACCCAACGATGGAAAGATTGAAATCTGAAGGGAAAATTAGAAGTATTGGTTTTAGTAGCCGCTTTTCTGAGGACCCTGCCCAAAAAGGTATCGAATTAGGCTTATCGAAACATCCAGAATTATGGGATGTTGTGATGCTGAAATATGGGATATTGAACCAATCCGCAGCTGCAAAAATATTACCTTTGGCCCAGAATCACAATATAGGAGTAATTAACATGGCTGCGGTCAGAGTGAAATTGCCTGATCCTACTCTTTTAGAGCAATTAATCGCTAAATGGAAATCTTCTGGGCTGATAGATACTGACTCTCTTCCTACCAATGATCCGCTCGGGTGGTTGGTAGAAGGGAATGTGAAATCCGTTATAGAGGCCGGTTACAAATTCGCTGCTGAACCAACAACCGTTTCCACGGTATTGACAGGCACAGCCTCAATTGAACATTTGATGGCGAATGTAGAATGTCTTGAAGAACCATATCTGCCGCAACATCACACGGATCGACTTAAAACTACTTTAAGCCAGATCATCCAATACGCATAATATACATGCTACTAATCAGTTAGAAAATTAGGGACACAGGACATCAAAAATAGTGGATGTAAATACAAACCAAGATTTCATTAGAGATATTGTCAAAGAAGATTTGGCCTCAGGCAAACACCGATTTATCACAACCCGATTTCCTCCTGAACCAAACGGCTACTTACACATAGGGCACGCTGCATCCATATGCCTTAATTTTGGAATAGGAAAAGAAAATGATTCAGCAAAGTGCAATCTCAGGTTTGATGACACCAACCCGTCAAAAGAAAATACTGAATTTGTAGAAGCTATCAAGAAAGATATTCAGTGGTTAGGCTTTGATTGGGACGACAGAGAATATTTCGCCTCGGATTATTTTCAAAAACTTTATGAATTTGCAATGATTCTCATAAGCCAGGAAAAAGCTTACATTGATAGTCAAACCCAAGATGAAATTAAAGCAAATAGGGGAACACTCACCGAGCCGGGGTCGGATAGTCCGTACCGGAACAGAAACCCCCAAGAGAACATAAAGCTTTTAGAGGAGATGCGTAACGGGATTCATCGACCTGGTTCACATGTTTTAAGAGCAAAAATAGATATGTCCTCCCCCAATCTAAATATGCGAGATCCGGTAATGTACCGAATCTTAGATACACCCCACCATAGAACGGGTGATGAATGGCCTATATACCCTATGTACGATTTTGCGCACGGTCTATCAGACTCAATTGAAGAGGTTACGCATTCCTTGTGTACCATGGAGTATGAAGATCACAGACCTTTGTATGATTGGTTCATAGATGAGCTCAAGGTATTCAAATCTAGGCAAATCGAGTTTGGAAAGATTTTCCTGAGCCATACCATCCTAAGTAAACGAAATTTGACTAAGCTAGTGGAAGCTGAATTAGTAAGCGGTTGGGATGACCCACGAATGCCCACAATTTCTGGTATGAGACGACTAGGCTATACAGCAGATTCTATACGGGAGTTTTGCCGTAGGGTCAGTATAACTAAAAGATGGCATACGGCGGAAATAGAACTCTTAGAACATTGCTTAAGAGAAGACCTAAATAAAAAAGCAAATAGAGCCCTTGCAGTGTTACGGCCTATAAAATTGGTAATAGAAAACTACCCTGAGGATCAGGTCGAGTACCTTGAAGCCGCTAATAACCCGCAAGATAGTGACAGCGGGACAAGAAAACTACCGTTCTCAAAAGAGCTGTACATCGAGCAAGATGACTTTATGGAAAACCCACCTAAAAAATTCTTTCGATTAACTGTCGGAAGAGAAGTTAGACTTAGGTACGGTTATTTAATCACCTGCATTGAGATTATTAAAGATCCTATAACGGGCGAGGTTATAGAGCTAAGATGCACCTATGACCCAAAAACACGGGGTGGAAATGCCCCAGATGGAAGGAAAGTTAAATCAACCATACACTGGGTTAGCGCAAACCATTCGATTGACGCCGAGGTACGACTTTATGAAAGACTTTGCCTAGACCCTGAACCAGATATATCAGATGGCGAAAGTTTGGAAACGGTTCTGAATCCAAATTCCCTCGAGATTATACGCTCGGCGAAAGTGGAGCCAAGCCTTAGAGAATCAACACCAGGGAACCCAATACAATTCGAAAGGCTAGGTTATTTTTGCCTGGATTCAGAGAATTCAGACAATAGTAATAACCTTGTGTTCAACAGAACAGTTTCCTTGAGAGACAGTTGGTCTAGAGTCCAATCTCATAACTGAATATATTCATTTAGACTTTAGTTAAATCTGGCTTTTTGCAAAAAAGGAATCCTATACTACCAACCATCGATACCGAGGCCAACAAATAAAAAGCTCTATCATAGTTTCCATAATGGTCATACATTAACCCAGCAACGTACGGCCCTAATGTCATCAACAACATCATAGGAAACATAGATAAGCCAAGTACTTTACCAAAAGCTTTTCTTCCGAAATATTCTCCTCTGATTGCTGTTCCTAAAGGAATCCTGGCTCCAAATCCAAGTCCATACACAACAACAAAAATGGGAGCCATATTTACACTTGTGATTGAAGTGGCATATATAACACCTAATGCTTGTATTATTCCGAAAACACAAAGAGATATATTTTTGGCTACTTTGTCTCCTAAATAACCGCCAAAAATTTGGGCTGCTCCTGAGAAAAGCATCGTGGAACCCCATATCCAGGCACCTGTCTGTACCGATATACCTTGGTCTTTAAGAGCCAGAATTAAATGCACTGTCATAGTCCCGATTAGCATAGTGGACATGCCATTACAAATTGCCAAAACCCAAAACACCGGCATCTTTGCAATTGTCATCATACTGTAATTGGTATCGGTACTCTTACTTGTACTTGATGGCTGGGACGAACCCGCTTCTTCAACTTGCTTATTTTTGATACCATCTGGAACTTCTCCAAATTCCTCAGGAGAATTTCTTATGAGCCTGCTGGCTGGATAAGCTATAAAAATGAAAAATATACCCAAAGACATTGCCGTCGTCCGCCAACCCACCCCTCCAGGTTGAACCATCCAAGCCAGTAATGGAACGAGGAAAAAACTTCCCATTGAAAACCCAATCCCCCCAAACCCCATGGCTATAGTTCTCTTCTTATCAAACCAGTTGTTGATAACAGTCATCATTGGCAGCCAACCACCGGCAGAGGCCCCTAGCATAATGACAATGTATGAGGCGTAAAACATCAACAAGCTATTGGTTTGGCTGAACATAATGAATCCCAATCCAATAATCATGACCCCAGAAAACACAATTTTCTTGGGACCATAGCGGTCAACTAATATTCCAACCACCGGTCCAGCTAACCCACTTTCAAGTTGTCCAAACGAAAAAGCCAGCGCTAACTCCGCCCTACCCCATCCAAAATGCTGTTCTAAGGCGTCAATCCATACACCTACTCCACCAAAAACTGGGGATCCTGTTGCAGCATTAAGAAAAAGGGTCAAGAGAACTAGCCACCATCCGTAAAAGACAGCGTGGCGCCATTTAAATGGCGCAAATAAGGTTGTGGATCCAGTTGATTTCATATACTCCAATCTGACCCGCATCAAACATATAAAAAAAACTCTCAAACTTTTTAAGAGTTTCCATGTAATTTAGGCTAAATTCATGAATAAAAATTATGTAATAAAGGAACGATCGGGTCAAGTATATTTAAACTATCTTGTAGGTGGTGCAGTCTCTGGTCCACGAATATATGAATGGGTATCGTAAACCATATATACCTCTTAATTGAGTCATCTAAACGACCGCGCAAATAATAACTCAAATAAATATACATTATGAGAAGACATGTTAGTTTTAGTCAGTTATACTAGCGCTCGATAAAAAGAGGCAAATAAAACAAAATGGAGGTATAGAGGCCATGGTGGAACAACAGTTACAGATACTACGACCTGAGACTCTCATAGCAGAGTTCAAGAATATCGGTGTTACACATATCATTACGATCCCTGATAGTGAAACAAATTATCTATATGAATTGATGGAGAAAGAAGATTGGTTGGAAGTAGTACCTGTATCCCGGGAAGGAGAATCAATGGCTGTAGCCTTGGGGCTCAATGTGGCGGGTAAGGTACCCGTAGTTCTTATCCAGAATACGGGCATGATGGAATCCGGAGATTCCATCAGAGGCATGGCGTTGGACGCAGGTTTTCCTCTTTTGATGGTTGTTGGGTATCGTGGGTGGACCCGAAAGGGACACACACCAGACTCTGCTGCCGTTTACACTGAACCATTTCTTAACGCCTTTCGCTTAACTTATTATCTGGTTGAGACTGACGAAGATGGAGATCGAATAACTGATGCTTATAACGAAGCTGTCAAGACTAAAAGACCTGTAGTCGTCCTAATTGGAGATGAGTATCACGGGTTTAATAGATAATCGGGTCTTAAATCATCAGGAGTATAAAAAATGATTGAATCGAAAGAAGTATTTGAAGCATTTCAAGCACACAGGGGCAATGCGATAGTGTCGGTCCAAGGCACGTCTGGAAAACATTGGGCTGATGTAACCACCAACCAAAATAGAGATATTTCTTTGGGTGGAGCGATGGGTCAGTCCACTGCAGCGATATTTGGTTTGGCCTTGGGCCTTCCAAACGAAAAGGTAGTTCATTTTGATACCGAAGGTGCATTGCTGATGAACCTCGGTGTGTTGGCCTCAATAGCTGGTAAAAAACCTACGAATTTTGTTCATTTCCTTTTGGACAACGGATGTTATGCAACGACAGGAGGCCAACCGGTACCTAACTCCGAAGATATTGACTACTCAGTAATTGCTGCCGGGTCAGGTTACGCCGCCACATATAATTTCGATGACCTAGAGGAACTTTCCACCAGCCTAGACGAAATTATGAATCAAGATGGCCCAGTTTTTATAGCTATTAAGGTTCCTGCTGAGGTCGAAAACCTACCTATAGGAATGAGAGAAAGAAGAGTTACAAGAAACAGAGAGCAAACGATATCTGATTTGAGATCGGAACTAGGAATAAGTTAAACAGGTCCTAATAATGGTGAGGGTGGCTATAAAGTTTAAAGAGGGTTCCCATTCCTCTAACCCCCAGTAATAGCAAGGGGTCAGCATTTGGAACATTGGCTAAATAGGCTATAACTCTGCCAATTTCCTATTTATGTACCTAGTTACTAGGGGTTTTGGATGATTTATTCTTCGCCCAACGGCAGCAATCGCACAATACAATGGCCGCCTGAAAACAAAAGATTTGAATCGTACGCGATGTAACGAGGTACCAATGCCCGAATTCAAGAACATACTTTACGAAATAGACGGACCAGTCTTAACTATTACCTGGAACCGACCAGACGCACTCAATGCTATTTCTCAGGATCTCGAGCGCGAATTTCATCATGCGCTCGATATTGCTGCAGAAAACGAAGCAATCCGGTCCATTATCGTTACCGGTAGTGGACGTGCGTTCTCAGCTGGCTACGACATCTCGGGCGACAGAAGCAAACGACCTCGTCTTCCAACAAGCACTCATTTAAAGCGGCAATGGGGTTCATCGATGCTCAGCGCGGGCGGACCTACGCACATCATGCATCTAATGGAGCATCCAAAACCCATCATCGCTGCAGTTAACGGCTGGTGTATTGGAGGAGGCTTCTGGTACTCCCTTGCTTGCGACATCACGATTGCTTCGGATCAGGCGACTTTCGGTCAGCCGGAGATTCGAATGACGTCAAATACAAATGTTCTGTTTGCACTGCTCTGTGGATGGAAAAATGCGCATCGATACGCGCTGACAGGGGACCATTTCGACGCGCAAGAGGCACTGCGCATTGGAGCGATCAACGAAGTGGTACCGCATGATCAACTGTTAGAAAAAGCTCGAGCACTAGCATTGCGACTTGCAAAAGTGCCGTCTGAATCGGTCCGACTCAACAAGGCGATCACCACATACGGACTCGATGCAATGGGTCTGCGTTCTGCTCTAAATATGAATGGTGCGCTCTCCACAATTGTTGAGGCTGCGAACGACGGTCCGGATGTTGAACACCTTGATCGCGCGCAGGCAGAAGGTGGCTTTGGTGCATTCCTTAAGGCGCGGGATGAACCATTCCTACCGGAGCCGTTCGGACCGCGAAGCAAGCCCCGTGATTGAAGATCTTGTTAAGATCGGAGCATGTTTTGGCATACATGCCTCCTTTCATTTATCACTCTCCTAGACATGGGCTGTCCCCTAAAACAGGGAGCAGTGTTGGCAACACCCTACCTGGTACCCGTGATCACAGTGAAATATAGTCGAGTGCTCTCCCGTGGTTGAATGAAGGTGTAGGCATACTTTGACCTGCCGGGCCTAGCGTGCAGCAAACATGCAGCAATGCCCTTGAGTTTACCTGTAATTAGTTGAGTGCTTCATCAGCGTTTGCCCTTGTAAATACTGATGAGTTGGGACTAATTGAACCCTATAAAAAGAAGGTGCTGAGAGTCTAACTCCTGTAATTGGGGTTATCTAGCGGTACCTTCATCCAGCTCATAATGGCCTTGACTGAGTTGTAAGCTTCCAACCTAGCTTCATCAGTTCCGTCCGATTCGGCATCTTCAAAAATATCCGATATTTTTCTTACCATATCAGGACCCAAATCCAACAAAGACTCACTTCCTGACATGGCCCATTTACAAAGAATGTACCTAACTACTGATCCAATAGGTATTTCCAGATTTTGACTTAACCGTCTTACTGTTGGGAGAGGATCCTCCTGAGTATATAGAGCAACATCATTTTTGAAATTATTATCCTTATCGGAAACATTTGATTCCCAAATGAATTGCTCCAAAATAACCGAATCATCAAAAAGCATAATTTTTTCTCACTTTTTTAACCAAGATTTTCCTTCATCAATATATTGAGTCTGACCAACAGATGATATTGTGATTTCCTGCGAATAGGTCCCGAATTCTGTACTTAAGGAAGCTTTATGTATTTTCATTTCAGATATGATTTCGTTATCAGATCCTTTGAAACTTTCTTCCAATATTCTCCCTTCTACATGAGCAGGGGGCTCTTCTCCTAGTATTGACAGTATGGTCGGCAGAATATCTGTGTTACCAGTGGGTGATAATATTTTCTCTCCTTCTAGAAATGTAGGACCAGCGCATATGAGGGTATTGTTCATCTCATGTAAGCTCATGGAACCGTGCTGTCCAAGGTTTTTTGCACCGCCGGTTGAGAACACATGACCTGGGTATCCATTGACGTTGTCAGAGGAGTCCCAGTTGAAAGACATTATTATATCGGGAGACCTTTTCCCCTCATTCATAATAGAAGACAGAGAAACAGTACCCTCTACTGCCCCTAAACGGTTAGAAGAGCATAAGGTTCCACACCATGGTTGGCTAGAAAGCCATTCAACCAACTCAGAAACCAAATGAACATCGTTCTGATTTTTCAAATAAAAAAGCACGCACCCACCATTTTGTGCTGAAAGCCAACCATCAGATCCTACCAAATTAGAAAACCCCAAAAGTGTTTCAATATCTATGACTTCAGAAATAGTTGAATACCCATGATCCGAGAGAATCATTAAATCAGAATTCTGATGTTGAGCTGAAGCGTTGATATACTCCATAATTCTGCCAAACTCTAGGTCAGCCTCCCTTAGTGCGGCTTTGGCAGCATCACTTCCAACCCCAAATGCATGCTGCGATTTATCTGGTTCTGAAGACCAAATCAGGGCAACTTCAGGATTAATTTTGCCCAACACATACTCAATAAATATATCAACTGCTTTTTTATATCTTGGGGTGTTGGGTAATTGTTCTTCTGGCCACCCACCAAATAACCCTTCAAGTTCCCTATGCAAACTCGAAGGTATTGTGAATTCAGGATGAATGGTCGCACCACCATAAAGATCAGCAAGAGGATTATGCACATAAGCATTTCCACTGGTGCCTACACCAATCGCGACATATTCCATACCTTTTTCCGAAATGATTTCTTGCAAGGTTGGTACGCCTAGCACATCCAAACCAGCATTTCGAATCTCCGATAATTGAACATTGAGAGCTGGTATCACCTTTGAATTATCATAATCTCTAGCTACAAAAGAGTTACCGGACAACCAATGTTTACCGGGATTCACACCTGTCACTATTGACGCAGCGTTTACTCTAGTAACCGACGGGAAAACAGGGTGATGGTTTTCGAAAAAGGAACCGTTTTGGGATACTTGGAACAAGTTAGGTGTATCCAAACTATTAATTTGAGCAGGCTGCAAACCATCGAAGACAGCTAATATTATCTTGGTCATATTTCTCCCTCTAAAAAATCCAGCTAATCAGAAGCCATTGAAATTATTATCTTGGTGGATCAGATGATCACCTAAAATAGGCCGTGTGCCACCATCGTGTTATTCCCGCTATACCTATCCTTAAGACCCCATTACCTCCCATATATTCAATCACTACCCTATCAAAATCAAGGTCTGCTACAATCCGTCGAACCCATCCTGTTCATGCGAGGAAGAAATGATCGATAGCCAAAAAAGGTGCCAGTTCAGACAAATACTGACGGGTAATCAGTGCGTGCATCCAGGGTCAGTATTTGACGCCATATCCTCTCGGATTGCTGAGGCTTTAGAGTATCAGGTGGGGATGTTCGCCGGTTCTATAGCCTCGGCCGTGATATTGGGTGACCCTGACCACATTTTAATAACTCTTACTGAATTTGCAGAGCAGGCACGAAGAATATGTCGTGCCTCGGACCTTCCAATAATGGTCGATGCCGACCATGGGTATGGAAACGCACTTAACGTTAAAAGAACAGTGGAAGAACTAGAAAACGCCGGAGTGGCGGCCCTCACAATTGAAGATACTGTGCTTCCGAGGCAGTTTGGGAAATCAAAGCCAGAGTTAATACCCCTATCAGAGGGTATAGGTAAAATGGAAGCAGCATTGTCCGGTAGAAAGGATCAAAGTTTGGTGATAGCTGGAAGGACCAGTGCATTCCAAGTAACAGGTACGGAAGATGCTATTGAAAGAGCCAAGGCATATGAAAGCGTTGGAGTTGATGCGATTTTCTTTGCAGGACTGAATGCCAGATCTCAATTAGAAGCCGTTAAAAATTCCATTGAGATACCTATAATGCTTGGGAGTACTCCAAAGGACATAAACGACAACCAGTATCTTTCATCAATGGGGGTGAAGATTGCGCTCCAAGGGCACCTTCCCTTTATGGCAGCTGTAAAAGCAACTAGAGACACCATGAAAGCCCTTGTTGAAGGCAAACAACCTTCAGAAGTAAGCACAACAGCGCTGGATAGTGAATTAATGGGCCAAGTGACTAAAGATCAACAATTTAAAGACTGGTTTAAAGAGTTCCTGTCATAGTCATTGTTCAAGAAATTAAAGGCATTACTTTCTTTTCAAACAACTTCATAGACTGAATTACTTGTTCTTGTGAGAGGCCTCCCATCGCAAAATTGCATCCAAAATACGAAACTCCGTGATCTTTTAGCATCATAATTTTTTCAGCAACGGCTTCAGGTGTTCCTATAAATGCTCTTTTTTCAGAGATATATTGATTATCTGGTGGTAACTCGGTTCGCTCACTCCTCCATTTTTGCATTGGTAAATGAACCTCGGTAGCATCCACTAGGTTCCTGCGCCACTGCATAATATCCTGTATCCAATCTACATGTTTCTTGGTGTTTTCAAGCGCTCTTCCCTCGGTTTCAGCCACATGAACATATCGAAAAAATGGAACACCATCCATATGATCAGGTTGGTCCTTCTGATGACATAACTTCCTGTATTTTCCTACCAAAGCAAGAGCGGCATCTGTATCTTGAACAACCGCTATACACAAAAGAAACTGGTTTGAAATCATAAAATCCAAAGTTTCCTCAGACCTCGTTGCAGCTATATATATAGGTGGATGAGGTGATTGAACAACAGACGGAACTAAATCCACGTTACGAACAGAAAAGAAAGGGCTGTCGACACTTACATCTTTATCACACCACAAATCCCTTACTGCTAGCACGGTCTCTCTAAACCTAGACTGAGTATCTTCAGCGGGTACCCCAAACCCACCATATTCATACCCATATGTACCTCTACCGAAGCCAACATCTAAACGTCCCCTACTTAAGAGATCTACAAGGGCGGAATCTTCGGCAATCCTGATAGGATTATGTAAATTTGGAACAATTACTGCGGTACCCAAACGTATTTTCTCTGTGACTGCTGCCAAGTGCCCAAGCATTAGTAATACAGAGGAACCCATACTGTAGCGAGTGAAATGGTGCTCAGCGAACCAAGCCCCATGGTATCCCATGGATTCAGCCAACCTAACCTGTTCTACAGAATTATGGAATACCGAAGTTTGATTCACTCCTTCGGGCCAAGACATATGTGTGAAAAGCCCTAACTTCATATCGTCTAACCCAGTTCCGAAACGAGGTTCATCAGTCTGCCCAAAGCATCAGTCTTACTTGATATATCATCACCTGGCAAACTAACTTTAAGTGTGTTGACCCCCAAATTTTTATAGAGTAAAAGTCTTTCTTTGATCATTTCATCTGTGCCAATTAAATTGGATTTCAAAGCAAGTTCATTGGGAACCATATCCCGAGCCTCTTCTCTCCTACCTTCCACCCACAGCTTTTGGACCACATCCACAACCTCTCCATAACCCTGTCGGGCGTAAGCATTCTTATAGAAGTTATTTTTTACCGATCCCATAGCTCCAAATGTAAATCCATATCCACGTGCATGTTTTTTTGCCGTTTCTTCGACTTCGTCGGTGAAATCCAAAGAAACTGGGATCAATATATCTATATCTTCAATATTTCTACCGGACCTCAGGACTCCTTTCTTGATTTTATCTAGAAAAACGTTTCCTGTTTCGGGTATAAAACAACCCCCAATCCATCCATCGGCTTTCTCGCCCGTCATTTCTAAGTTGGTGGGACCCAAGGATGCCACATAAACAGGAACTTCCCAAGTCTTGGCACTCGTCCTTATAGCTTTGCCTTCTCCACCTTCCAAAGGCAATTGATAATGGTTTCCCTTGTATAGAAGTTTTTCCCCGGCCACGCCCATCTTAATAATCTCCAGAAGTTCTTTAGTTCTTAATATGGGATTACCGAATGTCACCCCATGCCAGCCTTCAATAACTTGAGGCCCGCTTGTCCCTAAACCAAGAATAAACCGGCCCCCTGACATAGATTGCAAAGTCAAACTTGTCATGACCAGATTGCCGGGAGTTCGACTTCCTACCTGTACTATTCCTGTACCTAGACGTATTTTTGTTGTAGAAGCAGCCAGATATGCAAGAGGGGTTATCGCATCAGTCCCCCAGGCCTCCGAAGTCCATATGGAATCAGCCCCTAAGGCTTCGGCCTCTCTCGCAAATTCTGCTATTTGATTCCAATCTGAAGCATCAGAGGTGACGCCGTTGAATGAATGTACTGCTATTTTCATATGGAATTTCCATCACCCTTCTGTATTAGTTATTGGGATAATCTGCATGAGATTTATTATTTCTGACCTGATTCAAATGATCTAAATCATGAACTCTTTGAAACAAGTACCACCCCCCAGCGTGCAGATCCCCAAAAAAACTATGGTTGGACATTTGATCCATGTTTGGGGTGGCTGGAAGGTTATCCGTCATAGATGTCCATTTGAATGCCCCGTCTAAGAGTCCTTTGCGCAATTCATCAATACTTAAATTAGACATCTTCCTTGGAGGGTCAATATTAGAAGAATCTCCAGTAATTCCAAGGGCGAGTTCCGATATCAAATTAGTCACTCTATATGTACTTGTCACAACATGTTCTAGAATTTCTGAAATAGTCCATTCATCACTATCAAAAGAAAAGTCAGCTTGCTTTTGATTTACCTCTGATACTTCTTTTATGAGTTCTAGACGAGCCGCTATTGATCTTACCCATAGCTCTTTAAAGGGATATTTTTCACCTTGTGAAATGAGGTATTCTCTAACTCTCTCTTCTTCAGGTGTCATATTTTCAGTCCTTAAAAGAAATTATCTTCTTTGCAACATTTCAGGCCACTTCACAATGGCGAGTACCAGTATAAACAAACCAAGTAACCCATTGAAAATTAAGGCAAGTGATGCATCATTATTTTCCGCTATAAATCCAGAAATCAACACCCCTACAGGCAACCCATACACAGCTAATTGGCGAAGGCCGAGAACCCTTCCACGCATTTCTGCCGAAGTGTATTTCAACAGCATCATAGCCATAGTGACCATTGCAAAAGACTGCGAGATACCTACAAAAAACAAAACCGGTAAGGATACATAGAACCATTGCATATAAGCCATTATCAGAATACCAATGTGCCAAAATATTGAACCGATGATCATTGCCCGCCCTGCTCTATCCATAGTAGAAAAATAACCGATAAGTAATGAACCCAGTAAGGAGCCGGCAGAGTACGTACCCATCAACCATCCTAGACCGGCTGCATCAATATGCATCACCTGTCTTGCTATCACTGCCAGGAGGGTATTGTTTAATGGAAATGCCGTTAAGTTAACAATAAATGCAACAGCAAGCAGGCCAAACAAAAACGGGTTTACTTTGACATAAGAAAATCCCCCCTTTAGGTTTTCGAACATAGATTGGGCAGTTTTTATAGCCGTATTAGGTACTCCCGGGATCAAGAACACAAACAGCAAAGATAATAAGTGCAAAATAATAATGAAAAGATAGCTTTTCCCTACACCAATTGACACCAATAGAAACCCTCCGAAAACTGGGCCGATGATTTGTGTCATATCTCTTCCAGTTCTCAAAAGGGCAACACCGTTCTGCAATTGAGATGGAGAAACGATAACCGGAAGCACAGACTGTCTGACAATCATATCTAAGGAGCGGGAAAGCCCAACAAGGGCCGCGAAAATCAAAACCGCTGTTACGCTTAGAAAATCAAACAAGGTTAATATAAATATCGACGAAGACAATATGACAAATGAAATTCGACCGAATATATATAACCGACGTCTTCCTATCCGATCGACTATGACCCCAAAAAAAGGCGCTACTACTGTGCCAGTAAATCTAAGTGCAGCAAAAATTCCCAGAACAAGAGGAGACTCAGTTTCACCCAATATATACCAAGACAAGATCAGGATTTCCATAAATTCTGCCGTTGAGAGAGCCAAATCTCCCAACCACATAAAGCGAAATCCTCGAACATTTAGGGAATCAAAAGCCCTTTCTAAAATTTTCCTCACGGAACTACTAAACCTACTCCACAGTTACTGAACATCCGAGAATCCTACACGAATCTCTAACCTAATACATATCATTTAGCATAAGGGTATAATCCCAATCAAGGAAACATGAATTAGCCTGAAATACCTGTAAGGTGGAAAAAAGCATGAGAGCTATAGAAAAAGCTACATTGGCAGGTGGGTGTTTTTGGTGTATTGAAGCTGTTTTCGAGCTAGTTGAAGGAGTAGATAGGGTTGTATCCGGTTACATAGGGGGAACTATTGAAAACCCATCCTATGAAGCCATTTGCACAGGTACCACTGGACACGCAGAGGCAATCGAAGTTTATTACGATCAAACTGTATTAGATTATCAAACTGTCCTGGAGATTTTCTTCAGTTACCATGATCCAACGACACTAAACAGGCAAGGCGCTGATGTGGGAACTCAATACAGATCTGCAATTTTCTATCACAATGATACTCAGAAAAAATTCGCTGAACAGTCGATAAAATATCTAAATGATGAGAAAGTATTCCCTGATCCAATCGTGACAGAAGTGACCGATGCCTCAGAATTCTATGAAGGTGAGAATTACCATCAATCATTCTTCAAAAACAATCCTTACCAACCTTACTGTCAGTTCATAATTGCACCAAAGGTGATGAAGTTAAGGGAGAAGCACGCACATCTATTGAAAATTGCGCAACCGCATTAATCCAATTAACCTATCGTCATACACCAGCAGTTCTTTCGGCGACCTTTCGTGGGTGCTCAAATCGGAAATTTTCCATCTCAATGAGCTTATTGTACGAACCAAATATTTCCTCTACGTTATCTTCCAGTAGATCTAACGGATCTTTCTCGTTATCCGACTTGTCATATACCTTTCTCAAACTATAATTTGTGAATCTTTCTGCCGGTAGCCTTCCTGCATCCCGTATCATGTCTCTGAACTGGGAAGGCTTCATTAACTGACCGTGTTGAGCCCCTGCGGATGTAGAAATACTTTCGTTAATTAAAGTACCCCCCAAATCATTTACCCCTGCGGTAAGTAGTAATTGAGAAATTCGGTCTCCCTCTTTAACCCAAGAGGCCTGAATGTTTGGAATCCAATTATTCAACATGATTCTCGCGACAGCATGGACCTTCACCACATCCATACCGGTAGGTCCAGTTCTAACATTAGGGATTAACCCTTTAAGAAACATAGGGGCTTCAGAGTTCACAAAACTCAACGGTACGAATTCTGTAAACCCGCCCGTTTCCATCTGTATGTTCCGAATAATATCAATATGTTCGGCAATTTGCAGATTTGTCTCCACATGACCAAACATCACAGTAGATGTAGTTTGTATACCCAGTTCATGGGCTGTCGTTATGACCTCGATCCATTGATCTTTAGTTATACGGCCCGGGGATATTTTATCCCTTAAGGCCTGATCCAATATCTCTGCTGAGGTGCCTGGCAAACTTCCGACACCTGCGTCTTTAAGATCACTAAGGTGTTGCCTTATGGATGTCTTAGATCGGATTGATCCATAAAGAACCTCTTCAGGGGAAAAACCATGAATATGAATATCTGGAAGTTCAGCTTTTATTGCCTCACATAGCCGAATGTACAAATCTCCTTCCATTTGAGGTGGTAGGCCTGCCTGTATACATACCTCAGTGGCTCCATAATCCCATGCCTCTTTTGATCGACGGACTATTTCCTCCACTGGTAATAGATAACCTTCTTCTTGCCTGAAATCTCTACTAAATGCGCAGAATCCACATCTCTTTATACAGACATTAGTGAAATTAATGTTTCTATTTACAACATATGTCACGACATCTCCCACAGTCCTTCTACGCAAAACATCGGCAACCAACACTGTAGCGTTGTACTCTAATCCATTGGAATCCAGAAGCAGACAGGCATCTGACGCTGAAATATCACCACCGGCAATCGCAACTTTTAAAACACGAGATATTTCCGGATCTATCGAAGCCAAAATACCCGAAAAGTCCACATTTAAATCATTTGATTCAATATCAGACATACCTGTTAATACCGTCCTTTACATATCCTTCATCGTCAGCCAATTCTCTCACCTTTGTAAGCAAGTCTACTGGTAAGTATTCATCAGTATCAAGGAAATACTCTGGGTATACCGCCAATCTTGGCCGCAATTCAAATCCTGCTGACTCTGTTTTTGATTTCAGGTTGGTTATGAGAGGCCACGGTGCTTCAGGATTAACATAATCGATTGTCAAAGGAGAAACCCCACCCCAGTCATTTATACCAGCCTTCAAATAAACCTCGTAGTTCTCCGAACTAAGGTTTGGCGGCACTTGTATGTTGGCACTAGGGCCTAAAATAAGCCGCGCAGCAGCAACAGTCCACAGCATTTCTGTAGTTTCAGCATCGGGAGATTCTGCCATCGGTGTCTCTGGCTTCGCTCTAAAATTTTGAATTATTACCTCCTGTATGTGATGAAACTTTCGCTGTATATTCCTAATTTCTAACAGAGACTCCATTCTATCTGTCATAGTTTCCCCTATACCTATAAGCAAACCGGTGGTAAATGGAATTCGCAATTCCCCAGCTATCGAAATTGTTTTTAACCTCACAATCGGCCTCTTACTTGGGGCAAATTCATGAGGCCCTCCGACCTGATAAAGAAGTTCACTGGTACTTTCCAACATTAATCCGGTTGAGGGGTTTGAATCTTTCAAAGTGTTTAGCTCTCTGTGAGTCATTGTTCCCGGATTGGCGTGAGGTAAAAGTTTCGTCTCTTTCACTACCAGTTCTGTCATAGCGCTCAAATAGTCCAAGGTGCTGTCATAACCATGAAGTGAAAGCCATTTCTTGGCTTCGACATACTTTAATTCTGGTCGTTCCCCAAGAGTAAATAAAGCCTCTGTACACCCCAAATTTTCTCCCGCCTTTGCCACATTCAGCACTTCTGCGGGGCTCATATATAGATTTTCTGTCTGATCAGGGTCTACCCTAAACGTGCAATACCCACAGTAATCACGACACAGTCTCGTCAATGGAATGAAAACTTTAGGAGAAAAAGTGACTGTTCTTCCTTTCCCGTAATCTCTGATGCTAGATGCAGCACGGCATAGATCATCTATGTGATCTTCTGAATAGTTACCCAGTGAGAGAACTTCTTTATCAGTAAGTTCTAAAAATTCCGAAGCCTTAGAAATAATCTCGCTAATTTGTGTATTTACTATTTGTTTTTGAGTCATTTCAATCAAGTATATTAAATTAAAGGGTCCGTTCCTGTTAATTGAAGGTTTTTAAATCGTATTATTTCACTTTCAGACCACCCGTTGAGGTCTCTAAACACTTCTTCAGAGTGTTGGCCTAATGTAGGGGCTGGTTCTTGAGGTTGGACCGGTGTAGATTCAAAATCCCATGGAGGTACCGGGTAATCAAAACTTCCTGACTCAGGGTGAGTTATTTTTTCAAATAATTTCATTTCGTGAAAGTCATTATTTTCTGCGGCTTCTAATAAAGTCAAAATTTTCTCACATGGCACCAACGCGATCTGTAATTTTTGAACAACATTCTCAGACACATATTTACTAATACATTGAGATATCTCCCTATCCAATTGAATTGCATTTCTTATTCTGGAATCTTTGGTCGCATAATCGTCCTTGGCAAATAAATCCTCCAACCCTAAAGATCGGCAAAAAGACCTCCAGTGATCATTCGTTTTTACAGAGATAGCTACCCAGATAGAATCCTTTGCACGGTAGCACCCCTGAGGTGCATAGTCTCTGTTGCTATTGCCTTGTCTCATGGGGGAGGTCCCCGAGATCGAGCCTTCCATAATATATTCAGCTAAAAGGGTCATACTCGCTTCCTGTTGAGAGATATCTATCTCCTGACCTGACCCAGAAATCACTCTCTCTCTTAAAGCAGATATCGTGGCACCACACGCTAAAACACCGCTATAAGCATCAGTGTGCATTATTCCAGAATTTATTGGTGGTCCGTCCCGGTACCCCATAAGGTAGGACATCCCAGACACCGGCTCTGTTGTACCACCATTCCCAGCATAATTTGAATAGGGTCCACTAGTCCCATAAGTTGGCATTCTAACCATAACTATTGAAGGGTTTACAGACCTGAGGGAATCATAATCTAACCCCAAATTACTTATTACCCTTCCAGAAAAGTTCTCTACAACCACGTCACTTATCGATACCAATTCCATAAATGCATCTTTTGATTCTGAATGGTTAAGGTCAAGAGTTATCGCCTTCTTACCCCGATTCACGCCATTATAAAGAGCATTTCTATCCCACGGTCTATCTCCTGGATCTGATTCTGGATACAAGCCTGCTAGTTTAGGGGGAACTCCACCCCGCCAGGGATCAATGCGAGTGACAGACTCCACCTGTATAATTTCCATTCCTAAATCCGAAAGAAGCTGAGTACTATAAGCACCTGCCCAGGCTTGTGTTAATACAACGCCCCTCATTCCTGAAAGAGGACCTTTTGTTCTTTGTGCTCCCATAGAATTCGGGGGGGGGTTACTGATACCGTTTGCCGAGTGATCCCAAACCGAAAAATCTTTTGAAGACAGCTCACCTTTAAATTCCCATGGTGTCAGTGACATCTGAAAAGGTGCCCCAGGCATTTTCCAAAATTTTCCTTCGTTATCAAATTCTACAAAAGCATTTCTAAATTTTAGATGCTCGTCTTCTAGTAGGTCCGACACAGAATTTGCAATGCCAACCAGAATCCGAAGAGGGCTTAATCCGTGGAGTAGCTCCTTTCGGGAATAATTTGCAAGTATTGGAAATAGTATTTCACAAAGCTCTTCTTCATTCTCACGTCTCTTGGTAGCTGTATCAAACCTTGGGTTTTGAGCAAACTGGGGATCGCCAAAAAATAACCACATATGTTCCCATGTAGGTTCATGGCGGACACTAAGTGACACGTATCCATCTTTACATGGTACAAGCCCAAAATGAAGTCCTTGGGATTGTTGCTGTCTGGGATTCCCCGTATGCAGTGCGGCTAGGAGATATGGGCTGTAGCTATGCAAAACTGACTTCAAAACAGATACATTTACCTGCTGTGCAATTCCTGTGGCATCTCTATTAATTAAGGCAGCACCCGAGGCTACAAAAGCGTTTGCTCCTGTAATAAATTCACTTTCTGTTCCGGGCTCCTTCAATGGAGATTTCCCTTGGTCTCCATTTACACTGCACATCCCTGTCATGGCCTGGATCGTTAAATCGCTCCATGGTTTTTCCTCCCATTTAGTTCCTCTTCCAAATGGACTCATAGAACAAATGATGATGTCTGGGTTTAAATCACGTATATTTGCAAAATTCAGCCCCAACGTCCGCAATTCCTTATTTGAAAAATCCTCGACTAATAAATCTGCCGACAAGGCTAATTCTCGAATGGTATCGGATTGGCTAGAAATTGATACAACCTGTTTGTTGTAATTCATGAAGTGGAACATGGCACTTGATTTGGGAACCCGGTCATCATTTATGAATGGCCCATATGATGATGAACGATCTTCTCGATCGTTGATAACAATTTTTTTTACAGAGGCACCAAAATCACCAAGAAGACGGGTACAAAAGCTTCCCGCAAAATCTGCGGCCAAATCCAACACTTTTAGATTAGAGAAAGGCGCCATAGGCTTTAATCACCAAATTTTTTATCACGTTCTCTCGCTCGCTCGATTGAGGTCACTTTTTCACCATCATAAATTTCTCGTCTATATGACAGGCCTAATGCATGGTTATGAAATCCTGACATGATGCTATTTCGATAGCCCATTTGATCCTGTACCTGATTCAATGAGGCTTTTGACAGCCTTAAGGCAAACGCGTCTTGCAAAGCTATCCTTTGAGCCAAATTCATTGTTTCCTCTTCTAACTGCTCAAGAGGCACGACTTTATTAACAAGTCCTAATTTTTCAGCTTCCATGGCTGTCATCCAATCTCCTGTAAAAAGGTACTCTTTTGCCTTCCGTATACCAATTTCATAAGGAAGGCCTAAATATTGTACGTGGGGGCCACCCCACCTTACGGTACGATCACTAAATCGAGCATCTTGAGAAGCAACAATTAGATCGCAAGAAGAAGCCAAAATTATCCCCCCCATAATACATACACCTTGAACTTGAGCTATCGTGGGTTTTGGAAAATCCCTCCACCGAAAGGTATTAGCCACATTCTGCTGCCAGCTCCTTTCATATTCCCCAGCGGTGCCAGGGGAATAGGGGCGTTTTTCCCTATCGGCCATTTCCTGTGGACTTCCTAAATCATGCCCGGCAGAGAAATTAGCTCCTGACCCTGCAATAATTACGACCTTGACGGATTCATCAGTTGCTGCATTGTCAAAGGCATCATCCAGCTCTTCACGCATAATCCTACTTTGAGCATTCAATACCTCAGGGCGGTCAACAGTTATCTTCAGAACCTCTCCATCTTGATCAAGTTTTAGGTCTGTATAAGTCATTAAAAAACTCCAATTCCAAACACTTCTCTGATTACCGCATGGATTATACAATTGAATGAGCTTATACATTTAATAAACCCGGTAGCCAAATTCATTTGTTAGCAATAGATACAAATCAATTAACAAAAAGGTACGGCGATTTTCAAGCTGTAAATAGTGTGTCTCTCAAAGTTCGTGAGGGTGAAATATTTGCATTGCTTGGACCAAATGGAGCCGGTAAAACTACAACAGTTGAAATACTTGAGGGGCACAGACTCAAAACCTCTGGGCAGGTCAAAGTCTTGGGAATGGACCCATCAGAGAACTCTACTGAGTTTCGTTCAAGAGTTGGGATAGTTTTACAAGAAACAGGTATAGAACAATATTTAACTGCTGTTGAAATTCTAGAACAATTCACACATTTTTATGAGTCTCCCAGATCAATTTCAGACCTATTGGAAATGACCGGATTAGAGGAAGAGAAAGACAAAAGGGTCAAGAAACTTTCAGGGGGTCAAAAGCGGCGTTTAGACGTAGCAATTGGCCTGTGTGGCAATCCTGATCTTTTATTTCTAGATGAGCCTACTACAGGGTTTGACCCTTCAGCCCGACGTACTTTCTGGGACATGATTAAAAATTTGAAAACTGACGGCACTACCGTTGTTCTCACAACTCATTACATGGAAGAAGCAGAATACCTTGCAGACACAGTTGCACTTATGAATCATGGAAAATTAGTGACCCAAGGATCCTTATCTGATCTAAAAATTTCACACAACCAAACATCCATCACCTTCAAATTGGATGAATCATCAGCCGTATTGCCGGAAGACATACAAGAAATTTCTAAAATATCAAAAGGTATGGTTCTAATAAACACTGAAAGTCCAACAGCTGTCTTATCAGATTTAACAGGCTGGGCGATTTCTGAAGGGATTGAACTTACAAATTTGGAAGTATCTCGCCAAACTCTTGAGGAAATATATTTAGGAATTCTTAAATGAATTTAAAAAGACATATCCCTCTTTTTTTGAAACAAATAGTTTATGAAAGCAAATCATATCGGAGAAATCCGGCGGCCGCTTTTTTTACATTGGTTTTCCCTCTTCTTTTTCTATTCATGCTTAGAATTTTTGGCAATGATTTTGTAGAAATAGACGGAGGTAGCGTGTCCAGAGCCACTAAATACATCCCCATGATAACTGCATTCTCTGTGATAGGTTCTTCCTACACTGGAATTGCGATGACCTTAACCATCAATAGGGATATTGGGGTTCTAAAACGTTACAAAGGGACACCGCTACCATTAATGATATTCCTACTCGGTAAGATCACCCACAACACCATAGTGTCATTTGTTTTAGCTGTAATCATTGCCCTAATAGCTTTTTTTGCATTTGATGTTGCTCTACCACGCAATTCTATAGCCACATTTTTCCTAACAATGATCCTCGGGGCTGCGACCTTTACGAGTCTCGGTATAGCCTTCACAAGCCTCATACCTAATTCTGACGCTGCAGCGCCTATGGTCAACGCGTCCATAATACCGTTAATGTTCATATCCGATGTTTTCATACCAATGGACAGTGCTCCCATTTGGTTAAACTCCATCGCCCAGATGTTCCCAGTACGACCATTTTCACTATCACTGCAGGAAGCTTATAATCCATTTTCCTCAGGTTCTCTAAACAACCCAGAAAATTACCTGATCTTACTGGCTTGGCTGGCAATAGGTCTTATCACATCTTTGAAATTTTTTTCGTGGGAACCTAGAAGGTAAAAAAATGCGAATAGGCAATCCAGAAGTCTCATATCGAGTTAAAAGTATTCTGATTTAGGCTGACGATGCCCATATAGTTGTAGAGGTTTTAACAAACTATTACCATTCATTATTATTTGAAAATAATGGAGATGCTATGAGTGCCTTAAAAGACTTAAAAGTCTTAGATTTGTCGAGAATACTTGCTGGACCCTTTGGAACCCAGATACTGGCCGACCTTGGAGCCGAGGTCTGGAAAGTCGAATCTCCATGGGGAGATGATACGCGAGGATGGGGACCCCCTTTTATGGGGGAGGAAAGCGCGTATTACTTGTCTGCAAACCGGGGCAAGAAAAGCATTATAGTTAACCTTAGAGATGAGAAAGGTCAGAAAATTATCAAAGATTTGGCCGAAAAAGCCGATGTTTTTGTAGAAAATTTCAAGGTAGGTAATTTAGCTCGATTTGGTCTTGACTACGAATCTATTTCTACTTTAAATCCTCAAATAATTTATGCCTCAGTTACAGGATTCGGTCAGACAGGTCCCAGGGCCCCTGAACCTGGATATGATGCGGCATTACAGGCAATGACTGGGGTGATGAGTGTCACCGGAGAAACTGACGGCGGCCCTACTAAAGTTGGAGCTGCATGGGTCGACATAATGACCGGTCTCACATCTACCATTGGAATACTATCGGCCCTCCATGAGCGGTCATTGAGTGGTAAGGGTCAGCATGTGGATGTCTCGTTGTTTGACGTTGGAATTGCGTGTATGGCCAATATAGCTCAAAGCTATCTAGCTACTGGGGAGGCACCTGGGCGCATCGGGAATGCGCACCCACAAGTTGCTCCATACCAAGATTTCACTGCATCAGATGGTAATTTCATGACCGCTGCCAATAATGACAATCAATTTAGTCGAATGTGTGAAACAGTCGGAATACCAGAGCTAGCGGAAGATCCGAGGTTTTTAAGTAACGCTGACCGCGTCAAAAACCGGAAAGAACTTGAGGGTTTATTAAATACACAATTTGTGGAAAAGCCCAAATCACACTGGATATCTGCGTTGCAAGAAGCCGGTTTAACAGTTACATCGATAAACACCCTGGACGAAGTCTTTAAGGATCCCCAAGCCAAGGCTCGAAATTCACTATGGCAGGTAGATCACCCTAGTCTTGGTAAAATTGATTTGCTGGGTAGCGCTCTTCAACATTTAAGTCGGACGCCCGCCCAACCAACCAGTCATCCTCCTTTATTAGGAGAACATACAACAGAGGTGATGAAGAATGTTTTGGGAATGGATGAACAAAAGATTAAAGAACTAATTTCATCAGAAGTGATAAAGGGAAAATAAAAAGCTTTGCAATCGGATTTTCCGAATAAAGAAAGTCGCAAATCTTCCATTCTAGGAGAATAATCGCAGTGAAAATCAAAAGTATTAAAGCAATAGCAGTAAATCTAAGCCCCAATCCCAAAACACAGCCGAGAGTGGAGCTTGATGCAAATGGTGGATATTTTGTAAGCCCCATGGATCGATACAAATACGACATAAAGTACAGGTCGGGTCCAAACTGGAATCGTGTCGCATGTGTTGTAACAGCTGAAGACGGAACTTGGGGACTAGGAACCACAATACAATCTGGACCTGTGGTTTCTATAATAAATGATCATTTTTCTGAGCTTTTGGTAGGCCAAAACCCAATGGCTACTGAAAAATTATGGGACATGATGCGTAGATCCTCTTCATCATATGGGACTGCAGGAGTAGCAAGTTACGCGATTAGTGCATTAGACAATGCTATATGGGATCTCAAGGGAAAACTTTTAGAAAAGCCTGTTTATGAACTTCTAGGAGGTCCAGTAAAAGACGATATATTTTGCTATGCCTCAAACACCATGTTGAGGTACAAAACCAGTGACTATATGGATTGGTTCCTTGAATTAGGTTTCAAAGCCGTCAAGGTATTTCTCAGACACGGGCCTGATGAAGGCCTTGCCGGACTAAACAAAAATGTGGAAATAGTCGCAAATACTAGAGAACAGATAGGCCCAGATATTGAATTGGCTGTCGATTCATGGATGTCGTCAAATATAGAGTATGCGGTTCGTGTATCAGAAGCACTCAAGCCATACAACATCAAATGGCTGGAAGATTACATGCTCCCTGAAGATATGGATAGCTATGCCAAACTTAGACAAAGAGTTCCTGGCCAAATCTTAGCCACAGGTGAACATTGGTACACAATTCACCCTTTTGCTGACGCGGCTGGGAGAGGATTAGTCGATATACTTCAACCAGATGTGCAATGGGTTGGAGGTATCACTGCAAGTGTGCGAATATGCCATATAGCCGAAGCTCATGGGCTAACGGTCATAGGACATGCGGGCATGAATTATCCATATGGTCAGCATTTAGCATATTCAATGCCTGTAATTCCATGGGGTGAAAGGTCCGAAGGAGTATCACCTCCCGGAGTTCCGTTAGAAGAAATGGTCGCCTTACCGGGAACACCAGTTATTAAGAACGGTCGAGTAAAACCCTCTGACGCGCCTGGGTTTGGAATAGAAGTAGATCTTAACTGGATAGAAGAAAGAGCTCTATAGCAAAAGCCCGCAGGTTCATTTGCAAACCTGCGGGCTTTTTGCCTGACATTTGGCTATCTAATTTTTTAGAAAGCCGACCTTCTCATATTCGCCTTTAACAACTGACCTAGCATCAATTTCCAACCAGTCTTCTAAGATCTCTGTATATACACTCCGGAAATCCAAATTGAACCTCAAATCACCTTCCAGCAGCTGATCAGCTGCTAGGGAAGGGTATTCACTATACTGACCTCCGTCTACCTGATCCCCAATAACAAATGCAACACCTCCAGACCCATGATCTGTACCATTACCATTGTCTTTGACCCTTCTCCCAAATTCTGTGAAGACAAACATAATTACATCGTCACTTTTATTTGCCCTCTTCATATCGTCGTAGAAATCGTATATTCCACCAGACACATCGGTCAGTAAACCTTCTTGAAGGGCAATCCCGTTCGTGTGGGCATCAAAGCTACCATGTTGGGTATAGCAAATCCTAGTGCCAATATCAGCCTGTAAAACTTGGGCTGCTCCTTTCATTGCTTTTGCAAACGAGTTTTCAGCGTACTCAACATCTGAGGAGTACTTATCGGTCACACCACCTATTATCTCTGCACCTTTCAAAGCATCAAGGCCCGTCTGGCTTAGGTAGTCCATAACAGGACCACTCCCTATTGCTTGCGAGTACATATCTTTAAATGCCTGAAGGGCCTCATTTCGTTGGTCTACCTCACTGACATGGTTCATTAGGCCATAAGTGTTTAAATCCGTCACCGATGCCACAGGAGCCCCATGGGATACCAGTGCCCGGGGTAGTCCGGCACCGAAATTAACAGCTGCCACCACATTGTCATGCTTTGGATACATTTGGTTTATAGCATTCCCTAACCAGCCCTCATTACCAACTTTGGTTGGTTCTGCAGTGTGCCAAATATCCATAGACCTAAAGTGAGATCTGTTTGGCTCCGGATATCCCACCCCGTGAATCACAGCAACTTTGCCTTGATCATACAAATCTTTAATAGGGCCCATAACCGGATTAAAGCCTAAGCCATCTCCTATTGGTATCACCCTGTCCTCTGTTATCCGCACATTGGGACGATTGTCCACATAATGTGGATTGTCATATGGAATCACACAATTAAGGTAATCGTTACCTCCGGATAACTGGACAACGACTATTTTCTTATCACCCATATTGTTCTCCTCTTTCCTATATGTTGGTCATTCTATTAAATTCTTTCAAAAATTTGAAATCTATGCCTACAAGTTTCAAGAACATAGGCCCTTCCATCCCCATCTACCATTACTGCACATGGGTCCCAGAAATATGGTTCGATTCTCGCAGAAATTTCTCTAACGTCACTAGTATCGGTCTTATAAACAGGTACATAACTTGAACGTGCTCGTTTCTCATCTCGTTGAGATTCAAAATATTCCAATGCCCATCGATTCAGGTCCGCCTCTCCCCTATTCATATATAAAAAATTATAGTTCTCATCAAAAACTTGAAGTTGCTGATTACCCCAATCAGCGACGTATAAGTTACCTTCATTATCCACCGCGACATCGGCAGGCCTGTTCAATGGCATATCAGCATCTATCCCTCCCACTAGCTCCGACATAAAATCGCCTTCCTGATTAAACCTAACAACCCTGTTGTTACCCCAGTCAGCGACGTATACATCATTATTCACACCACTAGCTATTCCCCAAGGGTAATGCAACTGGGATTCTGTGTTTTTCGTCGTGTTCAATTGATCTATAAATCTTCCATCAGTATGGTAACGCTGGATCCTATGATTCATTGCATCAGTTACATAAACCACATCATCCAATATCAAAAGCCCTGTCGGTCTATGCATTTCGCCTAGCCCTTCTCCCGATACTCCCCACGATCCAACGAGCTCTCCTTCCCGATCAAAGCAGGTTATCCTATCCAATTTTTCGTCTGACACATACAAATTCTCGTTGGAATCAAAGGCTACGGCACTTGGTTCCATCATTTGGCCAATATCCTTGCCTTGGGAGCCAATCTTTCCGAAAAACTCAAAATCTCTCGATACCATCTGTACACCAACAGTTGGCCCTCTTCCTCTACTTGCCACAAAAATTCTTTGATCAGACCTAATTGCCAAGTGGGCAGGCAATTGAAATCCCCGGCCTCCTTGGTCGGTCGCAAACCCTACATTGGAGCTATATTTAAGCTCAAATTTCGTCGCTACCATTTAGTATTCGCACTCCTCTATTTAAGACTATGCGGTTTGATACTCCTGAGTGCAGACAATGAGTTGGATTACCGAAAGCGCCGCCGTGTCAAACTGGTCGGATGAAGTTTCATCCGACCAAGTTAACTCTTCGTATTTCAAAGCAAATTTTTTTAATCTTTTCTCTGTCATTGTGGAAACATTTATTGGCCCCAAAATTTCAAGACATCCTGATACTAAGTTGTCTGAAGTCATATTCCCTGTATTATTAATCGATTTTATTCGATCAATTATGTTCCTCACTCCTTCTTTGTCCGAATTATCAAGTATCTTAGTTGCGAAATTAACTCTTTCAAGATAGGTTCCTGTGTTGATCCACTCACTCCCGCCCTGCCATCCTTCGACACTGGGCGGCCCCAGTAATGCCTGGCCCATATTGGAACAAACAGCCTGAGCATAATAGGTTTCGTCCGAAGGAAGTTCGATTGGGCCTGCCAACCGCATGGTACCTACCACCATTTCCGCCGGACTTTTTATTCTTGCATATCTTGCCGACTCCTCCTTGAAAAACTCCGCTTTAAGCATCGTTTCCATCATAGATTTAATGCTATGTCCGTTTTGGAAATACGACTCCACCATAAGGCTGATAGCTTCTGTGTCCCTCGGTGATTGATGTGGCCATTGTGGTACAGGCACTTCATCCGCTACAAAAAAATGATACATATGACGCGCGATATACTCCGCAGTGGCTTTTTGTTCGCATATAATACGAATCGCATCCTCTCCGTTCCAATTACCTGTCTCTCCCAATATAGTTTTCACACCATTGTCATGGTCTTTAGCATCGTATTCATATTGCCATGAAATATACCCGTAGGGACGAACAGTGTTATTACGCATCTTAATCGACATATATTCTGGGTTGACGACACTCCATCCGGTGAATGCTCTTGCAGTATCTTTAATATCGTCCTCGCTATAATTGCCTACCCCCATAGAAAATAACTCGAGGATTTCCCTGCCGTAATTCTCGTTAATGTTTGACCCATGATTATCTTGGTTGTCGAGCCACATGATCATTGCTGGATCCCTTGACAAACCTAATAAAAGATCATCAAATCTTCCGAATCCCTTTTCTCTAAACATGTCAATTTGATTGACAACCACTCTATTTTGTATCAACTTTGTCGCAGCCGTGGCAAAAATCCTGTGCCAGAACAGACACATTTTCTCTCGCAAAGGAGTCTTAGTCATTACCATACGGTATATCCAATGGGCTCTCGCACCATCTGCTATTCTCAGGTCAGACTGATCCTTATGAAATCTAGAAATGAAATCTTGTGGGATGTAATCAGGGAGATCGAAATTGATAAGATAATCAACTATTTCGTCGTAATCCATTTCAATGAAACTGTCCATTTCATTTGGAGTAGCTCCAAATCCAGCCCTTCTTAATAAATGTGCTACCAATCCTATGTCAGCCTTGCTCTTCGTGGTTGTCAAGGTCCTCTCCGTCTGTCCACTTAACCTATTGGGGTAATCTATCCATCATTTATGTCGAATTCTATGCGATCTATAATCGTTCAAATACTTGAAATCGATGTCTACCGGTCTCAAGTACATATACGGTTCCATCTTGATCCAGCTCTACTGCAACAGGATCCCAGAAGTAGGGTTCCATTCTGGCAGACACCTCCGAAGGATCCTCGCTATCGGCTTGGTAGACCGGAACAAATGATTCCCTTGCTTTCCTTTCATCGTCCTGCGACGACAAATATTCCACTGACCACGGATTCAAATCAGCTTCACCTCTTTTAGTTTCCAAAATGCTGCCCGATTGGTCTAAAACCAATAGACGCTGACTGCCCCAATCTGTGACATAAATATTCCCATCTGGGTCCACGGCAACATCAGAAGGTCGATCTAGAACAGAGGTCTTCCCGCCCCCAATAGCGGATATGTAATTCCCATTTGAATCGAATTTCTGAATTCGGTCGTTACGCCAATCAGCGACATAAATGTTTCCCTCAGAGTCGTCAGATATACCCCAGGGCAAATTGAACTCTCCTTCCCCATCACCTCCTGAGCCCCACTGACCTTGGAAGTTTCCATCCAAGCTGTACATTTGAATTCTGTTGTTTCTTGAATCAACCACATATATCAGTCGATCCTGGATCAACAATCCACTTGGTTGATTAAATTGTCCATCACCAGAACCTTTAGTTCCCCATTCTGTGATTGGGTTACCTTCACGATCATATTTGGTCACTTTATTAAAATATTCGTCTGCAAGATACAGATTTTCATCACTATCCAGAACCACAGAAGTTGGCCACATCATTCCTCCGAGGCCGGCTCCATAAGTACCGATCTGACCTAGGAAATCGTGGTCCTTAGTGACCATCTGTATACCATTGGAGTTTTTAGTAGAGGATTTTCCTCGACTGACAACAAATATGACCCCATCGGCTCTTATCGCCATTGATGAAGGCAGTTGAAAACCTCTGCCTCCGAAGTCGGCAGCGAATCCAACATTAGTCACATATTTCAATCCAAAGGTAGTTGTAGTCATACTTTTCCTCTCAATACTTTAAATAGTTTGATATTCTTGACTTGATACAACGAGTTGAATAATAGCAACAGCCGCACGATCAAACTCACTACTGAGAGATTCATCTGACCATTTCATATTACCGAATTTGGAAGCGTAGTTTTTTAGACCATGCCGAGTTGTATCTAGTACCTCCAAAGGCCCTAACACTTCTAAGCAATTATCAACCAGTTCATCTGATGTTATGCTGTGTTGATCCGACAATGCCTTTATTCGACCTATGATGTCGCGTACACCCTGCTTGTCAGGATCATTCAGAATGCGCCCAGCGAAATTGACCCTTTCGACATAAGCACCCGTATTGATCCATTCAGTTCCCCCTTGCCATCCTTCCACACTTGGTGGACGCATCAATGCCTGGCCCATGTTGGCGCATGCAGCATCCGCCATGTACGTTTCCTCGGAGGGAAGATCAATTGGACCTGCCAAACGCATAGTGCCTATGACCATCTCTGAGGGGCTCTTTATTCGGGCGTATCGTGATCCAGCATCTTTGAAAAAGTCAGATTCAAATAAGGTTCTGAGCATTGCTCCAATATCATGGTCATTTTCAAAATAAGATCTACACAAAACATCGATAGCCTCTGGATCTTTTGGCTCTTCATGCGGCCACTGGGGCACAGGCAATTCATCAGCAACGAAAAAATGATATAAATGCCGAGCTACAAACTTGGCCGTCGCATCTTGTTCACAGATTATTCTGACAGCATCTTCTCCGTTCCATTTTCCTTTTTGGCCCAGAATTATTTTTTCTCCGTCGTCATGATCATCGTCATCGTATTCAAATTGCCAAGAAATGTAGCCGTAGGGTCTGGCTGTATTATTTCGCATTCTGATAGACATATAATCCGGGTTAACGACTCTCCACCCTGTGAAGGCTCTCGCAGTCTCTTTTATATCATTCTCCGAGTAGTTACCAACTCCCATTGAGAATAATTCTAAAATTTCCCTACCATAGTTTTCATTAATGTTCGACCCGTGGTTGTCCTGATTGTCCAACCACATAATCATTGCCGGGTCTCTAGACAGTTCTACAAGCAGATCATCGAACCGGCCCATTCCATGTTCTCTGAACATATTTATTTGATTTGTAACGACTCTGTTTTGAATAAGTTTGGTGGTGCCAGTGGCAAACACTCTATGCCAAAAAAGACAAATTTTTTCTCGTAATGGAGTATCAGTCATAACTAGCCTATATACCCAATGCGCGCCTCCACTACTGCGCAGGTCAGACTGGTCGACGTGGTATCTCCTTATCAAATCATCTGGTATGACATCTGGATGGTCCGGGTTCAACAAATCATCAAGAACGGCTTGATACCCCATACTAAGAGCCCGATCCATCTCATATGGAGTTGCTCCAAATCCAGCCCTTCTCAGAAGGTGAGCCATTAACAGTGCCTCTTGCCTAGAACGAACTGTTGTCATATTTCTGCCTCCCCCGATATCAGTGTGTCTTCTTGAAATGTGAGTTTTTTATTGGCATGAGTATACCAAGCACTCTGCGCATGTCAAAAGCCATATATGTTTTTATATACATGTACACAAAAACGACTTGAACGGACACTAAATCTTGGTAAGTTTGCCCGATCTATACTTGCTAAGAAAATCCGTGCAATATTCATCTTTCCCTAAAAGCATATTGACTGTGGTTTGTACCCGTTCAGATTCCATATCTAGAGCGAATATTCTTTCTACATCACTTTCTACAGGATTCAATATAGCTGAATCTACCCCCGACTCAATCGAAAGTCTTATGAATGTGTCATTGATTAATTTCCTTAAGGGAAGTCCGAAGGAGACGTTACTCAACCCTCCCGTTATATGAATTTCTTCGCCAAATCGTTCGCGGATTTGGACAACTGATTTAAGGTAATGATTTCCGAAATTCTGATCTACGGATATGGGGAATACCAAAGCGTCGACGTAAATTTGCGATAGTGGGATTTTTCTGTCCAAACATTGCTTTATTATTTGGGATACATTAGACATGCGGTCAGAAATTTCACTAGGCATAGAATCGACCCCACTCGCAGTTACAACCGCTGCCGCATTATTCTCAGTTACAAGATCCAAAACTGAAATCCTTTCCAATGAAGCTGAATTTATCATTGGCGGGCCTTGGGGTGAACCGGCACTCCGATAACATTCTAGGCCGTGCTGAATTATTTCAACACTAGAAGAATCTATAGATGGCGGTAGTTTTGCGACTGACGAATAATGGCCAATTAACCATGCCATCGCCTTTTTTTGAATATCAATTTTATAAGAGATCTCGTCGACATTTAAATCTAGAAAGTTACTGCCTTTATCTTCTTGACGTTTGATTTCTGCCGAGATGTAGTTCTCGCCATGAATCCTATCTTCACTTGAGTCAGACATACCAAGAGTTACGGCTATCATGAAATGCTTAACACTTCCCTGCTTGTAAATTTGGGTGTCTTTGAAAAAATCCGGTATCGGCATGAAAGAAGTGATGTCATCCATGTTTTTGTAAACGACAAATTCATCTCCATTTTCTTTTCTGATAACCCTTTTGCCGTTGGTGCGCAAGACACGGGTTGTATGAATATTTTCTCCAATAATCGTTAAAACTGATTTAAGCATTAATTCCTCCAACTATATGGAGCATTTTAATAGAAAATACTAATTTTTTCTGCTCCATCTAAAAAAACAATTTGACTGCGAAACGCATACCCAATAGACTCCGTCGGGCATACCGCTGCTTAAGTATTCCTAACCCTGAATAGACATAGGTACAAATGGATATGGCAAATTCAAACAAACCTCACGGGCCTTTATCAGGAACCCGTGTAATAGACTGGACAATGTGGCAGTTTGGGCCAGTATGTTCCATGATGTTAGCAGACCTAGGTGCAGAAGTTATTAAAGTCGAATCTCTTGACGGTGACCATGCACGACAATTTCACACAGTCAGCGGATCTTCTTCCTCTCTCCCTGGGGGCTTAAATGCATATTTCGAATCCCTGAACCGCCAAAAGAAAAGCCTTTCCCTAGATTTAAAAAGTTCCTCTGGCCAAGAGATTATGAGGAAACTAGTAGGGGAATCAGACATATTTGTTCAAAACTTCAGAAAAGGGGTAGCTGAAAGGTTAGGTTTAGGTTACGACGATCTAATTAAGATTAACCCTAAATTAATATATGGTGCAGGCACAGGATATGGCCCAAACGGGCCTGACTCTGACAAGCCCGCATTCGCTTATACCGGAGAAGCTAGATCGGGTTCCCTGTGGTGGGCCGGTCCAAATGATGGCAACCCTTATAATTTGCAAAGTATCGCTGACCAAATTTCTGGAATCATGTTATGTAATGGAATTTTGGGTGCGCTAGTTAATCAAAAAGAGACAGGTAAAGGGCAAAAAGTTGATGTTTCTCATCTCGGAAGCATGATGTGGTTGGGTGGCAACCGTTATGGGATGGCGTTACTAACAGGGAACGAACCAGGAGGCCAAGAACGAAAGAGTGCTAGAAATCCCCTTTGGAACTGTTACAAATGTGCTGATGACCACTGGATCGCATTTGCGATGAACCAGAGTGATAGATACTGGCCATCATTTTGTGAAGCAATTGAAAGATCCGATTTGAACGAAGATGAGCGATACAACAATATGGGGGTTAGAACTGAAAATAGGGTGGAATTAATTGGGAAACTCGACGATGTGTTCATAACCAAACCGAGGTCATACTGGATTGAAAAAATGGACTCAACCGAAGGAATCATATGGGAAAAAGTGCAGTCGGTATGGGATCTTCCCGAGGACCCTCAAGTTGTCCAGAACAACTACATCATAGATTTTGAACATCCAGCCCTGGGTCCCGTAAAATACCTTCAAACCCCGTTTCAATATAGTGAGACTCCAATAGAAACCAAATTGCCTGCTCCTGAATTAGGACAGCATACTGAAGAAATATTAACTGAAACACTCGGGTATACATGGGAAGATATTGCAAAATTCCAAGATCAAGGAACGATAATTTAGGGAGATAATATGGATTACAAATCAGGTGTAATAGAGGTAGCAGATGGGGTGTATGCATGGATAAACGAAAACTGTGCAACCAATGCCGGATTCATCGTCGGCGATGACGGTGTAATACTGATAGACACCTTAATGACACCCACATTGGCGTCAAAACTTTTAACTGTTGTGAAAGATGTCACTTCTAAACCAATCAGGTTTGTTGTCAACACCCATTTCCATGGAGACCACGTCTATGGTAACCAATATTTTCTACCAGCTCCAATCCTAGCACATGAAAATTGCAGAATTGAGCTCGATACAAAATGGGATGCTAATTTGTCTAGATATTGGGCAAGGGAGGCACTAAGGCCAGAGTTGGGACGCATTAACAAAACACTCCCTGATGTCACATTCAAAGATCAAATGTCTATTTGGTTAGGGGATCGAGAAATAAGGATGTCCTACCACGGCCGGGCACATTCAGACAGTGATATTTTATTATATTTACCTGAGGAAAAAGTTTTATTTGTGGGAGACCTAGCTGTAAACAAAACCATCCCCGCCTTCCCTGACGGCCATATTTCTAAATGGGTGGATGTACTAAGCAAGGTGGAAACTGTTGACGCTACCACTTTCGTTCCCGGACATGGCCCAGTCGGAGGAAAAGAGGAATTTGGAGAAGCCAAAGACCTTTTGAAATTGTTGCATGATGAAATAAAAGCAGCCTTTGATGATGGAAAAAGCGAAGAGCAGGCATCCAAAGATGTAAATGTCGGAAAATTCTCAGTTTTTGCCAACCAAGACAGAATTCCTCAAGTAGTGGAAATGGCCTACAAAGCATACCGGGGCGAGTTGGATTAGGTTACTATCGTAATCCGTTGACGTCATAGTTTGATTGGCCGAGTTCTCCTTTCGTCTGAAGATAGCTTCTTACCACTGCATCTAAATAATAGTAATCCTTCAAACCGTACTCATCGTACTTAATATCACCGCTCATTAAAACTGAAACACTTTTCTCTACACTCCCTGGCAGAGCAATCCGAACAGCAATGACATTCTGGAAGTAAGAAGTAAAAATTTCGGCAGACTTGAAATCTTCTCCCGTAAATATCCCACCATCTTTCATTTGGTCTAGGAAGAAGGAAAATAACGGGGTATCGGAAATCCCATGCCCTTCGACATAAATCTCTCCTTTTAAAACTAGTTCCCCTTTTACTTTAATAGGGTAATTACGATGAATCGATATCCTGTTCCATGTCATTACAGGTGCACATTCAGCGGTGATATGTCTTTCCAGCTCCCGCGGGCCCCAGGTCCAGTCGCCACCCCACAGGCTTTTTATTGGTATAGATGGCCCTCCTGGCAAAAAGCCAGGACCATTAGACAAACCCACCATATGCTCCACATAAGCTTTTATAGCTTTTATACCGGAATCACTTAAGACAGTTTGGTATCGATCTATGAGTTGCTTTGTTTCTGTTACGTCTTCTGGTTCACCCGGCCAGCTTTTTCTATACTTAAGGTCGTCTCCTATGGGAATCCCATATGCTTCTTCTAGGCCTTCAGCTATTCTATTGCTTGCGCCTATTTTCCCAGCCTCAATCCTTGAGATTACGCTTTGATTGACTCCAACCATAGCTGCCACATTTTTTTGGGTAAGTCCTCTTTCTTTTCGCACTCTTTTGAGCACATCAGTCGTGTAAGTGAGTCCGTTGGTAACCATATTAAGATTTTCCTTTGTTCAAATAAAAACACCCCGTCCTGTGGGTTCGGACGGGGTGTGTATTTCACCAAAAAGCGACTAGAAGAATACCCCTGATCAGCTCATACAGGAACAGTTTTCAGCAAGACAGTAAACCTGAAATGCTGCACTGTTTCCGTGGTTCATGTGGTGGTATTTTTCCATATTGGACATATCAAAAATCACTTTACATAAATATTATTAAATATGCATCACTGTATAGTCATATTTTGTAAACATTATGTTAATCATTTTAAAATTTTACTTTTTTGATCACTATATTTCTGTCTTTCCACGTCGCAAGCCTAAACAGATTTGATATTAATGAATGATATGCAATTAATATCATAAATATGACAGTGAAATGAATAAACAGAATAACCAGAAGGCTATGAGAAAAAATTTTGCAAGATAAAAGATATGATCCAAGCAGAAGAAATACCGTTGCCAAAGATAGGATCTCTAGGAAGTCGAAATGATCCCGATTTATAGCATAGAAATATAAATTAAAGATCGGTGCGAAAAACAATCCCATTAGCATCAATGTTACCAATAAAATCACACTGATTCGATAATTTAGCGCAGGAGCCAAACTTCGAGAGATACCTTTCACAGTCTCCAACATGTCATTGTATGGTAGGGAAGTAACCATACTTGTTCCATCTTTCAAGATCCACCGTAGACCAGAACTTTTAATTAATCGCCCAAGTCCGAAGTCATCAACGGCAATGTCTTTTATTTTCTTATGGCCTCCACTCAACATATAAGATTCTCGCTTGAATAACATAAACTGCCCGTAGCTCGCTGAAAGATATGAGTTTTTCGACCAGTGCGCCAATTGCAAAGGCAGCCAAGCATAAATTGCCCAATCAATAAAACTGTAAAGGGTTTTTTCAATAAAATTATTTGCGCATCTGGCAGGAATCATTGTCAATAAATCGGATTTCCCAACTATTGCTTCATTAACGGCCGCCTTGATTGTGTTTTTATGTAAAACAGTATCTGCATCGATAAATAACAAATAGTCACTGTTGGCTTTCAATGCCAATTGATGACAAGCCCAGTGTTTCCCTAGCCAGCCTTGTGGGAGTGATTCCCCATCAATCAATTGAATTTCAAGGTCTGATTCAAAAAATTGGCTAACTACTTCAGCAGTATCGTCTTCAGATCCATCATTTAAAACAATGACGTCATAATTGGTATAAGTTTGGTGGTTTAGAGCAGTAAGAGTTTCTCGGATATTTTTGCCTTCATTTCTTGCTGGTATCAATACGGTTATCGACACATTAATATCACCAAAGAGTTCATCACTAAGACGTAAACTGGGCTTATCCAGGTATTTCCAGTTCCATATCGTGATTAAAAAAGAAATTAAGGCAAAAAATCCTGTGGTGAATATTATTAGGGTATTAAACACCATTCTCCTTATATCCTTACCCAACCTCTAAAAGCTATCCCATGTTGATATTCAGATCTATGCTTAAACATCACCAATAACAAATTCAATATCCCGAAAATTAGTAATGCCTGAGTGTTAATTATGCTGAAAATAACTATGAACCCGATCAGACAAGTCGTCACGGTTATTGCGTGATTCCTTTGCATCAAATGCATTAACCCCAGAATGAAAACACCCACAGGAAACGCCATACCAGAAGTAAGCGCAATCCACGACCCCCAGGTTGGAGCGAGAGCTTTTCCTCCTTTAAACCGCAAGAAAGGGGAGTAGGCGTGTCCTATTGTTGGCGATATAGCAACCACTGTCACCGACAAAATATAATCAGGATATGGGGTACCTGAAAATTGGTTGGTGAATATCCATATGGGTATTGCTGCTTTGAATACATCTAGTAGCATGGATATAGAACCGGCCAACCATCCCGATGCTATCCATGCATTGGTGGCCCCTGGATTTCCATCCCCTATTCTTCTAACATCCTTACCCGAAAGAGTTCGAACACAAATTAGAGACCATGGTACCGACCCGCTGAGAAATCCTATACATGTCCATATTAGAGTGTCATACATTAGTACACCAACAACTATTTGAGGCCAGCTAACAAGATATTCAGGAAGACTACCACAAAGTTAAATACATCTTGTAGCCAAAATCATAGAAGCTGAATTTTTTAAGATAGTTTTTTGTCTAATGTATCACCCATCCTAGGCACTAAATCAACTGATAAGATCTATGGTGTAGTTATTGATTATATGGCTATTTAATTCAACTATCAGGAATAAATATGTTTTCTCATGATCCAATCTTCAGTGTTAAGGATAAAACTGCCGTAATAACAGGTGCTTCTTCAGGCCTGGGGGTCACTTTTGCCCAGATACTGGCTGAGAGAGGTGCCAATGTAGTGCTTTCTGCCAGAAGAGTGGAAAAACTAAACAGCCTTAAAGAGTCATTAGACTCTGAAAGCTTCTCTTCGATGGTGGCACAATGCGATGTCACAGAATCAGCCCAGGTAGCAAATATGTTCACAAAGGCTGAAGAAAAATTCGGAAGAGTAGACATATTGGTAAATAACGCCGGGCAGATAGCTGAGGCCGGATCAGTTCCAGAAAACATTACCGATTCTATGTTTGAAGAAACCGTTAAAGTAAATTTAATCGGATTGTGGTACTGCTGCAAAGAGGCAGGAAGGCGAATGCTTAGTGATGGTAAAGGAGGTTCAATAATAAATTTATCTTCTGTTGCCGGTCTTAATGGCATGCGGGGAATGCCGGCTGCCTACCAAGCGACTAAAGGTGCAGTCACCACCCTGACAAAAAGTTTAGCAGCCAATTGGGCAGACCGGGGAGTGCGAGTAAATGCCATCGCACCTGGATGGTTCCCTAGTGAAATGACTGGGGCATGGGTGAAGAAAGGTATGTTTCTTGATCACATTAGCGCAAACTCACCCATGGGAAGAATAGGCAAGCCAGAAGAGTTAGCAGGAGTTTTATTGTTACTCGCCTCAAATGCATCCAGTTTTATAAATGGGGAGATAATTTCTGTTGACGGGGGTGTTAACGCCTCAACAGGACTTCCATTTTTCACTGAGGAAATGTTCAATGTAATGGAAAAAGCCGTACCTGGTGGTCTAGCGAAAAGAGTGAAACCACCTGAAAAATGTTAAACACTAAAGACCCAAATACACTTCTTGATATTGTTGCCGAGTCGTCAAATACATTTATAACCGGGCTATCAAACCTCAAATCATCTGAGTGGGAAACTCCTAGTAAATGTCACCAGTGGGCCATAAAAGATGTCTCCTCTCACACTTTGGCTATTGATGGTTTTTTTTTGAATTCTTTATCTAGAGCCCTAGAAGGAGACGGGAACCCAATTGAAGGTATGCCAAACCCAGGAACTGGTAATGCTCAGAGCATGGCTGGTGGAATTGCGTCGCGGGCCATACAGATATCGGAGACAGCTTTTCCTAAATTAGAACAACTGCTCGATACATTATCCAGTATGGAATGGGATCTCATAAATGTTTTTCAAAACATTGCTTTAGAGAACTGGCATATTCCTGCATATCATCCTGCAGGTAAATCTTCCCCATATTTATTGCTCAAAATGAAACTATTGGAACTCGTTATACATTCTTGGGACATATTTTCATCCCTAAATCCTTCGTACAAAATGCAAAATGCAGAGGCCAAAATCCTATGCGAGGTATGGAAAGAGCCTGATATATCTAATTGGCTGTACACTCCAGACCTTGAACAAATCGACCCTACTACAATCGATTTTTATTTTGATGACCGTGAAGCATTAAGGATTCAAACTTGGCGGGGCTCACTTCACATATTTGATCGGCCTACGGAAAATTCTACTGAAATAATTACCACAGTTGAAACCACGTACCAGGATTTTGCTTTGCTGATTACGGCCAGAAAAAATATTCAGGAGGCCTATAACAGTAACCTAATTTCTGTTGTGGGTGACAAGGCAAACTTAGACAGTTTCCACAAGTGGTTCAGAGGGTCTTAGAACAGGTTAAGTATACCTATGCAGATTGTGATAGCAGGGAGCCGGGGGTCGCACTTGGTAAAACTGACTTGGGGATTTTACAAATCATAGTGTAAGCAGGATCAAAAACATTACCGACATCGTACTGAACATACGTACCTAACATGATATTTGCGTCTGCCCAAGACAACCCATAGTCACTAACAAGCCACCTCAACATTTCTGAAGTACTATGTTGTAAAGCCTCGTCCAACGGCCTTACATTCCCTGCAGTAAAAATGAAATTTTCATTTTGGCCCCTAGGCCAAAATATCTCCACCTTTGGAATCACAGTAAGAGTAAAACTCACGTCCATTGAAATCTCAATTCCGGTTCCTAAAATTTCCCCATCAGATTGCCAAGCATGGCCATCTCCAATATGAAAAAGCGCTCCTTCAACAAAAACAGGAAAGTAAGCAGTCACCCCACTTTCAAAACCTCTATAGTCCATATTCCCACCATGGGGGCCAGAGGTAGCAGTTGAAATGGCTTGACCACGATCAGGAGCCACACCAAAGCAGCCTATCATCGGACTAATTGGAACTAATAGATCCTTAAGGCCCTCAGAGGGATTTTCAATCCTTGCTGTATTAGAATCAAAATCCAGAAGAAAATTAAATGTGTCTAAATCCGTCACCCCACTATCATGACCCGGTTCCAGCACATTGGCCGCTATTTTTGGTCTGCAAAAACCATGGCCTCGATTGGGCCAAATATTATTTAGTTTAACCGCTAAAACATCTCCAGGATAAGCTCCTTTCACATAAATAGGTCCAGTTTGAGGATTACCTCTTCCTGCCACGGATACCCCATTTTTATCAAATCCACCGGCATCAACAGTGCTGGTATCAACAGTGTCACCATTTTCAATATGCAATGTCGGAGGATGAGAGCCGATCGACAGGTAATATTTATCTGGTTCAAACGAATGTATCATGGGTTACCCCTCCTAAAGAAAAGTCCGGTGTACTCTAGCCGATGAGGCTATGCATCCGATAAATCAAAGTAGACGATCTCCGGAGGAGAGGCCAGAAGAGCTACGAGCTTTTCCAAATTTCCGTCATTTGTTCTATATTCTAAATATTTCAGATGATGTTCTTTCGATGCCCAATTTTCAGTCATTATAAGGCGGTTTGGATCCTCCTGCGAAGCTGATATATCGATATGGCTACAACCATCAAATTCCCTTGTCCCAGGAAAAATATTTTGGCAAATTTCAAGGAATTCATCTGCGTTTCCATCGGCACAATTGAATTCAGCAAGTACTTTTACCGTCATGAAAATAGCTCCCTAGTTTTATCAGTCATCAATTAGCTCGGTCATTATAGTCGATAACCCAAAAGGAAATATGTTCACAGTTGGGTATAAAACATATGGCACAACATTTCATCGGAGATCGATTATCTTTCCGTTATTTAATCTTTCGACATTTCCATCCCGTCCAAATAGAAAACGGTACACCCCAGAACAAAGATCCAAATAAGCCCAGCAACCCAAATTGCCATAATGGCTCTGAACCTGAGGAGCCAAAAAGTGCGCCTAACACTGGAATAAGTAATGTCATGTAAGTCACTATCAACAAAAAACCACCTTTAGAGTGGGTCAATTTGGATATGAACAAAGAAACGGATCCTGCAATAATCAAAGAAATCCCAAATTCCCACAGACTAAAATCAGAATCGGAAGTAAACAAATCGTGGGTAAGTTTGAATACTAGGGTGCTTACAGTCCCTGTAAGGCCAAAAAGCAGCCAATCTTTTATTGCTGTGGCCCAATTCATAACATCTTCTGTGATTGCAGAGATAAATTTCTAT
>JAPYSB010000025.1 GCA_029936675.1 Dehalococcoidia bacterium | reverse complement strand
ATTTAGTCACGAATGAGTGGTAGCGGGGGCAGGACTCGAACCTGCGACCTTTGGGTTATGAGGAGGACTAGGAAGTGTTCATGAAGTGTCATATTTTCTACCCAGTCACAGGAATTCCTCCCTCCTGTTCATTTAGTGCAAATAAATCCATATTGTTTTGAATATTTTGCCGGTTTTATTTCCGGTGGGATTTTATCCGGCAGGTAATTCTAGCTCCGAAACTTAAATACCCGTAAATTTGCGATCTATTTACTATTTAAATCGAACAAACGATTATTCAGATAGCTCCTGAACAGACAATACGTAGGACCCTTGGCTACTTTGGCTACTTTCCCCTCCTTCCCACCGTTCCGCTGGCCTAACCATAACTGTATAAGATGCTGTCTCTAAAATTTCAATACTAAGAAAAGAATCCATCGGATAAGAGACGTTATCCCAATCATCATCATTGGAAGCCAACAATCCATCAGGCCCATGGAGCTCAATGAATGTATCCAAAGGATATTCTATGGTCTCCCAACCTTGGCTCTCTGCCTTTATAGATATAATCTGCCCTGCCACCCCACCAAAATGCCAATAGTGTTTTTCACCAGGAGATAAATTCCCAGATCCCGGTGTGCCAAGACCTAGTACTCCCAAATCCTTCACAGGATATATAGATAGTTCGTAGTCACCGCCACTTTCCCCCCAAGGATCTGGCTGGGACCTTACAATTACCGTATGGGTTCCTGCCTCTACAATTTCAAAATCAATGAGGGAATCACGCGACCATACTACTTCAGCACTCGGACCATTATCATTTTCAGCCAGTAAATTTTCCTCGTCAGGTCCGAAGAGTTCTAGATACGTATCATGCACAGTGGAAGTCAGCATGTCCGAAGTATAAGTCTTTATAAAAATTCTCTGGCCAGGTACACCTTCAAAGGACCACCGATGCTCCTCATGCATGGAAGCTATATTTCCCACCATTTTATTGCCGACAGGGATAAATCCTTGAGAGAGTGAGGTTACCGTTGGTGCTGGAGTCGGGCTTGGTACTGGTGTTGCCGTTGGTACTGGTGTCGGGCTTGGTACTGGTGTTTCCGTTGGGGCCAATGATACTGATAGTGGGGGATATATTTGATCTACTTGATCAAAATCAAATAGCTCGAAATCCATTGTTATACCCATTATTTCCCCGCCACCCAGTAACATCATAGCCAACATTTCCTCTTCGGTGGCTTCACCTTCGATGGCTTCAATATCGGCCATTTTGATGTCTATAGACAATTTCCTAAGGTGAAATGAGTTTGCATCAACCCAGTATTCCAGAACCATATCTTCCGGCATATCTTCATCATCAAAGTCTAATATCGACAACACTTTTCCAGCGGAGTTCCCTAACTCCTGACCAAGATCCCAAGAAATTTTGTAAACTTCCACACCATCTAAATCCTCAATCGTTGGGTCTACAGTAATTGGGAATGCGAGAAAACTTTCAGTACCAGTCCAAAATTCTCTAGGGTCTACTCCTTCAAATGAGTAGGATTCATACCAATCGTTCTCCATAAATTCCCGCTCGTAGGTAACACCATCAACCAGCATAATATCGGACTCAATATTGAGTCCCATCATGTTCACCGATAGGGTCTGGCTGAGGTTATCAGGCGCATGAAATTCACCTTCATAGCTCATCGGAAGCTCAAATGCACCCATAGCCATTCCCATATCTATCTTGTAACTCATTGACTCCAAATCGGCCATGACCTCGCTAGCCTTGCCAAGTATCTCGGCTGAAGAAGGAGTTGGTTCAGGAGTTGGCTCAGGAGTCGGAGTTGGTTCAGGACTAGGGGCTACAGTGGCTACAACCTCCGGTGTTGATGTTGGCTGGGTGTCAGATATTTCTTTTGCAACCCTAGCTTCCACTGTCGCGTCGATGTTAACTTCTGGTTGAGGTTCAACAGTTGCACAGGCAAAAAGTGTTATCAGGCCACTCAAAACCATTGTCACGTAGAGTATGTTGGACTTCATGGCAAACCTTATGAGGAATTAATAAATACAATTTTTCCAAAATATAACAGATTGCTATTCACAACAGGAAAATTAATCCAGTACTTAAAACTACTTTTTGGAAGCAGATAACGAAAAAGTTAACGGAACGCCCCATTTATGATCTGGAACCCTCCATTTTCCATCGTCACTTTTGCGTAGATAACTAATCCAGCTGCCGTCTGTTGCATATGGATATTCTGCAAAATTATCTATATGGAGACCCGCTTCAAGTAGTGCTGTTATGACTTCACCAATAGAGTGACTCCATTCATAGGTGGAGTTTTTGATGGGACTCTCTGGATTGGCATAAGATCCTTCAGACTCAAAAATTTCAACACCCTCATTAAAATAGGAATTTTTAAGTACGACGTCGTTTCCCGAACCAGAGTCCAGAGTGTTCATAAGGGGATGATATTCCACTAGATGGAATCTTCCTCCTGGTTTCATACACTGTTCGATTTCTTTTGCCCAGTTCGTAAGATCGGGAAGCCAGCAGAGTACACCATATGAGGCAAACACTATGTCATATTTTTCGTCTAAATTGCTTGAAATATTGTATATGTTTGATTCAATAAATCGCGCATGAAGTCCAGATTTTTTTGATAGTTCATTGGCGGCCGAAATTGCGGCCGGGGAAAAATCAACCCCCGTAGCAATGGCACCCAATCTCACCCAAGATAGAGTAGAAAGCCCAAAGTGGCATTGCAGGTGCAATAGTGTTCGGCCACTGACATCTCCTACCAGTTCCAATTCCAACGAATCCAAAGAGGTTTTGCCTTTGAGAAAACCCGGGACATCGTAGAAATCTGATTGCACGTGTTCTTCAACTATAGAATCCCAGAATTTCAGATTCGAATCTTTGTGGTCTTTCATTTAGCAGGCTCCAATCTAAATTCGATGCGAAAAATTTTAGCGGTCGGAATCCAGAATTGTAAGCCGATTGTCGGACAATTGTCGGATACCACTAATTTGAAAAGTGGGGTAGGGGGTAAAAAGAGAGGATTTAGTCACGAATGAGTGGTAGCGGGGGCAGGACTCGAACCTGCGACCTTTGGGTTATGAGACCTCAGCTTTACACGTAATTGACATTTAAACACTCCTATTTTTAATATTCACCGGCTTACCATGTGGTGTAGATAAGTAAGCCTGTGTCCAATCTTCTTTTAACAGAATCAAAGTATTTTGATTACTAATTTTCTTTTCTATTAGAATTTCTTCTAAGGCATTTAACCAACAGGAAAAATAATCATTATTACCATCTAAATTTTTTGTATGTAATCTTTGTTTTTTAAGAGCTTCCCCAAAAACTTTAACAAATTCCTTCCAACTAAAATTCCCTTTTTCTGACAATTGAACAGTAATAGCAAATAATTGACTATGCCAAGGATTCTGGAAAACAACTTGATCTTCATTTTTATTTGTAAAAGGTAAACTATAATCAGATTTCATTTTCACATTTTTTATAAAAGTTTAATCTTTATAAGGATTTAAGTATGGTTCCCATAAATCCAAAAATATGCTGTCATTTTCATGTTCAGCTGAGATACCCCATAATTCTGAGGATTTGAATTCTACAGTATATAAAGGTAAGGGGCTTTCTCCCAACCCGTGAGCATTTTTATCAGGGAAAACATGATTTTTATTATAAGAAGAAATTTTACCTACTCTTCCCATAGCATATTCAGGTAATCTGGTGTGCCCACCATTTACATTCTCATTTGGACTATAACTTTGAGTAATAATTTTATCACCTATGTTAAAAATAGGACTTACATTTGTATCTCTAATTGATGGCCCTCCCCAGCCTAATGTTTTTTGAACATCTTCAGCTAACCAGGCTCTATCATCAAGCATTACATTTTGTTTAGAAAACTTATCTAAATTACCTTTCTTAGCAGCAGCAACATATTCTTTTAATTCATCTAACGAAATAAGTTTTTTATCTATTAACAGATTAGTTAGAGCCGCCAGCCATTTTTCATAATAAGAGAAATTTATATAATCTTTGGGTGGCAAACATTCTCTATAATGTCTACTGATATCTAGATTCCATTCGCCTAAAGCACCAGCAGCAAGTGTAATTGCCCACGCTTTTGCCTGCCAGTTATGTTTAAAAGTAGGCTCAAAATTAATAACTTCATTTTTGTTGTTTCTTGGAACTGGTATCGGTCCATCTCCAAAACGTCCTCCCATATCATGCAGTCTACTCATTTAATTTCCTTTGGTAACCCTGTGCCTATCATTGAATTTCTAGTAACCAACTCTGCAAGTTCAGTCTCATCCATATTTTCAGTACCATCAGGTCTCATTGGTAACACTAAATATCTTAGTTCTGCAGTTGAATCCCAGACTTTTATCTGAACTTTTGGATCTAGAGATAAACCAAATTCTGAAAGAACTTTTCTAGGTTCTCGTACTGTTCTAGATCTATATTCATCACTTTTATACCACGTTGGTGGGAGACCGAGTACTGGCCATGGATAGCAACTACATAATGTACAAACCACCACGTTGTGAACCTTAGGTGTGTTTTCAACAACAACCATATTTTCGCCTTGTCTTCCTTGGTAACTCAATTCTCTTATAGCTGATGTTGCATCATTCAGAAGTCTTTTTTTATATTCTTCATCAACCCACGCTTTTGCAACTACTTTTGCACCATTTTGTGGACCTATTCGATTTTCATAAGTGTCAATCAATTCATCTAAAGTTCTAGAATCTATTAAACCTTTATTTAGAAGTAAAGTTTCAACAGCTTTTACTCTTAGTTCAGGATCAGAAGGCAATTGTGAATGTGCGTGATCATCTGAATGGGTGTGATTATGAATAATATTTTTCTTTTCACTCATAATTGATCCTCTTATGCATTATTTTATTTTTACTCTGGGATTAAATAGTTGTCAGCCGATTGTTAGCTAATTAAACCTAAATATTCATGAGTTAGAGAATTATCATCCACTCGCACATGTCTAATTCCAGATGGATCTTCCCCTAATGGAAACCCAACTGGTCCGGTGGATACCAATTCAGTATTTCCTATCTTTTTGTAGTTATTCCTATGAAGATGACCTGTGAAAACAGCACTCACATCATATTCAGTAATTAAATCGATTATTTTTGCACGTCTCGCTGAGGGAATAACGAAGTAATTATCACCTTCATTTGGGTCGTTTAGATATAAAGGGTGGTGCATGAAAATTATCTTGTGTCTTTGTTGGACTGAGGCCGCTATTTGAAGTTCCTTCTCAAGAAAGGAAATCAGGATGTCCCATTCATCGGGAACTGAGCCGGGGTCATAGCAAATAGAGCTGTTAAGAACGATAAAGTAGCAATTTTCTTCCTGAAACGAATAATTGTATTCTCCAAATTGTTCCTTATATTGAGCGAGACCTGCTCGTGTTGGTTTATCTCCAACATCATGATTCCCAGCCACCCAATAAAGTTTGATGTCCTCATTTAGGAGTCGTGAAATTCTTATCAACTCCTGAAATTGTTCGTCGGAGTCGGAATTGTGGACCATGTCACCACAAATTACAACAAAGTCAGGGTTGATTTTGTTGGCGGTCTCGATTGCTTCGGTAAAAAGAGAAGTTTCTTTGGCTAATCCTTCTAGGATGGGCCCTGTATATTCGATATTTATACCTCTTTGACTTCTTTCGGCTTTATCGGCATCACTAAATTTACTGACTGAGGAATACATTCCAAATTGAGGATCGGCCATTTGAACAAAAGAAACATTTCTATTTTTCATTCTCTAATCCGTTAAACTCTTACCAATTTATGCCACTCAAACCACTTATATTTTCGATTGAAAATAACAATGTGGACAAATATATACAGATCCACCGCAATAGACCAGAAAATTGGCGAGACTGAGAACTGGGCAAGTCACCAAAGAAGAGCCTACTGGGGCTATTTCTTACATATCGGTAAATGCATAGTTGTCACCCGATTGTCAGCAAATTGTCAGCACGCACTATTTTAAAAAGTGGGGTAGGGGGTAAAAAGAGGGGAATTTAGTCACGAATGAGTGGTAGCGGGGGCAGGACTCGAACCTGCGACCTTTGGGTTATGAGGAGCACTAGGAAGTGTTCACCTAGTGCCATATGTTCCACCTAGTAACGATTATTCTTCTTACCTGTCTATTTGTTACAAATAATTCCATATTGTTTTGAATAGTTTGCCGGTTTTATTGCCGGGTATAGTATTGATTGATTGGTTATCCAAAGAGAGATACTTCTTGGTCTAACGGGTAAATAGGTCTACGTAAAACATTATATTCATAGTTGTCGAAATCCGGCCTGTGTATACCAGGTGTATCTGCATCAAAAATGTGTGAAGACATATCTGTAAAATCAGATCTGAAGTGTACTGCACTTTTAACTACCAAAAGTCTTTTATGAGAAGGTTCTACACCTGCTGTTCGAAGCATTTCCGCATCATTTAGTTGCATCCTCTTAGACGCAAGTACAATTTCAATACCTCCAACAACCAAGGTAGCCATTTTGCCAATGTTTTCTACAAGTCCTCGTTGCATTTTTCCTATTCTGACAAACACGCCATCGGACAAAGTTTTAACGTAGGCATTTATCTCTATCGTCTCACCATGTCGATCGTCGGTTTTGCCGCCGATCATCGCATTAACTGTATTTCCGACACCTGCCTCATGTGCCTGTTGAACGGTTTCTGGATCGAACATTACTCCTACCACTCCGCCTTGGAAATCTGCACTTATCATTGCTTTCAAGGCGATGGTGCCGTCACTTGGTCCTCCGCCACCAGGGTTATCTGACCCATCTGCAAATATAGTTAAACCTGATGGTTCTTCCTTGTTCACGAAATCTATAACATCTTCTATGGTGGTTAAGTCAGGTTGAAGTTCGTCTTTATATGACCACAGCATTTCTGCAAGTTCGTCTGTTTTTTGTTTCGCTAATGCTTCGTCTCCGTCTGCCGTAACCAGAATCGAAACACCGGCATCCTTCACATCAGCAAAAGGAAAGCCCATGGATATAGTTCCGGTTAGTATTTTCTCCTGTTTTTCCAGATCGTGGAGGTTTTTAAGTATAGTTATCATTGGTTCTCTTAAAGTGCACTGCATTGGGGGTAAAGTAATTAATGGCAATTGTCTATATTCCTGCACTGCTGATACTTCCCCTGTTACCATCTTTGCAATTAACGTTGCTGCCTCATATCCTCTGTCGTACATGTCGATATGTGGATAAGTGTCGTATCCAATAATAACGTTGGCTAACTCCGCCATCTTTGGGGTTATATTGGCATGAAGGTCCAAGGTAACTATTATAGGGATATCTTGTCCGACTAAAGCACGCGTTGCTTCAATAAATGCGCCTTCTCCATCTTCATGTTTTTCGGTGACCATAGCTCCATGTAGATCGAGTAACAATCCATCCACAGGAAGCACATTCTTAAGTCGTTCCAAGTATCTGTTAAGTAAGGTATCAAATGATTCCTGATTGATTACCCCAGATGGGATAGCGTAGGCCTCCAGCACAGGTATAAGTTCGAAACCGGATGATTTCGCTCCATCAATATAACCACCATGGATTGTGTTGGTATTGGCATACCTATTGAATACTGCCTCTCCTCCGTCTATGTCGGGGCCGCATCCACTGGCTGATACATAATCGGCTAACGTTGTAGGGGTTACAGAGAAAGTATTTGTTTCATGACGTATTCCACCAGATGCTATCCTCATAATCTCACCTCAATGTTAGCTTAGTGTGAATCGGGTACCTTCCGGAGACTCTACGAAGTCCAGTATGGAATCTTCATCTCCGTCTTTTTGGTTATCTACTCGTTCTGCAACGGAGTCTTCAATTATAAGAACTTTATCGTCATCCAGGAATATTGATATGTCCTCTTCTCTCTCTTCGTCTATTACGATTCCAAAGCTGCCGTAACCTGTCCAGACAGGCGGTATGGCAAACCGTAGGTGTTTACCGGGTTCCATGGTTCTGCTCTCTCGTATTCTCTTAAGCTCTTTTTTTGCTTCTTCTGTAACTATAAACATGCTATCCCAGTTATTATCTGGGCAACTATTGCTAAGTCCATAATTCCCTTCTCCTGTTCAATTGGTGCAAATAAATCCATATTGGTTTGGATAGTTTGCCGGTTTTATTTCCGGTGAGACTCTCTCTTACATATTCGTATTTTATGGTTAACCTAAACAGGTTTCTCAGGTCGGAGTATAGTGCGCCTGTGGCCACGAATAAAAGAATAAAAGGTTGGAGATACTTATGAATAGATATGATGGAATGAGCGCGTTGGTAACCGGTGCCGCATCGGGGATCGGTCGTGCGATGGCGCTCCGATTAGCGGATGAAGGCTGCGCAGTTCTTTGTGCAGATATCGATCAAGAGGGGACGGAGAGTACGGCTGCGGAAGTACTCGAGCACGGCGGTAAATCCGCTGCGGTAGTGTTGAATGTCACAGATTCTGATGCGGTGAAGGAGGCACTGGAACGAACAGTTTCAGAGTTTGGGTCTATCGATGTGCTGATGAATAACGCTGGAGTTGGTGGTGGTGCGGGCTGGGATAAGACGATCGCGGTGAACCTCAGTGGCGTTTACTACGGACTATTGCATGGATGTAAGATGATGGCTGAGAGAGGTGGTGGTTCGATCGTAAACACGGCCTCTGTCGCTGGTCTGAACGGGTTAGTTGGGGGTCCGGGTGCAGTAATACCTGCCGATATTAATCCCAGCGATGGGCCCGGAGCGTACACGGCAGCTAAGCATGGGGTCGTGGGCCTTACTCGCCAATTTGCAGTGATATATGGTAAGCAGAATGTTAGAGTGAACGCATTGTGTCCAGGCTACATTTTTACGCCTATGACCGCAGGTATGCGTGATCGAGAAGGCCGCCAAGAATTTCTAGAGAGCTTGCACCCGATGGGACGTCTGGGTGAGCCAGAGGAAATTGCCTCAGCTGCAGCTTTCCTGGCAAGCGCAGACGCGTCTTTTGTGACTGGAATTGCTTTGCCAGTTGATGGTGGATACGACGCTCGATAGCCACTGGACTCGGAACGTCTATGTCACATCTAAGCCGTAATTCAGATAAGAGACCGGATGGATGCTGCTACATGGCTAGCTGACCGTGCGTTTGGTAAGGCTGTTGCCCAGGTGGAAACCAAGTCACTGAACGTCGATATGGGTTTGAGTGATATCAGTACAGAAGAATTGCTGGAACTACTTCTTGGGAAATGCATAATGGTCGCCGGATTGTCGCCCGACACGATTTATAAAAGTGTGGTAGACGGTTAAAAGGGTGGGATTTAGTCACGATTGAGTGGTAGCGGGGGCAGGACTCGAACCTGCGACCTTTGGGTTATGAGCCCAACGAGCTGCCGCTGCTCCACCCCGCGTCGAGTAAAACTCCTGAATTCTGTCGTATATACGAGTCAACCAATAGAATTGTCTTAATGTAGGTCAAGTCCTCGGCCGATTAGTACCGCTCAGCTGAAGCAGTTGCCTGCCTTACACCTGCGGCCTATCAAACCTGTAGTCTACAGGAGGCCTTACTTGTGGCCGAAGCCACAAAGGGAAATCTAATCTTGAAGTTGGCTTCG
>JAPYSB010000024.1 GCA_029936675.1 Dehalococcoidia bacterium | reverse complement strand
TTAAGTGGTTGCGAGGACCCGATACCCGCTTTACCGCAAAACCCGGTTCCTGCATGAATCCAAGTAAGCAGTATGTTATAGGCTGACGATTTATCTACAGGGTGCTCAAACAATACGGTTTCTGAGCGTCTTGGTGATGACCGGCGTTTCCACAAATGTTTGTGTCGAATCTACTCTACTAGATGGTTACTTCAACGGCTATTACATCGTGATGCCAGAAGATTGTATAGATGCAAAAGAGCGAAATCTACACGATGCAACGCTTATGAACGTCCGAATGTATTTTGGAGATGTTGTAGGGACCGGTGCAGAAATCGCGGAAATTTGGGCTGTCGATTCTAGGTCAACGGCGTCGCTTTCAACATAAAGTGAGATGAAGTGGGTTCCTTGGGAGCAGATAATCTCCCGAGGAACACGGGTCCAACGCTTTCTCACTAACCCTTTGAAAAGATTGAGGGGCGATCGGGGTCTAGAACCATGGATCCGCTAATTTATAAAGCATGAACATGGGGATCATCCAGAAATTCCAATGGAAAATCTGGGCCCCACTGATTTATTAACCCTTCATGTGTGGCGTATCGACCAGGGCAATGATTATTGTTAACCAAATCAGTATCAGTCCAATGTTCATGAATGCGCCCCCAAGGGTCACGCCAATAATCAAATATTTGGCTCCCTAACATATGGCGGCCAACCCCCCACGCGTGTTTGTATTTTCCCGTCAGTTTCATGTAATCGTGTCCCATATGTACATCATCAAAGTCGGCAACTTCAAAAGACAGATGATTAAACTCCGAATTCTCTGCCTGGACGGCAAGAAAAACGTGGTGGTCTACATAGCTGTCACCAGAATCGATATGATTGAATGTTAGTAAATCAACGTTCTTGTCCTCGTCAGCGTACACTATATCCGTTGTCATAAAACCAAGTTGAGACTGATACCATTCGATAGTTTTTTTACTATCAGGTGTTTTTACGACAGCATGAGCACTTCGTTTTACATGGGAAGGCCGATGGGGAACCCGCTGTATTTTGGAGCGGTTATACTTATCTTTACCCGTGTTGATAACTACATCCCTTACTTCCAAGGGGGCTAGGGTTTTCATCCCATGGATAATCTCTATTTTCCTACTATCTGGATCTGTCAGCCAGACTCTCTTACCACCCCCCGGTTCATCGATTGCCTCTATTTCACTGGCACCGTCGGCTTTGGTTAAGGCCTTTAAATCTTCCTCGCTTTGTGCCCACCAAGCCAGGCTGATAAGTGTTGGTTCTCCAAGCTCCGTTACATGTATATGATGATCACCATCCGTACCCCGCATATATAAAGTATTTTTAGTTCGATCAGCACGGACCATACCAAAATCGACAAGGAATTCTTCCATCCTATCCAAATCGGGAGCTCCCAAACGCCCATAGGCTAGATCTGTCACCTTAATCATCATTATCTCCCAATGTCTAAAAGAATTTCAAAGTGACACATTATGAGGTTAAAACCCCATATTACTCTTGATTGTGATCAATTATTGGTTTGAAACAGCCTATCAACCAAAAATCTCATGGAATGTTCAAAAAAACAGATAAAGGGGCTTTTTTGCCAAATTTTCGTAGTTTCTGAAACTGGTCGACTTTTTGGACGTTTTTTTGTTATTGGGCAATAATTTGTACGTTATTGATGAAAAACTGAGTAAATTAATCAGGTATTTATTCTTCTCCGGATTTGTCACCAAGTCTGAAATTGATAACCATAGCTGGAGCCCAAAGGACGTTCCGAGATGCGGAATTCTTGCCGGTTCCATTGTCACAAAGAAAAAACCCATGATTTAAGGACTAGTAATGGCCGCCAATGGCTTCCATGAAATACATACTGTTACAGGATACCAAATAGCGCTCCCAAAGTTCTTCGTAGGTGATTTCCTCCAGCACATAAAGCGTGTCTAACACCTTGAAGGTTACTCCGAAATGACTATGGACAGTCTCTAGCGTGTTTTCTTTACTATTGACCTTTGCTGGGCTGTTTTCAGAAGCGTAGACCAACTCAAACTCCATAAATTTTATTACTGCGACATTCATTTGACTGGATTAGTGGATCCCCTTCCATCATATCTTTTCGGTTAATCTAGCAAGATGCGCCGCCTGCAAATTGCCAAATAAGTTATGGAGAACTTAAGCTCCATCATAATCAACACGTGGGCTTATGGGATGACAGAACACATGGTACTTCTCCATTGGCGGTGCTTTCATTGATATAGATCAAAAAAGGGATTGGTAATCATATGATTCTAGTCACTGTATTGTTTTCGCTACCTTTCTTGATCAAAATCAATGAGTGTCGGACCAAAATTACATACAATTAAATCTGCTGAAACAACCGATGGAAGGAGGTGAAAAATTTGAAAAGCAACTGGGGCTTGATCAATTGGGGTTATTATTTAATGGCGACCCGCAGATCGATAGTCCAAATAGTGCCTCCTAGATTTGATGATGACGATTCAGTCGCCTTAACAAACCCACAAACAGTCACGTTCAAACGGATTTCTTTATTTTTTGAGAAATGGACCGAACATGCATACGAGAACTGGAAAAGGTCTGGTTGCCCGATGGATATTTAGTTCACAACCCAATCACTTTCATTTCCGTTGAAGCAGGAGGTAAAAGGGGTGAGAAGAATTGTAAAAAACTTTATTCAGATAGCTCAGATCTTGTTAGCGATGACAGTGTTTGTGGCAGTCTTTGCCATTGTCTTGAAGCTTATCACCTTGAGCTAGAAACAGTGGTAACAAATACTATTTAGTACTAGACGGCTTGTACGTCAGTTACAGGTGCTTCTCTTAGTCAGAAAGGGTTCGCAAATACTGAAATAATTTTTAACTGTGCAAAATACTGGATATTATCTTCGACATGCACGCCTCCCGTTTAGCAGCTGGCAAGAAACCAGCTTGAGCACGGCAATGGGCTTCTGTCCGCTTATAAATCTCTTCATCAGGCTTATCTAAATCAAAAGGTTCCCTGTGGGGTTGGGAAATGTACCAAGGTGTGTGGACGTAACACTCAATTTGGTTGTCTTCTGGGTCCTGAAAATATATCGACCATGCATTTCCATGAGTGATAATACGGAATATTCTCACCCCAACCAATGACGCTCTCCGCCTGATCGCCCGCAATTCATCTAAATCCTCAACCAAAAACGACATCTGTTGATTGGTGGTAAATTGAACGTTTGAGGGATAACCACTGATGAAGACAATTTGGTGATGCTCTCCAGGATCGTTTGACAGGAAAGCCATGTTGACCGGTTCATGATTATAAAAGTAGGGGCCCTCATCTGTGATTACCAAGCTCAAAACCTGATTATAGAAGTTTTGCATGATATCCATATCTTCAACAAGCAGACCACAGTGGGTCAGCCTGGGCAATGATTTAGGGGGTTTCATAAGGGTTCTCCACAGAACGTATCAATATAAACAAATTACGTCTTATTTTTCTTTTTAAAGTGATCCCGTAGCCAAATTTAGGTTAAACAAAAACGGAAACTATAAGAACCAAAACTGATGTGCTATGATTTTGAAAAATCAATCGTCTGAATTGGAAACGATCCGGTTGTTGCGTGTTTGTTTTTCCGCCCAAACCAAGGTGAACATGAACAACAAGCTAGCTCCGACCACAAGACCAAGAAATAGGATGTTAAGCATCGTCACGAGACTTCTCCTTAAATAATCAATTGGCCACTAGACCAAATTACAAGCATCGTCACCTTGATCGTGATCAATCTTAGTTCTAAATATTTTTCCCAAAGAAGGAATAGTTGGACTGGATAATTGATCTACTCTTTTAGAACTATCAAGCCGACGATGTGTAGAATTTATGAGTGATAATATTAGGTTAAGCACTCGCAACAGAAAACATGTTCCTGTTGAAGTCACCGCGCAAGATATTAGAAAGCGGAGGTATGTCGGCCTTTGCCTCCTTCCAGATAATCATCAAATGCAGCCGCGACAAGCCTCACCAGATGCCTCGATGATTCAGGGACTTCAATTCGCCCCTCATTTAAGCGACACATGCTATTGTCTATAAGGTTCTTCAATTTATTTTGTGCCTCCATTATCAGTTGATTATCACTATTCAAGTCAGCCGTGAGATAGCACATGAGATTTTCTATGATGTCGGCGCGTATTCGATCATCACTGGTTAGAGCATGTCCTTTAGTTATTGGCAGCCGGCCCCTATGAACAACATCGGTGTATTGTCGGATTGAACTGAGGTTCTGAGCGTACCCGAATGGTAGTTGGCTAATAGCCGATGCTCCAAAACCAAAAAGGATAGGAGAAATATCGTCTGTATAGCCTTGAAAATTTCGTCTCAATCTTTTCTCAGTGAGGGCAATGGACAAATTGTCGTCTGGCTTGGCAAAGTGATCAAGCCCGATCTTAATGAAACCTTCTCTTACGAGCCTCTCAGCCGCAACGATCGCCTGTTTTTCTCTTTCCACGATGTCTGGCAAGGTTTCTTCTGGAATCATTCGTTGATGGTGTCGCATCCACGGTACGTGTGCGTACCCGAATAAAGTCACCCTTTGGGGATCTAAACTCACTACCTTATCCACTGTATCAAGAACGAGTTTAACGGTTTGGTGGGGCAGACCGTACATAAGATCTATATTGATATTTTGAATGTGATTTCCTTTCAACCACTTCACCACCCTAGTGACTTGTTCTATTGATTGAATTCGGTTTATCGCAATTTGGACTCGTTGGTTAAGATCTTGCACTCCTATACTAACACGGTTAACACCAATTCTAGAGAGAGCGGAAACATACTCTTTGGTGATATTGCGCGGGTCAAGTTCGACTGCAATGCTCGCATTTTCAACGATATGAAACTTACTTTTCAAATGTGCCATGAGCGTTTCCCAATCTTCTGACTTTAGAAGATTGGGGCTGCCTCCTCCGAAGTGGATATGGTTAACTGATACAGGTCTATTGAGTTTTTGAGAAACACTGGAAATTTCATTGGCAAGTGTTGCAAGGTACGATTTGATAAGTGAAGCCTGGCGAATAACCTTGGTATAGCACCCACAAAACCAGCAAAGTGAACTACAGTAGGGTATGTGCAGATAAATAGAGGCTTCGACTGTCGAACCGAGGGCGGCAAGCCAACTCTCATAGGTTTTCGAGGTAATTGTTTCACTAAAATGCGGTGTAGTTGGGTAGCTGGTATACCGAGGTACTGCTCTAGACTGTAAAACCATATCTAAGACGTAATTCCAAATTCTACTAAAAACCCTATTTGCATTGAAACCAAGTCCTTACTGTCGCCAACAAGCCATCAACGGCAGAGAACCCCCGGTGTTCGAATTTCCGATGCGCCCAGCTCGTAAATGCCCAACGAACCTCGTCGAGACGATTTTCCATTGGTAAGCAAACATTCTCGTTCTTTGCCATACCCGTGCTAATGTAAAGATCGGCAAACCCAGAAATATATTGTTCACATTCCATTTCAAGAATCGTTCCGTCTCGTGCATCGTTGTCACCTTCAATACAAGGCTTCAGTAGATTGGAAACCAAATAATCGTCAGAACGCTGTTCCGCCAACGAAACTTGGGAAAAAGAATACGCCATAACGAACAGAATAGAGATAGTTTCAAACCTTCTCATTTAATTCTCCCTAAAGTTTATTTTGTCTTTGGCGGTTTAGTCTTGATCTTGGAATAGGCCTTTATAGCCCGGTTCATCACGTCACGGTGTTGTTCATTACTGAGAAAGGCCGACGAATTAACCTTTTGCCACATTTCTTCATTAAGCATGTTCTTGTGGCATCCTATGCAGAGACCAGTCCTCTCCATTTTTTTGCGCATTGCTGCAGGTAAAGGTCCCGTTAAGGGCCAGTGAGACCCAATGCTTACCAACTGTTTATTATCACGGGTTACGATCTGTGAAAGATCATGGTCAAGACCAGGAACTGCCTGCGACTGCGCTTGAAACTTGCTTGGTATAGTTTGACCTTTAGCGGTCGCCAAATCGACAACTATACCGTTTTTCGTGCCCTTCATAAACCGTCCCCCTTCAATACCATAGCCCAAGGTCTTCGGATTAGCGTGGCAACTTTCACACGAACGCGCTAATCTACCTGCAGTATGTGGTTGTACGGCAGCATGATCTAGGCCCTTCCCTTCCGGGGTTGGCCATATCTTATTCTTAACGATGGTATTTCCTTGTTTATCTATGATTGTTGTAATCACCTGACAACCAGGCATCATGGGACTAACCCTACCTTCCCCGTTTATACCAAGGATTGGTGTTTCCCAACGAAGATATGAACGGGTCTCAGTTACTTTACCTTCACTTTTCAATCCATTCGTACCTAGGGGGTAGTCAGCGCTAAGTCCGTTATCCTCTCTAGAATTCGCAGTTTTAATCCAGTCAACATCGGTTTTGCCCTTTGAGTAGTCTACTGTAATGTGACAGCCGTAGCATTGTGCAACCCAGTCGGAGTGACATGCGTAACACTCCATACTTTCCATGTGTTTGCCGACGGCCTCCATTGCAACTAGCGCGTCTGGGGACTTCCAGGCTTTATTCATTTTTATTTGGTGCAATACAGGAACATTGAAGTCCAACCCGCTCGCAGAATGCAGTATAACCCGTTTTCCTCGTTTAATTACGTTACCGAAGGGATTGCCGCGAGCCGTCAGAAGATATCCGTCCTCTGGATCATATTCAGTCGCAAAGGTCATATAATCGGGTAGTACTTTCTCTAATCCTCGCGGAACGTCACCAATACTTCCTGCGTGCTCCTCACCGTGACCAAGAGGCAATTCCCAAGGAAACTTATCAACTGTTCCATGGCAGTCTTGACACTCTATTTCAACTTGCGCCAAGGTTGTGCCAAATAAATTACCATCTCCGTGCATGTCGATAGAAGTGTGACAATCTTGGCATAGCAACCCACCTTCAGGATTTCCGGGGCGGCTTTTGATCTGGTGATGGAGATCATCTTTGATGAACAAATAATTCTTAGTATGCAACTTCGGTTGTTTTTTCCCTTGAGCATTAAATGGACTCCCATAAGGAAATTCCATAATTCCTTGGTAGCTCACACCAATCCTCTTGCCCCGATTGTGACATGTATTGCATGTTTCGGTCGGTATTCCTGAATATTCAATTTTACCGACGCGCACTTTAGATTTACGCGTTGCCTGAAGACGGTGAACAAGTAAATGACCTGGTTGTTTTTTATTGATGGTCGGGTCATTACCTTCGTAAAGGCCCTCATTTGAATATGGTACATGACAAGACGAACAGCCTGTTCCGCGATAGTCCCCTCGCTTTTCTCGGCCACTTACGCCCACGTGGCAGCGCTGACACTGTTGACGGGAATAAGTTATTCCTGCTTTGTTAGGATGCTTTGGGATATCGTTGGTATCTACTTTAGGAACCTGCCTCATCTGACTGGGTATTTGGTCAGGGTGGGCGGCGACAAATTTAGACATGTACTTCTTATATCTTTCAGTACCAATAGCTGGTTCAGAGCCGTCCTCATCCTTAATATTGTAATTTCCCCAAACCACCTTGTGATCCTTTTGTAAACCCCAAGACCACATATTACCCTGCAGCTTACCGGCTTCCGTATTCATGAGAGATTTTTTTAAACGTTCAACGTATCCTGTGTGGCAAAATCCACAGGTTCTATCACCTAAATAAATACTACCAGGATCAGGATAGAAAGCATGAGGCCCACCGATTTCCGTCAAATCCGTAGGAGATCCTATGTGGGCGAGACCTTTACTTGTAGCCGTTGGGTTTCCACCATGGCAAATCACACAACCGCCAGGATCTTTGTAGTCAGCACCCAGTTCTTCAATGGTCTCCATCATCGGTCCGTCGGTAAACCGCTCAATACCTTCGTGGCACGAAAGACAACCCTTATCTCCAGATACTGTTGCAAAGTTCCGTCCAAACTGTACTGGATCAGATGATAGTCCCTGAGGGGTCAGCACAAATAAGAAGAACGCATAAACCAGGGTAAAGTAAATTTTTTGTGTTTGTTGTCTTTGTTCTCACTGTCACTAGCCCGAGCCCAGAACATGCCTGACCCATTATTAAAGATATATCGCTTCTATGGTGAATAGACTTGGTAGGCTATAGTGGCGAACAAGTGCTAGTTCGACATTGACGCCCATCAATTTGATCATATTTAGTTTGATAGTCTTAGAGCGTTTTCACAATGTTATTAGGAATAATGACAAGTAACGTTACACATCACTTGTATAGAAGAACCTAGATTTTACGAAGACGATGATAAATTGCTAAATAGATAACCCGGGATCAAACTCTTGAGTTAGTCTTTTTAAAAACCGGATTTGGACAGTTCTCTGCGAAAATCGAGCGACCCCATCTTTCTCCATACTTTTTATTGTTCTAGATAAGGTCTCTGGCGTAGTCCCAATCATCGAGGCGATCTCATGTTTAGGAATTGGGAGAGTAATCTCGACCTGGCCTTCTATTGGTTTTTTTTGCTGTTTATTGACAAACACCATTAAGAGATGAGCAAACCGGGCTCGAACTGACCAATTTGCATTCTGTATGATTTTTTTTTCTGCCTGATCCAATTCGTTACTTGCACGTAACAGGAAACGTAATCCTACATTGGGGTTTGAGTGAACGAGGCTTGTTACCGTTGAAGAGTTTATATGACAAATCCTGGAAGGTTTAAAAACTTCTGCATTTACTCCGTACTCCTGGCCCGTAAGAAAGGCCCTATACCCCATAGTATTCCCGCCATTCAATAAATATAGGAGTGTTTCATTGCCATCAGTGTCTGACATACGGAGACCAACGAGCCCTGACTCAATACAATAAATGCCATTACTCAAATCACCCTGGTAGAATACAATCTCACCAGGAGAATACTCTCTCATGCCACTACCCTTGTCGAGAGTTTTCAATTCAGAGTCCGTTAAGACACACCACTCTGATAGTTCTCTCGAACGACAGTAGAGACAGCTGTGTTGCATATATATATAGCCTTCCGATCTTCAGATTAGCTATGAGAGCTATTCAATTCAAGCAAACCATTAAACCAAAGAATTACATCCGCTCAAAACGGAATTTTTAGATAATTGACGCTAGTCAATTACAATCCCATCATCGTTTTCTAGACATGAAAAATGAGCAGGATAAGTCACACGAAATACCCCGATTACTGGAGCATCGTCGAAATGGTCAAAAAATAATACCGGCGTGTCATTGTTTAGTTAATTATAGGCTGCCTATTCGCGACCAGCTTCACATGCTACACGTCAAGTTATAGGGAAAACTACGCAGAAAGCATTGAAATGAGTGACGTAAGAAATAAACTGGACCCACGGGCGAACGAAATAGCTGTTGCAAAGGTTTATTTTAACTTATTGCGTAAAAACTTGCCAAAAAGCTGGGCTTTTGAGGCCGCGCTTCTCGTGTTCCAATTTCATAACCCTGTTACACCGCTGAATGAAGCAGAAAGCCAAACCTTGAAAATTGTTGAGCAACATCGAGATAGAGACGAAATGGTCAAACCATTGAAAGTCGAGCCATAGCTGATTACGGTGGAAACCGTAGCGCAATATTGATGTAATCTTGTAGGGCCTCATTTAAGGGAGAAGGAAATGTCAGGTATCAATGTTCGTTCATTTGCTCTTA
>JAPYSB010000013.1 GCA_029936675.1 Dehalococcoidia bacterium | reverse complement strand
TTGGCAGCATTGGAAATGGTAACGGGAATACCCAATGGTGATTTAGACCCGTATCGTCCGGACAGATTTGCTTTCAAGAGCTGAACCTTTGAATTCGAGTTGTAGGTTTATCCTCCAATACATATAGTTTTGGGGTGTTAAATCCAATTACGTTGGAATTTAATTAGCTAAAGGGAGAAATATGAGATTAGAGAATAAAGTTGCCTTACTAACTGGTATTGGACAAGGAATGGGCAGAGCCACAGCCAGATTGTTTGCCCAAGAAGGAGCCAAAACAGCTCTCTCGGCAAGAGGGGAAGAACGTCTTAAAGAGACAGCAAGTCAAATAAAGAGTCTGGGAGGAACTGCGATCGTAGTTCCTGGAGATCTTTCTGAAAAGCCGGCGGTTGAGGAAATTGTGAACAAAGTAGTCGTTGAGTTTGGGAAAATAGACATTCTATACGCTGCAGCCGGAGGCAATTTTGACCCGAGCCGCAGTTTAGAGGATATCGACCAAAGCTTTTGGGACAGTACGGCTGCCAATACAATGAATAGTCTTTATAACCTTGCTCAGGCCGTTCGCCCGGTTATGAAAGAGAGTGGCGGTGGATCGATAGTAACAGTTGCAGCTAGCTTCAATGTACGTCAGGCAGGAAACGCTTCATACGGTGCTGCCAAAAGTGCCGTTATTGGAATGTCACAAAATCTTGCGGGCGAATTATATTCAGACAACATTAGAGTAAATACTATAGCTGCTGGATTGTTTAGGGGGACTATTGGAGATGGAAAGGTAGTAAATGCCGAGGTTAATTTGAGCCGTACCGGCTATCCTCAAGATATAGCCAATGCAGCGTTGTTTTTTGCATCAGATGAATCCGCTTGGGTAACCGGGCAGATCTTGGCTGTGGATGGCGGCGTAGATGTAGGTACCCGTGGGCTATGGGACCATGAACGCTAAATTTAATGCCTGTACCACTACAAGAATTGTATGCAGGCCCAATTGCCCTCCAGGTAGACGGACAAAGCCTGAGAATAGAAAATACTTTGTATCCTTAAAACAGGCTTATGAAGAAGGCTTTAGAGTCTGCCTCGTTTGCAAACCTTCTAAAGGGCCACCAGGGCCATGGTTGCCAGTTAAGGAACGCCGCAATTAATTAAACGGCAGGTAGCTAGATGCTTCGGTTAGACTAGTTGAAAAAAAACTAGAGGGAATAAATGATTAAGAATTTTTCCGTGTTTTACGTCGGGAATATAGATTTGGAAGATGTTGGTCTTGATGGTTTTCCTGCCAACGATAGGCGATACAAGAATGAGCAGTTAGTTCAGTCGATGGAGACAGCTGAAAAGGCTGCGGTCCTTATGGATGAACTTGGTTACTATGCGCTTTGGATGGCCGAACACCATTTTCAAAGGGAGGGGTACGAATGTATTCCGAACGTGATATTGCTAAGCACACATCTGGCTGCAAAAACAGAAAAATTGAAGTTTGGGTGTGGATTCAATATTGTGCCCATGTGGCATCCTCTCCGGTTAGCTGAAGATTATGCCATGGCCGATGTTCTTACGGGGGGAAGGATGATATTCGGGGTGGGACGAGGCTATCACTCCCGTGAAGTAGAAACGTTTGGTTCCCCGGTTATAGATAATGATTTAAATAGAGAATTATTTGAAGAACAAATAGAGGTTATTTTAAAAGCTTTTAACAGCGAATCATTCAGCCATCATGGGAAGAACTATACGATTCCTGCAAGTGTTCCGTATAGAGGATATGACCTTGAGGAGATAACTTTAGTTCCAAGGCCCGTGAATCTGCCGGTGGAAACCTGGCAGCCTATTGTGAGTGGAGGAAGTATCGATTTTACAGCCAGAAACGGATTCAATGGCGTGGTTGCCTTAACTGGTGAAAAATTGGTGGACGAAGCGTTTCATAGGTTTCGAGATGCATGCTCAGAAAATGGCAGAGGAAATGTGCTGGGTAGTAATTTGGCTCTTGGAATTGGATTTTATATAGCGGATAACGAGAAAGAGGCTATGGAAAGGTTACGCCCGTTCCATGATGAGCGATTTAAATGGTTTGCACCATTTGGATTTGTTAGATATGCAGATGAAGAAGGCCGCGTTTGGGGAACCCCGGGCGCCCCAGCGAGGACACCCAGGATAGAGGATGGAGTTGAGCAGAAGGCATGGATATGTGGGCCACCTTCACACCAAATCGAATTTCTTAAAGAAGTTGAAGAAAAATATCCTGGTCTCGAGAATATTATCCTTCACTGGCCGGAAGGTATGCCAAGAGATGAATACTTGTCTCAGCTCAGCATTTTCGCAAAAGAAGTTATGCCAACCTTCACTAAAAGGTAGAAATACTAGCGCCAGGACAGTTAATCTCCTTAAAAAGCCCAAAAGTGAGATAAATAGAAACATAGTAATATTGGAAACCTGTTGTTTAGTAGAATGCAGGCAATATCATAAAAATGGAATTTTCTAATGGCTGACAAAACTCAAAGACTTGTAAATGCGTCCTGGCTTTTAGAAAGAATTGGTGATCCCAACGTTACTGTGTTGGAAGTGTCATCTGACCCTGAAGCCAAAGCGTATCAAAATGGTCATATACCGGGAGCAATATTTTGTTTTTGGAAAGACCTTTTATGGCATGAGACTGACAGGGAGTTTGCCACATCCTCTGTGCTTAGCAACAGACTAGGAGAATTAGGTATTTCTACTGATTCCACGATAGTGCTTTGTGGCGACCCTGTTCAATATGGAACCTATGCTCTCTGGATAATGACATTGGCAGGAGTAAAGGATGTGAGGATTTTGGACGGTAGCAGGTTACGATGGATTAAGGACAACAATCCTTTGACATCTAAGGTTCCAACACTCAAATTCGTTAAGAATCAAATCCCAAAACCCAATCCCGACAGTAGGATTGGAAGAGATGGCGTCCTAAATAAACTAAATTGCTCAAACAATATACTTTTAGACGTCCGTTCTCCGGAAGAATACCGGGGAGAAAGAGTTAGTCCTCCGGGAGGATTCGACCATGGTGCGGAAAGAAAAGGGCGAATTCCTGGGGCAGTGCACCTGTTTTTCCGCGACTTATTAAATGAAGATGATACGTTTATATCTGAAAATGACCTTGAAAAAAAATTCGCCAAAGTGGGTATTACTGTCGATTCAGGAAAGGAAATTGTGAGTTATTGCAGGCTAAGCCACCGGGCCACTTTGGCGTGGTTTGCTATCAATGAGATTCTTGGTATCGATAATGTGCAGATCTATGACGGCTCATGGACGGAATGGGGAAGCATAGTAGGGTTTCCAGTGGAACAGGGGTAAATTTTCTAACTTCAGCAAAAGGTTTCTGATATGCCTTCGATGGATGCAAACGGTATAAATATTTCGTACGACTCCGTAGGCAAAGGACCGTCAGTGGTTTTTGTTCATGGTGGATATGGAGGCGCTTCCTCAACCGTTGTTCCGAGGGATGAAGGTTGGGTGGAAGGATTGGCTGATTCATATAACGTCATAACATATGACAGAAGATCTTCTGGCCAAACATCTTATCCTGCCTCAGAACATACATTGGATATGTTTGTGGATGATCTTGCTGGGCTGTTAGATGGGTTAGGCATATCTAAAATGTTTTTGATTGGATCTTCAGCTGGAGGTCCAATAGCTTTGAAATATAGCTTTAAAAATCCAGAATCGATCATCGGATTAATACTCGCCAACACTAGTTCCCGGATATGGGCTCATGAAGGTAGACTGGCAGCTTCTAAAGAACTTGAGAAACGGATTGCATTGTTGAGAGAAAAGGGATCAGAAGAGGCATTCAATATTTTGAGAGGGGATGACCTAGATGCAAAGCCGTTTCATTTGGTTAACCAAAAGCCGAACCCGATGCCAGTAGGGTTTGATACAACTCGAAATCAGAAAATAAAACGTCTCCAACATGCTTTGAACCGTGACAGTAAAATAAAATATTTTGCGGGTGAACTCAGGAACCAGGCAGCGTATCTTGATTCAGATGTGACGGCGAATTTGGGTTCTATAGGAGTTCCTACCTTGGTAGTCCATGGAAACCTGGATACTCAGGTTCCCTATGATCTTGGAAAGGAGTTATCTGTGCATATAAAAAATGCGAGGTTTGTGACAATACCGAAGGCCGGCCACGGGGTCATGCAATGGCCGAAATCTGTCTCTGCAATACAAGAATTTTGCGACGAAATTATGTCACTGAAAAAAGGTTAGTTTTGTCAGAAAATAAAAATGTATTTTCAACCGTATACCCAAATATTCTCACAATCTGTACTTACACAGAGTTCGCTCCCTTTGCCTATGAAGATGGCGGAGAGATTGTAGGCACTGATATTGATCTTTTAAGAGGTTTTGCGTCGGAAATGAACCTAAAGGTGCAGGTCATTAAAAATGAATTCACTGGCCTATGGGAGACTCCAGGGAATGGATATTGTGATGTATCAGCCGCAGGTATGATGGAATATCAAGACCGAATTCTTGGAAATAATGCAGTGTGGAGTCATCCTTACATGCTTGTAACTAGGTCATTGTTGATACGCAGATCTGACAAAGAAATTCTTAAGTCGCCCGAAGATTTTAAAGGCAAGAAAATAGTCGTAACCCCAACTTCCAGTGCCCATATAGATGGCGATATAAGGTACAAGGCGATAGGTGCAACGATAATTCCGGTGGTTCCTTCGCAAGAGGAAATAGTATCGCAACTATTGTCTGGACAAATTGATGCTTTTGGTGAAGGTGATGTCAGTAACGAGTATCTCGCTGGTAAATACCTTGACGATAATGGCGAAAGACTGCTCGTTCTGACAGATCTTCATCCAATGAAAACCCCCGAACTTTTGAGGTTTGCTGTAAGATCCGTGGATCAAAGACTGCCTGAAAAACTGAACAAGTTTATCGAGAAGACGCAAAAGAGAATAGATGCTTAATATAGCTGTATTAGATGACTATCAGAATGTGGCTTTTGAATGTGCCAACTGGGGTGACGTGGCCGGAGAAGCGACCATTATTATGTTCAATGATCATATTCATGATTCGGACTCCTTAGTGGAAAGGCTGAAAGATTTCGAGATTATATGTGCGATGCGGGAAAGAACCCCTTTTCCTAATGAAATATTACATCGGCTACCAAAATTACAGTTATTAATAACAACTGGTATGCGAAACGCTTCCATAGATGTCAAAGCTGCAAATGATCAGGGTGTCACAGTTTGCGGGACTGACGGGCTTCCCTACCCTACAGCAGAATTAGCTTGGGGATTAATTTTGGATTTAGCCAGAAATATTTCCAGGGAGAATGAAGCGGTTAAAAATGGAGAATGGCAAACAACTATGGGTGTAGGTCTGAAAGGGAAAACCCTTGGCTTGATAGGTCTTGGTAATTTGGGCGGACAGGTTGCTAATTATGGGAATGCTTTTGGTATGAATGTAATCGCTTGGAGCCAAAACTTAACTAAAGAAAAAGCAAAAGAGAAAAATGCCAAATATGTTTCACTAGAAACTCTAATGGCTGAATCAGATTTTATAAGCATTCATACTGTGCTTAGTTTGAGAACTAAAGGCCTTATCGATTCATCTAAGCTTGAATTAATGAAAAAAACTAGCTTTCTTATCAATACTTCTCGAGGTCCAATTGTGGATGAGTCGGCACTGGTTAATGCATTAGAAAAAGATCTAATAGCAGGCGCTGGATTGGATGTATTTGGCTTGGAGCCACTACCCCCGGAGCATCCTTTGATCACTCGAGGAAATACCATAATTACCCCACACGTTGGGTATGTTACAAAAGAAACGTACAAAATTTTTTACGAACAAACAGTAGAATGTATTACTGCATTTATTCAAGGTAACCCTATTAGAATAATAAACCCTATTTGATTTCACGAAAAATCAAGGACAAATTCATGGAGGATATAACAAGTGCCATCATTTGATATTGTTTCAAAGACAGACCTTATGGAAGTCGATAATGCTGTTAATGGGGTAAAACGCCAAATCACACAACGCTTTGACCTTGCGGGCACTAAATGTGCGGTTGAGCGAAGTGAAAACACCTTGACTATAACGGCCGATGACAACATGAAATTGACGCAATTACACGATCTACTGAGGCAAAACTTTGCCAGTAGGAAGGTCGATGCTAAGGCACTGGATTTTGGTAAGGCTGAAAATGCTTCGGGAGACTCATTAAGACAAGTAGTATCCATTAAACAAGGTGTTGATGCTGAACTTGCTAGGAAAATTAACAAAGCGGTGAAAGGATCCAAAATGAAGGTTCAGATTTCGATAAAAGGAAGTGAACTTCATGTGTCAGGCAAGAAACGTGATGAACTCCAAGAAGCCATAGCTTTCATAAAAGAGATGGATAATGATCAGCCACTACAGTATGTAAACTTTAGGAATTGATTACTCGTATGTATTTTGCATCTGCCATATGAGCTGTGAGGTAATTATCTTTCAGTTCTGATTCTTGTTCTTTAAGTGTGGATGAGAATGTGTATTTAGGAATCAAAGAAGTGTAATCAGTTCAGGCCATTTAATTTCCCTTAATTTGCGGCGACAAAAAATCGATATATCAAATAAATAATTAAAATAATTGAACCTATTATGAAAGTAGAAGCTGATCTCATTGAAAGAGCGTAGTGATTGAAAAATTTCCTAAAATAGGATTTTTCAACGCAACTTTGGCATTACTTCTTTACAGAATAGGGAAAGTGAGTTTTCTACCTTGGGTGCGGGAATTTCTTCTCCTGCATTAAACTCCGCTGCAATCCCATCTAGAGTAAGAACATCAATCATATTTTTGATTTGAGCCACCACAGTATCTGGATCTCCCACCGCCACCTTTTCTCCTTGTATGTGGTTCCAATCTATTTCCGACAGGTTTTTGCTAGTATTGCCTTCAGTATTTAATGCTGCTGTTGCATTACTACCTAGTTGAGACCCCAAGCGTCTGAATTGTTTCATGAAACTCGCTTCCGAATTTGCCAAAGCTTCCGGGGTCGACTCTGCTACGTGCACTGGGACCCTTAGCAAAATACTACCGGTAGCGTGATTGGCTTTCCTGAGGGCCTCCCGATACAAAGCGACTTGCTGAGCAACGTCGGATAAAGAAAGTCCTCTTACTCCAACAAAAATTGGAATTCCCATCTGTCCCAATGTGGTGAAGGTTTCAGAGGTTGTGGCCGCTATACGCATTTGAGGGTATGGATTTTGCAACGGTTTGGGGGTTAAACACACATTTTCATAACTGTTATATTTTCCGGAATAAGTGAAGCTGTCTTCGGTGAAAGCTTTCTTGATTATCTCCATGGACTCATAAAATCTCTCTCTGCTTTCAGTGTACGGTATGTTGTATCCATTATAGGCACTAGGAAGCCCACTTCTACCGATACCAAATTCAAATCTTCCTCCACTGATATGATCTAGGGTTGCTACCTCTTCGGCGATTCTAAGAGGGTTACCAAGCGGTAAAATTTGTACTGCTGTGCCAATTTTGATCCTTTTTGTTCGGCCCGCTATCGCCGCGGCTAAAACTAACGGGGCAGATAACACTGAACGGTTTGGGTTAAAGTGGGTTTCGGCTAGCCAAACCGTATCGAGCCCAAGATCTTCAGCGAGTGCGACATGGTCGAAGGATTCTTGAAAAGCGTCCTCTTGTCCATTTCCTTCTCGAGTATGGAATTCCATGAAGCTTCCAAAATTCATTCTTTATCCTTTGTGAACCAAAAGGGGGTTAGCAATTTTTGTTAAATTGGCATCAGAATAAAGAGGCTAGGTTTAGAAATCAAGAGCATAAGAAGGGAATTCAACTTCTAGCTTCGAACGTTCCAGAAGATCCGGTTCTTAAATGGGAGTTGTCATTTAGGCAAACAACGGACCATCCCTTGCTGTTAAATATAAATCTGGAAATTGAAGTATTATCTACACCAATTTTATATATCAGCCTTTGATCAAATCCCATGATGTAATGAAATATTGACCTCATAGTATTTCCATGCCCTATGATGGCTACTTTTAAGGATTTAGGGTTACTACAGAGTTTGCGGTTATAAATCAGTTCATCTTCGAGCCAATTCGTCGCTCTTTTTTGCACTTCCCTTATGCTTTCCCCATCGGGCCCTACAAAGTCCTTACCCTTTTCCATGATGTAAGTCATTGTATCGTTGGTATAAGCTTCCTCCGTTGGGACACCACGCCACCCGGGAATTTGTTGTTCTATTATCTCTGGAACCTTCTGGAAGCTATTGTTTGGATTATCCATACCCATGAAAATGTTTTCTGTTGTTTGGATAGCACGGGTCAAAGTTGAGCTAAACACTTTATCAAAATCCACCTTTTCATTTTTAAATCTTTCCCCTAACGATTTGGCTTGCTGATGCCCCAATTTAGTAAGTGGTGCATCAAAATTAATACCGGCTGCCAGACCCGGAGTAGCATTCGATTCTGATTCCCCGTGCCGTATAAAATAAATGTCACAATTAAAGTCTTTATGTATCATAGTTTTGTTCCCAATTCCTATATCAGATTACTTGAGCCTAAAGTTTACATTCATATTTTACGGGAGATTCTATGTATACGGGTTTAGTCATTACATCAGCGAACGGTGATGTAGGCATCGGGGAATCCATAAAGGTGTTAAAAAATGGTGGGACTGCCTTGGATGCTATTGTGACTGGTATTAGGGCGGTCGAAAGTAATCTTTCAGACCATTCTGTTGGGCGAGGAGGTTTGCCAAATTTACTTGGACAAGTCGAATTGGACGCTTCTGTAATGGATGGACAAACTTTGAATGCTGGTGCTGTGGCAGGACTGAAGAATTTTGAACACCCAATTTCCATTGCCAGAAAGGTAATGGAAGAACTTCCGCATGTCATGCTGGTGGATAGGGGTGCGGCCAAATTTGCAAAAGAAATGGGTTTTCATCCTAGGAATTTACTCACTGCCGCGGCAAAAAAGAAATGGGTTGAAGGCCTTGACGAAAGAGGAGAAGGGTTGAAGGGAATGGATAAATACCTTGAAAATCTAAGGAAATATAGCTCAAATTTACCCACAGCTAGACATCTTGGAACTGTCAATTTCATTGCACGAGACAGGAAAGGCAATATAGCTTCTGGGGTATCAACTAGTGGCTTGGGTTGGAAATATCCGGGTCGAGTAGGAGATTCACCAATAATAGGGGCTGGAAATTTCGCAGACAACAGATATGGATCCGCTGCCTGTACAGGTAGAGGTGAATTGTCTATGAGAGCTTGTACTGCTCGATCTGTGGTGTTGTATCTACAATCCGGTATGACTCTTATGGATGCTGGGCAAAAAGCCATGGAAGATTTGAAAGATTATCAAGACTCTTTTGGTACCTATATGAACATAGTTTGTATGGATAAAGACGGTGAAACCGCTGCCTTCAGCTTTGCTGAATCAACCACATATAACGTCCAAAATGAGGAGATGGACCGGTATGAGGAAATACCCAGGAAAAAGATTAACATTTGATTCCAAAGGCTCCGATTCATTGCAAAGCTCAACGAGGTCGTTGGAGACCTGGAAAGGGAGCTTAGGTATCTGTGGTGTTAGTATTCGCCTATTCGGTAGATCAAGTTTGGAAGGAGACATAGTATGCATGACCTATTAATTCGAGGAGGCACTGTTGTAACAGCATCTGGCCCGAGAAAATTGGGCATTCTAGTCGATGATGGGCGGATCACTTCTTTATCGACTGATGAAATAGATTCAGATAAAGCTGAACAGGTTATTGATGCCGCAGGCATGATCGTAGTTCCTGGAGGTATAGAACCACACGCTCATATAGGAGGGCCACGTCAACCGGAAAGATCTGGTGCCGAAGCGGTATCCAAAGCGGCTTTATTAGGGGGTACAACAACGGTGCTGGATTTTGCCACTCAAATACCCGGGTATGACTTATACCATGCCTTAGAGGAGGCTGAAGAGCGATGGTCCGGTAATGCCTATACAGATTACGCTTACCATCCAATTTTGACTAACGGGGCGGATGAGGACAGCATATCCCAGATCAAGCAACTCACAAGGGAAGGAATAGCAAGCTTCAAAATATTTACAACTAGTATTCGCCCCCCAAGCCCTCAGATGCAAAACAACCACACCGATTTTGGAAGATTGGGAACCATTATGGAACAGGTGTCTGATTCAGGATCGATCCTACTAGTGCATTCAGAAGATGATGAGATGGTGCACTACAACTATGATCGCCTCAAAGAGGCTGATGAATGGGAATGGTGGAATATGCATCGGATCCATACTAATCAGTCAGAGGATGTCTCGTTCAGACGAGTTTCACGCCTGTCGGAATTAAAAAAATGTCCCATCTATTTTGTACATGTAAGCGCTAAGGAGGGAGTAGAAGAAGTATCTAGATGTCGAGCTCAGGGGCTACCGATTTATGGCGAAACTTTACATAACTATGCCTGTTTTACATTTCAAGACTACCGCAGTAAAAATGGTATGAAATACCACACATATCCTTCTTTAAAGAGTGAAGAAGATCGCGATTCCTTATGGGGAGGATTAATGGAAGGATCCCTATCAACTATAGCGACTGATTTGGTGTCGACAACCTGGGAGGAAAAAATAAAATTTAGGACAGTCGCCGATGTAACTGGTGGCCATAATGGAATAGAAACTAGGATGGGTGTTGCATATACGGAAGGGGTAGTGAAAAGAGGAATGCCTTTAGAAAGATTTGTAGATATAACATCAACCAACGCAGCAAAAATACTTGGACTATATCCACGGAAAGGGGTAATAGCCGCTGGAAGCGATGCTGATATAACTATTATTGATCCAACGGTGGACAAGGATTTGTCTCTCGGAGATTTGAATCTGGAGGATTATAGTATTTGGGAAGGGTATCGAGTGAAAGGATGGCCAAAATCGGTGGTATTGCGTGGGAACATAGCTGTATTGGAGGGTGAACTTCTATCGAGACCATCCCAGGGTGAATTTCTTCCGAGGTGTATTTCATCTGAAGTTTTGGAAGGGCCTGTTTGCTAACGAAATATTTTTTTAGAGTTAGCTGCACAACTGATATAATTTCCATCAAAAAATAATACCAATGCCAGAATGGGTAAGAGTTGAAGGTAAAACTTTAAAAAGAAAAGAAGAACCCTATGAAATTTGCGGTTAGGAATACATGGGTATGCCAAAGGGGTAAAGGGCCTGAGGCCTTGGAGGGTTTCAAAGTTATCGCGGAAAGCTACAAGAATATGGGAGTGGGATGCCGTTTGTACGTTGATATATCAGGGACAATGGATGTTGTTGCTATGGAATTGGAAGTCGATAGTTTAGACGGCTATTTTACAGGCCAAAGGGAATTTTATGCTGGGATGGATGAGGCAACCAAGGGGTTAGTCGGCTCAATAAATGGCGACACTGCCTCAGGTAGCCGTGTCCTGTACGAGATTGTTGATTATTAGAACCTGAATTTACAGCAGAGGTTGCACACACAACAAAATAAAAATCAACGGCCAAAAGGGTTGACTAGGTTATCGACTAGAGCATCCCTGCCTCTTGGAAGGCGTGCTTTAGTTCTTTTATTTCCTCTGTGGATAATTCAGGCGTAGGCTTTCGGGGTTTCGTGGCTTTATAGCCAAGAAGATTCAAACCTGCCTTCAGAGCAGCGACACCTTTGCTCATTCCAATATAGTCTGCATGTACAAGTGATTCTTGAACGATTTGTGCTTCGTTAAAGCTTCCTGATTTCACTAGAGAAATCACTTTGCGGCATAAATCGGGGGCCCAATTTGCAAAGAATAAACAAGCCCCTTCAGCCCCTATCATCGCTCCTGGCATCAACAGGCTTCCATTACAGGTCCAGAGTTGAACCTGTGGATTTATTAATGAAGGCAATCTACTCTCCCATCTAAAGTTCAAGGAAATTATGTAGGCATATATACCTTCAAGGTTGGTTATTTCGCCGATTTCTTCCGGTGTCGCGTCTACATCCATTGCTAGTTTCGGTTGATGAATAGGTATCACTGGGACGGGGCTGTTTCGAGTCACCATTTCGAAGTAATCAACAACTGACTCCGATCCATGTTTATCAGGTATTTTTGGAATCCTAACGCGTACCATATCGGCACCGGCTTTTGCATATTCCTCTGCCTGCATAGACGCCACAGTTGGGGACAAGGTGTCTATACCTGCTATTACAAACTTTTGTCCCTGATGTGCTTGGGAGACAGTCTTAATAATCTCCGTTTTTTCTGTTTGTGAGAGATGAAATTCTTCTCCACCGTAAGAGCCAATAACAAATCCGCTTAAACCAGTATCAACCCACTGCAATATATTTTCTTCCAGGAGTTGTAGGTTCAGTTTGTCATTATGATCAAATGGTGTTGGTGTTGGCGCCACTATTGGAATAGTGTTTCTTTCTGGGATTGTACTCAAATTAAGTGCCTCTATATGTTGTTAAACTAGGAACCGTTGGCCCAGCCATAGTCAATAATATGAGCCTGACCAGTAGTGAAACCGCTTTCATCTGAGGCTAAATATACTGCTAATGAGGCTACTTCGTTTGCTGAAGCAATTCTCCCCATTGGCTGCCTCAATGTGAAGACAGTTTTGCCTGATAAATTCATGTTATAGCCTTTCCAATAATTAGAGTCGACGTACTAATTTGACTAATGGCTATGGTACTAATTCCTAAGTAGTATTGGTATCAGGAAGATGTTGTTAGCGCAAACCAGCAGTAAAATAGCGCCTGAGCAGCCGTGTTAACATTCCGTTATACATAAACACAGAAATGAGTAAGGAGTGAAGAAGAAATGGCGCAGACTGAAATAGAAGAACGTTTTGATAACTCTTTTACTGAGAAATTTGGGTTCCCAAAAGGCAGAGCAGCCACCAAAGTAGTGGAATCCTTGCGCGAATCACACATTGCTTTTATAAAAGAGGCTCCTTTTATGGTAATGGCTACCTCAGATTCTTCTGGGGAATGTGATGCTTCTCCTAAAGGTGGTCTACCAGGATTTGTTAAAGTCTTAGACGAAAATACTCTCCTATTGCCTGATGTCGCAGGGAATAAACTTTTTCAGTCATATCAGAATATACAAACTAATCCTCATATCGGGCTCGTATTTTTCATCCCAGGATTGAATGAAACTTTGCGTGTTAATGGTAGTGCAAAGGTAATTTCAGATGAGGCTTTGGTAGACCTTAAACTACAACTGGAGGTGTCCAATCCAGATGAGAAGGCAAAGATTTTGCAAGGTATATTAGTCGACGTTGAAGAAGCCTATGGTCATTGTCCCCGGGCTTTTAGTTTTTCCTCCTTATGGGACATAGACCAGATAAATCAAAACAAAGGCGCAGCCGCCAAGTTAAACGACTGACCACATTTATTTGGAGCTATTGAATTGACGACTATCACCTATAATCCACGAGGAACATACTCTATAAACATTACCGAAGAGATTTATATCCAAGACGGAGAAGAATCTTTTAAGGCCAGAATATACCAGCCTGAGGGAGCCGGCCCCTTCCCGGTATTGCTTGATGTTCATGGAGGTGCTTGGCAAGGTGGCACTCGTTTTAATGGCTACTATATGGATGAAAAGCTAGCAGAAAGCGGGGTATTGGTTGCAGCCATAGATTTTAGAGTTGCTCCAAAGGATCCCTACCCTGCTCAAGTTATAGATGTCAATTATGGTGCTAGATGGTGGAAAAATGAATCCAAAGTTTATAACGGGGACTCTTCGAGCTTTGGGATCTTAGGCGTTTCTAGTGGTGGCCACACAGCTATGTTGAATGCGTTGTGCCCTGCTAGGCCTGACTACATAAAACGGCCCTTTCTCGTAAATGAAGCCCCGGTCGATGCATCAGTTGATTATTACATTGGAATATCTGCTGTACTGGATTCACATGCAAGATATTTGTATGCCAAGGATGAAGGTATGGAAAGCTTGATTAGGGGAAGTTTGGCATATTTTGGTGATGAAGAAAGGATGAAATCTGGAAGCCCTCAATATATTTTAGAAAACGGAGAATTTGAAAGATTGCCGACCTCTCTTCTTATACATGGGTCGGAGGACGCTAATGTTCCGAACCATATTCCCGTCAACTTCGAATTGACTTATCAGTCTAGAGGTGGGGAGTTAGAATTGGTTATATTTGATGGCATGCCACACAGTTTTGTGAGAGACCCGCAGCCAGAATCGGATGAAGCAATAGAAATTATGAAAAATTTCATAGCCCGTCAACTGTGATTTAGTAAAAGATTTACTCAGGACAATCTGGGTGGATTAATTTTTCTTGTTTCAATTCTCTCCATAAATCGGGGGCTATTTTTATGGAGGCCATTGCTATGTTGTCTTTTATTTCCTCCGGGCTCCGAGGCCCTGGAATAGTTGTAGCTACGGACCGGTGCATCAATCCAAACTGTATTGCGGCTGCTTTGAGAGGTACCTGATGACGGTCACATACCTGTTTTATTTTTTTTGCCCTTTCAATTACTTCAAAGGGAGAAGGGTCATAAAAATAGGTGCTTTTAGTATCTAGGTCAGATGCAAGTATTCCGCTGTTGTAAGGCCCGCCAAGTATCAGACTTATATCTTTTTCCAAACACAGCGGCATTAATTCGTGAAGGGCTGAGTGATCTAGCAGCGTGTATCTGCCTGCCACAAGAAAACAATCGAAATCTGCATCTTTTGCGAACTGTCCTAACATCTCCCATTGGTTCATACCTGCCCCTATAGCTTTTATCACTCCCTGCTCTCGAAGTTTTGCCAGTGTGGGGAACGCTTCATTCAATGCAGAATTATAATGGTCGTCTGGGTCGTGTATCAGCACTATATCTATTGAATCCAACTTCAGTCTTGTGAGACTTTCATCTATGGATCTAAGGATTCCTTCTTTCGTGTAATTAAAAGGGATATTTTCTCCGGGAATTATCAACCGCCCTACTTTACTAGATAGTACGAAGTCATTTCTTGGTAGTGTTGAAAGAAATTCTCCGTTATGTATTTCACTCAACCCGGAGCCATACAAGGGTGCTGTGTCAAAATACCGTATTCCTTGTGCATAGGCATATTCAAGGGTGTCCTGAGCAGTTTTAGAATCTAGTCCACCTAAAGGGGCTCCACCCATTCCTATCCTGGTAACTCTGACATCGGTTTTTCCTATTTTTGAAGTATCCAAACTGGTTTTCATATACTGCACCTGAATGTGAATTATTATGTGAGCCCTGATAACATCACAATTCATTTTACCTAACCACGAGATATTTCAATACATGTCCAATCCACAAATGACTCCCCGGCGTATTTTGATCTTTGGATCTGCAATGCATATATGGAGCGATCTAATATTTGCGTTGCTGATACCACTTCTACCCGTGATTAAAGACAGTCTAGGTTTGACTTATGCCGAGGTTGGATTACTCCGGTCAACCCATAGTGGGGCCACTGCCGTATTGCAGGTCCCAGTAGGTTTTTTGGCAGAGTATTTCGGAGAATTCTGGATGCTCGTTACGGGTAACTTATGGGCCTCCGCTGGTTTAATAGGAATGGGGTTATCAAATGGGTTTTGGTTGCTATTTATTTTCGCAATTGTTGGGGGCCTAGGAGGAGGGACACAGCACCCATTGGCTTCCAGTATGGTTTCTAGGGCATATAACGATTCCGGCCGCTCTGCAGCGGTAGGAACCGTGAATTTCTCAGGCGATTTGGGGAAAATGATTGCTCCGGCCTTGGGCGGAATTTTGCTTATCACATTCGGTTGGGGAAGTACGATGTTGTACATAGGAGCCGCAGGAATTTTCTTAATGCTAGTGACCTCAGCTTTTAACCGAAACCTTAATATGGGACGCCCTAAACTAAATGCGACCACCCTCCCGTCAGGAGCCCCTTTAGAAGAATCACCCCAAAACAAGGCATTCATTTCATTGAGTTTCATAGGGGCCTTAGACAATGCTACTAGGACCGGGGTACTTGTTTTCTTACCTTTTATTCTAGTTGGTCACGGAATGGGGACAGGTGAAATAAGTACTGCCTTATTTCTTTTGTTTTCCGGGGGAGCTGCTGGCAAATACGTATGTGGATGGTTAGACGGCAAAATTGGCACGGTTAACATTATATGGATAACTAAAGGAATGACGGCGGTATTTGTGGTGTTATCACTTTATACTCCGTACCTTCTTATCTGGCCTCTTGTACTTGTAATGGGAGTTGGGCTAAATGGTACCTCTAGCGCTCTCTATGCGACTGTTGCTAAATTTGTCCCAACTGGTCGAAGGGCGAGGTATTACGGATTTTTTTATACTACCAATGAGATAGGTACCATTGGGGCGCCTCTATTGTACGGTTTTGTGGCGGATGTTTTTGGTTTGGTTCGTTCCACTTACGTAATGGGATTGGTTACTTTTGCAATACTTCCGCTAAGTCTTGGCTTGAGGAAATACTTGTCGAAGGATGTCTTGTGATATTTTTATGCTTGTTGATAGACCTGTATTCGGTGGCGATTAGTTTCCGTCATGAATACACGATTCAGAGTATCCAATTTGATTGAAACTCGGGGCAAAAAGTATTTTTCTATTTAAGCGGACTCACTGTGTGGGTCATTGTCTTGGTGGAAATTTAATTCTATATCCATATTTGGTGGTATTCTGCTATTTTGTTTCTGATAGTGGATACGGCTATTACATCCCCTTTGTGTTATATATAGCAGAGCGGAAGTATATTTAGGAATGAAATTACGGGACTAATTTTATGATTAGAACAGCGCTTACAGATTTTCTCCAGATAAAATACCCAATCTTTAATGCACCTATGGCAACCAGTGCTACCGCTGAACTAGCAGGGGCTGTATCAGGCTCCGGTGGCTTTGGGATGCTTGGAATGGGGAGCACCGTCCCTGATCCAGAATGGTTGGAATTTCAGATTAAACGCGTGCGTGAGATAACTGATAATCCCTTCGGAGTGGGCTTTATAACTAGTGTTGAGGGCATTGGTGAACTTGTGGAGGTGGCAATACGAAATAAAGTAGACCTAATTGGGCATTCATTTTCTGATCCTTCTCCGTTTGTTGCCGATGCAAAAAATGCAGGAATAAAAGTTCTCGCCCAAGTTCAAACAGTCGAACAAGCTATCCATGCAAGTGAGATTGGAGTTGATTTGTTGGTTGCTCAAGGTACTGATGGAGGAGGGCATATCGGACATATAGGTACCATTTCGATTGCCCCTGCGGTAGTAGATGCGTGCCCTGGAATTCCTGTATTGGCAGCAGGAGGAATAGTAGATGGGAGGGGAGTTGCAGCCGCTTTAGCTTTGGGTGCCAGTGGCGTGTGGGTTGGGAGTAGATTCGTGGCTTCAAATGAATGGTTTGGCCCGGCATGGGCTAAGCAGGCTTTGACCGAGGTGGGTACCGATGACACTATCATTACAAAATCCTACGATTTGGCTACCGACGCTCCTTTTCCTTTTCACGTAGGGCATAGGGTCATTAGAAATAAATTTACAGATAGGTGGCATCAAAATTACGAAAAATTACTGGAGCACAAAGAAGAACTTAAGACAGATATCGCCCTGGCCCATAAAAATGCCGATTTAACAGTAGCGCCTGTGAATGCTGGAAGTGGTTCTGGGCCAATAAAATCGATCGATAAAGTGTCTGAAATTATTTGTAATATGATGGATGAAACCGAAGCTATATTAAAAACTCTGGGCGAGGGATTACAAAATTAATTCAATTTAGGAGCACCACTTGGAACATCTACTGATATACCCGGTTAAAAGGGGTTATTTGGACAAGGAGTTAATTTCAGATGTAGGTAAAGCAGCCGAACAAGCTGGGTTTTATGCATTTCTTTCGTGGGATCATTATATGTTGCCGGATGGTCCGGAAACCCTAGACGCATGGAGCATACTGGCTTTCCTGGCCGGACAGACCACTTCTATCAAGCTTGGTACTGTTGTTACCCCTATCCCATTTAGACCTCCGTCACAACTAGCTAAAATTGTGTCCAGTGTAGATTATTTATCGGGAGGCAGGACTATCCTGGGGGTAGGTGCTGGCTGGCACCAGCCGGAATTTGACGGGTTTAGCAATTGGGGTACCCCGGGCCAAAGAGTAACTAGGACAGAGGAAGCTCTAGATTTGATCACCCAATTGTGGGCCGGCGATGAAGTGAAATATAACGGTAAGAATTATCATTCGGATGGTGCAGTCATATCACCTGTTCCAGTGCAAACCCCGTACCCACCTATGTGGTTTGGGGTCAGAGGTAAAAGGATGCTTAACCTAGCGGCTAAATACGCCGAGGCCTGGATACCGACTAACATTAGCCCCAATTTGTACTCAGAAGGCCTGAAAGCTCTCAAGGTATTACGGCTAGAAATGGGTATAGATATTCCGCTAAAAGGGGCACTTCAAAATTTCGACGTTTTTACTGAGGCTACTCCCTGCATAGAGACTATCAATTCCTACTCAGAGGCCGGTTGTGAATATTACGGATCTATATGGTCCTATCCTCCAGAAGAAATGGTAGATCGTATTACATGGTTTGCGAAAGAAGTAATGCCAAATGTGTAAAACAAATTTGAAAATCAAATGAGAGGTTTTTTAAGCTGGCTCCAAGTTAGCAAAAAGTGGATTTAGGGGCATTTATTTCTATCACGGAATTTGTGAAGGCCAATGAGATGGAATATTTATTGAAGTGCTTGAAATTTCAGATATGGTTCTGTATCCACAGTAAGCAAGGCACCTGTCAAATTCTGCTTTGAGAATATCTAACATTAATTTCACTCCGTCGTGCCCATCGTAGGCCATAGCCCAAAATGTAGGCCGCCCGACAAAGACGGCGCGGGCCCCTAGTGCTAAGGCCATGAATGCATCCGAACCTCTTCTTATTCCAGAATCGAAATATACCTCGATATTGTCGCCGACGGCATGTGCTATTGGCTGTAGTGTTTCTATTGACGATAATGTCCGATCGATTTGGCGGCCACCATGATTAGATACGATTATTCCATCCGCACCATATTCCGCGCATAATGTCGCATCTTTAACCGTTCGTATTCCTTTTATTACCAAAGGTAAATCGGTTAGTGATTTGAGCCAATCTAATCTCTCCCATGTCAATCCTGTGTAGTTTTCTTCAGACCAATCGGCAAAATCTGGAGGGATGATATCGGTCCTTCGCATAAATTCAGGTCTATCTCTAAAATTCCCGCTATATAGTTCTGGCTTGCGCTTGAAATTGTTTCTTAGATCTCTTTCTTTTGGAGCCGAGGTGGGCCCATCTACTGTGAGACAAATGGCTGAGTAACCAGATCGTTTAGCTTTATCAACAAGGTATTCAGTGATCTTGTCATCCGAATGATAGAGCTGGAACCAGAGCGGGCCTGTGGCTACTTCTGCTACCTCCTCCATGCTGTAACCAGACGCGGTGGGGAGCGCATATAGAGTTCCCGATGAGCCTGCGCCTTTCGCCGCTGCTAGTTCGCCATCAGGATGCAATTGTCTTTTACCCCCCGCTGGAGCAATCATTATTGGGAATGCTATTTTTTCCCCCAGTATGGTTGTTGACAAGTCACGGTCACTGACATTTATAAGGAAGTTAGGATTAAGGGTAATTTCACGAAATTTGTCTTCATTTCTTTGTTTTGTGATCTCATCAAATGCTGCGCCCTCTATAAAATCCCACATGTCGGAAGGTATTTTATTTCTAGCCACTTGTTTTAGGTCAGCTATGGTTACTATTTTCATTCAAACCTTCCGAGAAATTCGATGTGTAGGAAATCGATGTGTTTTTACTAAATGACAACAATTAAGTCAACCCCCGAGAGTTGTTAAAGAAAAATGACAGGCCCTAAAATGGGGCCTGTCATTTTTGTCTCAACTGGCTGTCCTTGAGGGTCTACTAATCGTCTTTATTACTATTTCCCAACCCAAATTCTGCTGAAAAAGCGCTTGAGGTGTATTCAAGGCACTCAGCGGCAGCATCTCCGATCTCCATATCGTCAGATTCAACCAGAGTATTGATACAAATTTCGAACTCGCCACTAACAGCCCCTCCCATGCCCCAGTTATCGCCTTGGGTAATACCACCAACTAGCCCTGCTGCTGCATTTTGAACCACATCGTTAAGAGCATCACCATCGACGTTTGCAAATTGTAGGGCTAGGTTTTGATAAGATAGAATCGCATTGGATATGACATCAGATATACCGTTAAGTTTTGCGTATGCTTCATCGCTACCCAGGGTTGTTGCTGTTGAATATAAGGATTCAGCTGCCTGATTAACGATAGACCAAATAGGATCTTCTAGAGCTTCCCAACAATCGTCTTTCATGCCGTCAAGTTCACAGATTTCTTCGTGAAGTCTCATTGCTGTGTTGCTGGTTATATCCTCGAGATCATCTTCGTAATATTCATCGTCATAGTCACAAGGCTCACCTTTAATACCGTGAGGATCACATTCTAGATCATCTTGCGCGAGGTTCAGGATGTTACCCATTAGGGTTTCGACACCTTCTCCAGTTAAAGATTTGTCATATAAAAGGTCTTCCACGCTGGATTTGAACTGCTTGTCGCTTATGTCATCGAGTCCATTTCGGATAGCTTTACGCATCGCCCTGGCCTCTCTATCCTCAGAGTCAAGCTTTCTTTTTAATGATGTCGCGGCATCGTCGCTACTGCTGATTACTGCCCTACCGTCTGGGGAGTTTCCATCAGCAGATGCGACAATACTCTCGTTCACATTTCTGTAGCAGTTACGTTGGAATAGCTCAGCCCTTCCGATAAAGTCACCCGTCACAGGATCTTCAACCATGTCCATGGTGAATACTATGTTTTCCATCTCTTCCAAACAGTCTATTACCCCGTAAATAGCGTCCTCCGTGTCTGGGTCGGACAACATTGCAGCATTATTGATGTTATCCACATCAGTGGGTTCAAAAAGTCTCATGTCTTGGTGATATACAATCGCTTCATCAGCACAGTCTTCTCTGGCCACTCTGGAATTTGATGATTGCGAATCATTGATACAATCTTCTAGGTGTGCGGCGATAATTTCTCTACCATCGAGTCGTATCAGTTTTTCGGTCGCAGATTCTTCTTCACCTTCACCATCGAATGCTACCTGGAGAATGTGCCCAATCACCTCTATTTTTTCAGAGGCTTCTTCTGCTCTTCTTGCCAAGGCAGTGTATTCAGAATCCTGTCCTTTTAATCCAAAAACCAGTTTTGCTTCAAGTTGGTCTGCATGATCTAATTCTTTAGCTGCCTCGGAGAGGTCTTTATTTAGAGCACCTAACTCGGCGTTGGCCGACTCTAACTGCTCGTTAAGAAACTTAATTCGATCCCATGGAACTTTCTCAGCATTTTCAAGGGCGGTCTGTATTTCCTCTTCCCGATCTCTGGTCGATTTAGCACGGGTTATAAGATCTGATAGGTCTGTATCCCCGGCTCCTCCGTCGATTAAACTACCGGCTGATAGAGAATTTACATCAAAATTTACATCGTGCCCTATTAATACGAGAAGTTCATCAATGACCCCACTGGAATTGCTGAGGGCTGCTAATAGCTCTGCCCTCTCCTCTTTGTGCAATCGGTCAATCTCTTTGAGCATGTCATATAGTTCTTGTTCCGATTCTGTTTGTGGTTCCATTTCGGCAAGCGTTGCATCCACGTCTACTTCAGCGTCTCCAACGGCTCTACCTACGGCAGGTCCGCATGCAAATATCGCAACGGTTAACATAGAAATGGCAAAAAGCATTATCAGCTGCTTCATGTATTTTGACCCCTAATGGATTGTTTAATTAAATATGTCCTTACGATATTAAATCCTTTTCCGGAGGTTAACAACGGCAATTTCACCTAGGTATTAATACGTGAATGATTACTAATGAAAAAGCCGGTCTATGAGAACTCATAGACCGGCTTTTTTCGCTCGTTTAAAAACTATTTCTATTCTATTGTTGGACTCCTGTGCCGCCCTGAGTCATACCTGTATGGTCACCCATATCCTTGTTTCCATAGGAATTTTGCATTGTGTGTGAGGCTTGGGTCATACAGTTATCAGCAGCGTCACCGTGTGATGCTGAACTGACGAAGTTACCGTCTGAGTTATATTTGGGCCCTCCACCAGCAGTGTCACTCATGCACTGGTTGAAATTTTGCCCTCCTCTCTTACCAACCCCGTCACCATTACCACCGAATTGGTCTGTATTCATAGCGTGGCCAGCGTCACCTTGTGCTTTTTCCCTATTTTGACGTACCGCCCCTGTAGTTAGAGCGTCCAATTCTTTTCTGTCCGAATACTTATTTTGGTCAAAGTTTTCGTGACTCTTAAACTCTTTCCTCATATCATTCTTCACATCACTAAGACACTCGTTCATGGGATTACCATCAGCAACGCACTGGTCGACCCGCTCTTTAACCACCGATCGAGGTTCACCGCCACCAAAGACTTCATTAAATTGCGCCTTTGTAATACCAGGTGGAAGTCCTTGGTTCTGACCACCTCCGCCTCCGCGGTTATCATTGTTAATACGGTTCTCATACTGGTGAGCTATAGGAATCTTTCTCCCTTGACCAGCTCCAGCTCTCTCGTCCATGGCTGGTAATCTAATATCGTCACATCGCCTTGCTCTCGTACCTTGAGGATCACAATCTAGGTCACTCTTCGCATCGTCTATCATGCCCTTGAGGGCGTCCCTCATCTCACCTCTTGAACCACCTTTTCGGTACATTACTTTTTCAAGGTTTTCGGTAAATTTGCCGTCACCGATGCCCTCTGCTTTAACGTCAAGGAATTTTCGTGTCCTTCTTGCATCAGCGTTATTACCCGAAATCCTATTTGCGACTTGATCTGTAAATGAATCACCTGAGCCGGCTGCGTCGTGATGAATTTCTTTCGCCTCCATTTTACAACCTTCAGCAGCTGGGCCTATGATTCTTTTGGCGTCAGCAGCTTGGGCACAGTGCATAAAGGCGTCTACAACTTCCTTAACGTCGTCGGTATTTAGCATAGCCACATAGGTTGGGTTTGAAATCACTTTTCCGCCAACAATTTCAACAGACCCCCTGCCCTGTAGTGCTACTTCGTCTAATACACCTTGCCGACAATGTTTCATTTCGTCTCTAGTGGTTTCTTTAACCTCGACTCCCGAATCTACTAAGCAGTCATGGAATATGGCTGCTGCTTGGTATCGACCGGCTTCTTCTGCGCTCTTCTCAAAGTCCGATGGTGCTTTAGCTTCATCCGTGTCCTCATTGCCAAGAACTTCAGTCAACAAGGCTGAGACCACCTCAAATTTTCCGGCGGCCCTTTCCATCCTGACTTCGAGCATCTGTTTTTCCTGCTCTTTATTGAGGTTGGAAGCTATCCATTTATTTTCGTCTTTGTCAGCTGTTTCAAGATCGCCTTCCGCTTTTTCTAGGTGGCCTTTGATCTCTGCTTTTTCAGCATTGGCTTTATCCAATTGCTCGTTTAAAAATTTAATCCTGTTCCAAGTCGCCTGTTCTTCGTTTGCAAGAAGCTTATTAATTTCCGCTTCCTTTGCGGAGGCCTGGTATGCCTGTTCTCTCAGCCCTTGGAAAAATACATCAACATCCCCCCCGCTGGCGGCAACGGAACTTATCTTTGCTAAAGCCTCAGGATCCAACTCTTCACCGAGAGTTTCCAGGGTCAGTATAAGTTGATTGATGACCTGGCCTGAATCAGAAAGGGCACCTACTAGGTCTTCTCTTTCCTCTTTATGGAGACGATCAATCTCTTTCATCATTCCATAAAGTTCCTTTTCAGCTTCCGTTGTCGGTTCCCCCATCTCAGCAAGAGTTGCGTCGACGTCAACCTGAGCATCACCAACAGCCCTTCCTACAGCAGGACCGCAGGCTAGAGCAGCGACAGAAAGGATGGAAATAGCAAATATAAGCATTAGCTGCTTCATGTTCTCTACCTCATTAAGATTCCATATTGGACTAGCATTCACATGTCCTTAAAATAATAAAGGCTATGGGTGACCATTACAACGGCAATTCCACCTAAGTAATTACACCTGCATAGATTCGAATATTCTGCTTTGTCTAATTATACGACTGTACCTAGCTCAAAAAATCCCCAATTGTAGTTATTTCGGCATAGTAAACAGGTTTTCCGGAGCCACGTATTCCGGGATTATTTTTTGGTCCACATTAAACTTTATGAAAGTATCTAACCCTTGATAGGCGCCGTCAAGGTCATATGGGATAGGGTCTCCGTCGACTATATCGGCCATTTTTCTGTTCTGCAAATCATTGGAGTCAGGGTGAGAAAGACCAGGTAAGGATTTCACATAGGAGTCTTTAGCAGTTTTGAATAGATCGTATACCTCATTCTGAAGCCATGGTTCCTTAACAAGTAGATCGTCTCTTACAACAAGCAAATGGCTAATGGGGTAAATCTTTGTTTTGTTGAACCAGTCATTATCCAGCTTGTCGGGCTTTTCGAACAAAGGAACAGCATCTGGAGAATCGATATTGCCGGCACCGATTACGGCGTCTACTTCGCCCGAGAGCAGCATTTCGGCGAGATCATCTTTCTCAGAAGAAATTACACCAGGCGGAGTTTGGTATTCTGCTACGTGCTCATTACCAGAAAGAACCCAGGTGATGGAATCCAAATCAACATTGTGCTCGGTCTGTAAAATGGCCTTCGTCCATATACCAGGTGTTAAAGTGTAACTGCGTGTTCCTATTTTTTTCCCATTAAGATCGCTAGGTTTGGTTATACCTGAACCGGAATTACAAATAATTCCACCGTGGTAAAAAGCCCTTGTAAGAAATACAGGTAGAGCCGTAAAGCCCTTGTTGTAGTGTTTTGAGCATATGTAGGTGGCCAACGCCATCTCGGCAAGGTCAAATTCTAGATTTCTCACCATTCGTCTGAAAATCATTGGAACAGGTGATATTTCTGAATGAGTCATTTTGAATCTATCAGATGTAAAGGTGCCGTCTTTTAGAGTCGTAGTATGCCCGTAATTAGCCACTGCTGTATGGAGGTTTAAAAGTGCCAATTCATGTTCCTTGTATTTATGTTGAGGCTGATTTAATAAATTTAGACAGGTAATAACAATATTTACCTATTTATCTCAAAAATAGCATTAATCTTCAACATTGACATGAAGCATATCAAGTTTTATTATATGAAATGAGTAACTAAAAAATATTGAAGGAGTGAAAATGCTTCCACTAATGATCCCTGCAAATAAAACCATCATTGATTCGTTTTTTGATTCTACGGTTTCTTCTTTTTTGTATCCACAATTCAAAAATAAGACCCATACATTTGTCTCCAGTAACATGATTATCGATTTATTCGAAGATGATGATAACTTCACATTGAAAGCTGATTTACCAGGTGTGGACCCCTCTCAGGTGCAAATACAATTAGAGAAAGATTACTTAGAAATCGAAGTCTCCAATAAGAAACCTATGCAGGATGAAAAGGTTGTCAAATTGCTAATCAATGAACGGCTAAATACGCATATGAAGCGGGATATAAAGTTGCCTAGGCCGGTCGATTCAGATAGGGCAAAATCAAGTTACAAAGATGGGGTACTGGAAATCGTTTTGCCTAAATCTGAGAAAACACAAATCAAAGTTATACCTGTAACCTAATCAGTTTCAAAGTCGAAGGGATTATCGAATATTCCCAATACCTGCCACTTCTTAAACGTCTGGAAGGGGCGCTTGGTCCTCTGTTTCACGCTGCCACATACGAATCTTTGCGGCCATGAGTCTGATTCGGTCCTTGTGCTCAGCGTTGTTGAAAAGATTGTCTTGCTCAAACGGGTCGCTGTTCAAGTCAAACAATTCACACTGATCTGTCGAACAAAGGTTTAATTTCCACCTATCACTGGTAACAATAGAGCGCCATTGCATATTGTTGAGCATATTAATCGCCGGGGTACCCAAATTCCTATCGCCAATTCCATTGTGCTCCATAAACACTTCATTTCCTGATAAATCAGCAGTGCCTTTGATGACATCAGCTTTACTTGTACCTTGGAGATGATCAGGCAGTTCCTGACCTAATAGGTCCAGCAAAGTAGGTACGAGGTCTATTTGACCAAAATTACCTTCGATAATATTAGGCTCCCTGTTGTACATGGGAGCTCTTATGATTAATGGAACCCTAGCTGCCTCTTCATAAAAGGTTCGCATTTCCATCATTCCGTGAGTACCTACTAAATCACCATGCTCGCTAGTGAAGATAAATATAGTGTTATCTGAGATTCCAGATTTATCCAAAGCATCAAGGATTTTTCCTACAGCATCGTCAACTAAAGTGATATTTCCATAGTAATTTGCTCTTATTTGCTTCCATGAACCGGGGTCCTTGAGATCGAACTGCTTTCCAATGGCTTTGCCCGCATTATATTCAGATCTGCCTTTCTCCCATTCTGAATTTTCGACATCATCTGGAGCGTGGAGGTCAGATTGCATAAAGAAGTCTGCCCTGATCCGACTGAATAATGAGTGCCCGTCGGGCCGTTTTAAAAACGTGGGCTCGATGGGAACTTCTTCTGGATCATGCAAGCCATCATAGGGTCCCGTCCAAGGAGGGTGAGGCTCCAAGAAACTTACGTATAGGACAAACGGGCTGTCCTTGTTCTCCTGTATGAAAGTCTCTGCTTTGCTAGCGAAAAATGACGCCATTTGGAACTCCGCAGGTAAGGCGGCTCTCATTTCATCAGAAAATATTTTTCTTCCTAATAAAATTTCATCTGGTTCGTATCCGTTATTAATAAGAAACTCATGATAGCTAGTGTCCATCCCGAGATATTCGGGTTCCGTATATTCTTCCCGTAATGTCTCCATTCCACTGGCCCAATCGTCAAATCCCCTTTGATTGATTACTTCATTACCCAGATGCCATTTCCCAAAATACGCCTTTTTATAGTCATTCGAAACCATATTAGCAATGGTTTCTATCTCGTCTGGCATAACCAATTTATTCCTTGGCATACCTGCTGCATGAGGGTAAAGACCGGTCATTATGGAGGCTCTTGCTGGCGCGCATACAGCTTGTGTCACATAGGTGTTTTTGAAAACCAAACTTTCCTTCGCAAGACTATTCAAATTAGGCGCCTTGACGTAATCGTTTCCATAGGCCTCCAACGTGTCAAATCTTTGTCTATCGCTAAATACAAACACAAGATTAGGTTTGCTTGGCATTTCAAAACCCCTTGTCATTTAGGTCGCTGATAAAAAACTGGCTAAATTGTTGATGGTATTGGGGCGGTGTCACCAGTTTGGACTTGCCAAACCCTTATTCTGGCGGCCATGTCTCGTACCCTATCTTGTTGAGCTGGATCATTGAACAAATTGGTTTGCTCGTAAGGGTCATTGTTCAAGTCGTATAGTTCGCATTGGTCTCCAGCACACAGCGCCAGTTTCCACCTGTCAGGGGTAACGACTGTTCTCCAGGGCAGCCTTAGCATCCTGTTAATTCTGATGTCTCCTAAGAACCTGTCTGGAATGTTGTTGTCATATCCATTCCAAGATATGAAAACATCATTCTCCGATAGGTCAGATTCCCCTTGGAGTACCGGTTTTAAGCTTTTACCTTGCAGGTGATCGGGTACTTCTTCTCCAATTAAGTCCAAAAGTGTGGGGACCAGATCTATATGACCGACGCTTCCCTCCACTACTTGATTTCCTTTGGATAACCAAGGAACTTTTATGAGCAAAGGGACTCTGGATGATTCTTCAAACATTGAACGTTTTTCAAGCATTCCATGATCACCCATCATGTCGCCGTGTTCACTGGTGAATACGACTATCGTATTGTCTTCTATACCAGCATCCTTGATCGCTTGGTTGATAGTTCCAACCATGTTGTCTACAAGCGTAATGTTGGCCATGTAGTGGGCCCTCAATTGACGCCAGCCCTCTTCGGTTGTGACGTCTTCCCGGGCGGCAGCATAGTTCATCATGTACGCATCTTGGGTTTGATCCTCACCGTCGAGCATAAATTTCATGAAATAGTCGGCCCTGACCCTGTTTACCAGGGAGGCCGTTTCAGGTTTTTCCAGGAAAGCTGGACCCACAGGAAGAGATGCGGGATCATACTGATCCATAAAAGGGCCATGGTATGGGGAGTGTGGCTCAAATGTGCTCACATATAGAACAAATGGTTTATCTTTATTTTCTTCGATGAATTTTGTGGCTTCTTGCGCTAGGTAAGATGCCATTTGGTCTTCTTCCGGCATGTCGTAATGGGCATTCGAGGTAAATGTAGGTGCTCTTTGCCCAGATTTTCTACCCAATAGATTGAATTTTTTTCCAGCAGCCACATTGTCTCCATCTATATCTGGTACATTGTCGGGCTCATGGCCTTTGCCAATGAGGTATTCGGTATATGAGGATGTCTCATTATTTAATTGAGTGTGTGTGTATCCTGTTCCGTGGGAGTCTTCGCTCGATTTCCAGACGTTGAAACCATGTTGTCTTTCAATATCATTTCCAAGATGCCATTTACCCATGTATCCCTTGAAATATTCGTCCGATATCATCTCAGAGATCACTTTGACCTCTGGCGGTAAATTAATCATATTCACAATTGGTCCTGCTGTATGTGGATATAGGCCGGACATTATGGTTGCTCGAGCCGGGGTGCAGACCGGTTGGGCGACATAGGCATTTTGGAATATAAAACTTTCCTGAGAAAGCTGGTTTAAATGAGGTACTTCCATGTAATCAGCCCCATAGGCTGCCATTGTGTCGTAGCGTTGCTGGTCACTGAACATAAATACTATGTTGGGCTTTCTATTGGCCATTTTAAACTCCTAACAATTTTCTACTTTAAATCGCATTTTGAAAATGTTTTCTGTTATTGCCTACCCCTCAACCTTGGGTCCATTATGTCTCTTACTGCATCCCCCACTAAGTTTAGGGCCAAGACTGTCACTGAGATGAAAATGCCAGGCCAAATAGCTAAATGGGGTCCGAGATCAAATCTGTTCTGGGCACCATTTAACATGTTTCCCCATGTGGGGACTGGAGGGGCGATACCGAGTCCCAAAAAACTTAATTGAGCCTCGGCTACTATCGCTCCTGCTATCCCAACGGCTATCAATACCACAGCAACTGGCAGTGTATTTGGGAGAAGATGGAGGAATATCACCCTGAGATCTGAAGATCCGATCGCCCTTTGTGCATCTATGTATTGCGCTCCCCGTAAACCCAAAACATGAGATCTTACCACCCTGATACTGCCAATCATACTGAATAAGGCAAGAGCCGATAGCACAACCTTGATCGTAAAACCAAAGGAAGCAGTCACTGTCATTAATATAACCAAGCCGGGTATTATCAAAAGACTGTCGGTAAGCCTTTGGAGTAATAGATCAGTCCATTTTCCGTAATAGGCGCTAACTATACCAAGTATGGTGCCTATGGCTACACCTATTATGGGGGAAACGAATCCGACTAAAAGCGATATTCGTCCACCATAAAGTAACCTGGTAAATTGGTCCCTGCCAAGATTGTCAGATCCTAGTAGCATTATGCTTCGGTCTGTCGCGTTTCCCATAGGTTTGGTATACCGGGTGCTCGTAAAAGATTCGTAATCAAACGGTGTCAAAAATGGCGCAAATATCGCACCCATTAGGACAATAAAAACCACTATAGACCCTACCGCTCCTGCAGGATTTTGTCGTATTAACCGCCAGGCGGAACTGGCCAATTCAGATTTTTTATTTGACTCTGTTTCTAAAGTCATACTATTTAAATATTCCTATCTCCTAATCGTATTCAACTCTTGGGTCTAAGACTTTATAGGACAGGTCAATTAAAAGTATCCAGATCATCATAAATATGCCTATAGATAAGACCAACCCTAGAACCATTGACGCGTCACGGGCTATGACCGAGTCCACCATTAGAAGACCAATGCCTGGTAAATTGAATACGGTTTCCAGCACTACAGCTCCATCGATCAATGTGGCGACCAGCATGCCGAACATTGTTACTACGGGGAGTAACGCATTTCGAAGGGCGTGGCCCACTATCACTGCTCTTGGTTGTAAACCCTTTGCCCAGGCTGTTCTTACGTAATCTTCAGAGAGTACTTCTAGCATCATAGATCTGACCATCCTGCTTATGACCGCAGCAGAACGAAATCCAAGTATCAGTGAGGGGAAAAGATATCGGTAAAAGGCATCTACAGGATTATCAAAAATGCTGGAATGAATAACTGGAGGCATCCAACCAATTTTTCTCGATAATATCAGAAGTATTATTATCCCTAACCAGAATGCGGGGACTGCCATTCCGGCTGCGCTTATCGTTCTGACAATCTGGTCAAACAAACTGCCTCTATACAAAGCGGAAAATACACCGGCTGGAAGCGACAGTACCACGGCTATTATAATTCCGAATATTGCTAAGGTGAGTGTCGTTTCGATCTTTGGTTTTATTTGGTCCCATACCGGCTTACTGAAGTAATACGAGTAACCTAGATCTCCTGTCGCAGTTTGAGCTAGCCATCTTCCGTATTGGACGATCATAGGATCTGTTAAACCCAGCTCTTCCCGAAATTTCTGCATTGTTTTTGGGTCTACTGCATTTTCTTCTCCAGCCAAGAGAGTGGATGCCACGTCACCCGGAATAGCTTGGACCATAAAAAACAAAATTGTGCCCAGGAAAAATAAGGTCGGTGGTAATAGAAGTAGTCTTCTGAGTATGTATTGATGCATATTTTTTACCTAGATCCAACCGTGAAGTTTTTCACCGGCCTTGAGCCTGCCCGTTGCTCTGGTTAGTATCTACTTAGTGATGTAAAACCCCAATCCCTTTGCCAGTCGGTTGGTTGGCTCAGACTGGCATTGGGGTTGAGGTTTTATTTCGGGAATTTCTTATTTGTCCATCCAGGCATCCACAAATCTAGATTGAATAAATTTAGCAGTGGCAATGGCATCAATATTTCTGACGTAATCCTGTTTAACTTGAAATTCATCGGGCCTTCTTATTGGAACTTTAGGCATCCATTCTTCCCACATTATGGTGTCCATTTGGGCAGTGAGGGCCTTTTCTTCCTCTGAACCCAGAGTGGCCATATCTAGTTGGTCCAGCAGTTCCGACCATTTTGCTGGTGGGGTTGCTTGGTAAAGTTCAAAGCCGGCCCCTGGCCTATAAATCTGGTTGATTATTTCTACTGGGCTTTTGCTAGCTACGGCTTGTCCAAAGAAGAACAAGGTTGTGTCACCGGCGTATGCCTTTTCTCGTGCAGAGGTAACTTCACTAATTACTATCTTCACATCGACTCCAAGAGCTTTCATCTGCTGCTGCACAATGGTGCCAATAGGGTCGTCAAGTGTGTCAGTGTCAAACTCTACTTCTGTGATTCCTTTTGCCTTAAATACAGCTTTAGCCTCAGCTTCATTGGCTTCCCGTTGGGCGGGATCAACGCATTTTAGGCTAGCGACATTTTCATAGTTAGGATCGGCTGTTCCGAAGAAGCTGATTTGGCGGAATTCCATCGGTACAACACCAGGCGTACTAGATAATTCAGCGATCGCGTGTGTGTTAAGTCCACATGCAAATGCCTTCCTCAACTCTAAGTCATCAAATGGTGCCTTGGTGGTGTTCATCGATATTCCCTGGAACCCTGGGCTGTCCCACCTGGTTATCACTATGGAAGGCCTCTTTTCCTTGATTGGGAATGACTTGGATGGGGTCAGCGACGTGTAGTAGTCAATTTGACCCGTTACAAGGGCTGCTGCTGAGAGGTCGTTATTGGCAAAAGCTATACCTGTAATTCCATCCAGGTATGGGAACGGACTTCCGTCTGGTGCATTGTGGAAATAATACGGGTTAGCTACCGAAACAACATTGTTACCTTCGGAGAAACTTTCTACCTTGAACGGTCCAGTACCAATCACTTGTTCTCCTGTACTTAATACACCTCCTGCTGGCTCCAGGATGTGCTGAGGTAGAATTATGTGCCATGAGTCAGCCATAGCAGGAAGAATTCGGCTAGTTGGTTTGGTATGTGCAATTTGTAATGTGTTATCTCCAACTTTTAACATCGAATCTACTAAGAGAAGACCAGCTACTCTAGGCTGTGCAACCCCAACTGGTGGGTTCTGCCAACGGTTGATTGTATAAATCACGTCATCAACGCTGAAGTCTTCGCCGTCATGCCATTTGACGCCTTCATTGAACACAAAAGTAGACCCTGTGAGGTCATCTGCCAGGGTCCAGCTTTTGGCCAAATCTGGGGTGACTGTCAGGCCATCTCTTGGCGAGAATTGTAGTACCCCACTGTAGTGGCGGTTTAGACCTTGGGTAGATGACCAGTGGGACCGGGTTGTCATATCCCATCGTTGGAACCATTTTTGGGTGTTTATTTTCATGACACCGCCGCGGGTGCCACCCTCAAATTCAGTGACAGTTTTGGCTACAGTTTGTTTCGGTTTTGCAGAGACTTTTTTTGTGGCCTCCACTTCTGCCGACGGGGCTGCTGCTGCCGCTGCGGGCGCTGCAGGCTGGGCGGGAGCCGCTGGAACATAGCTTGAACTACTACTGGCTTGAGCAGGAGCTGCTGCTGCAGGTGCAACAGGTGCCGCAGCTGAGTCTGAAGAACTGCATCCTACTAATCCCATTAAGGCTAGAGCGATCAAACTGACCGTCATAATGCTACCAACTTTTATTTTCATTGAATACTCCCTTTGAAAGGTTTTTTGGGTTTAGAAATTATCTTCTTGAAACTAGAGCGGAGCTTTATCATTTGTTTTGTATTGCCACGCTCTTATTTTTGTACTTAATAGCCTCACGACATCTTGATTGGCAGGATCGTCAATGAGGTTATTCAATTCGTGAGGATCTTCTCTCAAATTGAACAGTTCGCATTTATCAGTTGCGCAAAGGTTGAGTTTCCAGTCTCTGTAGACGATTGTCCTCCATGGGGCCTGGTGCATCGAATTTATATCGGGGGTGCCAAGCAATCGATCCTCGATGGATCCTATACCGTTCCATTCTACAAAAACTTCGTTATTTCGGAGGTTCTTCCCTTCCTCTAATACTTGAGCGACTGATTTCCCATCTAGCCCCGCCGGAACTTTGACGTCTAATAGATCTAGCAGGGTGGGTACCAAATCGACGTGACTAAAGTTACCACTAATCACATTTTTTTCTGTACCGATTTTAGGGGCCCGTATGATCATTGGAACTCTGGCAGATTCATCATACATAGAGCGTTTTTCCAACATTCCGTGATCACCGGCCATCTCTCCGTGCTCACTCGTGAACACAATTATTGTATCATCAAGGAGGTCTTGCTTTTCCAGAGAATCAACAATCATTCCAACCATATCGTCTACTAAAGTTATGTTGGCGAGGTACCTAGCTCTTAATTCCCTCCACCCATATTCGGAACTTATGTCGTTATGACTACCAACAATATTTTTTTCAACATACCCCCTATATGAACCAGAAGAGCCCTCGAGGAATTGCATGTTGTTCTCTGCTCTAAGCCTGCTTATGAGCGGGGCATTTTCAGGTTTTTTCAAAAATGCAGGGCCCACAGGCAGTGAAGCGGGGTCATATAAATCATTATAAGGGCCGTTGTAGGGGGAGTGTGGTTCAAATGTACTTACATACAAACAGAAAGGGCTGTTTTTGTGATTTTCTATAAATTCGACTGCGTTCCTTCCCAAAAAATGTGCCATTTGGTCTTCTGGGGGAAGTTCAGATCTTTTCTCACTGCTGAATACCTCCCAATTGTCCGGGGCAAGTTGTGTTACCTCCTCTGGCAAATGAGGTCGGTCGTTATGTAGAGTGGAATCTGGGGAATACCCTTGATCGACCAGATAGTTGTGCCAATCGCTTTTGCTTGGTGATGTACTCAGCCCCACGAACCGAGACACACCATCTTCTGTAGAAATCCAATGCTTGAAGCCATGTTGGGCATTCCCGTCATCGCCCAAATGCCATTTCCCGAACCACGCTGTTTCATATTCAGATGGGAGATATTCTGCGATGGTTTTCTGTTCTGGAGGCAACGGTATAACATTGACGGTTGGTCCAGCATTATGCGGGTGAAGACCAGTGGTAATTGTACCTCTTGCAGGGGTACAAACGGGTTGTCCAACATAGGCTCGTTCCATAATAAATGAATCTTCGCTAAGAGCGTTTAAATGAGGTGTTTTAATCCAATCATTACCATAGCAAGCCATAGTGTCATAGCGTTGCTGGTCACTGAAAATAAAAACTAGATTTTTATGTTTACCCAAAGTGAATTCCTATTTCCTATTTTCTATTTTGTTGGTTAAAACTGTCTGTTAAGAACAGGAAGTCAGAGTAAAGGTTTGGCTACGCTGATGTCAATGATCTAGGTTAATCTATTAAATCCACGATAATATTTTTATTAAATATTAAAAAGTAGCATAAACAACACTAATTAATCTAGTAAAGTACTATTCAATCAAAAATTCTGATGACGTGCTATTTATAAATGATCGTAGTACCGTTCGAAAGCCTATTCATAAATTAAAAAATGCTTATTAGACCTTATAGCTGGGAGTTTATCGTGCTTGAAAGATTTCATGTTCCAGAAGATATAGCTGTGCGAGTACCTCAACAAAATATGAGGGCCGCTGTCGAAGATATTTTTTTAAAAATGAGGATGCCTGCGAGCGATGCTGCACAAGCAGCAGATGTATTGATGTACGCAGACATAAGGGGTGTGGAATCACATGGAGTAAGCAACATGATGAAGAGTTATGTAGCAGGTTTCCAGGAAGGCCGTATCAATCCTACGCCAAATTGGAAGATAGTTAGGGAGGCCTTAGCGGTTTGCACAATCGATAGTGACCAAGGCCACGGTCTTGTGATGGGCCCTTCTGCTATGAATATAGCAATTGAAAGAGCGGAAAAGTATGGGATTGGCTCAGTGTCAGTCACTAATGGTGCTCACTTTGGGGCGGCCGGATATCATGCAGCCATGGCCCTCGAGCACAACATGATAGGTATAGCAATGACCACAGGAGGTGTGTCGGTGTTGCCTACCAATGGCTCAGAGAGGTTAGTCGGGTTAAATCCTTTGGCAATTGCGGCCCCTACCCATTTAGAGCCTCCTTTTATATTCGATGCCTCGATGAGTTCAGTTGCAGGTAATAAAATCACCCTCGCTAAGAGGTTAGGAGTGGATGCTCTTCCTGGATGGATTGCTGATTCAGATGGTTCGCCAATAATGGACGAGAGGCAAGTACCAGAGGATTTTAAGATACTCCCACTAGGCGGGACTCGTGAGCTAGGCTCCCATAAGGGGTACAGCCTCGCAGTGATGATAGAAATACTTTCAGGAGTTTTATCTGGTGGTGGTGCTGGGCCGAATAGAAGAGCGGGCGCTTCACATCATTTCCTTGCGTACAAAATTGACGCATTTGTTGATGTGGATATGTTCAAAGACGATTTGGATCAATATATGAAAACCCTCAGGGAATCGGAACCAGCTCCAGGACATGATAGCGTCACATATGCGGGTTTGCCTGAGCATGAGGAAGAAAAGGAAAGATTGGAAAATGGTATCCCTTACCATCCCGAGGTGATTGAGTGGTTTACTGATATCGCAGCAGAATTGCAATTGCCGGACAGATTCAATTAACTGCTGTTTTGACCGTTTTTTTGTAATCTGACTTTTATGTTTCCGTAAAGGTAGAAACTAGTTGGTATGGCGAATGCAATTGCCGAGAGGAATGCAACTGCGCTGCTAAACAGGAAAGCCGTGGCGACAAAAATAATCATAGTCACTGAAGCAGCAGTAGTTAAAAGGACTAGTGTTTTGAGGTTTTTGATTTCAGAGAGGCCTTGCTCAAAAGGTTTGTATTCACCTAACACTATCTGAATAACCCTAGTGGTTAGTCCCTTTCGACTTAATTTCGCTGCCCCTGCCACTTCGAAATCCAAAGAAATTTCTCTCAGCCTGTACTCCTCCAACCCTGCTAATAAGGAGGCGATTTCAGATTTATTACTGCTTGAGGCTGCCAGTTTGATGATTTTGTCATCATGAGTTCCGACGTTTGGTAGACCTTGGATATTTAGAGCATCGTGCAACTCAGTTGAGTTGAATCTAGAAATAAAATCTTCTAATGTCATAATGGCACAAACTTCGTACGTTTAGCATCTAAAAGGCAGGTTTTATCATGTCAACGAATTCAGGTAGGTTAAAGGGAAAAGTGGCTATTGTCACTGGTTCAGGCTCACGCGGTGATGTCTTAGGGAATGGTCAGGCAACAGCAATTTTATTTGCTAAGGAAGGTGCCAAAGTAATGCTGGTGGATGCTAGCCGGGAAAACCTGGATAGAACCCAGCAGAGCATTGAATCGGGCGAGGGCGAATGCATCAGCTATGTAGGTGATGTGACAGAGGCAATGACTTGCCAAGAGGTAGTGGAAAAAACCATAAGTGCGTATGGGAAATTAGACATTCTTCACAATAACGTCGGGATAGGGGGTTCTGGCACTGTCGTTGAGGTATTGGAAGAGGACTGGGATAGAATTTTGGAGGTCAATATTAAATCTATGATGTTAATGGGTAAGTACAGCGTTCCTGAAATGGTGACAAGAGGTGGTGGGGCCATTATTAATATTTCGTCAATATCGGCCATCAGACCCCGAGGATTAACTCCCTACACAGTTTCAAAAAGTGGGGTAATTGCCCTCACTAAGGCAATGGCAGTTGATCATGCAGGAGACGGTGTTCGGGTTAATTGTATTTTGCCTGGGCCCATATACTCGTCAATGACGGCTCCAAATATGACATCGAAAAAAAGACAGACTCGGAAAGACGCCTCTCCTTTAAAACAGGAAGGAACCCCTTGGGATGTAGCGTGGGCCGCAGTTTACCTGGCTAGTGATGAGTCAAAATGGGTTACCGGTGTTTCACTAAACGTAGATGGGGGTGTGACTCTGGGAAGCCCTTCACGGTAAGCCGCCGGTAGTGAGGTTGAGATTTAACGCAACTCGATTTAAGGCAACTCATTGTTCTGAAATGTGTCAGGCAAAAAAATGCTAATATGAAAACGCTTACCGGTTTGATGTTTCACTTATGGCATCGCTCGCCAGTAATCAATTCTGAGGAAACATGCCGAGTAGGCCTAGCATAGAAATCATATAAGGAGTATCGAAAATGGCAAAGTATTTAATAACCGGTTCATATACCGCCGAAGCTTGGGCAGCTCAGATAGCTGATCCGAAAAACAGAATCGAAATCGTTCGACCTGCTTTCGAAAAAACGGGAGGATCCATTGAATCCGCCTATCTTTCATTCGGCGCTGGTGACTTGGTGATCATCGCTGATATGCCAGATAACGTCAGTGCAGCAGCGCTATCTATGGCAATTTCGGCCGGTGGTGGTGTGGCAGATTTGAAGACCACCCCACTTATATCGGTTGAGGACGCTGTAGCTGCCATGAAAAAGGCGGCTGAAATAACCTATGCTCCTCCCGGGAGTTAAGTAGATAGTGCCAGAGAACCTTAATGCCTCTTATGTTTAGTGAATATAAGGGGCATTTTTATTGAAAATCATAGAATCAGGGCCCGCCGGGTCGACAGAATATGGAGTATTTTTATGTATGGAACGATATTTAACCTAGACGTAAAAGAAGGTTGTGAACAAGAATTTATAGCTAGTTTCGATAAGTTAGAAAACCCTCCAGGGGCGGTGGCTTTTTTTTTAATGAAACCAGATAAAATGAATTCTGAGTTGGTGGGTGTAGCGGTGTTTGAAAGCCGCGATGCTTATGTCAAAAACGCTAATAGACCGGAACAACATCAAAATTTCACTAACATGATGCAGTATCTCACTTCTGAACCAGCATGGAATGATGGGGAATATTTGATAGGAAAGATCTCCTAAAGGCTAGCCCATAATTTAAAAATTTATACAAATATGGATTACCCAGAAAGTTCATTCAATCGAGAAGATGAATCGGACGATGCCTTGTTTTATTCGGAGGCCAGATTGGTAGTTCACATCGATGCTGCTGCCATCACCCAATTAAAAAAGTACCTTTTAGCCCAATTGCCTGAAGGATGCACCCTGCTTGATCTAATGAGTAGTTGGCGTTCTCATATTCCCGATGGAGTCACTACGCATCAGGTATACGGGTTGGGGTTGAATGGAGAAGAAATGTCCAACAATCCCCAGCTTGACCACTGGGTTATCAAGGATATAAACAAGGACTCTAATTTGCCTTATGAGGATAGTAAATTTGATGCGGCCATGGTTATTGTTTCCATCCAATATATGACGGACCCGATTTCTGTATTCAGTGAAGTCAACAGGGTTTTGAAAAAATATTGTAAATTTCACGTCGTCTACTCAAACCGTATGTTTCCCACAAAGGCAACAAAAATATGGAAGGTATTCGATAATATCGAAAGGGCTAGTTTGGTTGGGAGTTATTTCGACAATTCAGGTTCATGGAGCGTCCCTAATGCAGTAGATCTTAGCCCTGTCGGTGATGTTATATATGATCCCCTATTTGTCGTGTCTGCGCAAAAGAAATAAGCAATGCCAAACTCAGTATCCTCATCGCTAAATTAGGTATAATTCTGCAAATTGAGTTCAAGAAGTAACTTGCTAGGGTGCCAAAATTGACTTCACTGAAATCTGAATTAGATCTAATAAATAGCGGTACAGTTGTCTATGATGTGATAGTGGTAGGTGCTGGGTTTGCTGGCATGTATATGCTACACGAGCTAAGGAAAACGGGCCTAAATGTACTTGTTTTGGAAGAGGCAACAGGAGTCGGGGGTACCTGGTATTGGAACAGATACCCAGGTGCGAGATGTGATGTGGAGAGTATGGAGTACTCCTATTCTTTTTCCGAAGAATTGCAACAGGAATGGAATTGGAGCCATAGGTTTTCCACCCAGCCTGAAATATTGGAATATGCTAACCATGTAGCGGACAGGTTTGATTTGCGGAAGCATATCAAATTCCAAACTAGGGTCACCTCGGTTAGATATGACCAACACAAACAAAAATGGTTGCTGCAAACCTCTTCGAAAGAAGAATTTCAAGGCAGGTTTTGTGTGATGGCTACAGGCACTCTTTCATCTGTGAATGAACCAAAATTTAAAGGCATCGAAGAATTTCAAGGGGACTGGTATATAACTGGCAGATGGCCTCATAGTGGAATCGATTTTTCGGGCAAAACTGTCGGTATCATCGGAACTGGCTCCACCGCAGTTCAAGCAATACCAGTAATAGCCAAAGAAGCTAAACATTTAACCGTTTTCCAAAGGACTGCAAATTATTCCATTCCGGCGAAGAATCGACCTTTGATTGAAAGTGAGGTGGAAGGTGTAAAAAGCAGATATTCTGAAGTAAGAGCAGAGGCAAAAGCAAACCGCGCTGGAATAGCATCTTTGAAGGCTGGGATCGATTCGGCCCTATCAGTTTCCAAAACAACTAGAACCCAAGAATACCAGAAGAGGTGGAACGAAGGAGGGACAGGTTTCACCGCTGCTTATTCTGATATTGGAACCAGCGATGAGGCTAATTTCACAGCGGCCGAATTTGTTAGAAATAAAATACGAGAAACAGTTCGAGATTCTGAAACGGCAGAACTACTTACCCCGACAAACACTATTGGTTGTAAACGTTTGTGTGCTGATACGGATTATTATGAAACTTATAACCGTAACAACGTGACTCTCCTTGATGTCAATTCTGACCCCATCCAAGGCCTGGTGAAAGAAGGAATTCAAACGAAAAAGAAGATTTATGGGTTCGACATCATAGTTTTTGCTATCGGGTTTGATGCTATGACTGGAGCTCTACTGTCGATGAATATAACCGGAAAAGATGGATGCAAGCTGAAAGAAATTTGGTCAGAAGGACCAAAAAGCTATCTTGGATTAAGCATGTCTGGATTCCCAAATATGTTCACTATAACGGGGCCCGGTAGCCCTTCTGTCCTCTCCAACATGATGACTTCAATTGAGCAGCATGTGGAATGGATAAGAGACTGTCTAAATTATATGGAACTAGGTGGCCACTCTGAAATCGAAGCAGAGTTAGCTGCTGAAGAATATTGGACTAACCAAGTGGAGGAAATTGCCCGAAATACTTTGAGATATACTTGTAATTCATGGTATGTGGGCGCCAATATACCTGGCAAAAAACGAATCTTCATGCCGTACGCTGGGGGCATACCACCATATCGGGAGTACTGTGATGAGGTAGCACAAAACGGCTATGATGGATTTAAAATCTCATAGGAACAAAGAAAAGTGACCTTCTCACTTGCAATAAATTTAGCCTTTAGAAGATGGTCAGATTTTAGAGGTCGGTCGACTAGAGGCGAGATATGGTTTTTCATTTTATTTGAAACGATTTGCGGTTTGCCTTTATTTATTGTTGACGCTGTTTTATTTAGTTCCCTACCCTTTTATCCTCTGACTACGATGTTTTGGATTGTGATGCTATGCCCTACTTTTTCAATAAGTGTAAGGCGTCTTCATGATCAAAACAAAAGATGGTGGTGGTTGCTTTTATGGCTAATACCTGTTGTTGGGTGGGCTGCCATGATAAAAATTTATTGCAGCCCCACTTCAGCATATTGATAAAACCACTGAGTTATATCTGATATATTTCCTCTGTATTTTTTGAAAACAATCTTTCGAGTTCAGAGTCCGAGTAATTCCTAGTTATCTCGCGATAGGCCTTAACTACGTCACCATATTCACTCCACAGGCTGTCGATCGGCCAATTCGTGGCGAATAGAGATCGCTTTATTCCGAAGAGTTCAATGCATGTTTCCACATACGGTCTAATAGATTCTGTAGTCCAGTTATTGTCGCCCATACCAAGCCCCGATATTTTGCAAAAAATGTTGTCAATATTTGAAATTCTTTCCATTCCGGCCTTCCAATTGTCGAAATATTCAACGGTTCTCTTTTCAGGAAACCCTGCATGGTCTAGGACTATTGTTATATTAGGGTAGGTTTTGGCCAGGCCTGCAAGATTTTCCATGTCTTGCCATTGTGCCGAGATACTTGAAATAAGGTCGTATTTTTCAAGCAAACTGTATCCACGTCTAAATTGGTCACTCACCAAATATTCTCCATGTGAAAAGTCACGGATACCTTTGAAATTAGGGTATTCCAAGTGACGTTCGATTACAGTGTTGGCTCCTGTATCCCTGAGGTCAACATGCCCAACTATAGCATTCGGTATTCCTGTTTTTTGATAAACCTCTTGCAACCATTTAGTTTCTTCCACTGGGTTTTTCGAACCTATAGCTGCCTGAACGTGTACAGCTTTAGTTACTCCGTGTATTCGTGAATCTTCCAGGAAGTCTTCTGCGAGATAATTTTTGGATCCCAATATTCGGGTTTGTGCTCCCAGGAATGGATGGTCTTCATCTGGTTGCCAATGACCGTAGTATAGTGCTGGATGTTTCATATCATAAAAGTGGACGTGCGCATCCACGAATTTTAATCCATCGGGATTCATACCGTGGCCCCTCCATCCACCACCAGATGACTTCCTGTGATGAAAGATGCTTCATCCGAGGCTAGGAAAAGGGCTGCATATGCGACTTCTTCAGGTCTGCCTACCCTTTTGAGGAAGCTATCTTGGCCTGCTTTTTCCAAGAATTCATCCCTGTCCGCATTTTCGAAGGCTATATGCCTTTCTGTGGCCGGGGTGTATATAGCCCCTGGGCAGACTGCGTTCACCCTTATATTAAATTCTGAAAGGTCCATAGCAAGACAGCGGGTCAGCTGAAGCAAGGCTCCTTTCGAAGCGTTATATGGGACAAAAGCAGGTTGGGCTATAAATCCACTTACAGAGGCGATGTTTACTATGTTAGGAGAGGTAGATTCCTTCAAGTATGGTAACGAGTGTTTTACAGTGTTGGCGGCTCCAATAACATTAACCCCGAACACTGTTTCCCAATCCTTGTACCCAACATCTTCCACCTTTCCGAATATAAATGCGGCAGCGTCGTTGACGAGGATATCGATTCCATCTAGGAAAGATGACGATTCTTCTATCATTTTGGAGACGCTGTCTTCTGAAGAGACATCTGTGGTTACTGCAATAGCTTTTCCTCCAGCTGTTTCTATCTGAGACAATGTTTCTTGGGAGCCAGATTCATCTATATCAGCTACTACTATTGAGGCGCCTTCTGAGGCGAATATTTTGCATATCGCCCGCCCTATTCCCGACGCACCTCCGGTCACAATCACTTTTTTAGATTCTAGTCTCATAATGTTTTTCTCCTACTCAATCTAGATGGAAAACTTCTTCGAGCTCCAACATGGATTGGTCAGGAGCTGAGCTTTCAAGGATTTCAAAATATGGTGACATAAATTCTTGCCAATCAGTGTTAATTTCCTCTGTTTCCATCCCCTCAAGAGACTTAGCGAAAGATTCTCTCGCTTCAAAATAGCCGAACAACAGACCATCTGGTCTGATGAATAAAGAATAGTTATTCCATCCATGTTTAACCAAAGCGTTTTTCATTTCCTCCCACACATTTTGGTGGTGGGTTTTGTATTCTTCTATGTACTCTTCTCGTACTTTCAGTAAAAATCCAACCCTTTTCATCTTTACCTTGCCTCATTCACCAAATAACAAAGTGCCAGCAATAGATACAACAGATGTTTTGTTCTGATCTGCTGGACATTGATCATACCCAACGCTGTATCCTTTACAGTCGCTCAAAATTTTCCCCATCAGGTATATGGGAGTAAGTCCGCAAATTTTTCTTACATCTGTTTCTTCAGCACTCGTTTCAAAAAATTTATTAGGATCTCCTTTTTCAATACTTGCTAGAGAAATATGGTCTTTTGATGCTAGATTCGCAAGAGATAATTCATCTATAGGGGCTGCGTCGCCAAACTCCGGGCCAACATGTGCTAAATCTCCTGCCGCAATTACCAAAGTTCTCGCTTTTTTTCGATATTCGGAGATTGAGTCAATCACATTACTAATGGTTTGATCAGTGTCCGGTTGTTGTTTGTCGATAATAAACTTCTGAAAGGAACCACATAATATCGGCAGCAATTTGAACTGTTTTCCTCTCATGGAATTGTGAAGCCAGGTCAAGGCTAGTTCAATGGAATGCTCCTTGAGATGATGTAATTCCTCATTGTAGGGATCTTTTCCTGCAATAGCAGCCTCTACCAATTTGATCCCTTCCAAGTCTGTTTCCAGCTCTGAGTAGGGAGTTTGGTAGTTTTGCATAGTGGGGGTTATGGATCCTAAACCGCCGGTGTGATCTGTTCCTAGAATGACCACTTGTTCAATGCCATCTAAATCCTCTTCACTTTCCTTCCACAACTCTGCATAAGTGGCGTAGCCTCTGGCGAAATCAATATGTGGTGATAGCAGTCCTTGTAAGACCCCATCATATTTATCCGACTGACCAGATCGTCTGAATTTTGACTTGCTCTCTTCTATGAAAAGATCTAGATCAGAAGTTGTGGCAGGATATATTGTGCCTGCGAAAGACATTGGCCGATTTTTAGAATTCCGATACTTTTGGATGGCCTTATTTTTTTCACCAGTAAATTTACCGTTTTCCAATAACAAAGCGTCATCCAACTGTTCAATAAGTTTATAGATTCTTTCTTCCCCTATTGATATACCTTGGAGTAATAAGCCACCATTAATAGATGGGAGTGTTCTCGTTCCGTCACATAACAAAAGTATTGGAGTTAGGTTTTGGGGTATTTGTACGGCGGTCTTCGCCAGCCCTAGATCATCTTCAAGATGGAGAAAAACTCCATCCTGCCTTTGTATCCACCGAGGAGATAAATCTCTTAACTGAGGTTTTACTGGTAATTGTTTTGCCATTTTATTGTCCTGATAAACATCCTAACGATAGGAAAGAAAAGTATCAGTTACCTTGGCGGAATAAGCAATACTAGTAAGGAAACCTCCATGATTGAGTGTCTTTTGCTGTGCTATAATTCGGCTCGCTTAACCGATCGGAAACAACCATAAAAGGTTGTTATTCATATCAAAATACTATGTAGATGACGGTAATATGCCTTCTTTTGAAGATTTAAAAATTTTTTCTGGTAATTCTCATCCTAAACTTGCAGCTGACATTTGTGATTATTTACGTATTCCCTTAGGTGAGTGTGACGTTTTTAAATTCAGTAATGACAACACATTCGTAAGTTTCAAAGAAAACATCAGAGAAAAGGATGTTTTTTTGATGCAGACTTTCTGCCGCCCGGTTAATGACCATATAATGGAACTTTTGGTCATGATAGATGCTGCGAAAAGGGCATCTGCTGGTCGTATAACGGCTGTTATACCACATTATTCTTATGGACGTAGTGACAAGAAAGACCAACCTAGGGTGCCAATAACGGCTCGGTTGGTTGCAAATTTACTTACAGTCGCTGGGGCCGACAGGGTTTTAACGGTGGATCTTCATGCGGGTCAAATACAGGGGTTTTTCAATATACCGGTTGATGAGTTATCTGCTGTGCAGATGTTGGCTGGGTATTTCAAAAATAATGACATAGGCATTGAGGTGGCTTCTGCTACTGACGCAGGTGATGTAAAAAGAACCAGAGATACTGCCAGGTTTTTGAATGTTGGTATGTCATTGGTGGAGAAGCATAGAATAGGCAATGAGGACCGAGTCGAAGCTGTGAGCTTGATTGGAGATGTCAAAAATAAGACCGCATTGATTGTTGATGACGAGTTAGGCACAGGCGGGACTGTGATAGCAACAGCACAGGCCTTAAAAAAACATGGCGCGCATGATATTTATTGTGCTGTTACTCATCCAGTGCTATCTGGGGAGGCTAGCGAAATATTGGGGCAGAGCGACGTCATTGAAACTGTGGTGACTGATACATTACCGGTACCAGGCGAAAAACGCGGTCCGAAATTAACAGTCCTTTCCATCGCTCCTATGTTGGGGGAGGCGATTCACAGAATCCATGGCGGCCTTTCAGTGGGGGCAATGTTTGAGTCTTAGATTCCATTAACTTTGGATCATAACCGCTGGTGCTCATAAATGTGCTAGTCGTATAATTCTTCATGAAATACGGAACTGGTAACAAAACACAATGGCCTTTTTAAAAGCGATAACTAATATACTGGGTAGCTCTGACGAAAAAGCCCTAGATAAACTTAGACCTTTGGTTGACCAAATAAACGCTTTAGAAGCTGTGTATGAGGCGAAATCGGCAGGGGAATTAAAAGACGTATCAAATACCCTAAGAAATGATTTTAACGAAGGAAGATCACTCGACGATCTACTACCTGATGCGTTTGCTGCGGCCAGAGAGGCCGCCAAAAGAACCTTGAGTCAAAGGCATTTTGATGTTCAACTACTGGGTGGGATAGTTCTACACCAAGGTAAAATCGCCGAAATGCGGACTGGTGAAGGAAAAACCTTGGTTGCAACTTTGCCTGCATTTCTCAATTCACTATCAGGCCAAGGAGTCCATGTTGTCACAGTAAATGATTATTTGGCTAAAAGAGACGCGGAGTGGATGGGAGCAATCTACAACTCATTGGGAGTTTCCGTCTCTGCTTTACAACATGATTACGCTTCTTTATTTCATTCGGATGACTTCGATGGAAATACTGTTAAAGAAAAGAGGATTACCCGACAAGAGGCTTACGGGGCAGATATAACCTATGGGACAAACAATGATTTTGGTTTTGATTATTTAAGAGACAATATGGTGGATATTGCTGAAAGAAGGGTTCAAAGAGGGCGACCTTTCGCCATAGTGGATGAAGTTGATAATATTTTGGTTGATGAAGCTAGGACACCTTTGATAATAAGTGGTCCGTCAGAACAAAATCCCAATGAATACTCCATATATGCCAAGATTGTTCCTAGTCTAAGAGAAGAAGAAGATTATTCGGTAGAGGAAAAGCACCGATCAGTCTCATTAACCCAAAGCGGTATAGCGAAGATCGAAAAATTTCTAAAAATAGATAATCTATATGACACTGAAAATTTCGGGCAAGCTCATTTTGTAGAAAACGCTGTTCGGGCCGAAGTTATTTACAAAAAGGATAGGGAATACGTAGTGAGAGATGGGAAGGTTGTGATTGTGGATGAATTCACCGGGCGGTTGATGGAAGGTAGAAGGTATTCTGATGGACTTCATCAAGCCCTTGAAGCGAAGGAAAATATCGCTGTGCAAAGGGAATCTGTGACTTATGCCACGATTACCCTTCAAAACTATTTTAGATTGTATTCAAAACTATCTGGCATGACGGGTACTGCAGCGACAGAAGCAGAGGAATTCTGGAAGATCTATAAGCTCGAGGTTCTCAGCGTCCCTACTAATAAACCAGTTATGAGAACCGACCATGGGGATTTGATATATCGAGACCAAGCGGCTAAATATAACGCTGTAGTAAAAGAGATCAAATCTAGAGTCGAGAAAGGCCAGCCTGTATTAGTAGGTACCACTGACATAGATAGGTCAGAGGTTCTGAGTGCTTTGTTAAAAAAACAAGGAGTTAAGCATGAGGTATTAAATGCGAAGCAGCATGATAGAGAGGCGACGATTGTCGCCCAGGCCGGCCGGCCTGGGGCTGTAACAGTTGCTACAAATATGGCAGGCCGGGGAACAGATATAGTTCTCGGTGGCGCAATGGAGCCGGATTCAGAGGATGTAGCCCAATGGGGAAAAGATCATGCCCACGTATTGGGCGTCGGTGGCCTTTACATAATTGGTACAGAAAGGCACGAGGCTAGACGGATAGATAATCAATTGAGAGGTAGGTCTGGGCGGCAAGGCGATCCGGGAGAAACCAGATTTTTCTGTGCCTTGGATGACGATTTAGTCAGAAGATTTGGAGGGGAGAGGATTCAGACGATTATGGATTGGGCAGGTATGGATGATGAAACCCCAATTGAGAATAAGATGATTTCAAGATCTATTGAAGGTGCTCAAGTTAAAGTTGAGTCGTTCCATTTTGATATGCGTAAGAATTTAGTCGAATATGACGATGTAGTTAACTCGCATAGAGACGTCATTTATGAACAGAGAGATGCTGTTTTAGACGGTGTAGAACTACGGCCTAAGATACAACGGATGATTGAAGAAGAATGTGAGGCAATAATCACCGATGGCATGTCGAGTGCCGCGACCGAAAATTGGGATATTCAAAATGTGACAACGAGCGTCGAGAGGATAATCCCACTCACCGGAGACCTGACCGATCCGGAATATGTCTTCAGTTCTGGACAAAAAAATTACTCTGATCAGGTAAGAGATCAAATAGGAAAAACATACGGTAGTTTTGAAGCGGTACTTGGAGATGATAACGCGAGATCCATTGAAAGATACATCATGCTTAGAACGATTGATGCAAACTGGGTACAGCACCTTACCGCCATGGAGAATCTCCGTCAGGGTATTAGCCTGCAAGCTGTCGGACAGCGAGATCCACTGGTTATGTACAAGAAAGAAGGCCATGAATTGTTCCAAAATTTGCAGTCTAAAATAGTAGATGATGTGGTTCACACCATATTTAAGACAGGGACTCCCATAGATCCGGAATTAGGTACTCAAACCCGTTTGAACTCCAAAGTAGCCAGTCAAAGTAAATCTGTTTTTAAAACGAACAGTTCCAATAGGTCACCTAAACGTTCTGTTGGTACAAAAGTTGGGAGAAACGAACAATGCCCATGTGGGAGTGGCAAAAAATACAAACGGTGCTGCGGTCTGGCAGCTTAATCCCAAATCAAGTTTCTAGCGAGTTAATTTAAAGTCTCAAGTATTTCATTTATTCGTATTTCTCGATCAGTGGATCTTTTCAGTCTTCCCTTTTCTTTTTCAACAACTTCTTCGGGTGCTTTGTCGATAAAAGATTGATTGGATAAACGTTTAGTTAAAGATGAAATGTATTTTGACAGTTCATTCTGCTCGGCCCGAAGGCGTTCTAATTCGTCACCTAAATCCCCGCCCTCTCCTAAGGAGATATAAGCTGTGCCCAGATTTTCTACTATAGGGATTTCTCCGCTGTGCACTTGAAGCAAGTGTGAATCGCTAATTTCTGAAATGGAAAGCCCTGCGAAGTTTTCCAGAGTGGATTTTTCAGCCTTCACCAAGCTTGATTCCATTTCGGACGCAATTCTGCATTCTATCTTTTGCCTCTGTTGAATGTTTAATTCAGATTTCATGTTCCTTATCGCCCGGATAAAATCGATCAATTTACCCATTTCTATGATGCTGGATTCGTCAATTGTTGTTGTGGAAATAACGGGATACTCTGCGGTGATTAAAGAGTTGGGCCAATCTTCCGGTGTATCCAATGATTTACATAAATTAGCCCAAATTTCCTCCGTAACAAATGGCAAGAACGGGTGTAATAACCTGAGCGTCCGCTCTAGAATGTATGCCAAAATAGATAATGGGGATTCAACATCTTGGGCTTTCAACCTGCCCTTCGTTAATTCAATGTACCAGTCACAATATTCATTCCAAAGAAAATCGTGAATATGTGTTTGAGCTTCACCAAATTGAAAATCCTCCATCAAGCGGTTCACATCCTGAGTCACCTGGTCAAGCCGTGAAAGTATCCATTTATCGTGTCGATTTAAGATGTTTTCAGGTTTGGAAAATTTGATAGGAGCTTCTCTTTGGTTGAGATTTGAAATAACAAACCTGGATGCATTCCACAGCTTGTTGGCGAAATTACGACTTGATTCAAGTTTCTGCTCGTTCATTCTTAGATTATTTCCGGCAGATGTGCCGGTCGTTAGTGCAAACCGTACCGCGTCTGCTCCGTATTCATCTATCAGATCGAGGGGGTTGAGTACATTGCCTTTAGTTTTGCTCATCTTTACCCCCTCTGGGTCTAAAACAAGGCCATGAAGATAAATCGTGTGAAATGGTATCTGGCCCATATTTGATATTCCTAACATAATCATCCTTGCCACCCAGAAAAACAGGATATCGTATCCTGTTTCCATCACCGAACCGGGGTAGAAAGATTTCAAATCTTCAGTGTCATTAGGCCACCCGAGTGTCGAATGTGTCCATAATCCAGAGCTAAACCAGGTATCGAGTACGTCTTGGTCTTGTTGTATCTGCGATGAGCCGCAGGATTTACAAGCTTGAGGATCCTCGTTGGTGACAGTTTCGGACAAACAATCTTCGCAGTACCAGACTGGTATTTGATGACCCCACCATAACTGTCTGCTTACTGGCCAATCTCGAATATTTTCCATCCAGTTAAAATATACGCTAGTGAATCTTTCTGGGATGATCCGTATTTGGTTTTCTTTCACTGCTTTTATTGCAGGTGCTGCCAAGGATTCCATAGATATATACCATTGCTTTGATATTAAGGGTTCGATGATTTCATCACATCTGTCACAATGGCCTATAGAATGCTGGAATGAATCCGTTTTTACCAATAAACCTTGGGCTTTTAACTGGTCTTCAATCAGTGTTCTACATTTGAATCTATCAAGATCCTGAAATTCTCCTGCTGCAGAATTCATTTTTCCGTCGTCTCCGATGACAGTTATTACGGGAAGGTTATTTCTGAGTCCTATCTCAAAGTCAACTGGGTCGTGTGCGGGAGTCACTTTTAATGCCCCCGTGCCGAACTCCACCTCCACGGCTCCATCAGCTATTATCGGTATTAGCCGGTTAGTTAAGGGTAATTTTATTTCTTTCCCTATGTATTTTTTGAACCTTTCGTCTTCCGGATTAACTGCGACGGCGGTGTCTCCCAGCATTGTTTCAGGTCTCGTGGTGGCTACCACTAGAAACCCTGACCCATCTGAAAAAGGATATCGTATTTGATACAAATTTCCGTTGACTTCCTTATATTTGACTTCGAGATCAGATAAGGCAGTCGAGCACCTTGGACACCAATTAGCTATCCGTTCTCCTCTATAAATCAATCCCTTCTTATAAAGATCCACGAATGTTTTTCGTACTGCGGCTCTAGGTATTTCATCAAGTGTAAATTTACTCCTAGACCAATCACAAGAAGTCCCGAGTCTACGAAGTTGTTCATAGATTCGGGTTCCATATGTTTCAACCCATTCCCATATACGGGCCTCAAATTTTTCTCTGCCAAGTTGATATCGATTAAGGCCTTCTGTTGCTAGCAATCGTTCGACTACCACTTGAGTGGCTATACCAGCATGATCGGTACCTGGCAAAAATAAAGTTGGTTCTCCCTTCATTCGATGCCAACGTACTATCATGTCTTCGATGGCAACTGTCAGCGCATGACCCATATGAAGTTCGCCAGTTACATTAGGGGGAGGCATTATCATGACAAAGGGAGGGCTATCCGAACTGGTATCTGGCTTAAAATACCCAGAGTCCTCCCAGAATTTGTATATCCTGCTTTCAGTATCGGCCGGGCTATATGCTCGGGACATATTTAACGGGTTGTCATTTTGGGCCATTATTACTCCGAACTATAAAATTACAAATCAAGAAATTTAAATTAGTTAGTAAGGCATGTTGGGTAGCTTATATTAAATATTTCGCGTTGCCGTTCTGTGAATCCTTGCTTAACTTGCTGCCGAGATACAATCCTTCTAAGACGAACTCAAGTGCTGAAATTATTGCGCTGCTGTCTGTTATCGGATTACACAGCGAAATCAGCTTATGTCGCAACGTTTCAGTATTTTTAATTGCTTCTAAATATTCATCATCAGATATTGAACTACCAGATTGTATGGTTAATCCTTCCTCAAATTTTCCCAATAAGAAGTTAAATTCATCCGGTTCGGTATATTTTGCGAATACATTTGCAACAGCTCTATCTACAATGTCACCAATAATTTTTGTTTCTAAACCTTCCTCCACGGTCTCGAGCTCCACTTTACCAATGGTTGATGCAATTAGGTATGAGAGGTCGCTAATCCTTGGCGAGGAAACAGAGCTGGTGATAAGACTTCTTCTAAAGGATTGTCCGATCATTGTTTCAAAATTAGAAATTGAAACTCTTAGACTTACTCCAGATCTTTGGTTTATTTCTGGGCTCCTGCGGGCCAAATGGGTTATTTCCCCAATAATGTCTTTCATAAACTTAGGGATTTTAACTAGTTGGTCGGAATCAGGGAACTTCTTATATTCTTGATTTACTATTTCCATTTCCTGTGAAATTTCAGCTGGGTAGTGGGTCCGGATTTGGGCGCCGTACCTGTCTTTGAGAGGGGTAATAATGCGACCTCTGTTTGTGTAATCTTCAGGGTTGGCGGTGGCGACAATTATCATATCTAAAGGTAATCTCACCTGATGGCCTTTTATTTGAATATCTCGTTCTTGCATTAAATTAAATAAACTAACCTGTATCCTCTCGGTAAGGTCTGGAAGTTCATTTATACAGAACACCCCTCTATTTGTTCGGGGTATCATCCCATAATGTATTGCCAAGGCATCCGATAAATATCGCCCTTCGGCTATTTTGATAGGGTCAATTTCTCCTATTAAATCAGCCACTGAAACATCCGGTGTAGCAAGTTTTTCCGAATAACGATCCTCTTTGGAAAGCCAACTTAGCTTTGTATCATTCTTATGTTCGGCAAGAATTTCAATGCCGTACTGGCTGATAGGGTGGAGCGGATCGTCATTTATTTCAGAGCCTTGGATAAACGGGATATGGTCATCCAGCAAATCAACCAAAAGTCGTATTATTCTTGACTTGGCCTGCCCCCGTTCACCTAGCAGAATAATATCTTGCCCAGCAAGAATGGCGTTTTGTATTTGTGGGATAACGGATTGATCAAATCCAACTATTCCAGGAAATACTTCCATGCCATCGCTAATTCTTTGAACTAAATTGGTTCTAATTTCTTCTTTGACTGAACGGGATTTGTAACCCGATTCTACTAATGCGCCTAATGTTTTTGGTAGATTTTCTGGCACTCTAAACCCTCTGAAATGAATTTTATTTACCTTTGTTACGGGTTAAGGTAATCCCGGCGTAATCTAGGTTGGCTCCGTCTATTGGTACGTCTGGTTTTTTAATTGTCACAGATATTGTTTCAATATCATAGTTGAGAAATATCGCATCGGAAATATTTTTCGCGACACTTTCAAGGAGATTATGAGGTTGCCCTTCCACAATCGATTTTACAGTTTTAAATAAATCGGAGTAGCTGACCGTATCGTAAACCATGTCTGATACGGACGGTTTCAATAAGGAGCACCCTACAGTTATATCAACAACAAACTTTTGCCCTACCAAACGCTCCTCCGGATTGACACCATGATATCCGTAAAAATTCATGCCTTTCAGTATGATTTGGTCTTGGTGGTTCATCAAGAAATAATTTCCATTTGCCTGGCTTGATTAAGGAGGGATTCCGCCCTTTTAACAACGGGCACGTCCACCACTTGACCGTTCAAAGAAGTGGAGCCCCTACCTTTTTCTGCTGCTTCCTCAAAAACCTGAATAACTTCCATGGCATGCGCTATTTCTTCACTGGAAGGTGAGAAACAATGGTTAATAATGTCTACCTGCAATGGGTGTATTGCGAATTTTCCTTTAAAACCGATTGCCTTAGATTGTTCGGAATCTATTTTTAAATTATCTGGATCCCTAAAGCCGAAAAACGGGGTGTCCAAGGCCAGAACGCCAGCGGCCCTTGCGGCTATGGCTATCTGGCTTCTCGGAAAAAGTATCTCACGGTCGTCTTCATTTCGTTCGATTCCCATATCGTTGGTGAAATCTTCTGCCCCGAATGCGGCGGCTTTTATACGGGCGTCTGAAGATAGTATTTGATGGGCATTCAAAATCCCTAAGGCCGTTTCTATCCAGAGCACTAGTTTGGTACACCCCTTTGTGATACCACGCTCAGTTTCCAATCGAGCAATAGTGTCTGAGATGATTGTCACATCAGCAGGCGTGTTGATTTTTCCGACAGACACTCCATAAATGTGTGGTCCGACGATAGCCGCTAAATCAGCCTTGCAAAGACCAGTATCTAATGAATTTATTCTGGGAATAACTTTCTTACCGGTATTTGCCAGCATTTCTAGATTGGCTGAGACAGTTTCTCTTGCTTGTGATTTATCGTCCCATGCTACAGAATCCTCCATATCTGGCACAAAAGCATCAGGAGAAAAGGAAGCAGCCTTGGTTAGCATGTTTGGCTGGTTTCCGGGGACAAATAGTAAACTTCTCAGATAAATCAAAGAAAAAACCTCCTGGGTGTGAAAATGTTGGGAATTAACGTAATAATGGTTTCGCGAGTATAACATTAAGGATTTAGAGGATATTAACTTATGGGAAATATAGAAATTATAGGTCTGCATGGTCTGCCTGAATTCGATACTTCGCACGATTTGCCAAAATTGATTTACGAATCTGCGCTCTCCTCCGCTGAAGGCATAAAACCCGGAGATGTAATAGTAGTTACTCAGAAAGTTGTTTCCAAAGTTGAAGGGATGGTTCGTGATTTGCTGGATGTCATTCCTACCTCTGAGGCCTTGGAGTTGGCGGATAAACTTAGGAAAGACCCAAGATTGGTTCAAATGATCTTGGAACAGTCATCGGAGATTGTAAGAACAGATTTTGATAGAGGGGTTTTGATAACAGAGAGTATTCATGGTTTCATTTGTGCCAACGCAGGCATTGACTCTTCTAACATAGAGGGAGACACTAAAATTGCTCTTTTACCTAGAGATTCAAATGCTTCCGCCAAAAAAATTCTCAAAGATCTGAAAAATTTATCAGATACAAACTCAATCGGTGTCATAATTTCAGACACATTCGGCCGTCCCTGGAGGGATGGACACGTAAATTTTGCCATTGGATGCGCAGGAATGAGTCCTTACATAGACTACAAAGACACCGTCGATGCCGTCGGCAAAATACTTAAGGTAACCACGATAGCTGTTGCAGATGAATTAGCCGCGGCCTCAGAGTTAGTTACTGGAAAGTCCTTAAACATTCCGGTGGTCCTGATAAGGGGATGCGAATTCAAACCTGAAAGCTTAAATGGGGAATCCTTGCTGAGACCAAAGGAAAACGATCTCTTTCGTTAGTTATTATTCCTCATCATCAGTGACGCGGGGGGCAACACTAACATAAGATGCTTCTCTGGTGGCACCAGTAGACTTTCCTAACTGGTCTAAGGAGATATCAGATCCCCAAGATGAGCCTTCAAAATAATTCATGAAATCTCTTTGGGTACCACAGAGTTTACATTTTCCTGAACTAGTAGGTCCATCGGGATCACCTATGATCCAGTGGTGAAAGCATGTTTTTTCACTTACGGGTTCCGCTATATCTATCGAATCTATCTTGGCCACAATAACCGCCTCTGCTGTTCTTTAATACGTTCTTATCTTGAGGTTTCTTAGTATACCATATAATGATAAGTCAAAGAATTGTTATTACTTTAGGAAATATCAGATTGGCTAATTGGCCTTCACCAAGTTTCTAAAATGTAGGCAGAATTCCAAAAATTATATTCGTATCGAGTGCTGGTGAAGAAAATATCTTTTAGGGTTCCTTGGTTAGCGGGCGTCATAATTTTTGCTTCGCGATCGATAAAATTGCGAATCCATAAGGCCAGTTCCTCAAATTCTTCAGAGTTGTACATTTCGATCCATCTTGAATATAGAGGATTATTTTGTGGCAACCCTTGTTTAAATAAACGCTTCCCGATCTCTGAGTAACCCCATGAACACGGTAATATAGCAGTGGCTATTTCAGGTGTGGATCCTGAATATCCTATCTCCAAAAGATGCCTTGTGTATGCATGGGTGGCCGGCGACATCTTTGTAGCTAAAAGGTCTTTTTGCTGGATATTGAAATCTTGGCAAAAACTGACATGAAGAGCCATTTCGGTGTTCAAGGTTTCATTCAACAGTGTGGCAAACCAACCCATATCATCAAGATGTTTTGATTTTGCGATGGCAAGAGATATGACTTTAGAAAATTCAATCAGAAATAAATAATCTTGCTTCATATAATGTTGAAATTTTTCAAGAGCAAGAGTTCCATCCCCTATTCCTTGAACAAAGGGGTGCATGAATTCTTTTTCCCAAAGGTGATCAGCTTCTTCTCGAAGTAACTTAGTGTAGCTCATTATGATATCCGGTTATCCTTTAACCACAATATTGATTTCTGTACCGCCACTCACCCCTCTGAAAAGTTTCTCGTCACCGCTGATATGACCAAATACATTAACGGCACTTGCAGCTCTTGGCTCATCATCGGTACTTGCAGGAGTTCGTCCGAAAAATATACAAAATGCATTGCCTGGGGGCCAAAATGCAATATCTCCCGATGACACCAAATCTGAAGCCCCTGAATGCTCGATAGCGGTGACAGGAATGCCAAAGTATATTTCATCTCCCCATATGTTTGCTGTACCTGATAAAGGTAGGGAGTTCCAGATTTGCTCAGCCATATCTGATTGATTCAAAGTCGCATCAATCGAAAGGTTACCAGCGTTTATTTTTATAGATCGCTTGTTCATGAAGTCTCCGATTTACACGTTTGAGATCAAAAAAATGTTGACATCCCCAAGGTTCACCATACCATATGAATCCACCTAAATTTTCAGCTTTAGGACGGGGTGATGTATATGACAGAAAAATATATCCTCGCAATTGATCAAGGGACCACCGGTACGACAGTGGCTTTGGTAAACTCTCGTGGAGAATTGTATGCATCCAGCTATAGGGAGATAACTCAATTTTACCCAAATCTTGGCTGGGTAGAACATGACCCACAGGAGATATTAGAAAGTGTGTTTTCCTGTATGCGAGAGGTAATTAAGGCCTCTAAAATCTCGTTGAAAAACATAATTTCCATCGGTATAACAAACCAAAGAGAAACCACTCTGATATGGGATAGGAAAAGTGGCATACCAATACACAAAGCAATTGTATGGCAGTGTAGAAGGACAACCGACATATGCCAAGAAATGATTGGCACTCCTGAGGCCAAAATGATAACCAGGGTAACAGGATTATCAATAGATCCATATTTCTCAGCAACCAAAATAAAATGGATATTAGATTCCATTCCAGGGGCATATAACAGGGCCAAGGAAGGGAGTTTGGCCTTTGGGACTGTTGATACTTGGATTATATGGAATATGACCAAGGGTAAAAATCATGTAACTGATGTTACAAACGCATCTCGCACAATGCTCTTTGATTTAAACGCCCTTGAATGGTCTCAACAAATCCTGGATATTTTTGATATCCCAGTTGAGCTATTACCTGAAATTTGTGATTCAGATGCTCAATTCGGATTATGTGAAGCCGATATTTTAGGGGAATTCAAATTGCCCATTTCTGGAG
>JAPYSB010000012.1 GCA_029936675.1 Dehalococcoidia bacterium | reverse complement strand
TTAATTCTAGGCGGTGGCGATCCGTACTGAGGTCGAACACAGTTACCGATGAGTTTTTCTGCACAAGATTGCGGACGACCCAGGCTCCGACACAACCCATTGCGCCGGTCACGAAAAAATGCTGTTGTGCCATGCAGCTATCTCCTTGCTTAAGTAGTTACTTTCTTGTATTAGTTTCCACCCGTCGGGGTTGTATTAACTTCCAGGGAGCCCATAGTAACATTTTGACTACCACACGGTGTGATTGGAAATAGCACTGTTTGGGGTAGATAAATGGGGTACGCACGAAGGGGTGTCAGCAATTTATTTCAATCATCTGAGTAAAGATAGATTTATATCCCATACCCTTTCAATATAGGAAATCTGCGAAGATAGCTCATTACTGCGTTGGGCCTCGTCATAAAGCCAGGCAAGTGACGAAAGTTTGGATCCATACTCCAATCTGCTAAGGAATTTATCATCAATGGAAAGCGAATAAGAATCGCAAATTCTAAAGGTATTTTCCCAACCTATCCAAAAAGGAAGTGTTACAAAATCAGAAACAGGGTCTCCGATAGCTCCATCTTCCCAGTCTATTACTCCGGTTATTGTTCCAAACTCAGGGTCCAGTAGTATATGCTCTGGAGAAAGATCATTATGTATAAAAGATAGATCTCCCGAAAATGGCGGCAAAGGCTCACAGGAATCCAACCATTCAGCACACGCATCCAAGGATTTGACTTCATAGGAATGAAGATGGAACAAAATGTCTTCCTTTTCAAGAAGCCATTCTACACATCCCAAGGTTTCCTGCGTGGGAAGGGCGAAATCTTTGAAGTGATCAACTGGAATCGAATGTAGAGTTCTCAGAAAATTTGCTGTTTTAGGAATAAAATCGGTCCAGTTCATTTCTATCATGAGGTCTGCCCCGGCTGAGACCCCCTTAAGCATAGGGTAAATTCCAATCGGGTAGGGAAATCCAACAGAAGGGCCCGGGGTGATTAATTTGACATTAGGGACGGGAACTCCCGTTTGCTCCAATTCCGGCACCAGTACACTGGAAAGATAAACTTCTTTCTCCAAGTGCGAGATTACTCCCTCTCTGCGGGGGAACCGTAAAATCCAATCGCTGTTGAGGCTGTATACATCATTGTCCCATCCAGATCCCAGGTAAGAAACCTGGTATCGTTCCAAATTCGGGATCGTTTCTTCCGCAAGCTCGATAACCTGTGCGAAGCTTAATTCACGGTCCGAAGACCAGAGTTCAGGTGAGTATGAACTGTTCACTTCAAATTACCCTCTCGAGAATTAGTATCAGCGTGGGATTAATTCCTTACAAAGCATCGCCGAATAGTAACATTTTGACTAACACACGATGTGATTGGGAATCGTACTGTTAGAGGTAGATAAATGGATATTAACAGAAGGATATTAAGAAGGTTGAAGACAGGGAAGTGAGGCGCTATACGAAGCCAGCTGAATGTATGCTACTCTCTCCTTAGTAGGCCTACTTCCATAAGGACAACGCGGAACCCATGATTAGCTAGGTCAGTAACTGATTTAGGAGAATTTCTTTACCCGTTTCTAAAATGCCTAAAGCAATGGGGATGGGTATCGAGGGTAATTCATTTACCTTGCGATGCTGTATGCTTCGGCCTTAATCTCCTCGTTATCGTCGCTGGCCATTCTTTTCTCCAATCTTAGAATTAACCTCGCAACTGATGTTTCAACCCAGAACCATTCATGCAAAGCATTCACTGTAATATTAGGCTTTTGGGCCATTCGGGATTCGAAACAGAAAGATTTCAAGTCATCGACGCAATATCTAATGAAATGTGCAAGACTAAACTGTGTTGGTCTTTCAGGCATATCTGATGTAGTCCCTTCTATGTATCCTTCAAGGAAATTGGCCATCTTTCCAAAATCTCCATAAGGAATAGTGCTCAGTCCAACTCCTGTACGGCCAAGATTCAAACTCAACCACCTTTCGTAGTAATCTATAAATGATCGAACTTCTTCTTCGGCTTTAAATCTCTTACTTGCAGATGTGTTGATGACGTGAGAACCCTGAACTATCGGATCAGGAATGGGACCTGTTTCAAATTGTTGCAATACCGGTCCTGAGTTGTGATCTAGCAGAGCGAATGTGGCTTCAAGCACCTCATGTTGATAGTCTGGATTATTTGCTTCTCCTAAGGTGTTGCCGAAGTTGAATGGAACGGCGAGCATTCGAGGAGGTTTGACTCTTTCAGCATGTTCTTTAATTAGCACAACGCCTGTTGTCACTAATGCGTGTTCCTCGAATATTCTGGCTAAAACGCTAACTGCGTTTGAACAGGCAGGTCATGTAGGTGTCAATAAAACGACGTCGACCCCGTCATCTTTTAGTCTTTTTGCGACTTCCGGGCCTGTCTTTTCGATCAGCCCAGTTACATCCCTCAACGCTCCCATATAAGAATAATAATTGTCAGACAGAGATCCGATTTTTCCCCGCACAACCAACTCCTCCAAACGATCCATTGGGAAGGTTATGTTGATGTCTCTGTATGTTTGGGTCCGGTCAAAACTGAGACTCCAGTGACTTTGCACAATCTGCCCTGGGCTGGTATCTCTCGGAATCACCCGGTAAGAAGTGTCGCCTCTTCCTTCGGGAACGCCAAAGGGCTTATCACCTCGGACATGAAACCCAGCCGTTGTCACGAGAGCAACGTTACTTTCAGAAAGTGGCTTGAACATTGGAGTCCAGGGTGTGTCGTCATGTTCAATGCAAGGAAAGTTAAGCATCCTATCTCTGACATCTTCACTTAGTCTTTCCAGTTTCGGCATATTAAAGAACCCTTAAAAAAACACTTTAGGAAAGAAGTCGATATTATCAGATTCAGCGCTATGTTGGGATACGACCTCGCGAGCTTCTCCAAACATTGAGGATATTATCTAAGTCCAGAATCAGCCGATCTTTTTGCCGGTGCAATGAGAAGGATTTCATAATTATGTCGGCAAAAACTCCATTTTTGTGAACGGGCAACTCTTTTCTAGGAACAAAACAAGGCGAATTTAGGGGACTGGTGCCGAAGGAGGGATTCGAACCCACACACCCTTGCGGATACTACGTCCTGAACGTAGCGCGTCTACCGTTCCGCCACTTCGGCATCTTCTGGTGGGCGATAGAGGACTCGAACCTCTGGCCTCTACCGTGTGAAGGTAGCGCTCTAACCAACTGAGCTAACCGCCCAATACCTGCACAGTGAATTCAAGCACGAGGGCCCACTGGGTCCCTGGCTACGGCTGGAATTGAACCAGCGACCTAGCGCTTATGAAGCGCCCGCTCTAACCCCTGAGCTACGTAGCCATGTAGTCCCGAAGACTAATAAAATATAATATCCACTATAAGAGGTGTCAAACAATGGATTCCACTAGAGGACATATTTTCCAAGCTGAAACCATTTTAAATAATACTAATACTCAATTGCAGGAATTGCTTATAAAATTAGCAACCTCGATAGAAACCTTTCCTGGTTTCTTGGATATGGATACTGTGCAAGCAATAGAATTGGAGCCAATTGTCGGATTTCCCGATAGAGGTTGTCTTGTTGTAACTCCCGAAGGTTTTTTAAAGGAAATGGTGCTTTCCATACTTCCGGGGGCGACGACTTTAGGAGGCTATGAACAATCCGAACAATTGAAAGATTTAGATTTGCCTTCAGACGAGGAAACGGTATACCTTTACCGCGCCATCAATGTTTTGGTGGAATGGATCGATGCTAACTAAACCTTAGGTAGAGGTACGTGTAAATGGGTAATATAGGAATAACTACATTTCCGACAGATTATTCAATTGATATTGCAGTTTTGGCGTCCAAAGCTGAAGAAACGGGTTTCGATTCTTTGTGGGTTGCAGAACACCCCATTTTGCCCGTAGGTTCTGAGACTCCATGGCCAGGGCCGGGTGGCATAATACCAAAAAAATATGCAGATGTGGCTGATCCTTTTGTAGCCTTGGGGCGGGCATCGGCTGTTACAGAAAACCTCCTTTTAGGGACAGGTATATGCCTGGTTCCAGAAAGGAACCCTCTCTTATTAGCTAAAGAGGTAGCCACCTTAGATATGTACACCAAGGGAAGATTTTTGTTTGGAATAGGAGCCGGCTGGTTAAAAGAAGAAACCGAAATCATGGGTGGGGATTTTTCCCATCGCTGGACTCAAACTAGAGAGTCAGTGATGGCAATGAAAGAACTCTGGACCACAGTCGAAAGTGAGTATCATGGGAAATATTACGATTTCCCCCCTGTTTATTCCTTCCCTAGGCCTGTACAAAGACCTCATCCTCCAATATATCTAGGTGGTCACGCAAAAAATGTGTTCAAAAGAATTGTAAGCTGGGGCGATGCCTGGATGCCTAATAGGATCACGCCTGACGGAATTGAAAACGGTAAAAACCAACTAAAAGAACTTTGTAATGAAGCAGGTAGAGACGCGTCGTCAATAGGTATAACAGTCTATGGTGCTACACCTGACCCAAGTGTGGTAGATGAGCTTTTCTCCGCTGGTGCTGAACGAGTGGTTTTGACAATCGATAGTGTGGGGGAATCAGAGGCTTTAGCCCAATTAGACGAACATGCTAATAAATTTTTATAGGGGTTTGTGAAGCACAGTATTTGATCCTCGAACTTCTGTTATACTTCGGGCGGTATCTCCCTATGAAGAGTCCGTGTTTCGAGGTCCGGACCCTCATTGAGGAGAAATTTTTTTGCCCGAAATATCTAGGTTTCCAAGGTTGAATTAATTATTGATACTAGTTGAGGAGAATTGCTAATGCCCGCCTATGCCATTCTCGGTGCCCAGTGGGGTGATGAGGGTAAGGGTAAAATCATAGATTATCTGTCGAGACGAGCAGATATTGTGGCTAGATTCTCTGGTGGCAACAATGCAGGGCATACAGTTATAAATGATTTAGGTAATTTCAGCCTTCACTTGGTTCCTTGTGGCGTTTTCAGTGACGGGGTAATGAATGTTATCGGGAACGGTGTAGTAGTTGACCCGGATGTTCTGATCGAAGAGATGGAGGCACTGCAACGAGGTGGTATTGATATAAGTCACTCACTCATGATTAGTGAAAGAGCTCATCTCATAATGCCATATCACGTCATGTTAGATACTTTAGCAGAAACACGACGAGGCAATCAGGCTATAGGTACCACTGGTAAAGGAATCGGACCTGCTTATAGCGATAAGACTTCTAGGACTGGTATTAGGGCTGCCGATATTTTGGATATAGAGACCCTAAAGGTACGTTTGGAATCAGTTCTTCCGTTTACAAATGATATTTTGGAAAAAATATACGAAATTGAACCAGTCTCCATAGATTCAATACTAGAGAAAAGTGAATACTGGCGGAATCGGCTGGGGTCCTTTATTAAACCTGTCGGCCGGTATGTGCATGATACTTTGGATAGCGGAGGTACAGTAGTTCTAGAGGGAGCCCAAGGTATATTGCTTGATCTGGATCACGGTACTTACCCGTTCGTAACGTCATCTAGCCCAACCATCGGCGGTGCTAGCACGGGGCTAGCGATCCAGCCTAGGCAAATAACAAATGTGTTGGGTATATTTAAGGCTTACAATACAAGAGTTGGTTCAGGGCCATTTCCTACGGAATTATTTGATAATGTTGGTGAAGGAATTCGCACTATTGCAAAAGAATTCGGTACTACAACAGGAAGGGCAAGAAGAATAGGGTGGTTTGATGGAGTGCTGGCGAGATACAGTAATAGGATCAATGGATACACCTCTGCAGTCATCACAAGATTGGATGTGTTAGATCATTTAGACTCTATAAATATTTGTGTGGGATACAAATTAGATGGTGAAATTCTCGACGAACCTCCAGGGGGAGTGGCCGCTCTAGAAAAGTGTTTACCGGTCTATGAAACCCTAGAGGGATGGGATACACCCACCGCCGGTATATCAGAGGTCTCAAAATTGCCAATTAACGCAAGGGTGTATGTGGATCGTCTGCAGGAGTTAATTGGTTGCCCAGTTGACATCATTTCAACAGGACCTCATAGAGATCACACAATAATGGTAAGGGATATATTAGCCTCTTGAACTAAGCCGGTTGGCAATATTTAGGAAACCGGCAGATCGGCCTCGTATCTGTCCATTACAGGATTAAATGTCGATATGAAGTCTTCATCTGGGTCGCAGAGCGGAAGTCTGACTGGTCCGGCGTTAAACCCTGCCCGATTGACGGCATATTTGATTGGAATTGGGTTGGTGACCCAAAAAAGAGCTTTGAAGATTGGTAGTAACCGCTTGTGTTCGGTGGCGGCACTTTCAATATTTCCTTCAAGGATGAGTCCCATCATAGTTTTGATCTGATTTCCGTAGAGGTTGGAAGCAACACTTACTACTCCATGTCCTCCAACACACATGATGGGAAATGTTTCATCATCATTTCCAGACCAAACCCTAAACCCGTCAGGAGCTTTGTCAATAATATTGGTTATTTGAACATAATCGCTTGAAGCTTCTTTCACTCCCACTATGCTATCTATCTCAGCAAGTCTTAGTGTAGTTTCTGTTGTCATGTTCAACGCTGTTCTAGATGGGACGTTATAAAGTAGTCCTGGAAGAGAAGTCGCTTCTGATATGGCCTTAAAATTTTGGTAGAGTCCTTCTTGTGTAGGCTTGTTATAGGCGGGTACCGTCAGCAGCAACCCGTCAGCTCCAACCTTTTCTGCCTCAATAGACAGTTCCACAGATTTTCTATGGTTATTATCTGTCGTTCCGGCGATTACTGTGGCAGTGTCTCCTACAGCTTCTTTCACCTCGGCAAATAGTTGCACCTTTTCGTCATCTGACATGGATGGAGATTCCCCTGTGGTCCCGCCTATCACCAGTCCGTCAGTTCCCGAGGCAACTAATCCTTTTGCGAGTTTTCTGGCTTGAGGAAAGTCAATATTACCGGCTGAATCAAACGGGGTAATCATAGCTGTGAGAAGTCTTCCAAAATCTACCATGTTCCTATTTCCTCCAGTTACTTTCTGAAACTACGTCACGTTTCATCATTTCTTCTGCTATTTGAATGGCATTAAGAGCTGCACCCTTTCGCAAATTGTCGCAGACAACCCACATAGCTATTCCATTTGGATGTGAGATATCTTTTCGGATTCTTCCTACGAGAACATCGTCGCCCCCAGCAGCGTCTATTGGCATAGGATACACGTCAGAGAATGGGTCGTCTACAATCCTTATACCGGGCTTATTTTCTAATATTTCTGTGACTTCACTCGGCGTTATTGGATCTTGGAATTCAATATGAATTGCCTCACTGTGACTCACAGCAACCGGGACTCTCACACATGTCGCAGAAACCAAAATATTGGAATCGTGGAGGATTTTTTGGGTTTCATAGAGCATCTTCATTTCTTCTCTCGTGTACCCGTTTTCTTGAAAAGGCTCTATATGGGGTAATACATTGAAAGCTATTTGGTGAGGGTATTCTTTGGTTGTAATTGGATTATCGTCTAGGACCGCTTTGCTCTGGTGTTTCATTTCAATCAGTGCGGCTGTCCCGGTTCCGGTTACAGACTGGAAGGTGTCGACAACAACACGTTTGATAGAAGATTTCTTCCTCAAAGGATTTAACACCATCACTAGAGGTGTAGTAGAGCAATTCGGTATGGCAACTATCCCTTTGTGATTAGATAAATCATCAGCATTTACTTCGGGGACAACTAACGGGACATCTACATCCATTCTGAAGGCTGAACTATCATCGATAGCCACTGTTCCATGTTTTGCAGCTAGCGGCGCCATCTCTCGGCTTACATCACCACTTGCAGAAATGAATGCAAAGTCAACCTCATCCAAAACTTCTGGTGTACAGAGTTCGACTGCTACCTCCTGTGATTTAAATCTTAATTTTTTACCCACTGATCGAGTTGAAGCGCATAGTCTTATTTCATCTATGGGAAAATTTCGTTGCTCAGCTATGTCCAGAAATACCTGGCCCACGGCTCCTGTTGCTCCCACAACAGCAATTTTGCAAGAATTCAAGGTTTCCTCCGTAAAATCGAATATTAAACCGGTGGATGAATCGACAAAAAATGGAGAGGATTATAGTCCCATAATTTTATCTAGTCCGACAGTCAATCCATTTGATGTTCCTGAGGCTTTTATTGCCATAATCACACCTGGCATAAAACTCTCTCTATTTATCGAGTCATGGCGTATTGTCAAAGTTTGGCCTAAGGATCCGAAAACCATCTCGTGATGTGCGACTCGTCCTGGCATTCTACCGCTGTGTATTACAACTCCTTCGTGTGTTCCGCCTCTGGTGCCGGCGATGAGTTCTTTTTCAGCCAATGGAGCCTCAAACCCACTTCCTTTTCCCTCTACAGCTGCTTGTGCTATTGCTATAGCGGTTCCGGATGGAGCATCTATTTTTGCTTCATGATGAACTTCTGTAAGGTCAGCATAGTCAAAAAACCTCGCAGCTTCTTTTACCAAATGCGACATCAGTACCGCTCCCATAGCGAAATTAGGAGCAATAATTATGCTTGTGTTGTTAGAGTCAGCCAAGGATCTGGCCTTTTCAAAATCCTCTTGGGATAAACCAGTTGAACCAATTACACAACTAGACCCTGCTGGTGCAGCTGCATCCATGACACTTTTGGCACCCGATGCGTTTGTGAAGTCAACTACAACGTCAGCTCCTTTAACCGCATCTTTTATATCTTTAAATACCGGTATGGATCCTTCTCCACTGGGCAATGGTATTTGATCAATGTTGGCGGCAATATCTGAACCACCAATTGGTTTCATACCGTCGGTTTTATCCACGGCATTTAAAACCTCCTGACCCATCTTGCCTAGGACTCCGTTAACAACGACTTTAATATCAGCCATGGTGGAACTCCTTTTATCACCTTGGTTCCTGTACAAAACCTAACCACCGACTATTACGAAGTTTTAGTCAGTTAAAAGGGCCTTACGAGAAAGCTTTATACGACCGGTATCGTCTACATTAATTACTTCCACCGTAATTTCCTCTCCCACAGTAACAACGTCTTCAACTTTGGCGACTCTGTAATTTTCTAATTCACTTATGTGAACCATTCCGTCCGTGCCAGGTGCTATTTCAACGAATGCCCCGAATTTCGTAATATTCACTACTGCTCCGGTTATGATGTCCCCAACATTTACCTCAACTTTTTCAATCTCTTTCCTTGGGCTTGGGCGAGAAGATGAAGAGCCATCACTATCGTCTAGAAGTATTTTCATGGACAATTTAATTTTTCCTGCATGGTCGACCCCTATTACTTTCACGTCCACTTGATCCCCGACTGCTACTTCATCCTCTACATTTGCAACCCTGTAATTGGCGAGTTCACTTACGTGAACCATACCGTCTGTGCCAGGCAATATTTGAACAAATGCTCCAAAACTGGCAATTTTAGCTACGGTGCCGGTAAAAATTTCTCCTACTTTGATTTCTCTTGTAAGATCTTCCACCATCTGTATTGCTCTTGCTGCATCTTCTGCATTAGAGGACCCGATAAGAACCGTTCCATCATCTTGTATGTCGACGGTCGCACCGGTTTCTTCAACTATTCCTCTGATTGTTTTACCACCTGGGCCAATCACTGCACCTATTTTGTCTTTAGGAACCATGATTTTTTGTATCCTAGGTGCGTAAGGGCTGACATCAGATCTGACTTCAGGTATGGCAGACGTTATAACGTCTAATACTTGTGATCTGGCTTCTTTTGCCTGCGAGAGGGCCTCTTTTATTACATCGAAACTAATACTATTTACTTTTATGTCAAGCTGTATCGCAGTAACTCCTTCGGAAGTACCTGCAACTTTAAAATCCATATCCCCTACATGGTCTTCCAATCCTTGTATGTCAGTGAGAGTTACATATTCCCCATCCTCACCGGTAATAAGACCGACAGATATCCCAGCTACTGGTGATGTTATCGGCACCCCAGCATCCATTAAGGCTAGGGTCCCTGCACAAACACTACCCATAGAGGTACTGCCATTTGAACTAAGGGCCTCACATACAATTCTTATTGTGTAAGGGAAATCCTCTTGAGAAGGTAAAACAGCACTCAAGGCTCTTTCAGCTAAAGCTCCATGCCCAATCTCTCGACGGCTAGTTGATCCAACCCTTCTCGCTTCTCCAACAGAATAGGGAGGAAAATTATAATGAAGCATGAAATTTTTGGATACTTCCGGGCTAAGATTGTCTAGTTTTTGTGCATCACCTGAAGAACCAAGGGTAGTTATACCTAGTATTTGTGTTTCCCCTCTGTTGAATAATCCTGTGCCGTGGGTACGAGGTAGAATCGAAACCTCGGCTGAAAGTGGTCGTATTTCTCTCAAACCTCTTCCATCTGGTCTAACTCCGTCCTTAAGTATTCGTATCCTGAATTGTTCATCTAGCAGTTCCTCAAAAGCTCCAGATGAAACACTAGAGTCAAACTTCTCTGCTAGGGACTCCTCTAGTTCATCTTCCAAAATTTTTAAACGATTCCTCATGTCTTCTTGATCTTCTGCATCTGACAATGCCGTGTATATACGGTCTCCCAAAATTCCCCTTGCTTGTTTCACAGCTTCAGGATCATGTCCTTTTGGTACGAAATCTGCTTTTGGGATACCGCTTTCCTCAGTGAAATCTTGTTGTAGGGAAATAATCTCTAAATTTACTGACTGTGCTAGCTGAATAGCCTCAAACACAACGTCCTCATCTACCTCTTTCGCTCCAGCCTCCATCATTGATACTCCATCGGTAGAACCCGCAACCACAAGGTCTAAAAGACTTTCCTCAAGTTGAGAATATGTAGGGTTAATTACAAATTCGCCATCAATATACCCAATTCGTGTTGCGGCGATAGGCCCGTTAAATGGTATGTTCGATATGCTTAGTGCAGCAGAAACCCCGTTTAAGGCTATTATGTCGAGGGGCATTTCTCTATCACTGGACAGTGTTGTTGCTATAACTTGGACCTCGTTTTTAAATCCCTTGGGGAACAGAGGTCTTATTGGCCTGTCGATTAGCCTGTCAGTGAGTATGGCGTGAGTTGTAGGTCTACCTTCGCGTCTAAAAAAACTTCCGGGTATTTGACCAATAGCATAATGCCTTTCTTCTAGATCCACTGTGAGAGGAAAAAAATCTAATCCTTCCCGAGGATTACTCATTGTGACCGTGGCTAGAACCACATTGTCACCTTGCGTGATCAATACAGAACCGCCTGCCTTTTGAGCCAAACGTCCTGTTTCCAATTCCAAATCATGTCCGTGTATATTACGGGTTATTGTATGTAGTGAAATGTTGATTTACTCCTGGAGTAGTACCAGAGGTTCAGATGGGAGATGTGCAATAATCGGGGGAGGGTGATGAGTGAGTTACTATCGCCTAAGGCCCAATCTAGCTATTAACGACCTGTACCTGTTTACATCTTCTGCATTCAGATAGCGTAAAAGCCGACGACGCCTTCCCACAAGTTTCAGCAAACCTCTTCTTGTGGATTCATCGTGATTATGTTCTCTCAAGTGCTGAGTCAATTCATTGATACGCGAAGTTAGTATCGCTACTTGCGACTCAGTCGATCCTGTATCTTTGTCGTGAACGCGGTATTCCGCAATGACGGCTTCCTTGTCAGCCCTGTCCAATCCGTTCTCCTGGATTTCTCTTTCTTGTTATTTAACTAATTTAAGTTTGCAAAAAGTGTAACACCCAATCTTCGGTGTAGCAATTTATAATTCAGCCTCGGATTGAGATTATGAAGATATTATTTAAATGGATTCTATAAAGGCCGTTACAGCTTTTTCAAACCCAGATGGGTTATCGCCCATGACAAGGTGTCCTGCATTTTCTACTATCGCTAATTTCCCACCCGGTATTTTGCCAATCATTTGGTCAGCAGTTCCAGTAGCTATGATGTCGCTCTTGTCTCCTCTAACAACCATGGTCGGGCACTGCAAATTCTCTAGGTAACCCCATAGCCTGCTGGTCATTTCTGGGTCTTGGGGACGCCCCATTCTTCCTTGAGATCTTAGGATCTTGTCATATTTCCAAGTCCAGTTGCCGTTAGGTAGCTGTTTTAAATTGTTAACTATGCTTCCTCTGATCTGTATTGGATCTCTTCGAGGATTGTATTTGATGACCCTGTCAACAAAGGCATCAATAGAATCAAGTTCGTCCTCCTGCTCTACGAAATTTCTTATGTTCTGGGTCCCAGCCCTAACATTTTCAGGGCCAGCATCCACAATTATTAAGGCTTTTACCTGGTCAGGGTTAGAGGAGGCGTAGGTGAATGAGTTTCTTCCACCCATTGATAGTCCCATCAAAACAAATTCGCTGAGGCCTAGTTTGGCAACTATTGCCTCTATGTCCTTCTGCTGTGTTTCTGGAGTGTAGTCTCCATCTGATGCCCAATCACTGTCGCCATGCCCTCTTTGATCTAATGCGATTATTCGATATCTGTCTGCGAATGACAGAGCAACAAAGTCCCAAGAATGTGATTGTTGGGCAAATCCATGAAGTAACACCATGAGGGGATTGGCAGGGTCACCCCATTCGAGATAATGAAACTTCATTCCATTTACTTCAATCGATTTGCTTTCCGGCTTCCATTCTTTTTCAAAAGTTACTCCTACTTCCCTTGCAGCATCATATAGAGATAATCCTTGATGTTCTTCAATGCTCATAAATTTATCTTCTCCAGACGTTTTTTTTATTAGGATATTGTGACAGGTGTTTAGATTGGTGGAAGCATATTTTTGAAGGCTGATATTTTTTCGTACTGATTGGCTACGTTATAGAGTCTAGCCTCTTGGAATGCAGGTGCAGTAAGTTGCATCGACACCGGTAATCCCTTTGATGTGAAACCAATAGGAAGTGAAATGGTAGGGAGTCCAGTTATGTTTTGTGGCCGAGTCAGTCTTGCCATTAATGGTGCTATGAGTTCTTGAACCCCGTTAATCTCTACGGATGTATCGTTTATCGGTGGTGCACCTGTGGCCACTGTAGGGGCAATTAAAATGTCGTAAGTTTTAAATAAGTTGTTTACGTTTTGATTGTAAATGGTTCTTGCTCTTTGGCTTTTAACATAGTCTACTCCTGATGTTAGAGAGCCTTGTTGCAAGCGAGATCTAACGTCATTGCCCATTAATTCCGCTTTAGTTCGGATATTTTCAGAATGTATCTCGGCTGCCTCAGTAAGGAGTATTGTTCCCGATATAGCCAGGGTATGCTCAAGTATGGGTACCTCAACGGGTTCTACTTTGCCACCCAAACTCTCAAAATGTTCAGAGGCCTTTTTCATTAAGCAGACTACTTCTTCATCGATAACATCGTAGAAATATGTTTGTGGGTGCGCTATTTTTATTCCACTAATGTCCTTTTCGATATCGGATGTATAGTCGGATAGATGGTGTTCTGAGGAGAAGGAATCATTTATATCGTGTCCTGCGATCGCATTGAGCATTATTGCGTTGTCTTCCACTGTTCTCGTCATGGGGCCCACGGTATCGAGAGAACTGCTTAAGGGGAACACGCCATATCTTGAAACTCTTCCAAATGTGGGTTTCATTCCTACAATACCGCATAAGGCCGAAGGTATGCGTATTGATCCCCCAGTATCACTACCCAAAGCCCCCATGCATTGGCCAGCCGAGACTGAGGAAGCTGATCCTCCGCTAGAGCCACCAGTAACACATTCAGTGTTCCATGGATTTCTGGCCGAACCGTAATGAGGGTTATGGCTAGTTGTTCCCAAGGCAAACTCATGCATTTGCAGTTTGCCAATTACGATAGCCCCTGCTTCAGATAATTTATCCACCACTGTAGCGTTAAAATCGGGGATGAAGTCTTTATATATTTTGGATCCCACCGTCGTTGGTATGCCTTTGGTGTAATATAAATCTTTGAGCCCGATAGGTATGCCGTGTAACTTTCCTTTCCATTTCCCTGCCAGAATTTCTTTTTCGGCTTGCGCTGCAAATGTTTTTGAAGTGTCACTTAAAACTTTTATAAAAGAATTCAGATGGTCATCGGTCTCCTGTATACGCAAAAGGTGTGAGGCCACAAGATCCACAGGCGAGATCTCTTTTTTTTCCAGCAAGCTTGAAGCCTCACTGATGGTAAGTTGGTACAAGTTGTCCAAAACTTAAACCTTTCCCAAGACGAAAATAGTTGATGACTCAGTTTCTACCGTTAGCAATTGGTTTAGCCTTTTGACAGAATTTGAAGCAGACCTAACCAGAGGTTCTAACATGGCCCATTGCTCAGCATCTATCGATAATTTTGAAATATATTCTGGGTGTATATCTGGTTTTAGCTCATTATCGTGTGGCATTTTACTATTGGTGCTATAAATTTCCTGAAACTAATCTAACAAAGGTATGCGACCCCAAATCACAGAATCGCTTTGGTCAGCTAACCCTTGAGCTTTTATCATTTCCCGAATACTCAAAAGAGTGGCGTTTACTTCGTTGGTTACATATACCCATTCAGGCTCTGGAGGGAACCAGTATGGAGAAGTAATTCTGACGACTTTTTCCTCTGAAGAATTAAAATAAATGCCAAATTTAGATACATGTGGTAGCACAGCAAATCTCCCGTTAAAAGTCAGCCAAACTTAGCATAGGTCATAATTTCGTTCAACTGGACTGAATGATTTTATTATTTATTTTGATGTCATCACCCAAACACCATCCCAATCTTTCGGAGGGTCTGCTTTTAAGCTTTGACAACGCTCTATGTACATCTCAGTAATATAATCTTTTGGATTTAACCTCTGCCCTTCCTTAAATGACTTTATGGCAGGGTCCCAGTCACCAAGTCTATATTTCTCCAATCCATCTTTAAAATAATTCAATACTTCCATTACATTGGGGAACGTGTCAGCGGTATGGAAATCTAGTACCTCATATATTCCTACAGGCTTTGTTTTACCTTTCACAATCACCCTGTCGATTTCTCTAGACCTATATACTCCTTTTAGATTTGAATGCGTAAACTCACTCACTAATATGCGTGCAGCATACTGTTTGCAGGCTGATTCCAATCTGGCTGCTAAATTCACCCCGTCCCCTATAACTGTGTAATCCATTCTTTTGGGGGAACCGATATTTCCAGATACAACTGTGTCTGTGTTTAATCCTATCCCCATGTCAATTGGAGGTAACCCATTTTCAGCCCGCACCTCATTCCATTCCCAAAGTTTGGTTATCATGTCAATCGAGGCTCTTAATGCTCTATCTTCATCATCATCAGTACTGAAAGGGAGTCCGAAGGCTGCCATTATGGCATCCCCAATAAATTTATCTAGCATGCCGCCTTGATTCGTTATTGAATCAACCATGATGGAAAAGTAATCGTTTAATAGTTGGACGGTGCCTTGTGCTCCTAACTGCTCGGTGATGGTTGTAAAGCCTCTGACATCTGAAAATAGAATCGTTGCTTTTTTTTCTTCACCTCCTAAATTGTCATCTCCTTTAAGTAATTGGTCTGCCAAACCTGGATCCATGTATCTGGACATAGTGGACTTCATTCTTTTTTCTGTACTGATGTCTTCCAGCATTACCATAACGCCGAGTTTTTTTTCATCCATACTTATGAGGGGTGCAACAGTTCCATTGAGTGATAATGTTTCATCACCTATTTGATAAGATACATCTACGAAAGTGTCAGTTTGTTGTTCATCCTGCACCTTGTTAATGCGGTCCATTAACCATTCATTTTCCCCGATGAAGAAATCTACGGCGGGTTTTTGTAATATTTCGGATTCATCAATGTTCAGTATCCGGAGGCCTGCTTCATTGCAGGTTATTATTTTTTCGTCTTCATCTAAGGTGATCACGCCTGAGGCCGCGCTTTGTAAAATACTATCGTTATAGTTTTTCATGTTCTGTACATCTGCAAAAAGCTGGGCATTCTCGAGGCCGACAGAAATCTGCGCGGTAAAGGCTTTTAATCTCTGTTCGTCTTCCTCGGTAAACGGCCCTCCTCTTTTGTTAAGAACTTGTGTAACTCCTAAAATCACCCTATCTTTATTTATGATTGGGACACATAATATCGATCTAGTGAAATACCCGGTTTGTTTGTCAAAATCGGGGTTAAATCTGAGGTCCGCATAGGCGTGAGGGATGTTGATAGTTTCACCAGAAGAAAAGACGGTGCCTGCTATGCCCAGATGATTCGGAAACCTTATTTGAGTACTTTCCAATCCGTCACCAATTTGCAACCAAAGCTCATTAGTTTTTGGATCGTTAAGGAATATCGAAGACCTATCAGCATTAAGCATTTTGGTCGCCTCTCCCATAACCTTGCTTAGCATTGTCGGTAGGTCTATCTCTGCAGTTACTTCCGAAACCACGTCAAGAAGCTTTTTCTCCTCATCCCGGCTTTTCTGCATTTGTTCCACAAATTGAGCACTTTGCAGGGCGATACTCGCTTGTTCTGTCATTGCTTCTAAAAGTTCTAAATCTTTCTTAGTAAAGCGACCGGATTTTTTGTTTAACACCTCCGCGCTCCCGATAGTTACTCCGTTTAGGGTTTTGACCGGGGTGCACAGAATATTTTTGGTTGTATATCCTGTCTGCTGATCTACTGCGGAATTAAAACGATCATCGCTATATGCGTCGTGGATTATCTCTCCAACTCCTGATTGGAAAACTGATCCCGCTATTCCACTTTTGTTGTGTATCCGTATTTCTCTTAAATTAGTACCTTGGGCAAATCTGGTGTACAGCTCATTGGTTGATGAATCATTTAAAAATAAAGACCCTCTTTCTGCATTTAATTCCCAAGTTGTGAATTCAATTATGGTAGCAATTATGTCTTCGATTGATTCATCTTGGGCAACCCGTCTTGAGATATTCAATAACATTTCGGTTCTATCTGAGGCTTCTAATTTATTTGCCATACTTCGACCTGTACTTTCTTTGATGGATGATAGGTAAACGAAGAGCTAATAACGATGTGTATCAATTGTTGGAGTCCCCTTCCAATGAATTTCTCAAAATCATTATTGTTTGGGTGAGATGGTTTTTTTCATCGAGGGCTTCCCTTTCTAAGTCATGTAGTTTTTGGTCATACTCGCTCTTTACAGTTTCAATGTTATCTCTCAAAGACGCTGACGTTTCTTTTAACTGCGTAATTTCATCTGCTCCACCAGTTATGGCTTTTTGGACCTCGTTATCCTTGTTGAATCGGAGATCTTCAAGCTCTTGTCTTAGCGCACCAACAGTAGCCCTCAACTGGTCACTTTCTACAGCAGAATCAGAGATAGCTTTCTGAACGTCTTGGTCCTTCTGGAATTTTAGCTCTTCCAATTCAGCACGAAGGGCGCTAGCTGTATCCCTGAGTTGTTGCATTTCCTCTGCGTAGTCGCTGTGTAGTCTTTCAACTAACTGGTTGTTTTTGAACTGCAAATCCTGAAGTTCTTCTCTTAACCTAGTGATGGTTCCTTTCAGCTGGGTCACCTCGTCAACCCCTTCCATCCGGGCAGATTGAATATTTTTGCCTTCCTCATAATTTTGAAATTCCAATTCTTCTCGTAAAGCCTGGATACTGTCACTTAGGTGTTGTATATCCATTTGCGATTGCCGGAGCTCTTCATAAAGGTTTTCGGAATTGAATTTTTTCTCCATAATGAGCTGATATTACCGTATTGTGTAACTATCTTTCTAGTCTAAGGTGGCTGGCGCTCTATATCCTTAGAATAATTTAAATCAGGTCTAACATTTTAATCGGAGATGGCCCCTGCACTATTCTCACCGGAAAGACGTAATTTATGCCGTATTACTGACCTGTTAATGGAGGTACATCCAGAATGCTTGACTATATAACTATCGTAGCTCAGATAGCGACAGGGATAGCTACCTTAGCCGTTGCTGTTTTCCTTGCATCACAGCTAAGGTTGCAGCATAAAGATTCTTTAGTTGCCACCCGGACCGAATTGACCAGCGGTATAGTCCAGTGGATTGGCTTCATTATCACGGACCCTGGGTTCACACACATATATTTAAGAGCGATTGAAGGTGATGTAGCCTTAAGTAAAGAAGAAAGACATCGGTTCAATGTTTTCATGGTATCGTATTTCTTAAGAATCCAAGAGTTATGGGATTATGACAATAACAGCGATCAAGTAACGATGTACGCAAATATAATGCTAGGTACCGGTCCTGGTGTGATTGACTGGTATCAGAGTATGGGAAGGTTTGTAATGGTCCCTCGCTTCACCAAATATCTCGATAAATTGATTTAAAATCGAATGGGTAAGCTACTTTAGGCTGTTATTGCCTAGCCTACCTTCTGAAATATTTCAATCCATTCAGAAAGTTTCCAATCACCAAGTTTGTACCTTTTGAGAATCACATTTTCTTCACCCACTAGAATTTTTGTGGATCGGCTCAAGCCTTTTATTGAATTTAATGTGCTAGCATCAGCTGGCAGGGCATAAATCCAGTTTGGGTTTCCGGCTGCCATGCCTTTTAGGTCCTCAAATGTATAACCGGGATTCATTCCTATAATGTAAATATTTGCCAATGATGAAAGTTCTTGGTCAGTTTTAGCCAATTTCCGTAACTCGGAAATACACGTTCCTCAATTAGGAGATATAAAAAGCAGGAATTCAGGTTTACTATCGACTAAAAACTGATCTGAAGTTATTTTTCCATCAGTGGTGGTTAGTTCAAAATACGGCAATTTTTCAATAGAAGGCTTTTCTATCACACTGTTTAATTGCTTTGGTACCACGATATTTTCTTCAGTGGTACATGCTAGCGCAATGATTACAAATAATAATGGTAAAAAAAACGATTTATTCAACCACCTACTCCACAGTCACTGACTTAGCCAAGTTCCTCGGCTGGTCCACATCACATCCTCTTCTTACAGCAAAATAATAAGCAATCAATTGCAGCGGCACTGTGGCAACGATAGGGGAGAGTGAATCAGAGACGTCAGGAATTCTTATGACGTGGTCTACTTTAGCGCTGATTTCCATGTCTGATTCTGAGGCGATTGCAATGACTATGGCCCCTCTACTTTTTGCCTCATTCACCGTGTTCAACATTTTTTCATATAAAGAGTCTTTTGGGATTAATGCGACTACCGGCATGTTGTCGTCTATAAGTGATATCGGCCCATGTTTCATCTCTCCTGCAGGATAGCCTTCAGCATGTATGTAGCTGACTTCCTTTAATTTAAGAGCACCTTCTAGGGCAACGGGATAGTTGTACCCTCTCCCAAGAAACAAAAAATCTGAGCTAGTATGATATTTACTTGCCAGTTCCTCGTATTGTTTTTGATCAACCAAAACGCTTCCTATCATTTCTGGTAGCCGGGAAAGTTCCTCTGTAAGACTGGCGGCCTGATTAGGGGAGATGTGCTTTCTTTGAACTCCAAAATATATTGCAAGTGTATAAAGAGTTACCAAGGAGCATGTAAATGTTTTAGTTCCCGCAACCGCGACTTCTAATCCAGCCCTAATTTGAAGCGTTTGATCTGCTATGTGGGAAGCTTGTGTATTTGAGTAGTTACAAAGAGTTATTTGGGTGATATTTTTTCTTCGAACCTCTTCCATCGCCGCGAGAGTGTCAGCTGTCTCCCCAGATTGACTTATGGATATAAAGAGGGAATCTTTTTCAAGAAGCGGTTCTCGATAACGGAATTCTGACGAGTTATCCCATTCTGCCGGTATTCCTGCGATTCGTTCCATCCAGAGACGGGCAAGCATGGCAGCATGCAAGCTCGTCCCCATTCCTGTAAGAGTTATTTTTGAAATTTTTTTGATTTCTTCTACACTAAGGTTAAAATCAGCAAGGTTAAATAAGCCTTTATTAGAAGACAGTCGACCCATTAATGAGGCGATTATGGCGTCAGGTTGTTCGCATATCTCTTTCAGCATGAAATGCCTGTAATCACCCTTGGCCATAGAGATAGGGTTATTTGCAACGACAGTCTTTTCTTTTTCGATGGAATTTCCATTGTTGTCCCTGAATTTGATGGAGTTAGGTTCCAATATCGCAAGTTCCCCTGGTCGCATGTGCGAAATAGTATTTGTATGATTAAGGATCGCCGGGATATCACTAGCGACTAACATTTCATCCTTCCCATATCCAATGATAAGACCCCCTGCGTTGCCAGTTTTAAACGCTACTATCTTTTCAGGTTGATCGTTGCACATTACAACTACGGCATTCGCTCCTCTGATTCTGCCTACACTCATCCCGATTGCTTCTTCAAAAGTGGCACCGTCATTCATATAGTGCTCTATCAAATGAGGAATAGTTTCCGAATCTGTATCAGAATTGAAAATATGCCCTTTTTTGACCAACTCTTTTTTTAATTCCAGGTAATTTTCTACAATCCCATTATGAACAACAGATAGGTTTCCATAAGTGTCGCTATGAGGGTGTGCGTTTACGGTATTAGCTTCACCATGGGTTGCCCATCGGGTATGGCCAATACCTGACATCCCGTCGGCCTTTGAAGTTTCGGTTAGCTTTTGAAGTTCGCTAAGTTTACCTGCAGATCTATAGGTCGTGTGGGTTTGGTTTTCATTAAAGACTGATACCCCAGCGCTGTCGTAGCCCCGATATTCAAGTTTTGATAGCCCATCTATTAGGATGGGTAATGCCTGTGAATGCCCAGTGTAGCCGATAATTCCGCACATTAGTTATCTAGGCCTCTCTTTTTTTTCGATGTAATACACACCTCTATATTTTTCTGGCAGGAGTATAGAAATCCTTTCCATTATCATGTCAGTCATCGATTTTAAGATAGCACTGTCAATTGTCCCATCTATTTTAGGAAGTGAAAACGGACTTCCAATATTCACTTTAATATTCCCTGTTGGGTTTACTACCCTCATTACGTTCCCTATGTGTTCAGTTCCAGTTATTGCCACTGGTAATATAGTTGCATCAGACATTTGGACTAACCTCGCCACCCCAGGTTTGGCTTTAATCATGGCCCCTTTACTTCTCGTTCCCTCTGGGAAGATTGAAATGACTCCATCATGGCGCAACTGATTTAGAGTCCATTTGAATGACGTTATATCAATTTTGTCTCTGTTTACCGGATATGCACCATACCAACGCAGCAGACTGTTAATGAAAGGTCCTGTAAACAAAGTACTTTTTGCAAGAAATTGCAGTCTTCTTGATACAGAAACCGCCAAAATTGATGGGTCTATGTTGCTCAAGTGATTAGAAACTACGATTAAAGGCCCTACAGGTGGGACATTTTCTTTGCCAGACACTTCAAAATTGGCAAACCACTTTAAGGTGATCTTCTGCAGAAAATTACAAATTGGGTAGAGCATTAGAATTGAGATCTGTAATTAGATGTTATTTCATCTATCACGCCTTCCAGATTCATCGAGGTGGTGTCAATGATGGTATAGAAATCATCCTTGCTCAAAGGAGAATCTTCCCTTTGAGTGTCTATTAAGTCTCGTCTTTCCAAATCAACCCTGACTTCGTTCAATGACAATTTGTCCTCGGAAGCAATTTGTTCTTCGTAGCGTCGCTTGGCTCTAATGGCAACGCTGGCATCTAGGTATATTCTTAATGTTGCTTCCGGTAATACTACGCTTCCTATGTCCCTTCCTACCATCACGATTGGTCCTTGGCTGGCAATATTTCTTTGTTGCCTTACCAGTTCTTTTCTTACCTCAGGTATTTTTGAAATGATCGATACTGCCCGATCGATCTCCGGGGTTTTAAGTGTGGAAGTTTTATCTATTCCGTTTATCAATATTTTTTCAGAACCCCGAGAGGATTCAACCTCAATGGACGTTATTTTGACAGTTTCGATGATGCTTGAATCCTCCTCAAATGATATGCCGGAATCCAAGATAGATCTAGTTGCAGCCCTGTACATTACCCCTGTGTCTAGGAAATTCCATTTTAACGCCTTAGCTACACCTCTTCCTACGGCGGTTTTTCCGGAGGCAACAGGACCGTCTATTGCTATTTGAAATTTCATTACTTAGCTTCTAGCCTTAATAACTGCAATCCTAAATGTTGAAATAGGATTTTATGGTTGATTTGAAGTTGGGATCGTAAGAATATATAGACCCTTCCTTTTCTCTTGCCTCTCTTGATACAAGAATTTCCCTAGCGTCTAATTTAATATCGTCAACTACTGCTTCTTCATTAACGAGTGTATCGTAGGAGTCATCGTTCAATCCCAGGTAAGTCTTCAATATGGACTCGTTATGCTGCCCAAATAAAGGCGCCCCTTTCATTTTGAGATCTGAACCCTTTGACATTTTCCATGGTTTACCGGGATATGGGAGTGTAGGAACTTCGCTGTTTGGATGATGAGAGACAATTTCAAAAAAATCTCTGTGGTTCAAATGTTCATTAAAAAGCAGTTCTTTACCATTCAGCACCGCTCCTGCGGGTACCCTGTCTTTTTGCAAAGTAGTCATTAATTCAACATTGTCCCACAACAGGGTTTTCGAAGATATTAATTTGTCTAATTCTGTTCGGTAGCGTATGCGAGACTCATTAGATTGAAATCGATTGTCACTGCCTGTTTCTGGAAACAACAAATTTGATAGTGACTTCCATTGATCCTGAGAATTAGCAGTGATGGTTATCCATTTATCTTGACCTCTGCAAGGGTAACAACCATGCGGAGATATGTTGGGATGCGAGTTTCCTGTTCGCTTAACTATTCTTTTGTTGGCTGTGTATTCGAGTATAGTTTCCGGAGTAGTTGATGTAACGCATTCTGCTTGCGAGACCTCAATAAACTGACCTTCACCTTCTTTTAGCCTATGTATAAGCGCTGCCATCACAGCAAAGACTGTGTGCTCGGCGGCAGTGTAATCCGGATAGGGTATTTCTGGTTGAGCCGGGGGGCCGTTTTCATAGCCGGTTGCAGCCGCAAGCCCTGAAGCGGCCTCAGTACCAAACCCTATGGCTCCAAAACTCGACCATGGTCCTGTGTGGCCATAGCCCGTCGATGAAACGACAATTATATCTGGCCGTATTTTTTGGAGATGCTCGTACTCTAGGCCGAACTTTTTCATGACTCTAGGGGTGAAATTGCATGCAAACACATCGCTTATGCTAATCAAATCATACAAATATTGGAGACCATTTTTATGGTCTAATTCTAGTCCAAGGCTTAGTTTATTTCTGTTTTGCTCATTGAAATTAATGGCCCGATTCCAATATTTTCCATCCCGCCTTTCATCATAAAAATCAGAAAGCCTGTAGGCATCCGGTCGATTAGCCGATTCCAGTCTGATAATTTCTGCACCCATGTCCGATAGGAGTTTTGTGGCGTACGGCACGGCTATCAGTTGGCCCAGTTCTACTATCCGGACACCGTTGAGAATCCCGTTATTTTTCATTTGGCCGCCTAGTATCCTGAAATTTATTGGTAGATAATTTTAATCTTTCTATTAGTATTTCCTCAGTATGTTGCCCCAATGTAGGTGCAGTTTTTTGTATATCCCAGGGAGTTTTAGATAATTTAAAAGGTCTTCCTGGAAATTTTGGGTTACCTGAATTTGAATTACCAATATCCTGAAAATATTTATCATGTTCATATTGGGGGTTTTCAAGTAGGTCTGCTGCGTCTTGTACTAATCCGTAAATTAATTCACGGTGAGAGTGGGCTCCGTAAAATAATTCATGTTTACCTCTACGAATGAATGCAGCCCTCACCAAGTTCTCAAATTCCTCGGCATGTTGTTTTCGTCCATCAGGAGTTTGAAATTTAGCATCGGACAAACCTTCATCTTCAAGGAGGTTGGCGGTTTTATTCCAGTCGGTAGACCCGAAAGTGATTGGAACGATATATCCGTCTTTGACTTGTATAGGCGCTCGGGGAAGTTCTCCATTCATTAATGGTTGCCTCGTACGAATTATGCCAGAGGCAGCGTAACTTGTGGTTGTGTCACGCACAGATGCGGCCATGCTCTCTTGAATAGATATGTCTACTTTCTGTCCATCACCTGAATTTATCATTTCATAGTAAGCCATTAAGGCCGCGGAGGCTGCATTAGTCCCTGCCTTGAATTGCGCTTGATGGAAGGCGTGTTTGAGAGGGGGTTTGTTAGTTGATCCAAAAATGAACATCAGTCCTCCCAGGGCATAAAAAATTAGGTCAGTGGCCTCAAAGTCTTTGTATGGCCCGGTTTGTCCAAAATTACTGATAGAAACAACAACTAAATTTGGGTTCAGGGTATGCAGTTTGCTTTCCGTAAACCCGTAGGATGCTAGGGTTCCGGGCCGAAAACTCTCTACTAAGATGTCCGACTCCTTCACTAATTTTTCAACGGCAAGATGTCCGAAATCCGATTTTAAGTTAAGTTCAACGCTTTTTTTATTGGTGTTGAGGTATTGAAATAAAAGACTGTCATCTCTACCCGGTGAGGCTTCATCAAAAGGGGGCATTTTCCTGCAAGGGTCACCGATCAATGGATTTTCAATTTTTATAATATCAGCTCCGAAATCACCTAAAAGTTTTGTGCAGTATGGCCCAGATATATAGTGGGTCAAATCGAGAACTCGCACATTTTTTAAAGCTTGGGTTTTCAATGGAATGTCCTAATGTTTTTTGTATTCAACCTGTGAAATTATAAACATTTAGGTCCTCTAGTTGAGAGGATTGAATTAACTACATATAATCACAAACAGAAAACGATCTCACCGTTAGGGGGTATGTTATCAATATGAATAATCAAGTTGTTTTTTGGGCCCCGGATGATTCTGGCCTCCAAGTGCTTAAAGATGCTATGCCAGAAGGAGTTGAAATAGATTGGGTTAACTCTTCGGCCTCCTTGGAGGAATCTGTTGAAGCATTACAAAATACCAAGGCCATAATATTGGGAGGAGCTCTTGTATTTGACCTTGAATTAGCTGCTAAATGCCCAGAATTACGCCTTATTCAAACTACCAGTGCAGGTACCAACCAACTTGATAAGGTAGGGCTTGGAGAGCTTGGAATTAAAGTGTCAAATAATGGGGGCGGTAACGCCGTGGCAGTCGCTGAACATACCATCGCCTTAATGATAGGAGTATACAGAAAACTACAATTGCAATTCAAAAGTGTACAGGACGGTAAATGGATGTCGAACATTCGAGTTGACTGGTTCTCACAGGCGCACGAATTAACTGGGAAAACAGTCGGCATAATAGGGGTCGGTCGAATAGGATCTCGAGTAGCCAAAAGGTTACAGGGCTGGGAGTGTGGACTTATTTATCATGATATCGTAGATCCAGATTCAGAATTGGTGAGTGACCTCTGTATGGAAAAAGTAGAATTGGATGAATTATTAGCCACATCTGACATTATAACCCTACATGTTCCTTTGAATCGTAAGACCAGAGGAATGATAAGTGATAGAGAATTTGATTTGATGAAACCTACCGCAGTCCTAATAAATGCATGTAGAGGCCCGGTCGTTGATGAAGATGCTTTTATCCGTGCAATTGAGCAGGATAAAATCATGGGTGCCGGAGTAGATGTCCTTGAAATAGAGCCTACTCCTGAAGATAATCCACTAATTGATATGGATAATGTCCTGATTACTCCACACCTGGCTGCTTTTACTCAAGAGGCTTCAGAAAAAAGTAGAGCATTCGCCACTTATAACACGGCCAAAGTCGCTAATGGAGGAGAGCCGGAATCTGTCGTTCTGCCAGACGACTAAATTAACGTGAACTGACTCGATGTATTAGACTCAAGGGTGTTTGCTCCAGTAATGTGTCACATTCCATTTTATTTAGACCTGATCCCAGAGCTATTTTTTCAGCATATTCCTGAGTCATCAAGTCTTCTGGAGCGTGGGCGTCTGAGTCTAATATCAATGTAGCACCACTTTCTTTGGCTGTTTTCACAACATGCCCATTGGCCAAACCATGACCTTTTCTACCTGATATTTCTAACAAAACGCCGTTCTTGGCGGCCATTGTCGCCTCCTCAACGGTTATTAGGCCAGGATGAGCCAATATATCTACATATTTGGATGACACTGCCGCTATGTTAGTCCCAGCAATCACGGGTTCCATTATAGTTTCCCCGTGGACGTTAATGATTTTGGCACCTATTGATCGTGCCTCTTTGGCCAAAAGATGGATATCCTCTATAGGGGTATGGGTAATTTCCACACCTGGGTAAACTTTTATGTCCCACCTTCTTTCTGCCATTTCACAATCTTTTTTCAAAATAGTCAGCACAAATTCCAGGTTGCCCGGACCAACATGATCAGTTATCGCCATGGTCTTGTATCCAATCGCAATAGCTCGCCTTATGAGTTCGATTGGGGAAAGTACCCCGTCACTTAAAAAAGTGTGGGTGTGAAAATCATGCATTGGTTAATCGCCTGATATATATTTTGAAAGTTTTTCCATTGCGTTCTTTGTTGAACCTATAAAAGGTTCTCCTGCGTGTTCTGCATGAATTACTTTAATAGAGACAAACATTGGACCGTCTTGTTTCATTAGATGGGGTAGTTCACTCACTAGTGTTTCTAGGTCTTCAAAGGAATAAGCGCCTTTATAGCCAGCGTCACTGGCCATGGCAGCTACCACAACCTCACTGTTCCTGACATCGTTGATGGCCTTTCCAGCCTCAATTGCCGAAATCATGTCACTTCCTTTCTTAATTTTAATCATGGGCATTTTATAGTTGCGAGTTAGGTCAACACAATAGAATTAAACAATAGGACCTCTATATTGCATCTCCTCAGGTAGCTGGTCGATTACACCTAATGCGACCAATATTCTTTGAGCTGTAAAATTTGCCGCTTCTTCAAGGGTTGTTATAGGCAGATAATAGGGAGGGTCCGAGGGTAAGATCGCTACACCCAAAGTGGCTAGATATTTCATGTTATCCAGATGTATCGCATTGAGCGGAGTCTCTCGTGGAACCATTGTTAAAGGTCTCCTCTCCTTTAGACAAACATCAGCAGCTCTTCTCATTAAATTATCTGATAGACCTTTTGCTACTGCAGAAATTGTTGCCATACTCGATGGGACTATTGCCATTCCAGCTATTGGGTAAGTTCCACTTGCTATAGGTGCCTTAAAATCTCCTATAGCAAAATGTTCAAAATTATTATCGTATGACCATTCTTCTACAGTTTCTCCATAGGACATTTTCATCTCGTGCTGCCATACCATTCTCGCTGGGTTTGACGCCACCAGTGATACACCTACATTCTTGTTTAGCAAGGCGTCAACAGTTTTGGCAGCTAAAAGGGATCCACTAGCGCCAGATATACCTACTACAATTCGTGACCCTGCGTTTTTCATTTTTACACCATTAGTGATGTAATTGTACCTAACAACATGGAACAAGATACAAAAGCGTTGATTCTCATGAAGCCCATTCCCATTCTTGATAAATCACTAGGTGTTACTAGTCGATATTTGTAGACAAGAAAAATTGCGCTTAATCCGCAACCACTGTAATAAAATAACCCTAGCTCCATCCATACACCTAGTATTATTAGGCACAACACAGCCAATATATCCATGCACCGTGCAATTTTAAAGGCTTTAGTGATTCCGAAACGAGATGCGACGGAATGTAATTTTTCCTTTTTCTGAAAAGAAACATCTTGTGTATGGTAGATGATGTCGAAACTTCCAGCCCAAAGAGCTACTGAAGTAGAAAGCAAAACAGGCTGCCATTCTAGTTTGCCCACCATACCGATCCAAGCTGCTGATGGGGCTATGGCGAGAGCCCAGCCAAGCAGTATATTAGCCAACCAAGTAACTCTCTTGGTAAATGGGTATACCACAAGGTATATGAGAGCAAGTGGTGCCAAAATCAGTGCTAAGGTGTTGAGCATGTAAGCACATAGTATAAAAATGAGTGACGAAATTATCCCAGGGACTAACAAATCAGTAACAGAAAGAACCCCTCGTGGGAGATGTCTTTGGGATGACCGTGGATTTTTTGAGTCTATGTGTCTGTCTATAATTCTGTTGGCAATCATACCTACGGTTCTAGCTGACACCATTGCAAGAGTTATCCAAAAAAAACTTTCAAAATCTGGTATGCCCTTAATCGCAAGGAGCATTCCTATGTAGGCAAAAGGGAGTGCAAAAATCGATTCTTGAAATTTTATTGCATCAAAAAAATTGGGTATTTTCGGCCAAATACTGTTAAAGGGCATGAGTGTCAAAAACCGTATTCTGACCAGCGATCGGTGACTAATAATTTTATCTCTTCTGACATTATTACGTCCGGAGGCCAAACTCTTTTCCTTCCGTCAAGAGCTGTCTTTTTTGTAGCATCAATTCCAAGCTTACTTCCGTATTTCGGGGTTGGGCTTGCATGATCTAAATCATCAACAGGTCCCTCGGTGATGACTATGTCTGTATCTGGATTAATATTGCTAGTAACCCGCCACGCAACTTCGGATAGATTTTGGACATCAACTGTGTCGTCTACAATTATTATCCCCTTTGCCAACATCATCAATCCCAACCCCCAAATCGCATTCATGACCTTTCTCGTGTGTCCGGGATATTCTTTTTTCATTGAAACGATAACTAAATTATGGAAAACACCTTCTGCTGGCATATTAATATCCACCACCTCAGGCAAAGTTAATTGGAGTGCAGGGAGCATCAATCTCTCTACAGCTTTTCCCATAAAGAAATCTTCAGATGGTGGCCTTCCTACCACAGTGGCTGGGTATATGGGTTGCCTCCTGTGTGTTAAAGCAGTTAAGTGGAAAACCGGATAATCGTCTTCAAGAGAATAGTATCCAGTGTGATCACCGAATGGGCCCTCTTCTTTCAATTCTCCAGGGATTACGTATCCTTCCAACACCACTTCTGAATGGGCAGGTACTTCCAGGTTAACTGTTTTACATTTGACCATTTCGACAGATGACTTTCTCAATACCCCTGATACCGCGATCTCGTCCATGTCAGGAGGTAACGGAAGAGCTCCTGTCCAGATAGTAACAGGGTCGGAACCCAGCGCAATAGCAACCTCCATCTTTGGTAACTTCTGCTGTTCGCCCGCCCTGTAATGGCTTGCTCCAACTTTATGTGATTGCCAATGCATGCCCGCAGTGTGAGAGTCATAAATTTGCATACGGTAGATACCAACATTTCTTTTTCCTGAGCTAGGTTCTTTAGAAATTACCAGTGGTAGAGTTATATATCTGCCACCGTCCATAGGCCAGCAGGTCAGATGAGGTAAGTAATTTAAATCAGCATCTTGCCCTGTCTTTACTATTTCCTGACAAGGAGCGGAAGAAATTCTTTTAGGTTGCGTCCGGGCCAGGTTTGCCATGTCTTTGAGGGCTTTCAGCTTGTCTAACATTGACTCCGGAGCCGTTTTCACGATTCCCAGAATATCACGGACTTTCTGAGTTAAATCATCGGTATTTTCTACACCCAAAGCCCAAGCCATTCGTTGATGTGTACCAAATAGGTTTGTTACAACAGGTATCGTGAATCCTTCGACATTACGGAAGTACAGGACAGGACCCCCCGATTTGACTGCCCTATCGGTTATTTCGCTTATTTCTAAATCTCTGCTCACAGGAGCATCAATATATTGAACTTGATTTTTAGAATCCAAAAAGCTGATGAATTCCCTCAGGTCTTTATAGCTCATTTTTATAACTTAGTTCCGTCGCTGCGAAGTTCTGTTGAAGATAAATCCATTCTGAATTGTGATTCGGGTATACCTTGAAATAACGAAATAAATGCTTCAGGTATCGCCATATCACTTATAGTTTTAAATTCGCTATTTTGGAGACGCCCTGCCACTAGAAAATCGCATTTATTATCCTTTATCTTCTGCAAGGATGTGTACATATTTTGGATATTATTGTCATAGTATTTGGGATCCACCAATCGTAGAGCCGTATCGTTACCTATAATGAAAGTCGAATTTTTGAATATACTGGATTTTTCAACAAACAAAGGCGCACAAGTTAGAATCACCGTTTCTGACTTTTCAAATTGAGATACCCTTTTTTTTACCTCGCCCGGTTGAAGTGGAGACTTATCCACATTGGTGACAGATATTTCGAAGGCTACAGGAACTCCTAAAATACCAGATGCAAGTTTTGATAACTCTATGTGCCCTTTGTGTATTGGATTAAACGACCCCGACAATATTCCACCTTTGAAACTTTTGTCTAAACCCACTAAATCAGATCCAGATGAAGTTATAGAACTAATATGCCCATTCATTAAGGAATCGAGATCAGAAGAGAATTCCGTCTCTTCTATAGAAACCGATTCCAATTCGTTTAATTCCATACTTAATCCGCTGTTACCTGTTAGTTTCTCTTCTATGTATTGCACGATTAGTGAACTTACAAGTTCTTCCTCTTCAACTCTGTTCCTTTCTCCCTTTTTGAGAATTAGGTGAGCCACATACTTTAATCTAGGGCCCCATAATCCAATAAACGCTTGATTGCCGCCTTTTCTTTTTCGATTTGTCGATATTGCCCCCGTACATGAAACTCCAATTATGTCCATCCCATTGCCATATTGAATTCCTTGAATATATGCAGCCTTTGCCATCGACAACGCGGTTGTTTTAGACACGTATTGTCTGGGCACTTCTCCAATGTAGCGATCGAGAGATTCATTGGAATAGGGAATTGTTGCTTCGAGCAGAGTGTTTGATGCGCCAGGAACCCTCAATAACCAATTGATGGATTGAGAGCCTACTCCAGAGACAGACATGACCAGCTTTGTCTTAGAATTGTGTATCCGAGTAATAGAATACTCTAGGTTGGAATTCATATATCTAGAGCACCTAACCTTTCAGATACCCATGTGCCGGTATCAAGCGGCCGCCATTGCACAAATGGTTTTGCGATGCGTAAGTTTTGAAAGAGAGACATATATATATGGATGCAGAGATCTCCCAAGATGATTATTAAAGGAGATTCACCATCTTATCACGGAGGGCGATTCGCACTCCAGAAAGCAAGCCAGCACTAACCATTATGAACATTATGGAAGACCAATCGACCCCTACACTTGGTTCACAGCACTGGATTACTAATCCTAGGGAGGTTCCCGCGGCTGGCGGATGTTCAGTGTTGGTAACCACCATCAAAAATATACCAATCCCAACTGATAGGGCTGCGGCCACATCAAGAAAGTAACGGCTTTCCAATACTATTTGTATCAAAGCTGGGGATTGAAGGATCAGGGCGATTAGGGTTCCTATAAAGGCTGCTAAGAGGTGCCCTCCAATTACTTTGCGGGGCGTTGCAGCCACGCTGTTTGGAACCACAAATATTGTAAATGCAGAGGACGCAATTCCCACCACTATTGCGGTTTTTAAAGTATCTCCAATAAGTAATATAAATATCAGTGATATTGAGGCAAGACAGCATTGAAAAAAATAGTGGTTCCACCGGGAATGAATGTATTGGTCTAATACGTGCGGTAGGAATCCGTGAGGTGAAGTTAGGTGAGGTAGGTGAATGTCAGGGTGTGGCAGGTGAAAGCCTTTTGGTGCTCTCAATCGTTATTGACTCCCAATATTCCCAGTTGTTGAGCTTACCTTTCAAGGATATCGGTGCTTTTTGGGTCTGAATAGCCAAATTTGAACTACCTTTCCTTCAATTAAGGGAATATATAACCCTTCCAAACTCCTTGTTTTAACTGACTGGTATAATTGAAAGCCACTTTGAAATATCAACTACTAGCAGATTACCATAGCTCTTTTATAATTATTCACGGCCGATCTTACGTAGAATCATAAAATGGATACTAGGTTCAACAAACGCCTTGGCGATATTTTTATAACAAAACCTAGGCGATCAGAAATAGCTCCTATCACTTTTAATGTAAATGAGAGGAGAATAAATACCCGTACTTTTCCCTCTCCCCTCATATTGGTTGGGGTGTTTTTGGCTTTGATATTAGTGGGAGCCTTTTTGCTGTCAGCCCCTTTTGCTCATCATGAACAAGGGTGGGGTGACCCAGTTTTATCAATATTTACTTCCACCTCTGCTGTGACAGTTACTGGCCTGATCGTAGTAGATACGGCCACTTATTGGACTTCAAGTGGCCAGGTGATTATTTTGCTTCTTATGTTTGTGGGAGGACTAGGATTTATGACTCTAGCCGCCTTCTTACTGGCTGTTTTGGGTCAGAGGGTTTCAATGGCGCAGAGATTGCTCATTAGGGAAACTCTGGGAAGCGAAAATATGGGAGGAATCCAAAGATTAAGCGTTACCATAGTTGTAGCTGCTATATCTATTCAGGTTATAGGTTTCTTGGTTTTGTTCGCAAGATTCCTATTTTTGGAATCTCCAGGGGAAGCCGCCTGGCAAGCCTTGTTTCATTCGGTTTCGGGATTCAATAATGCAGGGTTTGTTATTTTGAACCACTCTGATGGGTTGCATGCATTCCGGGAAGATTTTGTTGTTTTAAGCATAATAGGATGGCTGATAATTCTGGGATCTTTAAGTTTTTGGGTAATCGTTGACCTAGTTTCCAAAGACTCTATCAGAAAATTTTCTTTAGTGAGCAAAATAGTACTATCAACGACAATAGTATTAATAATCACAGGGACTTTATTCTTTCTTTTTGCTGAAAATAACAATCCCAAAACAATAGGGGATTTGCCATTAAATGCTCAAATTGGTGTATCCATTTTTGAAGGTGTGAGCGGCCGTACGGCTGGATTTTCGACAATAGATTATGGGTATGCTAGGCCTGCGACAGATGTGTTTATGTCTCTTCTGATGTTTATTGGCGGTGCGACCGGGTCGGTCGCCGGCGGCATTAAGGTAACAACCTTTTTTATTATCGTTCTCAGCGTAATAGCTATAATCAGAGAAAGAGCGCATGTGACAGCATTTGGTAGAGAAATATCTCCCACCACAGTCCGGAGATCCTATGCTGTGAGTCTAATTTGTTTGGCTTTTATATTCTTATGTACTTTATGTCTGGCCCTTACTAACAGTCATGTACTAATAAGGGATTTAGCATTCGAATCTGTTTCAGCTTTCGGTACAGTTGGCCTTAGTACGGGCGCTACTGGTGAGCTAAATGGGTTAGGGCATGTGATAGTTGCAATTACTATGTTCATCGGCCGAGTAGGACCTATTATAGTAGGCCTCAGGATGGTTCCTAATAGGGAAGCGAGCCCATATCGATATGCTACAGAACCAGTTACAATTGGCTAACGTATAAAAGGTACGCAGAAGGTAATTTTTATGGCTAACAAGCAAGTTGCAGTTATAGGCCTTGGAAGATTTGGAGTTAGTACCACTCGTACTCTCTATAACCTTGGCCATGATGTTTTGGCTATTGATAAAGATGAGGCTAGGGTTCAGTCGGTGTTAGGCCAATGTACATACGCTGTATCTGCAGAATGTACCAATGAAAGCGCGCTGAGAGATCTAGGAATTCAGGATTATGATGTAGCTATAATCACGATCGAGACTAACATAGCAGATAGTGTCATGGCATGCGTTTTACTAAAGACTATTGGAGTAAAGACAATTGTAGCTCGAGCTCGGGATTCATTACATGCTAGTACTCTCAGGAGGATAGGAGTCGACAGAGTTATCCAGCCTGAGGAAGAGATGGGAACCAGACTCGCCCACAGCCTGTTTAATGCTAGTGTTGAAGAGTATCTTGAAATAACGAATAACTACGGGGTTAGTAGGTATAGGGTGCCAGAAAAATTGTCAGGCACCACACTTGAAGAAATAGGATTTACCAATAGCCGTGACAGTTATGGCATAACTGCTGTCGCTCTATGCAAAGGAAGGAAAGTAACCTTGAATCCGCCTGTGAGTTCTAAAGTCGGACCTGGGGATTTTGTAATTGTTGCAGCTTTGGATAGCGATCTTGAAACCTTGGATGATTCGTCAGATGATTCGGAGGGACAGATTTAACTTTTTGTGAAGTTGAAATTTTTATTGAAGAGACGAACATATGATCCTTGCAATAATAACAGGCTCGGCTAGTGATGAGTATGTAGCAACCACTTCCTCACGGTTGGCCAAACAAATGAAATTTCCGATAAATTTACTTTATGTGATAGAAGTCAACAGGAACTATCCGATCGATATGGAGATACCCAAGGACACCGAAAAAGGTGAAAAGGCTCTATTCCAAATGGAAAAGATAGTAAGTAAATTTAAAGTCAAGTCAAAAGGGGAAATTATCCAAGCTAGATTCTCAGGGAGCGCAATCATTAGTCAGTCAGAGAATATTCAAGCAAAACTTATAGTTTTAGCACATACAGAACAGAAGTCTAACAATCTATACCACAATATTTGTGAATATGTGGCCGGCAATGCAAAATGTGATGTAATTATGTGTGCAAACTCGGGTAAGTAGGCTTTAGGAATTAAATGACTCAAACTTCAGACGGAAACTCAAATTCTGGTGTACAAAGATTGAAAAGGGTTGCTGTGATTGGTTGTGGTCCATTAGGTACCCAAATAGCAATTGAATTATCGTCTTCCGGGAATATAGTAATTGTCATTGATAAAGACCCGAAATCATTTTCAGCACTGCCGACCCACTTGCTTGAAAGCTCCAGGGTTGTGACTGCCATTGGAGATGGAACCCAAGAGGTATCATTGAGGCAGGCCGGAATACAGGATGTGGACCTTCTGATAGCCGCAACTACGAGAGCATCTGTCAATTTAATGAGTGGTCAATTGGCGCGTCATGTCATGCGAATACCAGTGGTAGTCTGCTTAGTTAACGATTCCAACCTTTTGTCAATATATGAGAACCTTGGAATTAAAGTTATTAACCCTGATGGCTTGCTAATGGAAGCTATTAAGGGCGAATTGGATTAATGAGAGGTATACCGTGTACGCAATAATTGTAGGGAGCGGCACTACCGGCCTTAAAGTAGCAGAATGGTTGATGGCCTCTGGTGCTGAAGTAACACTGATAGAGAAAATTGCTGAAAAGCAGAGATTTGCGGACAATCTACTGGGTTCGGTAGTGGTTTTAGGCGATGGCATTATGATTGATACTCATAATACTGCCGGAACAAAAAGAGCGGACCTTTTTATATCAACCCTAAATTCTGATGAAGATAATATGCTTGCATGTCAAATAGCCAAGCACCATTTTGAAGTAAACAAAACTATTGCGATAAGCAGTAATCCAGACAATGCGAATCTTCTTAACCTCCTAGGGATTGATATCGTGGTTGATGTGACAGAGCTTATAACCGAAAAAATTCAAAGCCTTGTTGCACCCTTGCTTGTGGAGGATTTGTGAATAAAACCATTCGTAAAATAGCTTATCTTGGCCCTCCTGGAACTTACAGTGAGCAAGCAGCTAAACAGTGGAACAAGGTTGATGAACTTTTGCCAGTTGAATCGATCCCAGCTGTTGCAAAATCGGTTGAAGAAGGAGAATCCTATCAGGGAGTTGTTCCGATAGAAAACAGCATTGAGGGTGGAGTCACTTTCACACTTGATTTACTCATTCATGATTCAACATTATCGATTTGCGGTGAAGTCATTGTTCCCATAAATCATTATTTGATGGCTCAAAAGGAAATCGATCTTGAAAGTATTACTACAGTATTTTCTCACCCGCAATCATTGGGTCAATGTAGGCAATTTCTTTTGAAAAATATACCGCGAGCTACGCTGATGGCTTCTTTAAGCAATGCCAAGGCTGTTGAGGAAATGTTAGATTCGACTCCGAATTCAGCTGCCATATCGAGCGAAAGATCCGCTAATTTGTATGGAGCTACAATTCTGAAAAAAAACGTGGAGGACAACCCTAACAATGAAACACGATTTGTTATCCTCTCACATGATGATCATGAAATGACTTCCAATGATAAAACCTCTCTGTGCTTCGAATTCGATGGAGATGGACCGGGCATACTTAGCGAGTCTTTGACAGAATTTTCAGCTAGAAATATCAATCTTGCAAAGATTGAGTCGAGACCTAATAAAAGACGTTTGGGCCGTTATGTTTTTCTGGTAGATATCGATGGACACAGGAAAACGCCTGAAATAAAACAGGCACTTGACTCTCTTCAAAAAAAAGTGTCCATGCTGAAAATTTTTGGTTCCTACCCCAAAGATGAGATGTAGCGCTTAGATCCTATTTTATGAGGATTTTTCGTTTTCGGGATCATCGCTAGTTAGCTCTCTTTCTGTTTGATGTTCCTCAGGTATGCTGGTGTCCGGGCCAACAAATCTGGAATTCACCTGCTCTATCAAAGGTTCGATTCGGGCTTTCATATTTTCTATTGTTGGAGGCATATTATCTCGAACTGTTTCAAGTGTCGGGCCTAGCCTTTCTACGATTATGTCAGAAAATCTTTCAGCCTTTTCTCGCCAATAATCACTTTTCTCTAAAAGTTCAGAACGGGTTTCAGCCCCAGGTTTAGGAGCCATTAATATTCCGGCAACGGTTCCTATTATTGCCCCAAGAATAAGTCCAGTGGAAAAGCCGCCGCCATTGTCTTTAGCCATTAGTTGTCTCCTTTTCGGTGTTTTTTTCTGGAAAATCCTCCGACCAAGCTAAACAATTTTAAAATGCCACTGAAAAGCCCTATACGCCCTGAGAATTTACCTGCGATGGTATCAGTGATGTTTTCCACATTTTGGGAGTGTCTAGTAAGTGATTCCAGCAGACGGTTGATTTTTTTAATAGTTAAAAATAAGAAAATGCAAATCAACGAGAAGCAAATGATAAATGCGATATCTCGTATTAATCCAACTATTTCATAAATATTTGAGTCCATAAAAGTTCTTTAATCCTAGCATAATAGAAAAACACTCGACAAAATGAATTGTCGAGTGCATTTCCAATTGTTTACTGGCGCCAGAGTTATGGCTTAATGAGCATTCTCACAAAGCCTCCCGTATCTTTTCTCTGGGTGACGATGTCATGGCTATTTTTCTCTGCCCAAACTATCAGGTCATATGTGTTTAGAACATCAGGTATGATCACTTCGATAAACGATGAAGAATCGTCGCTTATTTGCACACTAAGAGCTGATATTATCCCGGCACAGGTCTTTCCTGTGCCATCTATTACTATCCATCCGTCGGATTCTTGATTTATTGACGGGATTCCATTCCCGTTGTGTACATTTATCTCACCGGTTTGCCTGAGATCTAGTTGTTTCTTGAACTCCGATACAGATTCCCAATGAACCCTGGAATCCCGATCGCCTTTTTGGCAAACGGCTCCTCTAACCCCGACTATATCAGGGTTAACCCTTGATAATTCATCAAGATCACTCATCTTCAGATGCCCTGACAAAGCTGTGCTCATGCCCAATTCCTTTCCTTCCAAAACCATTTCTTTAAGACGTTCTTCAGGTACAAAATCGAATAAATTCCTACCGTCTTTGACAAGGGTATCTATTAAAAATCCGTCACATTGACCTTCCTTCGCTAATTTCACCATCAGGTCTGGATCAATGCCACCGTCATGGAGGAGGTTGTCTGCGAAAAGTGAACCGATGAGTTTAGTTTGAGTTCCTGTTAAAGCTTCTTTTGCTGCTAATAACGTTTCTAATGCAACATTGTATTCCCTCACCATGAAGCCTACTTTGACCGAGGTTGCATCGAGGATTCCGGCGGCATAAACGGCCATAGAAACGGTGCCTATTTGGTCAGGCACGACCCCTAGAGTCACACTTGCGTGATGTGCACTTGGAACTTCGTCTCTGATCTCTTTGACTACATTAGGATGAGCTGAACCTACTAGGGCTTCTTGAAGGTTCTTAACGTCAACTATATCGGCTCCGCCTTTTAGAGCTTGCTTTGCTTCGTATAGATCTTGGACACTTACCATAAGAATCATTGCGTGTATTCCTCGTGACTATTAATGACCATTTCTGTTCTTTGTTCCTACTTACTGAATACCTTTAGCGGCTGCTATATCATTTTTCAACTGTTCTTTTTCATCAATTGTAAGATCTGTCAATGGTGCCCTAACGTGACCACCTGACATTCCCATAAGTTCACCCCAGTACTTGCATAAGGAGGCAGGTAAAGCTCCTCCCATTTTCTGCACAGTGTATTTCCACCACTTATCTGAAACCTCTTTAATTGGTTTTATGTTAGTGTCATAAAAATCGTCATCTAGGTCCCCTTCCATCACTTTGTCAATAAACTGTACGTAGTAGTTGGAATCTGGTGTGTCAAATCTCCAATCAGAGGTATTTGCAAACATAACCTGTTGTTCAAAACCTAGTTCTTTTCCTTTCTGGAATATCCATTCATCAGGGGTACTTATGATAGCTTTTTCCCCTAATTTTAGGTGAGTGTCAATTGAAAGCTCTGGATTGAAACTGGCCTCTTTGACTCCTACCACATTCGAAATATTGCAGATGCGATCTAACCCGTTTGCATCTAAAACAGTTCCAAACTGTGGGGAGTTGTAATACATAATCGCCAAATCTGTGTTGTCAGCTAAACTTCTGACCCAATCTATCACCTGGCCCTCAGTTCTTGTAGCAAAATAAGGAGCAGCCACGATTAGTAAATCAAACCCAGCATGTTCCGCATAATTGGCTAGATCTAGCATTTCCTTTAAAGAGGTATGAGACACGTGAGCTCCGATCGGCCAATCATTGCCAGCTTCATCGCTCACAATGTCATAGACTCGGAATCTTTCTTCTTTGGTTAGAGTCCAGAACTCTCCCATGCCCCAGGTACAACCGGCACCTTTAGTACCCAAAGATTTCACATGCCGTATATCCCTGCGAAGTCCTTCCTCATCTATCTCATCTTCTGGCGTAAAAGGGGTCATTAGGGTGGACCATTGCCCACGAAGATTTTCCCTCGCCCAATCAACTGCTTCCGGTTTGCTGTATTCAGCCATACAAGTGAACCTCAATATGTGAACTTATTCATATAGCTACTAAACAAGCAGCTAATACTAGAAATGATCGAAATTAATAATAGTAAGGCAAGGCAAGTAGTGTCAACGCAACGGTTGATGTATAAAGAAAGCCTTAAAGCTTTATAGATTAAATACTCAGTCTTTCATCGCTGTTTTGTATTGGGTCCTCAAGCAACGAGTGCATATGTTGACTTTTTTCATCTGGCCATCTATTTCAACGGTGGCTTTGTGAATATTTGGACTCCATGTCCTTCGTGTTCGCCTTTTCGAATGGCTGACCTTATTGCCAGTACGTACCTGAATTTTACAATTTGGAGCTTCACATGTAGCCATTTTTCGCCTTTCAGTAAGTTCATTACATCTATGTTTATGGGCCGCTGAACCAATTTTTGGTTCACTAATCTGCCTTAGTACTGGAAGAAATCCAAGTTAAAAAATACCATATCCTTTATTATACTTCCAGCATATTTTTGTTGTGGTGTATCTATGACGGATTCCAATGTAACAGCAGCAGATACTTTTTTGGGAATGTTTAGCTCCTCTGTTGTTTTTTTTAAGCGACATGTTGATGCTATAAATTCCCTAAATGTCTTTCCGGTTCCCGATGGGGATACTGGTACCAATATGTACGGTACATTGAATGGAATTCAATCTCGGATGTCATCGGCTTCATACAACAATCTTTACGAACTTATGGATCAACTCGCAAAGGCCGCTCTCTATGAGGGTAGGGGTAATAGCGGAATAATTTTGGCTCAAATATTTCAGGGCCTGGTTGATCACTTGTCTTGTCATAGATCTAAAGTCGACTTTGAAATTATAGCTGGTGCCATAAATAACGCCCGCCTCAAGGCATTCAAATCTGTGAAAGACCCTTCTGAAGGTACCATGCTCACAGTGCTTTCAGACGTTGCAAGGAAAGCAGACTCACTTAAGGGGAAAAAATTTTCTGTTAAGCATTTGTTCCAATCTTTAGTGAAAGAAGCAGAAAAATCAGTAAACAGGACACCAGAATTGCTTCCCATATTGAAGGAAAGCGGTGTGGTAGATTCAGGGGGCTATGGGCTTGAGGTCATATTGAAAGGTATGTCAATTTTTCTTGATGGTAGTGACCCGGATACCTTTCCCATTGCGTTGAGATTTCCGGAAGGGGATGGGGCAGGGGTTGAGAATCTTATATCAGACCATTTTGGATCTGAAGATGATTTTGGGTATTGCACTCAATTTCTTTTGGATACTAGTGAAAACTTGCAAATCGTGGAGAAGCTTTTTGAAGGTCTAGGTAATTCTACTGTTATTGTGGGGGAGCAGAAGATATTCAGGATTCATATTCATACTCTTGATCCTGGTAATGCCCTTTCTAAAGCTATTAAAGTGGGAAGTATAGCGTCAGTTTCCATAGAGAATATGCAAACTCAGTCCCAGGAGATATTAAATTCTTCCAGAAAGAGGGAGCCTAGGTTACAGATTGATTTATCTGGCCAAACGGCGCTCCTGTCCATTGTTAATGGGTACGGAATTGTGAGGATGAATAATGAGCTAGGAGTTGATCTGGTGATTGACGGTGGATTGGATATGAATCCCAGCGTTGATGATATAGTTTCGGCGGTGAATCAAGTTAAGGCAGATTCGATTTTGCTTTTAACCAATGACAAAAACGTCATTCCAGCGGCTAATCAGGCCGCTGAATTACTCACCTCAAACATTGAGGTATTACCTACGGAAACCCAAGTGCAAGGACTAGAATGTCTTTTTAATTTTGATCCTGACATATCAGCTTTGCAAAACAAAGAAATAATGGGTCGATTGATACCTCATATCAAGACAATCGCGATATTTAGATCTTCTAGATCTGTGAAAATAAACGGGGTGAAGGTGGATCAACAGCAACCCATGGTGATGGTTGAAGCGGAGATTCACAAATCTGGAAATAGCCTGGATGAGTTATTTCTGGAAGTAATTCGAGAGGAATTGGAGCAAAGTGTAGAACATGTCACGGTTCTTCTGGGTAACGGAATGAATAGTAATGATATCGAACGGATCAATAATTTCTTGGATCGTAATGTGGAAAATTTCAAAGAAGATGTGGTTGAACTGCATATAGGTGGGCAACCTCATTATGACTACCTGATCTCCGTTTTAAGTACTTAGCTATCAGTTGGCATACCGGGATATTATGGTAAATCGTAACTTGATGATGGAAACCTTAGAAAGGATTCTGAAACAGGAGGTAGCTTCAGAATTCGATAATTCCACTGTGATAGGAGGGATAGAGGCTTTTTTGTCTTTAAATACAAAAATGCTTCCTGGTCAGATATTGGAGCCTTTGAAAGGTTATTCGGTTCTGAATAAGCAACAACGAGCTCATGCGGTGACAGAAGTAATTCGAGCATTAGACCCTGAACTAAAAGCTAATTTTCCTAACCCAAAACGAAGAGAAATATTTTTGTCTGATTCTATTGAATCATTTAAAAAGAACGGAAAAGGATGGCCAGTAAAAAAAATATCGGAAGCCCTAGGTTTAGATACTGTTAAGGATTTAATTTTATATTTTCCTGAACGACACGAAGATTTCAGCAATGTTCGGAAAATTTCTCATTTGATTGAAGGAGAAACTCAATCCTCTGAAATGACTGTTAAATCCCTGGCGATGAAAGGTAGTCATAAACGAAAACGAGTGGAAGTTGTTTTTTCAGATCCTGCAGGCTCAATGAAAGCTATTTTCTATGGTCAGCCGTGGATAGCTACGGATCTTAAACCAGGACATAAAGTGATGCTGAGCGGGAAGGTGGAATATGAAAAAGGCAAACCGATATATAAGAATGCGGTATACGAGCATATTACTCCAGGCCTTACTAGGTTGCACACAGGCCGATTAGTGCCAGTGTATGGACTTTCTCAAGGTATTTCTATGAAACCTCTAAGAAGGGAAATATACACTGCCCTTATTTCTAGCTTAGATCAATTAAATGAGTATTTGCCACAAACCCTGCTCAGCCGAACAGGTCTTTACCCCATAAAAAAAGCGGTTGCTAGATATCATTATCCTAGAAATATTCAAGATTTCAGTAGAGCTCGCAGAAGAATGGCTTTTGACGAATTGTTTTTAGTACAACTGGTCATGCGTAAGAAAAAACTTGATTGGAAAAATCAGGTTTCCGGAATATCGCTAAATCAAAATCGTGACATACTCGACCAATTTATTTCCACATTACCATTTAAGCTTACCTTAGCTCAATCTAGGTGCATGGATGAGATTGGTGAGGATTTATCTAGTGGTATTCCCATGCGCCGAGTTCTTCAAGGAGACGTAGGGAGCGGAAAAACACTGGTTGCCTTAACAGGGATGATACAGGCAGCAGCGGATGGTTATCAATCGGCAATGATGGTACCAACTGAGGTTTTGTCCGAACAGCATTTTATGACTTTACGGAATTTTTTCTCTGATTCTAATTCCATTCCTATGATGGAAGGTTTGCCGAACGTTATTGAAACCAAACTACAAGGTTCCGATAATAAATTGACGATTGCTTTGCTAAACGGAAGCTTGGGAAACCGAGAAAAAACACTTACCCAGGAAATTATTCGCTCTGGCCAGGCTGATATTATCGTTGGAACGCATGCTCTTATACAGGATTCAATTAACATACCTAATTTGGCTTTACTTGTTGTAGATGAGCAGCATAGATTTGGCATAAATCAGAAAAATGTATTTGATCATATAGAACCTCGCCCTCACCTGTTACTTATGTCAGCGACCCCCATACCTCGATCCTTATATTTTACTATGATCGGCGATTTGGATTTGTCTGTGATAGACCAGATGCCGGTCGGAAGGAAACCGATTCAAACCTATGTTTATGAACAGGATAAGCGTGATGAAGTACATCGTTTTATAAGAAAGGAGATTTTCAAAGGTAGACAAGCATTCGTTGTTTGCCCATTGATTGAGGAGTCAGAATCATTACAGTCAAGGGCCGCCGTTGAAGAGTATGAAAAATTGTCAAAGGATATTTTTCCTGAAATGAAAGTGGGATTACTGCATGGAAGAATGAAACTGTCAGAAAAAGAGTCAGTAATGAATGATTTTCGGTCTGGGAAATTACATATCCTGGTGGCCACCTCCGTAATCGAAGTCGGGGTAGATATTCCCAACGCTAGTGTAATGTTGATCGATGGTGCGGAGAGATTTGGGCTCTCTCAATTACATCAATTCAGAGGCCGGGTTGGTAGGGGAAAACATCAGAGTTATTGCATATTGATGTCTGATAACCCAAGTGGTGACTCGAAAGAACGCATGGATATTTTGCATAGAATAAATGATGGATTCAGGTTAGCAGATGAAGATTTGCGAATGCGGGGTGCTGGAGATTTGATAGAAGGTAGGAGACAAAGTGGGACTCCCTTCTTTCGAGTCGCAGACCCATCTGATACAGACCTTGTTTCATTGGCCGGGATAGAAGCCACCAAAGTTTTGAATTTAGATTACGAATTATCTTCAGAACAACATCAGGCCTTGAAGATTCAGCTTGGTGAACGGCTTAAGGAACTTAGTATTACGTGACAACTAAAAACCTGGACTTAAATTCAGTTTTCATGAAACTGAATTTTCAGACATCATTTGACGAAGTACATAAGGCAGGAGTCCATTGTGCCTGTAATATTCGTTTTCAATCTCAGTGTCTATACGAGCTAAAACCTCAAACTTAATTACCTCACCCGCTTTTGAGGTGGCAGTGATTTCAATGGTGGAAGAAGGAGTAACACTATTCGCAACCCCTGGTATGCCATATGTTTCTGTTCCATCTAAGCCAAGTGACACAGCTGTTTGCCCGTTTGTAAAAACTAATGGTAAAACTCCCATACCAATTAGATTTGACCTGTGGATTCTCTCAAAACTTTCGGCTATTACGGCCCTAACCCCAAGGAGCATAGGTCCTTTAGCAGCCCAATCTCTCGAACTGCCGGTACCATATTCTTTACCTGCAATAATGATTAAAGGAACTTCTTCCTTTCTATACTTTTCTGAAGCGTCGTAAATACGCATAATTTCTTCGGAAGGTTGGTGGACAGTCCAGTCACCTTCCAAGTCTGGATTTAACTTATTTCTGAGTCTAATATTTGCAAATGTGCCTCTAACCATTACATCGTGATTTCCTCTTCTAGATCCGAATGAATTGTATTCCCGACGGGGGACGTCATTGCCTAGTAAAAATTGACCGGCTGGAGCACTCGAAGGTATAGCCCCTGCTGGCGAAATATGATCCGTGGTTACTGAATCCTCCAAGTAAACTAACACCCTGGCATTGATGATTTCTGTTCTTTCAGAAGGGTTTTTGGAAAAATTGTCAAAATATGGAGGTTTTTGAATGTATGTAGATTCTTTGTTCCAGTTGAAATTTAAAGTAGAAGACGTCTCTAGGTTTTGCCACTCTTGAGGACCATCGACCACCTTACTGTATTGTTCCTGGAACATTTCTGGTGTGAGGCATGAGGATATCGTATTTGAAATATCATCTTGTGTGGGCCAAATGTCTCTAAGGAAAATCTCATTTCCTGATGAGTCTTGACCGATAGGGTCTTCTATCAGATTGACATTCACGCTACCAGCTATAGCATAGGCCACTACCAGCATTGGAGAGGCCAAGTAATTAGCTTTCACTTGAGGGTGAACCCTGCCTTCAAAATTCCTGTTCCCACTTAGAACCGCTGCAACGGTTAGATCATTATTGGAAACCGCCTCCGCGACCGGTTGTGGCAGTGGTCCTGAATTGCCAATGCAGGTGGTGCAACCATAACCCACTGTGTTAAAACCCAAATAATCGAGATCCTCATTCAATCCTGCAGCCTCTAAATACCTAGTCACTACTGTGGAACCTGGTGCCAAACTCGACTTAACCCATGGTTTCCTTTGCAATCCTTTTTCCCTCGCGTTTCGCGCCAATAAACCGGCTCCCACCATAACAGATGGATTCGAGGTGTTAGTACAGCTAGTTATAGCTGCAATTGCTACTGCGGCGTCGCCAAATTCTACTTTTTCTTCATTGATTTCTATTTTATGAATTCGACCTGATGAATCAGCGAAAGATTTTGAAAAATTTTCCGGAATGTTTTCTAGGGCAATTTTGTCTTGGGGGCGTTTGGGCCCTGCCATCGATGGGATCACAGTAGATATGTCAAAATCTATATTTACACTGTAATCGGGTTCCTTTTGGTCATCATAATAAAATTTATTCGTTTTTGAGTACTGTTCCACCAATTCTATTATTGTTGTATCACGTCCAGTATCTTTTAGATATCTTAGAGTTTGATGATCTATCGGAAAAAACCCACAGGTTGCCCCATATTCAGGGGCCATGTTTGCTATTGTGGCTCGGTCGGCAAGGCTTAATTCTTTCAAACCGGGGCCATAAAATTCAACGAATTTCTCTACTACACCCACTGAGCGTAGCATTTCCACAATCGACAAAACCAGATCAGTTGCTGTGGATCCATTTGGGAGGTTTCCAGTCAGTCTTACTCCAACTACCTCAGGTACGACCATATAGTATGGTTGCCCCAGCATGACTGCTTCGGCCTCGATTCCACCCACTCCCCATCCTAATACTCCTAAACCGTTAACCATAGTAGTGTGAGAGTCAGTTCCTACACATGTATCCAGAAATGCCACAGGGTTAATTACATCGTCTCCACTCAAAACAACTTCTGCCAAATACTCCAGGTTAACTTGATGAACGATTCCGGTGCCAGGAGGAACTATTTTAAAATTATCAAAGGCGTTTTGAGCCCATTTCAGCAGCTGGTACCTTTCAGTGTTTCTCTCGAATTCCATTTCTATGTTCAGGCTGAGTGCGTTGGGCACAGAGAAATTATCCACTTGGACTGAATGGTCTATAACCATATCTGATCGGACAATTGGATTGATGATAGATGCATCAGCTCCCAACTCACTCACAGCATCCCTCATTGCTGCTATGTCTACCGCAACGGGAACCCCAGTGAAGTCTTGGAGTAGGACTCTTCCTGGCATGTAGGGGAATTCAGTAGCCGGTTTATTATTCGGACGCCAAGAAGATACTAGTTTTATATGGTCCTCAGTTGCAGGGCCTCCATCGGCGTTACGTATCACATTTTCTAACAAAACCCTTATTGAGTAAGGGGTTTTATCGATGTTTATTAACCCAGCATTTTCGGCAGAGTCGATAGGATAGTAGGTGTAACTACCTGAAGGGGTCTGCAGAATCTTTTTTGATATTAGATCTGAGGAGTTATCATTTTTATTCATGAGAATGTATCTCCGAAATTGTCAAGAATGTGGTGATCGGCAACTTAAGAACGGTTACTCACCTAAGTAAGCCAATCTGGTAGCTATCAATATCCAATCCAGAGATTGGTCTGTGTTAAAAATCAACTTCATTTTGAAGGGAAGCTAGACAAGCCCACCTTTTCTATCTTTTCTGCCCGAAATATTCGTAATTCAGGTCAGTAAATTTATCCCAGTCGGCAGGAACGTCGTCCTCGGCAAATATGGCGGTTACTGGGCAAACCGGCTCACAGGCCGCGCAATCAATGCACTCTTCTGGGTTTATCAGCAACATACTATGCTCTTCTGCCTCATAAATGCAGTCAACCGGGCAGACATCTATGCAAGCTCTATCCAACAAATCAATACATGGCTCAGCGATAATATAGGTCATACCTTATTTCTGTACTCCTCTTCTAAATGAAAGTTCCTTATGGGACGACCAAGGAATTATATCTCTTAGGTATGAGTGCTTCAACGTGAAAACGGCTGTAGATTGTTCGATTGCCGAGAAAAATGAATGCTAGAGGGTTATGTTTCGGGATTTTAGATCGGCAATCTCACTTTCAGAATAGCCCAGTTTGAACATGATTTCATCAGTATGTTCTCCCAAAGCAGGTGATGCTGATTGCACTGCCAAAGGCGTTTCACTCATTTGTATCATAGGCCCAGCCATTCGAATTTTCCCTGCAAGTGAATGATGTACTTCTACTACCATATCATTTGCAATCACTTGTTCGTCATTAGTCAGTTCTTGTATAAATCTCACAGGACCAGCCGGGACTCCCGCTGCATCAAGAATTGAAAGCCATTCTTCACCTGTTTTGGTCAGTATTATCGATTTCATTTCTTCCGATAGAGATTCTATTGCTGGCACTATCGATGGGTCTTCAGGATCATAACCTTCTGAAAACCTTGGATCCACTACACCAATTGCATCGGCGGCTTTTTTCCGAAGCCTGTTGCTCAAGCAAGCAATGGCAATCACGTCGTTGGCAGTTTGGTATGTGGTGTAATAGATACGAAATGCAGTATTAAACGGCGAAAAAAGCTGTTGCTGGTTCAATAGGCTTTGGTATGGTAGGCCGGCTTGCCTTAAGGCCCCCAAAGTTTCAACCAATTCATCTTTCTCTTCCTTTCCGTGTTCTTCCACTTCCATAAACCCACCTTGGATGAGTAAGGATGTCGAAAGCAGAGTCGTGTCAATCTTCTGACCTTTACCCGTTCGTTCCCTCGAAAACAAGGCGGCGCTGACTCCCCAAGCAATCGCCACTCCTGTGGTGTAATCTGCAACGGCCGTTGCAGTCACCTGTTGGGGGACACCATCGACAACCTTATTGTCGGCAGCTAAAAGGCCACTCATAGCTTGAATGATCAAATCATAACCTGGTCTATTCCCATGGGGACCTTGTCGGCCGAAGGCAGTATTGTCACAATATATCAACTTTGGGTTGACTTGAGAAAGGGTTTCATAGTCAATTCCCAAGTTCTTGGGCACATCGGGCCGGGCGTTTATGATCACCACATCTGCATCTGCGACAAGTTTCTGAGCGATTTCAAGGCCTTCTTGACTTTGAAGATCCAAAGGCAGGCTTTTTTTCCCACGATTCAACGATAGGAATGTTTTACTTTCCTTGGGTAGAAATTCAGTGTGGAGTCTCCAAGGTTCACCTTCGATGGGTTCGATTTTAATTATCTCAGCACCCATGTCACTCAACAACATACCTCCAAACGGGGCAGCTATTATTTGGGTGAACTCAACGATTTTTATCCCTTCTAACGGACCTGGCAATTTAAACTCCGATTATTGAATACAAATTAGAGCACTATGGTATGTGATAATGTTATGAAAAACCATAACTTAGCCAAATTGTGTGGCTGTGTTGTTTTTAAATACTCAGGACAAATATTGTGACATCACGTACCAACTGGCATAAAGAACATCCCGTGGCTTGTACTTGCGCAAAATGCCAAGAATCGAACCGCATAAAGATAAATGCATCAGGGAAAATAGGTCGAAATGAAAAATGTCCTTGTGATAGTGGTAGAAAATATAAGAAGTGCCATGGCCCTTAAGACTTCTGCCTAGGGTGTTTATGCTCTTCAGTAATTGAAGCCTCTTTGACTCACAACAATTCCTTTATACGTTCAGCAAAAATTTTACCCATAATCTTTCGTCTGCAACGTGAAAAGAAAGAGAAGGATTTTTTGACCACCGAGGAAATGAATGAATTTACTGAACTTCTGAATATACCAAATACCCTCTTCCGAAGACTATTCTAATCCTCCAAGAAACCGAGAAATTGGTCGCCTTTGACTGTTCATATATTGGGAGGTCTATGCGATCAGAGCATTGAGTCAAAGTGATATTACACTATTGGCATTCATCAAAAAGAAGGCTTTTATCTGGTTCTTCTATTGCTGAGCTACTACTTAACATCGTAGGCAATCTACCTTTGAAGGCATTGTCTATTGATTCATATTAGTAAGCATTTCTGAAACTTCACCCAAATCCTCCTGTCTCCTTTGTATCACCCCTTGAAGCTGCTTGGCTATGTCGGCGTAATTAAATCCAGACAGATCTAATGGCTTATCTCCCGTACCGTATTGAGGTTTAGAATAATCAGTTTCCGATGTTGATATGTTTGAAGCTTTTTCAACCCATTCCTGCGGAAGTCCACTAACCCCATGTAAGGCGCCCACTATGCCACCCACCATTGCACCGATAGTGTCTGCATCTCTCCCAAAGTTAGCGGCATATGTAATAGCCTTTCTAGGTGATCCGTTAGAAAGATACAAAATTGCTAATGTTGCAGGTAGGGTCTCCCTCGAATCGCACAATACTGGTCTCAAAGAAGATTCATAGTAGGATTGCCTGAATTTTTCGTATGTGCCCTCTCTTTCTGCCAAGGCCAAGGCATTTGAGATGAGCTCTAATAAAATCTTTGAACTGAGTGGTGCTAAATGTTTGTACGAAGTTTCTATAACTTCTTTCATGGTGATACTAGGTTTGAATGCTGCAGCAACAGCTGCTGCAATAACGCACGCAGCATCCCTACAAAAACCAGTCGGTCCATTATGTATTAGAGAGGCGATTTCCTGTGTTTCGAGGGATGCCTGTCTAGGATTGCCTGCGTTGATAATACCCATAGGAGAAATTGCCATAGCGGTTGAGGAGCTTTGCATGTTTCCCCAGCCCGCGTATGCAGGTAGGGATAAACCTTCTGAGAATTTATGAAAAGCATTTTTCACAGATATGAACCAAAGCCGGTAATTCTGCTCACGATAGTCTATAAATGATTGAGCGAAGGCATCGACGTTTGGGTATCCTTCACTTTTAAATATGGCACTTAGAAGTTGATGTTTCACAGCCGTGTCATCTGTACCAAGACCCCTGAAGTCTGTTATACCCTCAGGACCATATTTGTCTTGAATTTCTCCGTAGGTCAAACCTTCTCCTGGAGCGCCCATAGCGTCCCCTATCATTCCACCTAGGAGGCTACCATGAATTTTATCTAGTAATTGGTTCATCGGTAAATAATCTCCATAACCTATATAGTTAATAGTTTTTACAGTGTATAGCTACTAGGAACCGTTTGCCCATTCGCCATCAATGATATGAGTTTGTCTAGTCGTAAAGCTACTCTCAAGAGAATTAATCGCGGACGTTAGTATTAAAAGGGTTTATAAACTTGGAAGTGACGTATGCATGTCTTTAACCATAACTTTGGGAAGGCTTAAATATAGAGTTAGAGAGATTCCCTGAACTTTTATGAGGTCACTTTCAAACAATCACAGCGCTAAAACTTTACATAGAGGAACTCCACTCCCCATCTACTCAAAGAAGCTGACGGCATTTTCATAAATGTTGGTTTGTTGTATGAGATAAACCGAGGCGATTTTAGTGACGAGTTAGTTGTAGCGAGCCAGGTCTCGAACCTACAACCTTTGGGTTATAAATGGGACTAGGAAGTGTTCATGTAGTGGTATGTTCTCTTTCTAGTTACAGTAATTCCTGAGAGCTGTCAGGTTAGTGTCAAACATTCCATGTAGTTTGAATAATTTATTGGGGTTTATGCAGAAAATTCTTGGTGATTCAAAACTACCGGAAAGTTATGTGGGTGCGAGCTATCGGCGGCTCCTTTAATTGGTCGTCAGGATCATTGCTTAATAAGTTTTTGGAAGGACCTTCTTTGTGTCCCTTGTTCTGGTGGGCTCACAATGCCGCCATATTTTTCTGTAAGTGAGACTTCGGCGACGTATATATCTCCTCTGGAGTCCACAGCGATTGCGTGGGGAGAATAAAATTGTCCAGGATCGTCTCCGAAACTTTGATAACCCAGATTGGCAAGTTTTTTTCCTTCCTGATCTAGAATGGAAATGCGAGGCCCAATTTGTTCAGCTTTTGCATACGTCATAAACCCGGAAAAAAACTCGCCCACGTAAACTAACACCTGTCCATTATTCTCTTTTATGCAGACCGCCCCAGGTCGGGCTATGTTCAAGCCCATTTGGTATTGGAAATTTCCGTCGGGGTCAAATATCTGTATCCGTTGATTCTCCCTGTCCGCCACATAAACCAATCCATTACTGTCAGTATCAATGTTGTGAGGCAGACTAAATTGGCCCTCGTCTGTTCCTGACTCCCCCCAAGATAAGAGGTGTTTTCCGCTGGAAGAGTATTTATGTACCCGGGCGTTTTCATACCCATCTGATACGTAGAGGTCACCGTTGTTAGGATCTACTGCTATGTGAGTAGGTTGACTGAATGGAATGCCGCTGAGAGGTTTCGCAGGCCGGTTTTGTTCACCAATCCTCATGAGGAACTCGCCTTCCGGGCTGAATTTGCCGATGGTGTGATCCCCGTTATCTACGCAATAAACTGAGTCATCAGGTCCTATAGCAATTCCGTGGGGATTGCTGAACATTCCTTCCCCCCAAGAGCGTATAAAGTCTCCGTTCTGGCTGAGAACGATCATAGGATGGGAGCCACGATTGAAGACGTAAATATTGTCTTTGGAATCTGAGGCTACAGAGGTCGCTTCTCCATAATGCCATCCTTTCGGAAGATTACCCCAATCTGTTCCAGAAACCTTATATTTGAAATCTGCTGAGCCTAATAACACCACTGTTGTACCAACTTTTGGAACCCTGATTTTGATTGAATCTGCAGTATATATGGAGTAAGCAATAAACGCACAGTATCTGAAATGGCTCCGACGTTGGAGAGATAATTGTGGGATATTTCTGAATAACCGGCTGGATCAATACCCCTGAGTTTTCTTAGGGAGTTGAGGTTTGTAACCGATTTGAATAACCAATCAGTTTCTCAGGGAATTTAAAAAGGTCTGAAAAATTGGGTAGGGGAGACTGCCATTTTCATAAGTTGAGGTATTCACATGCGTGAATGTTGTTACTTTCTAGAACACCTTTGAAAGTTGTTTTAGAAAAACTAGGTCATGTCAGTACTGCCGTTACGGCTGACTTATGTACCCTATTTGCCTGAAGTATCCAGAAACACCAAATTGAGAACTTAGGAAAACTGGGAACTGGACAAGGCACTGGTAAGTTGTTCAGATAATCTTACTTCTCTTGCTCGAATAAACAATTACTATAATCAACAATAAGAAAAATACAGATATGACACTCATTTTTTCTCCGAGAAATGCAACCGAGAAAAAGAACGTTAAGAATGGTCTGAATAAATCTATCTGGCTAACTCTTGCTACTCCTCCCATTCCCAGACCTTCATAAAAGAAAAAGAATCCAATCAAATTATTGAATAGGCATAGAAATGTAAATAAAATGATTGATTTGGGAGAATCATCGGCAATTTGTGCCAAATGAGTAAAATCAAAATTTATTAAAGTTAACGGCACAACCAGAGGAAGGCTTATAACTAATGACCAGCATATGACCCTCCAGCCACGCATTCTTTTTCCTAGGATACCTCCCTGAGCATACCCCATACCTCCTAGTAAAACGCAAAGAAATAGTGCCAAGTCTCCCAATCCCATATCCCATATCGATGAATCCGTGGTAAGTAATCGAAATATGATTACAGTTATGAATCCCAAAATGGCTATTATCCAAAACCGAACGCTTGGTTTCTATTCAGATAAAAACCCAGCAAAAATCGCAGTTGAAAGCGGGACAGCTGCAAGAACAATGCCTCCATTTCCAGCGGGAATCGTCTGCATCGCCACCGCAGTGAAAATAGGAAACCCAAAAACCACCCCTATAGCGGTAATGACCAATTTAGTGAAGTTCGACCTATGTGGCAGCTTTTCGAATTTAAGGTGGCCCTTGAACAAAAGAATTAGAAGGGAGGCGAGGCCTGCCATAAAACCTCTTCCAAAACCTATTTCAAGAGACGTAAACCCGGTTTGGGCCAAATGCCTAGTAATTGGTAAGGTTGATGAGAAAATTATAACTCCAATCAATCCAAGCAAAAAACCATAATTTTCTCTGGTTAAATACTTACCCATAGGGCGAATAATACAGCGGTAGGGAATGAGTAATTGCCGGCAAATTGTCGCCCGAAGGCCGGACCATTACGAAGTGGCGCTTGTATTAGGGGCACCTGCCGTAATTCCACCGTCTATTACCATCTCGCTTCCCGTCATGTAGGAGGATTCGTCTGAGGCTAAAAACAAGACTCCGTACGCGATTTCTATAGGCTTTGCAACTCTTTGAAGTGGAACAGTGTTTTTTATCCTATTTTTATTTTCCTCCCCCTGTATTCTGTGAGAAATCATATCTGTGTCGATAGCACCTGGATGAATGGAATTAGCCCTGATTCCATACCTCCCGTACTGTACAGCTGTGGATTTCGTGAATATTCTGACTGCTCCTTTTGAGGCGTTGTAGACAGGCTGTATAGTTGCTTGTCCAACGAGGCCAGAGACGGACGATATGTTGATGATTGAGCCGCCACCTGACTTTTTCATCTCAGGGATCACATGTTTCGTACCTAAAAAGACGCCTTTGGCGTTTACATCCATAACGGTATCCCAAATTTCTTCAGTCGTGTCGTCATTGGTGCCCCAGACTGCTATACCGGCATTATTCACAAGGATGTCTATTTTTCCAAAACGAGTTACTACAGCTTCGACAGTCTTTTCCCAGTTTTTGGACTTGGATACATCTAGGTGGGTATAGAGACATTCACCACCGAGTTCAGCAATCTCCGCTTCTAGTTTTTTGCCCTCTTCATCGAGAATATCCGCTATGACTACCTTTGCTCCTTCCTTAGTAAATAATTTTGCCTCGGCTGCACCCTGGCCCCTGGCCCCCCCTGTTATTAAAGCAACTTTTCCTTCGAGTCTCATATGAACTTCTCCTCAACCCTCTTATAAATTACATTACTCACCAAGACGAATACTACAGTAAAAGAGGGAAATAATTAGCAGCCCAATTGTTGACACGCACTATTTCCGAAAATGTGATAGAGGGTCAAAAGAGGAGAATTTAGTCACGAATGAGTTATAACAAGGCAAGACTCGAACCAGTGACATGTGGGCTATGAGCCTCGGAAATCCAAAAGTCAAAGTGTTAATACAGTCGCATAGTTTTCATTCATTCACGATAGTTCTCTTCTGCTGCCCATTTAGTATCGTCCCATCATGCCAACGCGATCCTCTGGCCTGATGGTCGGCGGGGCACCATTAAGTGTATCGCGCGCAAAACCTGCTGCTGCTTGATATTTTGCCATAAAATCGGACCGTTCTGAGGCCGGGATCACCTCGTCAATACATTCAAATTCCCCGTCACAGCGTTCATTGACCATATTCAACAAACCGAATGGTCCGGCTTCACGATTGCGTAAGACAAGTTCTGAAATCGGCTTGCAAAGCAGGTTGTTATAGGCTTGCAGGGCGGCCTGTGTGACACCATGTTCTAGGAATTTTGCACCCAGGATGCGTCCGTCGACAATGGCTTGACTAGCTCCATTTGATCCTGTCGGATACATTGGATGTGCAGCATCCCCGAGAAGAGCAACAGGTCCTTCAACCCAGTGCGAGATCGGGTCACGGTCAATCATCGGGTTTTCGAAAACTTCCTCTGCTTCTTGTATCAGTGCTGGTACATCTAGCCAATCATAGGTCCAATCCTCAAAATAATGGATAAAACTTTTGATCTCCACACGCCGAAACCAACCAACATTATCATGCGTTGACGGATCATCAAAGGTGACTTCAGCAATCCAGTTGATTAGAGCGAGACCCGTATTCGGATCAGCCTCAGAAATAGGGTATATCACCATGCGTTGGCGGTGGGTACCGAGACCTACGAAGGATGATTTTGTTCGAATTGGCTTCGCCATAGACGTGCCACGCCACATGATAGCGCCACCCCAATGGATGGGAGGCTGTCCAGGGAACATAGCTGCACGGATTGCAGAATGAATACCATCTGCCCCAACAAGCAAGGTTCCGTTTTCGCAATCGGGCCCATCCGGCGTATCAAGCTGTAGCGAGACGGATCCGTTTTTGTGAATATCATACCCTTTAGCGCGACACCCAAGCCGTATAGCGTCATCCCCCGCTAGATCGCGGAACCTTTGATAGAGCGCCATATGGAACTCTCCTCGATGCATTGCATATTGAGGCCAGCAATAGCCAGCAAGCACCCCGCGCGGCTCTGAATAGATTTCCTGACCTTTCAGGCCGACAAGTGCCCACTCTTTAGCCGGAACCCCAAACTCGCTCATGTCCGCAGCGGTGAAACCAAGGTCAAACATCTCCCTAACTGCATTCGGCTGAAGGTTAATCCCGACACCAAGGGGTTTTGGGTCACGCACACTCTCGCAGACAACACACTCAATGCCAATCTGATGCAGTGTCAATGCAAGCGCAAGACCACCAATACCGCCACCTGCGATAATAACTTTATCTTTCGACATTGCATCCATACTCCTTAATTAAGATTAAGCGGTGAATGAATAATATTAACTAGATAGAGTTTCTGCTAGAGAGAAATCCTAATCCTTTTCAATGAACTGAGCTGTGCCTTTATATAATGGGTACCCAATTCGGGGGTCATTTGCAAATATTTCCAAACAAATCTATTTGGAAATATTTGTAGCGACTTCTGATATGAATTTTGACATATTGTCCGTAATTTCTGAGGTAGATCCGCCTGTAAAACTAAGAATGAGGTGATTAACTCCCAAATCCATAAGTTGTCCTATGTCTTCCTGAATTTGGCCTGATTCGCCTTCGAACCAGCGGGTTCTGTTACCTGAGCTCTGACTAGCCATGTTGAACCAATTTGCACTATACGCCAGATCAATTGTTGCGGGATCCCTATTGTTAGATTCAGCATAATGGTGTAGGCGGGCTATTCTTTTCCTGAGCAGTTCTGCTGAGTCGAGCGGGAATTTGGGGTTTGTCCCGATCGGATACCAACAATCTCCCAACTCTGCTGCTCTGCGTAAGGCTGGGCTGCTCTCTCCACCTACCCAGATTGGAGGATGGGGAGTTTGAAGGGGTTTAGGCAAGAAACTTATATTGGAAAAGTTTGCATAGCTCCCCTCAAATACCGGATCGTCTTCAGTCCACAACTCCTTGAAAATTTGAATATACTCACTTCCCACCGCACCCCTTTCATCAAAGGAGGGTGCAGCGAGGACCTCGAATTCTTCCCTCATCCAACCTACGCCGCAGCCGACGTTTAGGCGGCCCTTTGATAGGACATCTATGGTAGCCAAAATTTTTGCTGTTAAGACTGGGCTGCGGTGTGGAAGTACCATGACTGAGGTAAGCAGTCTGAGGTTTTTAGTAATCGCCGCAATAGCCATCAAGGTGGTTAATTGCTCAAGGCACTCACCAGTATCCTGCCCCGCGAAACTACCATCTTCGTTATATGGATAGATAGAAGCGATATTCCTTGGGACCACCACATGATCGCTTACTGTAACTATGTCGAAGCCCAGCTCTTCTCCTGAAGTGACTATTTCAGAGATTGATTCAATATTTGCTAGGGGTCCCCTCATCGGTATTCCAAATCCAAAATCCATAGCTCACCTCAAATGTCGTTAGATCTTTAAACTGGGATCATATTCCTCAAATTTTTCAATACTGAGATTTGGCAGATAATACCATTTTTACTAGCACGCGGTGCGAATAACAATTACCTGATGGAAACAATATCAGCAAAATTGCTGGAAACCACTAATTTGGAAAATATGGTGGAGGGTAAAAAGAGGTGATTTTAGTCATAAATGAGTGATTGCGGGGGCAGGACTCGAACCTGCGACCTTTGGGTTATGAGGAGGAATGGGAAGTGTTCACCTAGTGCCATATTTCCCACCCAGTCACAGGAGTTCCTCTCTTCTGTCCATTTAGTGCAAATAAATCCATATTGTTTTGAATAGTTTTCCGGTTTTATTTCCGGTGGGATTTTATTAGCCGCTTTCTTTTCTCAGGTTTATTTCATTATTGTAGGGAAGTAGTTGGGAAAAGAAAGATTAGATGTCGATGCCAAGCAGTTTGATAAATGACTTCTTTTGCTCTTCGCTCATCTCATCAAAAATAGGAACCAGCATCTCTGTCACTGGAAAATCGGCAAACTCCGGAGATGAGATCTGCATAGATGCCGCGATATTGTGAAGTCCATTGCCTTTCTCTGACCCTGCCATCAATGGGCCACGTACAGTTTCCGGGAAATACCGTTCTGACGGTTGCACTTCACCGTATGGATCTTCACGCCCAAGATATCTCTCAATTACCTCACGCATTACAACTTCACCGTCACCGCGCTTTAACTTCCCTTCAGCACCATAAAAGGCACCAGACTGGTTACACAATGCAGCCCAGCGTGCCCGGATGTGAAATCCACGGATCGCAAGTGCTTCCTCCGGTTCACCATCACCACCAGTTATTTCACCGTTCCTCACCATGATGTAGTAACCACACTGTGTGCGCCCACCTTTCATCAGTCTATCTGGCGGATGGGTATAGCGTTCAGTAAAGGCCCATTCAAAATCAGCAGGCAGGTCAGCCGCCTTAAGAATTTTTACAGCTGCAGCCGCACAGGCCTCGCCCCACTCTTTAGACCCAAATTCACCCTCTTTTTTCAAGCTCGAAATATCGATAATGTACATAATATTCTTGTATTTCTATGGGTTCTCTACTATCAGACCCAACTTACGTTGAATATACTACAGGGTTTGTAATAATCGAATAATTAATCTCCCCTATAAGTCGATTAACAGGTATCATTGCCAAAAATCGGAAAGGAATCCGATATCCATGATGCAGAAAGAAATGAGGAAAAAGGAATCAATAAATGACACAGCGTAAGGCGCAACATCCGACCAACCGAGGTAAACCAAACTATGGGTTTGCCGGATTAGTCTCATTTCTAAGAACACCGGTTTGTCATGATCTTGACCAGCTGGACGCGGATATCGCCGTGATGGGCGCGCCAACGGATGAAGGCTCTCCATTCATGCCCGGTTCACGATTCGGGTCACGCTCGATAAGGGAGCAATCTCTACGATTCGGGGCTAATGGCGTTGGCTACTTTGACCACGACACCAACAAAGTGTTCCTAGAATATGAGCTTGATAACAATCGAATTGTAGATGTGGGTGACGCGAATGTCATTCCCACTGATGTTGAAGGTACTTTCGAGAATATTACTAACCTGACTAGAATGGTGTTGGATAAAGGCGCGATGCCAGTGGTGCTAGGAGGCGACCATGCTATTACCTTTCCAGTTGTCCGAGCATACAATGAGCCTCTCCATGTCGTCCACTTCGACGCCCATATCGACTATAGACCCTTCGTTCACGGCTTCGAATACACTAATTCCCATGCTTTCCGTCACATCCACCAGATGGACCATGTTGAGAGCCTTACACAGGTTGGGATCCGTAGTATCCGCAACAACAAGGCTTGGATTGACGACTCTATCAACGATGGTAACCGTGTCATAGGAATGAAGGAGTTTAAAGAGATGGGTCCGAATGGCATGACCGAATTGGTTCCGAAGGATGCTGCAATATACGTGAGTATCGACATTGATGTACTGGACCTACCGTTGGTTCCGGGGTGTGTGTCTGCGGAACCCAACGGCATGTCGTATGCTGATCTTCGGGACTCACTAGCGACGCTGGCGAGACACACCGAGATCATCGGATTCGATCTCGTTGAGGTCAACCCACTGGTGGATGTAGGAACAGGTATCACCTCATACATGGGCGCCCACACCATACTGGAATTTCTGGGGCAGATCTGTGATCAGCCCAGGTGGATCGCTAAGCGGGGAAATTAAAGAGGGTAAAAAGCGGGGATTTTAG
>JAPYSB010000011.1 GCA_029936675.1 Dehalococcoidia bacterium | reverse complement strand
AAATGCATTCTCTAAAGCTGTCGTCCCCGCTGTAGGAGTGGCTGCTACCTACTACTTCGTCATGTGTTCTGTCTTTGGTATGGATAAAGGCACCTGTTTAGGTGGTTCTGTTTCTTTTGGTATAGCCGTTTTTGTTGGGCTGTCGTTGGCATATAGACGATAGGTCACCACAGACTTGATCCATGAATCTACTGATTAAGAGGCCGTTTGCGGATTACTAAACAGTGTACCTCTCGGAAGATCGGCCAAATGAGATATATCATGCCATGTGGATCGGACATAGGCGACAACATCCTCTGACTGTAGCCCCGCCCCGGCGTCTCTTATTATTTGTCTCGTCAGCCGAATTGGTAGATTACTATCTCCTCCTGTGAAAAAATATTTCACTCCCTCTTCATTCACAAACAGATTATATTTCTTCACTGCTTCAAACACTTTCCTGATTTTCTTTCAATTCTTATACCAGCGTGAATTCATATCTTCCAAGGCTATTTTCTATCAACCCAACTTATTATTTTAAGTAGTTTATACCGGCTTTAAATTCTGCACGGGGAATGCGAATTGACGATGTCTTCCTGTCATATCGCTTACTCTGAGAATATAGGAATATCTCCGATTAGTTGAGCCTAATACTTACCGAGTAAATATACTTCCCTACCCCAGACTGTTCGGTCCAATTGCCGTAGCTTGCCTTAGCACCATGGTACTATTCACCCATGGAAATCTGCCGACTAATACTTATACCAATTATTCCTTTATTAGTCGGAGTCCACCATCAAATGTTGTCGATTTAATAAGATGATATCTAAATCAAATACTGCTCAGTTCGGCAGCACCAAAGCATGGATTTTTGTGGGAGTATTAGCCGGCGGACACACTCTTTATCATTGGGTGGTTCAAGGATTCATTGTGGTACTCCCAGAAGTCCAAAATCATTTTTTTTTGAACAGTATTGGGGTAGGGTTAATTCTTACAGTGAGGGAAGTATCAACAGGATTAGTATCCTTACCAGGAGGGATACTATCTGATGCTTTGAAACAACACTGGGCAGTCTTCCTAACTGTTTGCATAGGAGGATTCGGGGCTGGCGTTGTCCTATTGGGGGTATCTCCAGCATTTCCGCTACTTTTAATTGGCATTGCCATCATTGCCGCTTCACATTCCTTTTGGCACTTATCTGCAGCTTCCACCTTATCTCGAAGTTTCCCAAATGATAGGGGAACTGTTTTGTCATTCCATGGGATCGGTGGAAGCATCGGAGATGCAGGTGGTCCATTTGTTACCGGGTTACTTTTATATCTTCTAGGCTGGCAGAAAATTCTCAGCTTTTATGGAGTCATATCAATTGGATTTGCCTTCGTATTTCTATTTTCTGTATCCAGGATATGGCAACTAAGTGAATCTAAAAAAGACCAGATCAATTATGCGAACCATATTAGCACTGTATTTCGTGCGCTAAAGCAACCTGTTATATGGGGTATATCTACCGTTAAAGGACTCCGCGGCATGTCTCTAGTAGCACTGCTGACTATATTACCTTTATATTTTTACGATGAGCTATCTATGGGACCTTCTGCAAGAGGGTTACATATAGGACTGCTAATTGTGATAGGAATTATTACAAAACCCCTGGCTGGATACCTGTCAGATAGGTTTGGAAGAAAACAGGTTTTAATTCCTGGGTTAATTTGGTCTAGCCTGATTGCTCTATCATTAGTGATTTTTTCACAGGGGATTTTTCTAGCTATATCAATAGTACTCCTCGGAGTGTTTTTATACCCGGATCAACCAATAATAACTGCGGCCACCCTAGATATCGCAGGGGAAAACATATCTTCTAGCGTCCTCGGTGTAACTGGAACTATAAGCTTAGCTATGAGTACGATGTCACCAATAATGGCAGGAGCGATCTACCAAAATTTCGGGTTCGATATGGTCATGGTTTATCTTGGAATTCTTTTTGCCTTAGCAGCAGCTATCACCTTTACCTTACCGTTAAACGTGAATGTTACGGATGGTTAGAAACGCTTTAAATCTTCAAATTCAATCCTACTGAGGATCCAGATTAAAAATTAATCTAAGTCACTATATTGCGGTGTAAATATACCGCTCATCCTTAACTAATTCGTTTCTGCCAACACTTTGATGTTAAGATTTCTGGATAAGGAAAAACAGGTTAATGTACCCGGTCATAAGAGTCATAAATCCAAACTCTAACGATGCTGTTACTTCCGGTATTTCGGAGGCTTTGGAACCGTTGCGTTTGGCTGGTGGTCCACATCTTGAATGTATAACCCTTTCAGATGGCCCGTTCGGAGTTGAAAGCCAGGCTGATGTAAGTAAGGTTGAACCGTTGATTGTGGATAGTATTAGAGCGGACACCGAGGCCTCTGCCTTTATAATTGCGTGTTACTCAGACCCTGGGTTAGCTCTTTGTCGAGAAGAAACAGATAGACCTGTATTTGGCATTGCTGAATGTGCAATGCTGACAGCCCTCTCACGGGGTCAGTCGTTTGGTGTTATTGCAATACTTAGCCAGTCGATTCCTCGTCATATCCGACACATGCGGGAACGACTCCTTCACAATCATTGCGTCGGCGAGCGTGCATTGGAGCTAACTGTGGCAGAGGTAGAGAATAGCAACGATACCTATGAGAAAATGCTGGCAGTGGGGACAGAACTGCGTGACAAAGACGGTGCAGAGGTAATAATTATGGGTTGCGCGGGCATGGCAAAGTATCGCGAGGCCTTAGAAAAATTATTAGGAGTCCCAGTCATCGATCCAACCATAGCTGCCGCTGGAATGGCCATAAATACCGTTTTACTAGCGAATTAGCTTTTCCCACAACCTGTTTGACCAAGGCCGTCATTAAATGATCGAAGGTTGTTATTGAGATATTATCGCTATAGCATCAATTTCAATCAACAAATCAGGACCATCTAAACCCGCAACTTGGACCCTCGTGCTGGCAGGCAGATCTTCTCCGAAATACTCCTGCCGAACTGTTTGAGTTTCAGATTTAGCGGATTCGGACAAATCGGTCACGTAGCTAGTAATCTTCACAACATCACTAAGGGTACCTCCTTCACATTCCATAATGTACCTCATTCTCTCGAAAATCACCCTCGTCTGATCAGCCATGCTTCCCTTTTCAGCAGCCGTCATTTTGGCAGTTGCTCCAGCGAAGAAAAGTAAATTTCCCACTTTGACAGCATGAAAATGGGGCGATCCTGTCAGGGGAATTCCATCATAGTTCTTACGTTCAATAACCATTACAGACACTCCTTAATTTCATGAACCACTTTATTATCTACCATCAGGACGCCATTATAGATAATTCAAAATCATGTGTAGCAGTATCTCGCTAGATGTGGTGGGGATAGAACGAAGCCCGTCTTTTGAACGGAGAACCTATTATTTAAAATCAGCCACAATGTGGTTATAAAAGTTATTCTGCTGAGAGTGACTTTATCCTTCATTCTCCTTTAAGGGAAAAGATGATTTTGCAAATAATAACGAGGCGGAAACCGACGCAACGGCTGAAGTAATTAAAGCAAAAGAAACTGATTTGGCGACAGATATTATGGCCATTATTGGACCAGCCGACATTTCCCCAAAAGATGTGGACTGGCTAATTATTGATATCAGAGTCGCCCTCTCAGAGCTTTGAACACCTCTGTTTACAAATGCCACACGTAGTGGGTACATTGATTCTTCCACAGCAATTAAAAGCCAGTATGAAAATAGTGCTAAAAGAAACCCATTGGCGGCTCCAAAAACTAAAGCAGACAGGCCTAAAATGAAGGTTGAGAAAGTTAAAGCACGTGATACTGAAAGAAGGCGTTCGGTCTCCACCACCTTTCCTACAAGAAAAGTACCGAAAAGTGCCGCTAGATAGCCACCACCCTTGATGATGCCGAACCAGCCAAGTTCGCTAGACTCCACATCACCGGTCATACCAAATGTAAAGTAATTCAAAAAAGGGATGTTCGGCATATTTTGAAGGTTGAGCATGATATGTGGCATGAATCTCATAGAAGTTTCCATAGTCACACCTATACAAACCGAGGTAACTATACCGATGAACATAAGGTGATTAGTTTTAAGCCTTGACCAGAAACCTTCAGGAAGAATAGATACACTACCTTTCAAACTGCTTGCTCTTCTAATAAATCCTTTCTCCGACATTTGCAGTAATAGGAAAAACATCAATGAAGCATAGAAGAATGCTGCTGTAATGAATGGGAGGCGGGGATTTATTCCCGCAAGAACAATGGAAGGAATGATGCTAAGTACTCCTCCCGCCATCTGCCATTGGGCGGCTTTAATAAATGCCTTGTTAGCCTTTGTCTCACCTATTTCGTCAGAGAGCCATGCTTCTTGTGCACCACTTATAAATGAGTACCCAATTCCCCATGAGAACATTCCTAATCCGATTCCAGTAAAAGTTGGCGATAATCCCACGATTGCGATGGAAGCACTCATTACAAAAAAACCTATTAATATAGAGCCCTTCCTACTGTATCGATCGGCCATTATTCCGGTTGGAACCTCAGCCATAAAGACAGCGAGCTCCATTGCGGTGCCAATGAGGATTAATTGGTAGGCTTCCAACTGGCCGTGCCGCACAGCGTAAACCCCATAAGTCACGGTTGCCAGAGAAAAGAAAAAATTATCACAAAAGTTTATGAGGTAATAGAGTCTTTCCGACTTCATCGGCGCGTGGTGGTGTAATGAAATTTCTTAAGCACGTTTTCATTATAGATAATTCATTTAATATGGGTCTAGACATATGAGCGCCTGGGTAGGCTGTAATGAAATAGGGGCATACTATTAAAACCAAATTAAGAAATATCACAGGGTGATAAAAATGAAACAGAAGAATAGTTTACTAATAATATACACTTCCAAAAATGGGCGTACCGAACATATGGTGGAGCCCATTCGTCAAGGAATTCAGAATTCGGGGTTAGAGGCCACCGTTAGGTTAGTTGGTGATGTTCGTTGGGAAGAAATGTTGTTAGCTAAAGGAATAATAATCGGCACTCCGGTTCGGTTCGGAGGTATCGATTGGGAAATCAAGCGACTTTTCGACGTGATGGCCCATCAAGACTATCCAGGCCCATTATCTGGAAAGGTCGGAGGAGCATTCACTGCTGGCGGAAGCCCTGGTAGTGGTGCAGAATTAGCTTTGCTTAGCATGCTTCATGTCTTGCTCAACCATGGAATGGTCATCCAGGGCAACGCCCACTCATCTCATTACGGCCCAATAGCACTTTCTGAATCTTCCGAGGATTCTATTGTTTCAAAATGTTACGAGTGGGGCCAACACTGGGCTCAATTGGTTTGCAAACTCCACGAATGAAGATATAACCAATTAATTTAAAATCATGTGATGCACTATGCTCACTATAGTGTTGTTGGCAAGGAACGGAGAGGTATTTCTAACCTTACATATACAAAATTGCAAAGAGGGGTGCTGTGAACAATTGGTTAATGTTTTTTCTGATTGCCTTTTTGTTAATTATCGCTTGCGGAGGTACAACGGCTGCTCCCTCGGCACAAAATGCGGTAGCCACCAGAACAACTAACTCAAACCAAATTTCCCAGCCTGCTGCTGCACAGCCTGCTGGACAGGAAAGTAGGCCAGAAGACAAATATGCGTGTGTGATAAACTCGGACGGTTATTGTATTTTCTTAGGAATACCTCATGGAGCTGGCCTCAAGCCAAATACTGAACACATAGTAGACGGTGATGAAATTTTCCTCTTTTCCATGAATGAGGCTGTGGCAGTAAACTCCGCCGGTGAAATTCTACAAGCTAGAGGAACCCCTGCTTTTAACGGGGACGAATTCGAAAGGCATTTAAAAGACGGGATGACGGATGATGAGAAAGCTTTTCACAGAGTGATGGCCATCATGTTCCCGATTCGTAATGCTCTCATGTATGAAATTGGAGAGGTAAGTCTTACTGAGTGGGATGAGTTAGTTTCAGAACTCAAAATGAGGGGCATTAAGGATAAAACTTTTACAGATGGTGCTACGCCCAAGGACAACTATTACGGAAGGAGAGGTATTTTTGAAGTAGCCAAAAACCCAAAAGGGAACGATATCCATCACGATGTAATGAAATTTCTTGAAGAAGCAGGTCTGTATTTTCTATGTCATGTCACCAGTGATGACTTCGGTCAAATGCTTCAGGATACCCATCCAGAAGGCCACGACCCTTGCGAAGATGCAAAGATAACGGAGAAGATACCTTTCTAATGCTCAACTTATCTCTCGCGTTTTTATTTGGTATTAGAATTCAGGAATATCTGGGAGACTACTCTGGTAGTTGATTGGTGTCCCTCATAAAAACTGTCTTTACGGATTGATGTGCACGAGTCTGTGGAGCTATTTCTTGCGACGAGGGATATATCTTTTCCCGTATTTATAGGTCAAAAAGGCAATGACCCCTACCCCAATTAGAATGGGTGAAAAGACAATGATGCCTATCAGAAAATTTGCGATATGTTTAGAAAAAGAAACCATAGCCCTTACTGAATTGTCCAGGGAGTCGAAGAACCTCCACCCACTGCCTGTAATTGGTACTTTTTCCGTCATATAGATATTAAGAACAGAGTTATCTGTAGTTTTGCTAAGGTATTTCATCCTCCCCTCAAGACTATCTATCTCCCCCCTCAGTCTCATTAGTTCTCTCTCTACGCTCATGACCTCTTCTACATTGGCTGTTTCGGAGAGTAGTGATATGAAACGATTTTCCGTCTGCTTCATCACATTTAATTTTGCTTCGGTATCTACAAATTCTTCGGTCACATCATTGGAGTTAATATTCTCATTAGTAACTTTTGTGGCGACATTTTTTATTGCCTCAATTAATTCATAGAATGATTCCCTCGGAATTAGGGCCGATATGTTGGCATATCGGTTGAAAGAGTCGCCTGAATCTGACGAGGTGATATTGCCCCCGTATTGGATGACCAACCCTCGAGTTTCTTGTAAAGCAGTCGATACATTTTGCACTTCTAAAGATAAATTCCCATTTATTTGGATTCTAGGTTCTAGTGAACTTTTTGAATAACTTTCAATGCCGCGTGACGGAGCATAGGCAGGAGCTGCCATGGCGTAGTCCGAGGATGTAGCAGGCTCCATTTCTGAGGCCCGCGACACAGAATTAACCTCGTTTGAACAAGAGTTGAATAGACTGACTGACAGCACCATGCAAATAATAATAAAAGTTTTCATCTAACCAAGTTTTACCGTGGGCTCAAAGCCAATATTTACCTTTCATGACATTGTACGTCAGCCAAGGGAGAAGAAAAGTATATTTCAACTTAGTACTACAAAACGGAGAATTAAGTGAGAATCACAGAATTATTTTAAAGAAGTGGGAAATTCGAAGCTGTCACCACTTCTTGAATCTGCCACCACTGTGATGGCAACTAGGTGCTCATATCTCTCTTTTAACTTTGGATTCCAAGGGGGCATTCCATTAATTATGTGGCTTTTTTCTAGAACATCTCCTAAACTGCCGGCAAAGTTAGGTTCAATTAAGGAGGGTAGTAATGAGGTTTCAAGGTAAGGTGGCTATAGTTACAGCAGCGGCCAATGGAATCGGAAAGGCTACCTCGAGGATCCTTGCGCGAGAAGGAGCTCAGTTAGTGGCTGTGGACATAAACTCAGGGGCCCTCGCAGAATTGGCCAAAACAATAGAGGGAGAGGGGGGAAACATTAGCACCGTTGAAACAAATGTATTGGAAAGCAACCAGGTCAAGGAATTAGTGGACTCAGTGATCGGTAAGTTTAGCAAAATTGATATTTTGGTAAACGCGGTCGGAGGCAGCACCATTATCCAAAATAGTAAAGCCTCGGTTGACAACCTTTCGCTAGATGACTGGGATAAGGTCATCCAATTTAACTTAAGGGGTACTTTTTTATGCACTAGCACTGTTATCAAGCAGATGAAAAAGCAAGGCAATGGAAAAATAGTCAACATATCTTCTGACGCAGCCCACAGCATGGGCGACCCTAGCAGTGCCTATGTCGCGGCCAAGGCAGGTATCATGGCTTTCACCAAAAAGGTTGCCAGAGAGGCTGGACCGTACGGTGTGACCTGCAATGCAATCGCCCCTAGTGTGACCTTGAGTGAAAGAGTAGGACCAAGATGGGAACAAAGGTCAGAGGAAAACAAACAACAGATTCTTGAGCAAATTCCCTTAAGGCGTGTATCTCAACCTGAAGACCAAGCCAAGGTCATTGCTTTTCTAGCGTCGAGCGATGCGGATTATGTTACCGGGGTAACGATTGATACTAGTGGTGGTCGATACTAAAGAAGAAGATTCGTGTTTATACGTCCCTGAATTTGCCAATTGATCTAGTACTACCGTGAAACTTTAAACATAATCGTAGGGCTGTTCACCATATTGGTTGTAGCCTTCCCGGCCTTTACGACCATAAATGACAATTGCCATGACGATGTGGAGTAATAAACAGAGTAATTGTAGTAATCCTACGGACTCCCATACCGAAATCGTCATAAGGACGTACCACGGCCCTTCGATTAGAATCACCCATTTCCCACTCCAACCAACATCATGAAGCCGCCTCACACATAGCGATACGTAAGGCAGTATCACTAGCACATCTAAGTACAGGTCAACACCCAAAAATCCAGCTATGTAGTATCCCAAAATAAAAGGTATGAGATTAACCCAAAAAATAAAAAACAGCCAAAATTCCCTGACTGTTGCTCGTCCTTTGTAGTCAAAGATGTTTCGTAAGGGCTGTACAGAGCTTTTCACCAACAACACGGTGAAAATAGCGAGCCATCCATATATATATGTTGTGAAGCTTTTCTTAGCCATCTTGCCATCCTAGCTCAAATAATAGTAATGAACTAGGAGAATTCAAAGCCGGCCTTATTACTATTGGCAAATGATTCGAAAAATTAAAAGGTGCTCATCTGGTAGGATGTTTACTATGAATTGCCCTACTTGTGGAAAAGAAAATGAGTCCTCAGCTCAATTTTGTGGGATATGCGGTTTTCAACTATCTGACCAACCGACCACAGTAAATCAGTATGATATAGATTCATCAAATCCCATGGTTGGCTTCGGAGAGGCTATCAGCTTAGCATTTAAGAATTACATCAACTTCCGTGGTCGAGCAACGAGAGCAGAATATTGGTGGTGGTGTTTATTTCTGGTGTTAACTGGGGTGGTTCTGAGCATTACTGATAGCATAACCGGAATTGGTGCGTTACAAAATATATTTAGCTTAGCCACATTTATACCTGGTTTAGCACTAGGAGCAAGAAGGCTCCACGACATAGGAAAATCTGGATGGTGGCAACTATTATGGTTTGCGATTATCGTTGGCTGGATTATTTTGATTGTTTGGCATATCAGGCCTGGAACTGATTACATCGATGAATCTGGAAATCAGCACGGCAATAAATACAATATTTAGTACCAGTAACACTCTCATATAGTTCAAATCTGAGTGGGTCTGTAGGCCCATTAATATGATGGATAGCGCCACCGAAACCCCACCCATCACATTACTTCGGAGTATGAATCCTTTTACTGACTGTGCATTATCCGACTCACAATTCGTACAGGAGATTGAGCAAGCATTTCTGGGATCTTTCCCAGCTTACTTACAGCCTCTGATTGCTGTTCTTGAATATCCTGAAGACTTTCAGCAAACCTGGATACCCGGATTTGGCCTACAGGGCCAGCCAATGCTTGACTCACAATAGGTTTGATTATAGATGTGGAACTAGACCGGCTTTCAAGTAGGGCATCAACTAACTCTACTCTCCTGTTAGGTTTAGAATGCAAAATTGTCCTGGAAATAATTTTTGGCTCATAACCGTCCGGAAGAGAGGTCATAGGCTCGCTAAGAATCTCCGATACTACCCAAGTTGCTCTTTCACACAGGGCATCAATGGCATCAAGTCTCTGCATAGTTACACTGTCATTGAGAGAGGCTTCTTGCAAGTCATCGAGCTCATCCAATGTTTGAAATCCACCGATAAGGCTGACTATCGCGGGCCGGGCAATTGTCGGGTTTCCTACAGAAACGGGAACTGCAACGTTGCCTGGTCTTCCTACAGCCACCACTGACTCTTTAACAGCTTCCAGTACAGCACTAGTTTTACCTGGGCTAGGGTATCTGAGAAAATTCATGAAATATGACATTTGGGTCACTCCTATTGACGATTCTAAATTTTTCTACCACTGTAAGAATTAACTGAAATGGTGTCAATGTTTGTTTTATCTAAGTGAATCGCCCAAATATTATGAGTGGAAATAGGTTGGCGATGATGTTATCAGTGAGGAACGAAAAGAATTGATATATATGTAATTAGCCCCAAGTTAATAAATATGACATCAGCCTCCGGAATATATCTCAGGAGGCTGATATGGATACAGAACTTACCATTGCCGTAGCGCAAATACTGACTGGAGCAGCGACCCCGGTGGTTGCATTCTTTCTAGCAGGGGAGCTTGTATTACAACGCAAAGTGTTGTCAAGAGCTCACGAAGATGCCGACAGAGAGCTCACTCTAACTTCCCTAGGTTTACTTCTTCAATATTTACAGTCTCGAACAACTAGTGACTCTCTGCGGCAATTCTATGCAAAAAGACACGAGGGTTTGGATAATTTAGATGTTCCAGACCTTGACGGATTGTCAGCACATCTAAGGGCTGGGTACCTACTAACAAACACTGAGTGGGGGTTAAATAGAAATAGAAATTTACCAGGGTATTACATTAAAAGATTCGATGGCCTCATGGATTCTGTTGGTGGTCGCCAGTATTATGTCCAGTCAGGTAGGCCTATCATAAACCAACCTAACCTGATTGAATTTGCCAATGAGGTGTACGCCGAATTGGAAGGAAACCCTGTTCCAAAAACAGCCGGGAAGGCTATCGGCTTCGTACCCTAACAGTCACATAGAGAACGTGTATTCTTCAGCTATTGTGGTTCAACCGCCATACTTTGGGATGATTGGCAGCATCGCTGGAACGCTGCCAATCATCCCAAAATTTATTCTGCGGACCGTAATAAACTTATCCCAAGAGCAGAGGTAGCCAAACAAAACCCAACATACCCAATTACAATCAATTGGTTACTGTAATCGATGACACATATAGCTGTGGTAAATATCCCGGCTATCACCATAACTGCGGCGATAATTACATGAAAGTTTTTTTGTTTTAGTATGCCTAACCCTATAACTAAGAATCCAATAAACATGAGTGCAGTAGCTAATGCACCAATTGCGCCACCTGCTGCAAATAAAGTCTGAGCTGTCTGTAATGATCCGAGCGAAGCCGCTTCAGCCGCGCCCATTTGCAGGCCTCCCTCCGTTACAAATCCTGGTGCGGCAATAACCATAAGCAGGAAACCAAATCTCGCCATAAAATGACCAGAGCCTCCTTCCATCGAGTTACTTATAAAGCCCAATCCTCCAATTACTATAATGAAAAATAATGTAATGATTGGGAAAATAATTTTTACCGCATCACTGTTTGCCCCTAATGCAGTTATGTACGATTGTGGCTCATGCGGACCATTATCAAATCCCAGTATTGCGCCAAGTATTATCCAACCGGCAAAAGCTAGTATTGGAAAAACTGCCAGAGATAAACTGACTAATTTTTGATTGCTCATTACATTCTCCTAAATTTCCTAATCAGGTTTTTTTTTGGAAATTGACACCTGATAATATTTTATTCACTAATAACCGACCATTTGACAGATTTATTTCATCGCACTTTTCTGCTCGTTTTTATCGAGCTTTCTGGAGACAACCAAAAAGGACTCTTCCCGATGGTAGTTAAATATCAGGCTTGGTAGTAAAAGAGGATTTTAACGAACATGGGTGGGCCATACTCATACCTCCTCAAAGATTAGTAATGCTTATCCTGTGGTGATGTGCCCATGATGAGGTTTAATTTGATATGGTACGTAGCTAGAGAAAATCTTCTTGTAGAAATCAAATTGGGATTAAAATGAGAGAAGAATTATGTACAGACTGTGACAGCGATAACGTCACAAGAATAGAGAAAAATAAAAAAACTCAATTAATACTCCTAATGGACAACCATTTCAGATGCAAGGATCACGCATTGGATTTTCTTGATCTACGTGAAAAAATGCTTAAAAACTCCACGAACCTACCTACCTCTATTACGGAGCAAAGGATGCTTGATGAAGTTAGAGTAATGAAAGCTAAATTTAAATGATCCAATAGGAGAATAATCCAGGCAGTGACAGGTGTTTTTTCCGACATAAGAATCTTAGATTTTAGCCGCGATATTCCGGGAATGTATACGTCTCTTTTGATGAGTGATATGGGAGCCGAGGTAATTAAAATAGAGCCCCTTGGCGGGGATCCATTACGTTCTGATCCAAATTATAGATTCTATAATCGAGGTAAAAAAAGTATCTGTTTAGATCTTTCCTCTGACAAGGAAATGCAGAATCTCCACTCTCTCATTAAATCTTCTGATGTTATTGTTACTACCTGGCTCCTGTCTGAAGCCAAAGCTATTTTTCTTGATTACGAGAATCTTTCCAAAATCAATCCCACGATCTTGCATTGTTCGATACCTCCCTATGGAGATGTTGGTCCAATGGCTGATATCTCGGGGGATGAAGGTACTATCGGTACCTATACAGGTATACATGAAGGGCAAGGTGGAGAGACTGGGACTCCACTATACGTTCAACTACCGTTTCCTACCTACGGTACAGCCTTCACAGCGTCTCTTGCCGTATCTGCAGCATTATTTGAAAGGGAAACCAGTGGATTAGGGCAGAAAATCGAAGTTCCTCTCTATGCGGGATCAACGGCGATGCAAGCTACAGGGTTCATCGATGGTGAAAAAGTGATTACTCCAGCAAGGCGAAGAGGCCCAGGGCCATCAACTGGCTTACCAGTATATCGTTTGTACAAGTGTTCAGATGACTGGATCTTCGTGGCATGTGGAAATAATGTTTTCTGGAATAAGTTATGCATAGCCCTGGAATGCTTTGATTTGTTGGAGGATGTTCGCTTTTTGGAAGCACCTTGGAATATTCCCCCAGAACACTGGTCGGATTTGGCAGAGATACTAGAGCCAATTTTCGCTTCCAACTCCAGAGAGCATTGGTTAAATATCCTCAGGAAAAACGACGTGCCATGCGCACCAGCCGAGACTCGAGAATGGTTTTCCCGGCACCCACAAGTCATCCACAACGGAATGCTGCAAAAAATAGAAGACCCTGAATTAGGATTAACAACTCAGGTTTCACCTCCTTTGAAATTCTCTGTTTCGAAGTCCCCCACACCTGGGCCAGCGAGGTACCCGGGAGAAGATAATTCTTTGTTAGCAACTTGCATTCCAAAAAAGCCGATTCCTCTAGGGAAAATGAGCCAGCATCCTTTAGATGGAATAAAGATCGTAGATCTTACTGGCTATATAGCTGGAGCCTATGGAACGACTCTATTGGCAGATCTTGGAGCCGATGTATTAAAAATAGAATCGTTCGCCGGAGATGGGTTCAGACAAAATGGAGCCGCATTTCAAGGGTGGAATCAGGGCAAGAGAGGAATGATTCTAAACCTGAAAGACCCTAAAGGATTAAATATATTTCATCAGTTGGTCAAGGAAGCTGATGTTGTTACAGAAAACTACAGAGGAGGGATAGCTGAAAATCTGGGTGTTGATTACGAGAGCCTTCGTAAGGTAAATCCTAAAATTATTTACTCAACGGTAAATGGTTATGGTCTCACTGGGCCATTCAGTGAATATCCTGCCTTCGATCCTCTGATTCAGGCCCAAGGGGGTGCAATGAAAGATCAAGGGGGCTCTGGAAATCCTGTCTTCTTAAGAATTGCCGCCTCTGACTACACATCAGCGATATTATCAGCATATGGGATCGTCTCGGCTTTGTATTATCGATCCCGGCATAACAAAGGTCAGCATGTTGAAATTTCTTTAGTGAACGCTGCCTTCGCGTATCAAGCGGCAGAATATTTCAATTATCCAAATAAGCCAACAAAACCCAGGCTAACATCGGTAGGTCAATCGGTCGACTACAGGCTTTATGAAGCCGAGGATGGATGGTTTTTTCTTTCCTGTAAAGAAGACATCGAATGGAACAAGATGTGCCACGCAGCAGGAGTGCCTGATTTAGCTAGACATAACAAAGAGTCCCGAGCAGAGAATCAAACCGTTCTCAATCAAAAACTTGAATCATTATTTATAAGTGCTCAAGTATCTGTATGGATAGATATTTTCCGGAAATCAGGGGTGAAATGCGCTGCAAATAGGAGCCTCCGAGTAATTCATGATGACCCTCAAGCACATGCACTCGGTCTCATTACTGAAAATGATTCATACAATTTAGGGCACATAAAACTGCAAGGGCTCCCCTTTAGATTTTCACGAACTCCCGGGAAACTAGATTTACCGGCCCCAGACCATGGAGAACATACAGATCAAGTACTGCGAGAACTTGGATTTTTGGAAGAGAATATAGTGACTCTTAGATCAAAGAGAATAGTGGGATAGAAACAATCAATTTAAGGTCATACAAATGAAAATAAGCTCAATTGAGTATGTAGTATTGGAAAAACTTCACCCTTTTGTTTTCATTCATACAGACGAAGGTATCACCGGCATCGGGGAATGTTTCAGACGACAACCATTAGTAACCAAGACAGTAGTGGAAGAACTTCTCGCACCTGCCATCTTAGGTAAAGACCCAATCGACACTGAAGCCAGATTTAGAGATATGGCAACAGCGGGTCAGGCTATGGAAATAGGCGGGGCCATTTGGATCGGTATTGCAGGTTTGGATATTGCAATGTGGGATCTTAAAGGAAAAATTCTCAACTTACCCATTTACCAACTGCTCGGAGGAAAGGTGAGAGAAAAGGTACCTGTATACGCTAGTTCAATGGCGCGAAACCTAACACCACTCCAGGAAGCAAATAGAGCCCTATCGTTTGTAGAGAAAGGTTATACAGGCTATAAATTACACAGTGCGGTTCCAGGCAGGATTGACGACTCTGCAGATCAGACAATAGCCACTGTGACTGAAGTAAGAAAGGCAGTGGGTGACGACATTGACATATTAGTAGACGTGAATGGGGCTTACTCCGTGCATCATGCAATCGAAATAGGTAAACAACTTGAAGAATTGAGAGTGTTCCACTTTGAAGAACCTCGACCTCATTACGATCTACCCGGCCTCGCTAACGTGGCAGAGGCACTTGATATTCCCATTGCCTCTGGAGAAATGATATATAGCCTATATGAGTACAAAGAACTCATGATAAGAGGGAAAGTAGATATCATTCAACCGGACATTGTTAAAACGCCTGGTTTCACAACTCTAATTAAAATAGCTAATTTAGCAGAATCTCTTGGAATTCCTATAACCTGCCACAATACTCAACCAACCATCAGTACCGTGGCCCACGCACATTTTGTGGCGGCAACCCCAGGTGCTCCATACGCTCAAGAATATAACATTGAATCAGTTTCAATCAGGGACGAACACCCTATACTGTCTGAACCCTTGCAGATAACTAACGGGTACCTGGAAGTTCCCAATGGGCCTGGGCTTGGAGTCTCTCTAGATATGGAGATGGTTCACAAATTGAAGGCCTAATTGGTCAAGACAAAATGAAAATCCCCCAGCCGGTTAAAAGAACCAAAACTAGGGGATACCCTCTGCCGCTTTAATAATCTGGAGGAGCGGCTATTAAAATGTAACTATATAATAGAATATTTGTTCTGTGTTGTCAAATATTTTCCGAACATTACATCTAATATATTTTGTTTTTTTAGTTAATGATAGTAATTAAATTTCATTTATCGAAACATTGTTCCTCAAACCCTATCAGCGCAGTTATGATACAAGCATAGGAATGCTTAATATGACTAATCCAGACCATATACCTGACAAAGATAAACAGTATTTTGGGCTAGCCAGTTTGGTGAAAGAAGTCCGGCTAGAAAAAAAGCTTTCCCAAAGAGAATTCTCCAGAATGTTAGGAATGAGTAACGCATACGTAGCACATTTGGAGGGGGGTAAAATTCAACCTTCCGTGAAAACTTTGCGAAACATTTCCACGACTCTAGGACTTCCATATAACAGGCTGGCATTGCTCGCCAAATACATCGATGAAAGCATATTTACTCAGCCAGTTAATACCGACGATTCAATGCGGATTAGAGCCATAGCTGACCTAACAGATGAAGAATGGCAGTCCGTTTTGGACTACGCTAACTACATACGTAGCAAAAGAAAAATCTGAGTCAGATGGTGGAAATTAGGTGGTAAATAAGATGGGGTTTCTCATCTTAGGAGCTATCTCCGTTTCAGACAACTCAACCGCGTCTTTCTGGTAAATCTGAATCCTGTGATTTCCAAAATCCGTTATGAACAATCTGAATTGATCATCCACTTTCACCATCATAGGAGCGTTCAATCGCTGGGTTTTCTCAAAATCACCCTCGGCACGCAGCCTTAGGGTAACCAGATTACTCAAAATATATTGTTTCCCAGACCTAGAAAGCGAAGCGTTCCCATGGAAACTTTGTATGTATCTCTCATCCCTATTAAAAAGCTGCACTCGGTCATTTTGCCAGTCAGAAACGTATATATCCCCATGGCCGTCAACGGCTACCGAAGATGGCCTGCGAAACTCTCCTTTCTCAGTACCATGCGAGCCTATAGCAGATTTAAATTCTCCTTCAGAGGTGAACCTCTGAACCCTATCATTTTTCCAGTCGGCAACGAAAATATCTCCGAATTGATCTACCGTTAAACCCCAGGGCATATTTAATTCCCCTTCCCCATCCCCAAATTCACCAAATGCCTGTAAGTGTTTTCCATCCCTCGTAAATCTTTGAATCCGACTATTCATTGCATCTGAAAGTACGATGTTGCCTTCTGCGTCAAAAGACATTCCAGATGGGCGATTTAGTTGTCCTGGTTCGGAACCTTTTTCTCCCCAAGTATTGATATGCTCTCCATCTTTATCCATCACGACAACTTTATGGTTTGCCTCGTCTGTGACATATAGGTTTTCATCCTCATCAACTAGGAGAGCTGCTGGCCATTGGAACAGGCTCGCGCCTCCTCGGGTACCCAGATTCTCATCCTCCCAATTGATCACCCGAACCTCGTTTCCCAATCCTCCCCGAGTCAGAACATATACATTCTCCTTGCCGAACCCAATATCTACCGGATTGGATGTCACTCTTCTCTGACCCAAAGTCATATAGTATGGATATCCTGATCTCAATAATTCGAATGGTAATGTCATTGCCACCGCCTCCTATATTCTAGTTTGCTCTAAAAGGATTAATCTGTTCGAAATTCCCATACACTATCGGCGCTGCTTCAAGCCCCAGCCACTGCTCAATGACTGTTCCATATATGCCTCGAAAATCAATTGTATGAGCCAAATCTTCTCCCTTTTCCCACTTATCACGCTCGAGGGAGGGGTATTCGGAATATAAACCTCCTGCCACTGGTTTCCCCACCAAATATGCTCCTCCTCCGGACCCATGATCCGTGCCTGAACCGTTGTCATTAATTCTTCTCCCAAACTCAGAGAAAATAAGCATAACGACATTTTCATCAGCGTCGTGTTCTTCCAAATCAGCAAAGAAATCATTAACGGCCCTGGACATATCTCTAAATAGGCCAGGCTGAACAGGCAGTTGATTGGCATGCGTATCATATCCGCCCTGTTGTGTGTAGAAAACACGGGTTCCCAAATTAGCTGTATGAACGCGGGCCACATCTCTCAGGGACTTGGCTATTGGATTATCTGCATATTCCACAGTTGACTCATATTGTTGTGGCGCTACCTTAATTAAATCAGCCCCAGACAATACATCCATCCCGGTACGGGACAAATAGTCCATAACTGGTCCGGACCCCACAGCTTGACCGTACATATCTTTAAAAATTTGGAGAGCCTGAACTCGCTGTTGTTGAGCAGAAATTCCACTCATTAATCCATATTCGTCTAAGTTGGATACACTCGTGACCGGAACTCCAGCTTTTGACATTGCCCTTGGCAGCCCCACACCAAAATTAACTCCTGTAAGCGGATTATCTCCGCTAGGATCTAGCTGCTCAATCACATTACCAAGCCATCCAATCGTCGAAACCTCATCTGGTGCACAGGTATGCCATATATCCATACCTCTAAAATGACTGCGATTAGAATCTGGGTAGCCAATTCCCTGGACAACAGAAACCATACCTCTATCGTACAGCTCCTTGAAAGGAGCCATCTCAGGGTGCCAACCTAAAGTTCCATCCAACGGCAAAACATCTTCTTCAGATATATTGAGAAATTTCCTGTTATCGTAATAAGCGGGATTAGAATATGGCACTAATGTGTTCATGAAATCATTGCCACCGGACAGTTGGACCACTACGAAAACAGGATCTTTTTGCGTAAAAGTTGTCATTATTAGTTACCTCTGTCTCAATGGATTTCTTACTACGCGAATTGGTATTCTCTGGTTGAAACGATTAACTGAATCATCCGTGCTATTTTCTGAGCATTCTCGACTTTGTCTTCATTCGTGCTCAAGTTAACGTCCCCTACCTCCTCAGCGTATTTGCTGAGTGCCATACGAGTTTCCTCACCAACCTCAATCGGCCCGATTAAATCCAAACATCTATCGACAAGATCACCAGATTCAACAACGGGTCCCAATCTTTCCAATATGTCCCTAAATCCCGGACTAGAAACATCATTAAACTGGTTGACGGCGAAATTAACCCTTTCATTAAGGGTTCCACCATCTATCCATTCATGTCCTGTGTGCCATCCTTCAACAGTTGGGGGATTCATTAGGGCTTGACCCATCACTGCAGCTGTATTGTAGAGAGTCCCAACATTTTCTCCCTCTGCAAGTACAACTGAATACCTACCTGACAATTTGAGTGTCCCTGCTACCAATTCTGATGGATTTTTAACCTTCTTATAAAAGGAGTTCTTGAAAAAGTCGGAATTAAACATGTAAGTCAAAACTGGCCTAATTTCACCATCATTACTCATGAGAATATCGATCATGGTATCAACAGCCTCTGGGTTTCTAGGGGGTTCTATACTCCAAGCAGGAACTTGGGACTCATCCTCGACAAAAAAGTTATACAAATGTCTGCATATGAATAAAGCTGTTGCCCTTTCCTCACATATGATATCGATTATGTCTTCACCGTTGAAATTTCCTTTCCTACCAAGGAATGTTTTTTCGCTGTTATCGTGGTCAGATTCGTTAAACACAAATTTAGATTCGTAATGACCGTAAGGATAAAGAGGTAAGGGTTGTTCGAATGTCCAGCCAGTAAAAGCCCTAGCTGCTTGTTTAACATCCTCCTCGCTATAATTCCCTACACCCATCGAAAACAGTTCCAGTAATTCTCGACCCCAGTTTTCATTGGGCTGATCAGAGTGGTTCTCACAATTATCAAGCCAATAATTCATATGTGGATCTTTAGCCAGGTCAAGAAGAATTTGTTTTATGTCCGTTAACCCATTCTCTCTAAACGTTTCAATCTGTCCTATGGTAGAGGGAGTGTGGTCACCTTTGTAATGCCCTGTGGCAAAAACATGATGCCAAAAAAGGGTCATTTTCTCCTCTAAGGGACGTTTGGTATTAATCATTCTCCATATCCAACGCCCCGCGTGAATTGGATGGCCATCGTGGTATGAGACCTCAGGGTTATATCTTTTCAAATAATCTTCATCAATTTCTTCAAACCGTTCAGGGTGTACCAAGTCTTCCACGATTTCTTCATAAGATTTATCGGATATCTGCTCAAGTTCAAACCTAGATGCACCAAATCCTGCTCGCCTCAGCAGATGTGCTTTCAGTGCCAGATCGTTATTAGTCATTTGAGCTCCTCCTATCAGGTGTTCCTATCCATCAACCTTTCATTGCTAGTTACTATATCCCGCTCATTCTAGCCAAGTCGCAATTAATCATCAATGGTTATACCTTTCTTTTCCTACCTTCCAAATAATCAACTAACATGTAGCGACCAAGCTGATCCGGTTTCGTATAAAAAGACCGCCCTTTGTTAATCTTGGCCATTTCATCCATAAATTCCATAAGAAAATAGTTCATCTCGAGCATAAATGTATTTATGACGATACCTTCCCTTGTACATCTCTTCACCTCTTTCAATGTCTGTTCCAATGTCCGAGGGGTTGGAGGATAGGAAAAATAAGCTTGTCCACCTTCCATATGGGCTGTGGGCTCTCCGTCTGTAACCATCAAAATCTGCTTATTCGCCACATTCTGGCGAGCCAGGAGTTGCCTAGATAAAATCAAGCCATGGTGCATATTGGTACCAGCCACCCAATGATTCCAAGTTGACTCAGGTAAATCTTTACCCTCAATCGCCATACCATAATCTGAGAATCCGACCACAAATAGTTTATCTCTGGGAAACTTGGTCTGTACCAACCAGTACAAAGCAAGAGCCACTTTTTTCGCTGCCGTAAAAGTTCCGTACATGCCCATCGAGCGGCTTTGATCAAGCATCAACACTGTTGCCGATTGGGTAAGATGCTCGTGCTCATTAACTTCTAAGTCCTGAGATTGAATCCTAAGTGGTATCGATGACCCTTCTCTAACGACAGTGTTGAAAAGGGATTTTTGAAGATTTATTTCAAAGGATTGACCAAATTCATATGGTATTGTCTGTCCGGTAAGGTCTCCCCAATCGCCCTTCTTAAAAGTGTCATGGGCACCTAAATTACCCTTTCGCATCTGGGAAAAAATTTCTCGCATCGCATCTTGTGCAATCTCTCTGACTGCCTTAGGTCCCAGTTTGAATCTATCGCGATTTTTTAATAAGTAACCAGCCTCCTCAAGAGCACTTATCATCCGAAGAATTTCGTCAAGCTGGATACGAGCCAACTTCCCAAGTAAATCTTCTATATCATCTAAATCTAAATCCCCAAGCTGGCCCGTCTTCATAGCCTCCTTAATCGCCGCATCTAATTTATCTAAGCGTTTCAGCATCGATAAAACTTCGTTCCCTTTTTCTGTTGTCAGAAATTCCGAACCCACAAAGGAATAATTCTCAAGCTCTTCAAGTAGATTCCCCGACGGTACCTTGTCATAGGTATATTTTTCTAGTAGAACCCTTCGTTCCTCTTGACTTCGGTTAACAATGTCCTTTAAGCCACCGACGGGTCGGTCATCTTGACCAGTAAATCCTTCCTGTACAAGATTACGCATCGCATCATTGACATCACCAATCTCCAATATCTGCTCAGCCAAAACCTCAAAAGCCGAATCCCCGCTTTTAAAGGCAGATTGTGATTCAATTTTCTTTGAATATAAATGAGTTTTGGAAAGATTCACACTTCCTCCATGGATTGCAAATCATACATTAATGGAAAGGCTTCAATATGGATATGCAACTCCATTGTTCATGCTAGAATCCGTTGGTTATTATCAGACACTCACCATTATATGAGAGATTTGAAATGAAAATTACAGACATGAGGCTAGAAAGCTATCGTTGGCCTAAGCCCATCCCTCAGAGCAACGGAAAACATACCTATACCCACGATGGTCAAGATTTTGTCTTTATCGATACTGACGAAGGTATCACGGGTGTCGGGCTTTTAGGAAACCCTCATATTCCTTCTTCCATAAATGAGGCGATTTTCGAATACTATAAGGAATCCGTAATTGGGGAGGATCCGTTTTGTAATGAAAAAATATGGGATGAGCTTTGGGAACCGAAGATATCCGGTCGTCGGGGATTGACGACAAGGGTTATAAGCGGAATTGACATCGCTTTGTGGGACATCAAAGGTAAAGCCTCAAACCAACCTGTATACAAACTTTTGGGAGGATTTACTAATAAAGTTCCAGTCTACATCGCCGGTGGATATTATGAAGACGGGAAAGGTCTGAAAGAACTACAAAAAGAAATGTTGACCAGCGTGAATATGGGGGCTGACGCAGTTAAAATAAAAATCGGCGGCGTAAGCATTAATGAAGACATTGAAAGAGTTAAGGCTGCTCGAGAGGCAATAGGCCCAAATATAAAACTTTTAGTAGATGCAAACTGTGCCTACAGATTTTATGAAGCAATTGAAATAGCAAAAAAAATGGAACCTTATGACATATTCTGGTTTGAAGAACCTATTCCTCCTGACGATTACAAAGGCCATCGACTTATCAGCGAGGCAACCACCATTCCGGTCGCCACAGGAGAAAATGAGTACACAAAGTACGGATTTAGAGATCTTATAGAGAGCAGAAGTGCTGCAATACTACAGCCTGACGCCTTGATTATGGGAGGAGTTACCGAGTTTATGAAAGTCGCTGCTCAAGCTCAGGCACACAATCTTCCAATAGCTCCACATGGGAAACAAGAGGTTCACATACATCTGCTTTGTGCTATCCCTAATGGACTAATTCTAGAATACTACCGAGAAGAAACTCATCCTTTGTACGACCAAATGTATGAATTTACAATTAAAGTAGAAAATGGATTTGTTAGCCCGCCGGAACTGCCAGGGTTCGGAATAATCCCAAAAATGGATGTGCTAGAACAATACAGAGTTTCATAAATCAAAAAAGTGACAAAAACAATAGTATGAGCTACTCAAAATTGACATATGGCCCGATAACCAAAAAAGAAGCCGAATCCTTGTGGGAAACCATATACCAATCGCTTCATAGACATGCACAGCCAGGTTGGAATGAACACGTAGGTTACGAGCAATTTCGAGCCGTAAGATTAAAAAATAAAATACTCGGCGGAATGGGGATAATCGATCTGGGCCAGTGGTTTGGTGGGAACATCGTCCGGAGTGGTGCAGTTACATCTGTTGGGGTTGCTCCTGAAGGGAGGGGCATCGGAGCTGCTTCAGTGCTTCTCAAGAATTCGCTTGCCGAAATGTACGAACTAGCTATTCCAATATCTACTTTATTTCCATCGAGTACCCGAGTTTATCGCTCTTTTGGATATGAGCGAGCGGGCACAAAATTTACGTATGAAACCACTGTAAAAGAAATGAAGGCCCCACTCAATGAGCTAGAAGTTATCGAATCAAATCCTTCCGAACGTGAAGAAACTTACCTTTTATATAACGAGAGGGCGAAATTGAGTAATGGGAACTTAGACAGAGGTTCTGTCCTCTGGGATCTTATTTTGGAGACTCAAGGTCGAAAAATATTTCATTACATCGTGATGGACGGTGAAAAAGCGGTAGGCTATGTTAACTTTCAACAGGCCCGATCGGCGGATCATATAAGGGTAAGAGACATGGTTGCCTTGAACTCTGAGTGTGCCGAAAGGCTACTCCGTTTCTTCTATGACCATAGAACTGTCATTGACACAATCTCATGGAACGGACCTCCCAATGATCCTATGAGGTTGTTGATGGAAGAACAAGAGGTGAAAATTGCCTACAGCAGAGACTGGATGTTGAGAATAATTGATATCAAAAAAGCAATTGAATCTAGAGGTTATCCGAAGGATATTCAATCGACGCTAACTCTAAACTATGAAGACCCAATCTTGCCGCAAAATTCAGGAACTTGGACAATAGAAGTATCTGAGGGAAAAGGAACGGTCAGTAAATCTAATCTGCCAGGATTAACTTTGGGACCTCGCGGTCTAGCACCGTTATACACAAGTTATCTCAGTGCTTTCGATATCAAAAATATGGGCCTGATTGAAGGCTCAAGCGACGAACTAGCCAGGGCATCTCTAATATTCAGTGGGCCAAAGCCATGGATAGGTGATCAGTTCTAATATTGAAATCTGATACCCGTAAAAAGATGTTAGCTGTTCACACTACCTTTTATACGGCATTTGGGTATCCAAATTATCCATGTAATAGTGAACTTGCTGGACTCCGAAATTCTCCTGCAACTGAATCGTCAACCCGCCATCAACCGGGAGGGCATGCCCCGTGATAAATGAAGCTTCATCTGAACATAAAAAGGTAGCCGCGTTGCCGATATCCTCCGGAACTCCCGTTCTTCCAACGGGATATTGATCTTCAAAAAATTTTAAACCCGAGGGATTATCTTTCCAAACACTTTCTTTTATCCTCTCTGTAACAATATGGCCAGGGCAGATTGCATTCACCCTAATTCCCTGCCGGCCGTAATCTACCGCCATCTGTTTAGTCATAGCGATAACTGCTGCCTTGCCTGTTTCATAGGTTAATGCCTTCCTCGCGACTAAAAACCCATGTACCGAAGATATGTTCACAATCGATCCCGAACCAGTCTCCAGCATTAATGGAATTGCATATTTTGATCCTGCGTAGACCGAAGTCACTAAAGCTCTGATATCCTCTTCCCACCTCTCTTCCGTAACTTCCAATGCTCCGCCTTGTTGGCCATCAGCTGCTGCATAGGCATTATTAACCAAGATATCCAACTTACCCCAGTAGTCTCTAGCCTTACCGATCATTTTTTTTAAATCTTCATAAGAAGTTACATCGGTTTCAACACATTCAACAATGCCTGAATCTTTCGAGATCTGGTTAGCGGTATCTTCAGCCGTCTCCAAATCCAGGTCCGCTATTAAGACTTTGGCGCCAGCCCGGGCTAACATTCTTGAAATTCCTCCACCAACACCCTGTGCCCCTCCCGTCACGATTGCAACTCTGTCTGTTAAATCAAACATGTATATCCACCTTAAATTTGTTATTTATACCTTAAAATAAATCCTTGTTATTCAACAACCAGGGTTATTTCTCCAAATAAATCTATATTTAAAATGGCTTTCGTATCAGGTTTAACTTCAATGGGCGGAATCATACTCCCTGGATAACTGATTTGCAGCTTGTTCGGTTTTGGTTTCCATGTTTTACTCTGGTAAAAATACTATTCTCGAAACGGACTATCCCTCCACTCAAGTGCAGCTTTTAATCCTTGCTGACTGGAAATTTCATTGAACTCTTTGACAATCGGAGATTGGTGAGAAACTGCGTCTGTCTCAGCAGCAATAACCTGCATCATATTGCGGCCCATCAAATCGAGAGCTTTATTCACTATACTTTTGTTGGCAGCTAGCATTTCCCATGGTATTTTCGCCATTTTTGTAGCCAAATCTTCCACCGCCGCATCCAGTCCCTCTGCAGGAACAGATTTCCAAACCAGTCCAATATCACTCGCCTCTTTACCAGACACAGTTTCTCCGGTTAGCATGAACCATTTTGCCCATTGCGGACCAACCATATAAGTCCACATGTGGGTAGGAGGAGTCCCCATAGAGCGGACGGGCGGAAATCCAATATTCGCATCTTCAGCAGCAATGATGATGTCACAATGCAAGGCCAAATCGGTACCGCCAGCTATAACATGCCCATGAATACCGGCTATAACCGGCTTACTCAGGTCAAATATTGAAGTCATTAACCTGGCTGTTTTTTGCAATCTCTGCATATCTGACCGGATATTTCCTCGTCGGGCCTCGGTAATTTCTCTATCTTCATCCGATTGAGGAGGAGTGATATCGAATCCCGCACAAAATGCCCGCCCAGCCCCTCTCAGAGTTATGACCCGTATATCCGGGTCCTCATCAGCATTGGTCAGACACTCGATCAATTCAGATTGCAACTGTTGGCTCAGAGCATTGAGTTTCTCAGGCCGATTCAGGGTCACTCTCGCTATCCCGCCTGATGCTTCATATTTTATAAATTCGTATGCCATTTATATCTCTCCTTTTCTAAAATTCTTCAGATGGGGCCCTAATTCCATTTTCCTTTTTTTTCGAATAGATTAGGGGCGGCGAAATATTATCACGAAGAAGTATTAAAATTAGCTTTTGTACTAGTTAATTCCTCAAATCGACAAAAATAAGGGCTGTTCTTGAAAAATTTAGCGAAAAGCATCTATCGCTGGCATCCCTCGCCACCCTTCTTCTACGGCTGGATAGTTTTAGGGACTGCCTCAATTGGTGCTTTGATAGCTACATCTGTAGCCCAAACAGTTTTTGGAGGGGTACAGGATTTGATTGCAGGGGACATTGGATGGGATAGAAAAACTATCGCTTTAGCAGCCACCCTTGGAACATGGACATCTGGTTTAACAATGCCGTTTATAGGAAAGCTTGTAGATAAATTTGGTCCCAGATGGATGATGTTCTTTGCATCCCTGCTAGTTGGGTTCGGAATTATATACTTTTCCAGTAGCCAGTCATTATGGCAATTTTTCACTGCGTATATTGTGGTCCGAGCTATAGCCGGTCCGAATCTACAAAATCTTATTCCTCGCACAGTCGCTGTAAATTTCTTTGAGAAAAAGCGGAATTTCGCTATGGGTATCACTTCTCTAAACAGAATAATCGGTGAATCCATCAATATTCAGATAATAACTGGCATTGCCACAGCCTACTCATGGAGGACAGCATACAAAGTAATCGGTTTAGTATCCATCCCACTGTCATTGCCTATTTTATTATTGATGAGGCATAAACCAGAAGATGTTGGACAGTTACCAGATGGTGCAGTAAACACTACTTTAGACAAAGCAGACCCTCGGATTTCTGAACAAACTTGGACCGTGCCTAGAATAATGTCCCTGCCATCATTCTGGTTTATAATGATGGGTGAATTCGTAGCCGTTACCTCGACTTCAATGACACTATTTCAAGTAGTCCCCTTCTTAACAGATGAAGGAATTTCCCAAAGCACCGCAGCTGGTGCATTGACTTTAGGAAACGTTCTTGGAGGTCTTTCTGTACCCGTTTGGGGATATTTAACAGATAGATTCACAACCAAAAAAATTGCGATTTGTGTTCTGGTTTTAGCGATTCTACCCTCGATACTTTTTACAGTAATTGACGTACCAACGTATGGATTCGCCCTTGTCGTACTTTGGACCACAATTACTAGTCTCATATTTGTACTAGGTAGCATGATGTTAGGAACAGTATTTAATAGAGCCTCTTTTGGTACTGTTACTGGACTGACAGGCCCAACCAGAACTGCCGCAATGGGTTTGGGACCTTCAGTCGGAGCATTCGCTGTAGCATGGATAGGTAGCTATATGCCTATTTTTCTAGCCACATCAATCGGATATTTCTGTGTGATTTTTCTTTATTACAACGTCAGGACTGAAAACTCTCGGAAATAAAAGTCCTCATCCTAGCCTTAACTTTTTCTCCCAACAATGTCCCTTGTCTTTCAAAACCATGAGTAGCACCAGGGTATACGTTTAATGTAGATGGATTTCCGGACGCAAACCACCTTGAATGCATGAACAAAGTGTCGTCTAAAAGTGGATCCAAAGTCCCAACAGTAAAAAGAGCTGGAGCTAATTCGTGCAAGTGCGCATACAAGGGGGATATATCAGGGTCTCTCCTATCTTGGTTAGGTAAATAATGATCAAAAAACCAATTCATCGTTGGGGTGCTCAAAACCAAATTACGATCCCCCCACAATCTAAGACTTGGGGTTCCAGACATGTCAAACACGCCATACACCAAATTAGCACCCGTAAACCCAGTGAATCCATGCTTGTCTCGCATACGGATCATAGTAGAAGCGGATAGGTGTCCCCCAGCTGATTCTCCACCAATGGCAATCTTATCCGTGCCAAATTCTTCCATAGCGTTGTCAACAACCCACAGAGCAACTGCTTCACAATCATCCTGGGCCGCTGGGTAAGGATTTTCAGGAGCCAATCTATAATCGACAGAAATAACGGCTGCGTTGCAATCGTTCATTATTTCTTCCAAATCCCCATCCCGATGATGTGCTCTTCCAAATACCCAACCGCCGCCGTGTATATGCAGATATACCCCATCTATCTGATCATCAGGTATAAACGCTCTTACATGAACTGGTCCCTGGTCGCTTTGAATTTCTCGCTCTATGGCTTTTTGCGATAGAACCGGCTTTTCATAGCGTCCAAGTCCTTCTTCTTGATCATTTCTGATTTCTACCGGATCTCTCTCATATACCGGCGGATATTCAGCTGACTCTTTTTCTAGATTTTGTACAAAATCCCGAACTTCTCTTTGCATATCCACTGTATAAAAAATATTCTCTTCCTGCATCATTTCCTCGTTATTAGCCGAAACTTATATAACCTTGTGTGATTTCGAATTTCTTAGTTTATTCTTTTGAATCTGCTTCCTGTTATTGCCTTATATGCCCGTTCCCTAAGACAACCCATTTATAAGAGGTTATCTCTTTCAGTCCCATGGGGCCCCTTGCGTGCATTTTATTGGTACTTATCGCCACCTCAGCTCCCAAACCAAATTGACCGCCATCATTAAATCTAGTCGAGGCATTTACCATAACAGCGCTTGAATCCACTTCCCTAACAAACCGGTTGGCCGTTGAATAATTTTCTGTAATGATGGCATCAGAATGGCCTGTACCATGATTTTCAATATGGTTAATAGCTTCTTCTACTGAATCTACTATCTTTACTCCTGCTATCAATGACAAATGTTCTGTATCCCAATCTTCATCCTTTGCCGGAACCACTTTGATATCCTCCCTTGGGCCCAAAATAGAAAGAGCTCTGGTATCACATCTCAGCTCTACCCCGGCAACAGCAAAAGCTTCAGCCATACGGGGAAGATAATCCGGAGCCAAAGAAGAGTGAACCAAGACAGTATCCAATGCATTACAGACCGAGGGTCGTTGCACCTTGGCGTTATTAACAACTTCAACGGCCATATCTAATGAAGCTTCATTGTCCACGTAGGTATGGCAAACCCCGACACCGCCAGTAATAGATGGCATCTTGGATTCACTGGCCACCATGTTGACTAAATCCTGTCCACCTCTCGGAATCATTAGATCAATGTACTGATCCAATTTCAGCATTTCAGAAACCAGTTTCCTGTCTGTACTCTGGACAATCTGAATGGAATCTTTTGGCAGATCAGCTTTCGATACAGCATCCCTTATAACCTTGGCCAAAATCTGGTTTGAATAGAAAGCCTCACTCCCTCCTCTTAGAATTACAGCATTCCCAGATTTCAAGCACAACACTGATATATCGACAGTAACATTTGGTCTGCTCTCATATATAACCCCGATTACGCCTAGGGGCACTCGTTTCCGACCAACTTGAAGACCATTCTCCATGGTTTTCATTTCGATCATTTCCCCAACCGGATCATCTAAATTAGCAACCTTCAAAGCATCAGATGACATGCCATGTATTGATTCCTTCGTAATAACCAATCGGTCCAACATGGCCTCTGATAGTCCTTTATTGCGGCCGTTGGATATATCTTTCGAATTCTCTGACATGATCTCCTGCTCGGAATCAACCAGAGCCGTCGCGATCTTCTGAATAGCTAAATTCCTTCTTCCTCCAGAGGAAGAAGCAAGTCTTCTAGAAACCGTTTTGGCTGCTTTGCCTAAATTTTCAAGATTATCCAAGAAAACACCTCCCTCTTCGGGACTTCAATCATTTAACATAACCATATTATCCCTATGTATCACCTCATCCCCATAGTAGTGTCCTAGAACCTGTTCAATTCGGTCAGATTTTAAACTTTGTATTTGCAGCAAATCAGAGGACCCATAGTTACTAATACCAGCTGCAATATTATTTTCATGCTCATCCTTAATATAGACGATATCCCCTCTTTCAAATTGTCCAAAACAACTCATCACACCAGCTGGCAGGAGACTTGTTTTGCTGGATCTCAATGCGGATACAGCTCCTTTATCTATTTTAATATTCCCTTTATTAGACACCCCACTGAGCATCCATCTTTTCCTACTTTCCAATTTTGATACCGATGTCTTGAACAGGGTACCTATTCTCTCTCCATTCGAAAGACGAGAAACAACCGAATCCATAGTCCCATCTGCGATTACAACATCTACCCCCGACGCCGTAGCCAAGCGAGCAGCCTCTATTTTGGTTACCATCCCGCCACGTCCCCTTAAATCTGATGAAGGACCAGCATATTCATTTAGTTTATCGTCTATTTTTTCCACCACTGATATAAGTTCAGCATCTGTAAAAATATTTGGATCTTTAGTGTACATCCCTTCCACGCTACCTAATATCACTAGTAAATCAGCATCAATTAAGTTAGCAACCAGGGCAGACAAAGTATCATTATCGCCAAATACCTCCCCTTCCAGTTCCTCCACAGCCACTACGTCATTTTCATTTATTACTGGAACCACACCATTATTCAACAAGGAAAGTAATGTGTTTCTTAAATTTAAATAGCCTAACCTGTCATTCACATCTCTTCGGGAAAGCAAAGCTTGGGCAGTGGGAATTCCATGAGTGGCAAAGGCTTGCTCATACAAATGCATCAGCCTACCTTGACCAACCGCCGCCAAAACCTGCCTATCTGGCAAGACCGAGCTCTTAGCTAAATTCCTCATCACCCCCCTTCCAGCCGCTACAGCTCCCGATGATACAAGAAGCATCTCCCTTCCTGAAGAGGATAATTCCGAAATTTGAGATACCAAGTTATCGATGAAGGAATCATCTAATTCATCCCTTCCGCTGGTAAGTATATTTGTCCCAGCCTTTACAATGATTCGTCGATATTTGTAGTTTTCTTTAGAAGCCATCATTACGTCCAAAACCAGCCGGCCATTATTAGCACATACCCAAAGAGGATGTCACCAAAGACTTATCAAGATTTGATGTTAAGAAGCAAGAAAATTACCAATTGGGATCGAGATCGGAGGCGTCATTATTGGTTAACCTTTTTTGATCTTCCCCTTTACTATTCATGATGAAAATATCATAGTCGCCATCTAAATCCGATACGAATGCAATATTTTTCCCATCGGGAGACCAAACAGGTTGTTTGTCTGTCTTGTCATTTTGAGTTAACCGAACCTGGTTGTTTCCACTACTATCCATTACATAAATTTCTGAATTCCCGTCCCTTTCTGAGACAAACAATATTTGTCTTCCATCAGGAGACCATGAAATATCAGACTCACTACCCTCTGTATCGGTGAGTTGATACAACCCCAATTTAGAATCCGCATCCGATTCACATAATCCATCTTTAACTTCCTTTTCAATCACGTATATGTCTCGATTCCCAGCCCGATCAGATATAAAGGCTAACTTTTTGTTATCTGGGGACCATCTAGCTTCGGTATCATTCCCACAACTCACTTGCCTCTGATTAACACCGTCAGGATTTCTATCATGAATACCTGGCTTTAGTGGGTTCGAAGATGAAAATACAACTGAATTCCCATCTGGAGACCAATCTCCAACTTCATCCGATTGAACATCTGATAGGCGCGGGCTGAGGGATTGAGTCAAGTCACTTACGAGTACGAATGATTCCTTGCCCGGTTGGGCAGCAGCATATGCCAATCTAGAACTATCAGGGCTCCAGTGTGGTGTGACATAAGTGCCCAAGCCCGTAGTGACACTGATTTTTTCTTCTTCCTTCAGCTTCATTACCTCAATTCCCACATTCAAGTCCTTAGAATCTTTACTTACTGAAAATGCTATCAATTTTCGGTCCGGTGACAAAACTGGATTTCTTTCGGCGAAAGGACTGTCCGTTAAATTGATTTGTTCTTCAGCATTTGGGTCAGAGTAATAGATATCCCATTGCCCATCCCGGTTCGATGCAAAATAGATAGCCTCACCTCCAGAGTCACAAGCATAAAATACCAGTAATAGGAGCGAGGAGAATAAAACCCCGATGGTCTGTCTCGTTATTAGGTTCATACCGAGATTTTACCGATCAAATAATTCTAGGGCTACAGGTTTCAGGCCCTCATTCAGCGCAAAACCTCCATACCCCCTAACCTAAGATAGCAATGATCTTACTTTAGCTATCCTTTAATTTTTCTCCTGTTACAGTAAAAGATCCACTTTTAGTTTCCGTGGGCTCTGATGCTAATGCATTATCTATTACGCTTTTAGGTGGGGTTAAATCCCTTAGCTCAGGAATCACCTTTTCCCCCATCAATTTTATGGAACGCATCAATTTTTCATGCTCGATCCCTCCCCACATCATCCAAAGACTTATATTGGTAATTCCTGCATCATTCGCTTTTTTAAATTTTTCAATCAGATAGTCAGGATCACCTAAATATGTTCGATCAAGAAATAATTCCTCCGGCATCTCACCTTCGTACGGGACTCCCTGCGTTTTCCCGTCAATCACCTTTTTCTCGGTTAAGGCCTTTTGGGCCCTTACTTGCCAGCGAATATAAGGTAATTGGTTGAGGGCCTCCTTCATAGTCGGAGCACAATGGGTCATACATTGAAGTGCCATACTCAAATCATCCAAAGGTTTACCAGCATCCCGCCGGTATCGAACATAGCTGGCAAACTGCTGAGAAACCGCTTCCATACCCATCATGCTAGAGGTTAACGGCAAAATATCTTCGTCGGCCGCCAATTTCAAAGACCCTTCTGATGATCCGGCAAGCCACATAGGTGGGTTAGGTTTTTGATAGGGTTTTGGGAAAACTGTTATTGGTTCTTTTACCTTTATGTATTCGCCATCATAGGTCCAATCCTTATGCTCCCGCCAAGCCTTCATCATGACCTCTAGCCCTTCCTGAAATCTAGGCCTGGATTCTTCAAGATCTATCCCAAAACCACCCATTTCATAAGGCTGGTAGCCTCTACCGACCCCACAAAATATCCGGCCCTCGGTGAGGTGATCTAAAACAGCTATCTCTTCGGCAGCTCTAAGAGGCTGCCATTCCGGCACAATGATAGCTGCAGTACCTATTTTGATAGTTTCGGTATTCTCGGCTATCTTTAACGCCTGCAATAAAGGTGCCGGAGAAAACCCATAATTGGAAAAATGATGTTCCGCTATAAGCACATAGTCGAAACCTAACCTCTCAGATAATTTTATTTGTTCCAATCCTTCTGAAAAGATATCTTTAAATTCACGAAACTCTGGATTGGGCCACTCAAAAAATAAGCCGAATTTCAATTTAATTCACTTCCTATTAAAATTTTTTCGGTACCTGCCACAGGCACATTAACAGAATATCTTAATTTTCTAAAATTATTCTAAAATTTTGAACCTATATCCAACTTAAATCCCCAATGGCGCTAATTGCAAATTTATTCCCTAGGGTTTTGATTAAAGAGGAGTGCATTATGTTTGGGTTTATCAGCAAGAACAAAGACTAAGGCTCCTATCAACATCAAAACAACACCAGCCCACCAAGCAGGATCATACGATCCGGTGATATCCAATACATACCCTGCAGCAGGAGCGCCAAAAGATCCCACAAACAAAGTGATAGGCATAACAAATCCTCGGATGCTGCCTAGGTTGCCTCTTCCAAAATAATCCGCCCAGATATAATTTTGTGTGAATGAATTAATGCCTATCCCAAGCCCAAAAATAGCCATCGACCAAAACATCAACCAAAACCCATACGCATAGATTGACATCACACTCGCCGTGGCTAACATCAAGAATGCTGAGGCTCCTATAAATTTAGGCTGAAGTCGCCTCACCAACATTCCTCCGGCAAAACTACCAAACCCGGCACATACAGCATCAAAAGCTGTCGCAAGCGAGACTAACGTGGGATCCAGTCCTCTATCCATAAACGCCGGTATCCTGTGCAGGGCCAACGTCAGTATTCCCAAAGACAGAATAGAAAAAGCAATTATAAGAAACCACATGCTTTTTGTTTTTACCGCTTCCTTTAAGGTCCACGAAAATTCATCATTGATGTCCTCGACGGCAGACACCGCGAGGGGGTTGTCGCCATCAGGAAGTAATCCTATGTCCTCAGGCTGTCTTCTTACGAAAATAACAGAAAGGGGAACAACAATAATCACCCCAACTATCGCTAATATAATCCAAGAGGTGTTCCAAGTGTATTTATCTATGAAAATTTGGGTGAGCGGAACAAAAATTAAGGCCCCCAAGGAAACACCTATCGCTGTAACGGCTAAAGCTTTTCCTCTGTTTCGAACAAACCACTTAGATGGTGGCACCGAGGTAGTAAGGGCACCTGGTCCACTCATACCGACTAGACCCATTATTGAAAACAAAACCATGAGTTGCCATGCTTCACGTGTATATGCAAGGCCAACCATGCACGATCCAGTAATTATGGTTGAACCTGCAAGAATCCATCTGGCTCCATAGCGATCGAGCAATCTGCCTATAATAGGGCTCGTTGCAGCACTTGAAATGCTCCTAAAGGTGGAAGCCCAGCCGAAAGAAGCACGCCCAATACCTAACTGTTCCCCCATTGGTTTGATATATAACCCAAAATTTAATGAACCCATGCCCATGCTAACTGCACTAGCAATTGCCATCACACCCACCACGATCCAGCCATAAAAAATCGTGCGCTGTCCTAATAATTTAATTTGGATATCTCCTCAGAGCCTAACCTCGGGGACCAAAATAGCATGGTCATTATACTCATATAAATCGCTAGTATTGACCCTGTTTTGCTAACAAATCAATGTGTTGATATTCTTCTCACTAAAGATATAGCCCTGAATCAGACAGCCAAATGCAAAAGGTAAATACTAATGACTGATCTAAAAACTCTCGATCAACTGTACACTCACATAATGAAAACCATCGTATCAACTGGGGTGGCTCCTCATTACACAGAAATAGCTTCAGCGCTTGAGATAGAGGTAGAAGAGGCGAGAACATCTCTAACTGATCTTATGGGCCCTGGAAAGATGGCAGGATATTGGCTCGTTCCCGGCACCGATATAATTGGTAGTTTCGCACCGTTTAATAACGTGCCAACTCATTACAAAATTACTGTAAATGGTGAAAGCAAATGGTGGGGACAATGAGCTTTTGAATCCCTAGCAGTTTGCTGGTTATTCCCCGGTAAGACAGTCCAAATTGATAGTGTCTGCCTAGATTGTAATGATCCAATAAACGTGACAGTCAAGGATGGAAAGATTCTTAGTTCAATACCGGCGGAAGGGATTGTAGGTGTTTCTATTTACGGATTCGGATTTTTGGGAGGCGGGGACACCGCCGGGAGAAATTGAGTAAACATGAATTTCTTCCGGTCGGAAGAGCATTTGAACAACTGGATTCACTACGACCCTAATTCCGCTGATCAAGTCACGCAAACCCTTGAAGAATTTATGGGGCGATTCAGCAACCCTCGGTTTAAGGAGAGGGGCCGATCAGATTATATGTCATGGAAACAAAGTTTATAAACTTAAGAAGAAACGGCTGCAACAGGCACTCTAGAATATCTATATGAGTACTTCTTCTCTTTGACACTAAAAGCCGCTATGCTGGCAAACAATAAAGTCGCGCCAGCAATCGCGAAAGGTATCTCGTAGGATCCAGTCACTGCCTGAAGTTCCCCGGCAACAAGTACCGATACGGCGCCTCCAATCTGATGAACCATGTTAGACATGCCGTTTAATGTTCCTAAATTTCTTACCCCGTATATATCTGCCACGAGGGAAGAAGTTACTGAAGCAGTGGCTATCCACGACATTCCAGCTATTAAGGCAAACGCCCACATTCCAGTTGTTCCACCTATCGTTAACAAGGCTAAATAAGCAATTCCCCGCAATGCATATGTAAAACCTAACACTCTATGTTGACTGAATTTTTGCGACAATACTCCTGCAGAAATTACCCCCACGGAATTTAACCCCATCATTATCCCAAAAATCGTGGCAGCTGTTATCTTGGGTACTCCTTGATCTTCTGCAAATGGAACAAAATGTACGGAAATGATGTTAGTGGTAATACCACAAACAAGATAAGCAGCAGATAACTGCCAGAAAGGAGAAGTGGATAAAGCCTGCTTCCAGCGACTGGTAAATAATGGCCCTTCCATTTCCACTTGCGCTTTACCTTTATCTTTATCTTGAATCCCGGTTTCATCCCTTTCACTATCTGGAATCTGACCCAGTGGGTCATCTCTTAGTAAAAGAGCCGACAGAGGAGCTCCTATAAACAAAACCATTCCACCTATGAATAAAAATGCGGTCCTCCAATCAAAAGCTTCTATCAGAAACGCACAAAATGGTGCAAACAACAAAGGACCGATAGACCCTCCGGCAGCAGACAAGCTCATAGCTAAGCCTCTCCGTCTGTAGAACCATTTTGCCAGTAAGGAGTGGATAGTTACAAAAGAAGCACCGCTAGATGCAAAACTTCCAAGTATCCCGTATATCAAAATTAATCCGAAAATTGAGTTGACCCGGCTTAGTAAAAAGACAGATATACCGACCATTATTAGAGCGGCCGATATCACCCTTCGACCACCATATTTATCATAAAGATAGCCCATTACTATAAAGGACAGTGCCCCCACAAATATTCCCAAAGAAAGTACCCTGGTAATATCGTTTCGGGCCCACTGCATATCCACCTCCATTGGGGTTATAAAAACACCCATACTGGACCGAACACCGGATGAACACATCACAATAAAGAAGCATACGGCGAGAACCAGCCAACCATAATAAAGTTTCGGCGTCACACTTTCCGACTTATTCAAAATACTTCAACCTACCTGTTCTGTGTAATAAACTTGCCGAGGTCAGTTATTTGGATAAAATGGGACTGTCCTGAATATTTTTGATTCCCTTTGGAATTAGTCTCTACCAAAAATTTACCACCTACAGTCCCATGATTGACCTATACATAAGGAATTCAATTTCATGAATATAAATAGTACCGTAAGAAATTGGGAAAAAGATACCACCCCGTATCCAGAACCTTTTGTAGAGGTAATAGACGAAAGTTTCAAACGCTATGTTCTCGGAAATGCTGGAATGGAACGCCTTTATACAGGCTGTAGATGGACCGAAGGACCAGCGTGGTTTGGTGATGGAAGATATCTTCTATTCAGTGATATCCCAAATAATAGAATCCTGAGATGGACAGAAGAAACCGGAATCGTTAGTGGATATCGTGACCCATCCTATAATGCTAACGGCAACGCAAGAGACAATTTGGGTAGGCTCATCACCTGCGAGCATCTAACTAGAAGGGTCACTAGAACAGAATTTGACGGGTCAATCACCATAATTGCAGACTCCTTCGGAAATTCAAAACTAAATGCCCCTAATGATGTTGCGATTCATAAAGACGGTGCAATTTGGTTTACGGACCCTGGATATGGAATTTTAAACAATTATGAAGGGGACCGGTCTGAACCTGAATTACCAACCGCAGTGTATAGAATTGACCCTTCGTCAGGAGCAGTAGAAGTAAAGGCGACAGGTCTTGTCCGTCCCAACGGACTTTGTTTCTCACCAGACTTCACGTACCTTTATATATCGGATTCTGGCTCAAATAACCCTAATGCTATTTATATTTATCAACTGTCAAACAGTGGAGACAGCTTAGGCGAAGGAAAAACATTTACAGAGACCGGTGAGGATTCAACAGACGGTATGCGCTGTGATACTGACGGGAATCTGTGGGCATCAGCTCAGCGAGGAACTAATTCTATAGCGATATATAACGATTCATCCGACTTAATTGGTAGGATATATTTACCGGAAGTCCCATCCAACCTTACATTTGGGGGACATAAACGCAATCGTTTATTTATTACAGCAAGTCGCTCAATTTACAGCATATACACCGACGCAACAGGCGCTTCGCTTAGTTAAAATTCGTTCATCCGAATTTAATACCTATCTGATGTAATACCAATATCGTACCTACTTAAACTTGATTCCCTCTAGAAATGGCCTCGTCATATCTTTGGCCGCATTTTTGCAGCACCACATCAATGTCTTCCTTAATTAGATATCTTTCCTTAACCAATTCCTCTGTGGCTTTAGAAACCATTTCCAAATAATTTTCCTTTGACAAATACCTGTCATTATTTGAATTTCTTAAATCATCATGGGACCTAAAAGATTTTCCAGTTACTGGAAAATAATTGGTGAATCCAACCATTGAAATAATCTGATCGGGGGCTCCTGTTGATGGGTCGCGAGGATTCCAGCCTGTATGAGTGCCAACTGGAACCGATACATCAGGCATCCGAATACCAGCAACTTCGTTCCCGTCCTTATCCACTGATGAAACAAATCTAGGATATTCCCTGCCTTCCTTTATAGGATATGTGGCTATGCCAACATCCTCTCGTAAACCCATATCCATTTCCCTAAGCCGCCACATTTGAGAAGGATCTGGAATCTTTAACCCAAGTGCTCCTGTGAATATCTCTAGAACATCAGGAATGGTACTGGCAGTGCCGTCATCAAGCCTTGGCACCTTACTTTTTGGTGGTTCAAGGCCCTCTTCAACCCAAGACACAAGGTTGCAAAGCGCTGACCTTAGAAGGGGTCGGAAGTCAACGACATTGAAACCATAAAGTCCGAGTGATCCGTCCGGACCAGGATCTTTCATTTGGGGAAGTTCCCTTGGTACATGTTGTGTTCCTGAGAATAGGTAACTTCTAGTATTTTGAGGTAAATCAAGATCCTGGCGACCTCTCAGATCAACATGGGATAACGAGGCATCACCCCTCCAATATTCCGCCGAGGTATTGGTATAAATAACCTTTGGCAGTCCACCAAAAGTTTTCTGTCTGTCTTGAAGTCCTTCCAATTTCCTCCCATACGGATCCTCTGTAGGTTCATCCGCAAAAGGATACATATGGCCGAATCCAGGAGAAGATTGTTGTGAAGGTTGTGCAAATCTATGATTGAAATCCCCACGTCTACCACCAGCCACATGAGGAAGAAGTCCATCATATACCTGGCGTCCCTTTTCATCTAAATTCATGCCTGAATATAAATAATGTCTCAAAAGTCTTCCAGTTTGAGATATTCCGTAGGCATATGCATATGTAGGTCGACTTTTTATTGGTGAGTTCAAACCACCATATTTGATCCAGGAACCAATATCTCGAACAGCCATCAAGGTAGACCCAGAAACGACTGCTTTTGATGCTTCATATACAACGCTATAAATCCTACCTGGGCAAAATCCAGATTTCATATATACATACTCGGCATCAGGAACAACAGTTCCATTTTGTTCTTTAGAAAAAGACCATTCGGTTCTAGGTATTTCTTCCTGCGGGCCATCCTCCCAATCTTTAACATACATATTGGCTTTAGCATTGTTGGTCGAACTAGCGGGATAGGGTTTATGGGCCCGGTTAGCAAGAAGGGAATTTTTGATTCTTTCATTCGGCCGAATTTCCACCAAGTTGGTACCTTCAACAGGTTTTCCATCAAGTTCAACTTGAGGTGGGTCCATTCCGAGTAGAGACCCACTACGATACACATCATACTGCCAGCCAATCGATACCACAGTGTAACCACGCTCAAAAAGAAACCCGTCTCCAGGCTCGATGGTGGACGACGGAGCCAAGTTAGGAGATGCCATATTAAAATCAGCTATCGCTCTTTTCCTTCCCCTGTTAACAACATCGACAAGAAGACGAGAAGATTCCTTGGTTGATGGTGTTAATAAAACAAAATCGGAACTGAAATTTACTAGACCAGCACTACCCACCGGGGAATGTTGCAAATCAATTATTTCGGAATTCGCAGGATTTTTTGGATCAACCCCAAAGTCCACAACTCCATCTATCCTTTCATAAGGTCCAAATGCACCCCAAGAAGTCCCTGAATCAAATTCGACCCGACTTTTTATATCTACTGCTGTGACTGCCAAAACCACTTCTCCTGCTCGTATTGTTCGAAATTCTAGGCTTAATTAGATATTTGCGGGAAATTTGAACCTAGGAGTTAGTAGGCTCTACGACTCGGACCTCAGTTTTGGCAATATGGTCTTTCGGTTGGTCTCCCAACGCAATACGCTCGGGTGACGAATAATACTCATCTTCTTTAGCTTGAATCGCCTCCACATTATCGAAACTTCTCACCCATATGAACTCTGTCCGGTCAGCATTGACCCAACTCGACTCGATGGGTATGCCATACTTCTCATGGTTAGGCTTAAGATGTTTATGAAACAGGTTGAGCCAAGAGTCCATCATGCCTCGGTTGATAGTGTAAATACGTAGCTGTGAAACCATAGTCATTTTCTCCCTTTCTATCATTTTCTAGTTACAGCCCCAATGGCAAAAGAGGTTCCGGCGGCATTATATCCAAATCTGAGGTTAAAAATCGCAATTAAAATGGACGGGAGATTTATAGTTTAAGACCAAAACACATCTTGACGCGACGGATTGGCGCCCAAATTAGGTCTCCAAGGGTAAGCATTATCACTCCAAGGATTTGCCTCCAACCAATCTTCATCCATTGCTACACCCAAACCTATGCCTGTAGGAACACCAAAGTAGCCATTTTTTTGGATCGGGAAATTGCCGGTCGTTGCATCCTGAAACCAGGGATGGATACCACCTTCCTGGATCAAGAAATTCGGGGTGCATGTATCCAAATGAAGTGCAGCAATTGTACAAAAAGGACCATACGGATTATGTGGTTGAAATCCTACGTAATAAGCCTCCGCCATGGCTGCAATTTTTTTGAGTTCAAGAATACCCCCTGCCTGAACAACATCTGGTTGTATCAGGTCCACAATATGCAGAGGCAATAAGTCTGCAAAATCAAATTTGGTCAGAAGCCTTTCCCCGGTGGCGATCGGGATATTCACATTATCGGCCACCTTCTTAAGGGCTTTTAAATTTTGAGGTGGCACTGGTTCTTCATAAAAAAAAGGTCTAAATTCTTCTAACCTGTTGGCTACCCTGATAGCATCAGAAGGGGCCAACCTTCCATGTACTTCAACAAAAAGTTCTACTTCATCTCCAACAGCTTCCCTCACTGCTCGCATTTTTGATATTGCTAAATCTTCTGATTTCTTATCAATAAATATGCCCCGATGCTCAAAGGGATCGCCCTTCAAGGCTGTAAGGCCCTGTTCTACGTGGAACATTGCATTCTTTACTGCTGCTTCAGGGGTTAAGCCATCCCACCTGCCGTAGGTCCAAATTCTATCTCTTATTTTCCCGCCTAAAAGTTCATAAACGGGTACGCCGAGAGCTTGGCCTTTTATATCCCACAGTGCTATTTCAATTCCACTGATTGCCGACATCTGAACAATGCCTCCCCGTACATGAAAATGATGATACAAAGTCTGCCAGTGTTTCTCGATTTCCATAGGATTCTGACCATTAATAACTTCACCAAATTCATCAACCATCGTAGCCACGCTTAAAGGTCCGCAAGTGGCTTCTCCCCACCCTGTCAAACCTTCATCTGTTTCTATTTTTACAAAAACATAATTTCTGGAAACAGAAGTGCCTGCTCTGGTGGTGGCATGTGAAGCGGGTATAGCCTTCACTGATGTGATTTTCATCGTGATACTCCTGCTTAACTTAATTTTCAGATAATTATGGCAAAAAAAAGGGAAGACCAATATGTCTCCCCCTTTTTGCATTACCAAATAAAACTTACTCGTTGTTCAGCACAACTTTAATAATATTGTCCTGGTACTGTTCATACTGGTCGTAAGCATCGTTGACGTCTGAGAAATTTGTCTCATGCGTTTTCATTTCTCCAGGATTCCACCAGCCTCGATCCTTCAACTCAATCATCCTTTCAATATGTCCCATAGGATCACCACTCCCAGCTCCTGATGTAGGAATGATAGTAGGGGCATTTCTGAGTAAATACTGGGTATCTATTTCCGTAGTCTTCCCTCGTGGACCTTCCTGTATCCCAAAAACTATCACTTTGCCATGCTTAGTAGCACCCCTAATTGCTGCATTCAACCCTTTAGGGAACCCAGAGGCTTCAACAGATATATCAGCGAGTTTTCCGTCTGTGATTTCAGCAAGGGCCTCATCTACATTATCCTTATCAGGGTTGATAGTATGTGTAGCTCCGAATTTCTTACCCCATTCCAATCGATAATCAAGCGGGTCAACCGCGATAATTCTCCTTGCACCGGCTCTCGCAACGATAGCGGTAAAAGATAACCCGATGCTGCCTTGCCCCATAATAACTACATCTTTACCCAATATTGTTCCCATTTGCTGACAAGAGTACAAAACCGTTCCCGATGGTTGGCAAAGAATCCACTCGCCTAGATCACCGTGATCCGGTAACAGTGCCATCCTGCCCTCATCACCTGGATAGTATTCAACCAGGCCTCCGGGGCCATTCATGCTAGGCAGAACTATAACTCTTTGACCAACTTTGAATTTATCGGATTTACTTTCAACTATGGTCCCTGCACATTCATGACAGGCTCCCCCATGCCGCATAGGGTATTCTTCTTCCGGCATCACAGGGCCATAAGCATGTCTAATATCACTCCCACAAACCGACCATCTCTCCAATTTTACTAAACATTGTCCCTCTTTTATGCCGGGAGTCTCTATATCCTCGATTTCAATTTTCTTAGGACTTGTTATTCTTGCAGCAAACATTAATCACACTCTCCAGTTTTCCGATCAACCTTCTGACCATAAATTTCTTTTGGCTTAGAATAGATCACATTCTAGTGATGTCAAGCACGTTTACGCAACAAGGGAAAATATCGACTTTTAATCGCGAATTAAACTGCACTGTAAATTCATAAACCATTGGATTATTGGGAGTCATCCGGCCCATGCTTAAAATATCTCCTGCAGCCATAGAACAGTTATCCCTCACTGTATTGATGGATAATCATGTTAGCAGTCTCTTAAACAACACAGGTCCTGTCAAAAGACCTTCAACCGAAGTAGAAATTATGGCTCCTTTAACCGAAGACGGTTTTGTTAAATCACAACTTAGAGCTGAGCATGGTTTTTCAGCCTGGGTGACAATTCAAAATAATGGCGATCAGCATTCCATACTATTTGATGCTGGGGTATCACCAACAGGCGTCTCAGAAAATATGAGGATATTGGGTTTGTCGCCTAAGGATGCTGAGGCAATTGTCTTTAGTCATGGTCATTTTGATCACACGATGGGAATTGAGGGAATTCTGAATGATTTAGGTTCACAGACCACCCCGATGATAATCCATCCCGAATTTTGGAACAAAAGAAGAATCAGGCTTCCTGGTAAAACGCCTCGTATTTTACCGACCACCAGCAAAATCGCTTTACAAGAAGGTGGTCTAGATGTGATAGAAGAATCACGTCTTCCATCCTTTTTATTAGACAATTCATTACTCATAACAGGAGAGGTAGATCGAACCACCGATTATGAAAAGGGTTTGGCGGGACAAGAAGTGTTTAATGAGGGTTCATGGCAACCAGATCCTCTTACCTTAGACGATCAAGCTTTGATAGCTAATATAAGAGGTAAGGGATTAATAATAGTGACTGGCTGTGGTCATTCCGGAATCGTGAATATCTGCAACTATGCAAAAAAACTGACAGCAGAAGACAAAATCCATGCAATCATAGGAGGTTTTCATTTACCGGATGGACTAGATACAGCCACTATACAAAATACTATAACTGATCTGAAAGCTTTAAACCCAGACTGGTTGGTGCCTGCTCACTGCACAGGTCAGAAGGCAATTTTGTCCCTTGTGAAGGAATTACCAAGTTCAATAATACAGAACAGTGTCGGCAGCCAGTATGAATTCAGTAGCTCCTAACACTAAGATTCAGGCTTAAACATCTCAGTTACGCTACCCGGGCGTGTTAAGGAAATATGAGAGAAGTCATGTCCATCTACGGCTCCATGCCAATGCTTTTCACCAGCCGGAATAAAAGCGGTGTCTCCAGTTCCCATTTGAACCTCTTCTAATTCATTGGCTACTATTCCGAGTCCCTTCGTCGCAAACAATATTTGATCACTAGTGTGTGTGTGGAAATAGTTTTTTGCGCCTGCGTAGAAAGAAATAATCCCGAAGTTATAATCCTCGGGTTCAGTACGGCCGACAAGAGGCTGTCTTGTCACTCTGCCACCATAAAAAAGAGGGGCATCTCCTGCTTCTTGAGGATCAACATCTTCCTGTCGTGTTACGTACATACTTATTTCTCCTTAAATGTAATTATTACTAACAATATTGCTCTCAGTCACCAGTGATGAGGTCGAATCCAACGTAGGGTTTAAGAGCGTCCGGTATTTTTACAGTTCCATCAGGCAGTTGATAATTCTCAAGAATAGCAATCATGACCCGAGGTACTGCAAGCCCTGAACCATTCAAAGTGTGTACCAACTTTGGCCGAGAGTTTTCTGAGGCTTTGTAGCGAATAGCTGCTCTCCTAGATTGGAAGTCGGTGCAATTGGAGCAAGAGGACACTTCCAGCCACTCCTGGGCACCTGGCCCCCACATCTCTACATCATAGCTTTTAGCTGCCGCGAAACCGAGATCTCCAGTGCATAATTCAAGAACCCTATGGGGAATACCTAATTCAACGCAAACTTCTTCCGCATCGTTTAAAAGTAATTCGAGCTCCTCATAAGATTTATCTGGTTCAACAAATTTATACATTTCAACCTTGTCAAATTGATGCACTCTCTTTATCCCACGGGTATCTCTCCCTGCAGAAAACTTCTCTCTTCGCCAACAAGGCGTATGAGATACAAATTTTAAGGGTAAAGTTTCTGCATCCAAAATTTCATCTCTAAACATGCCGGTTACCGGAGCTTCAGCAGTCGGTACCATGAACAAATCATCTTCAGCGTCGTGGTACATGTTTTCCTCAAAGTGAGGCAAATGACTAGAAGCTGTGACCGTGTCCCTATTCACCATATAAGGCAAATACAATTCACTATATCCATGTTTCTCGGTGTGTAAGTCCAACATCCAAGATATAAGAGCCCTCTGAAGGCGAGCACCCTGACCTTTAAGTAAATAGAATCGGGTTTTGGCTAATTTAACTCCCCTTTGAAAATCAATTATCCCCAGATTTTCACCTATCTCCCAGTGAGGCTTGGGGTTGAAATCAAATTTGGGAATACCACCCACAGATCGAATAACAATATTGCTATTTTCATCAGGACCATCTGGTGAAGATTCACTCGGGAGATTAGGCATATCAAGCATTACTTGCTTCAATCTCCCGCTTATCACCTTTTCTTCCTCCTCTAAATTTTTGATCTGAGATCCCACGTTCCTCATTTCTTCTATTAAATCAGCTGGTTTATCTTTAGAGCGCCCTAAATCTTTCGAGACCACATTACGCCTAGACCTTAAGGAATCCATTTCGGCTATAGCAGCCCTACGTCTTTGGTCGAGGTCACTTATCTCAGCGAGGGGAAGTTCTTTTCCTCGCCTTTTAAACGACTGGATAACAAATTCAGGCTTTTCTCTAATCAGCTCTATATCAATCAATCAAAAAACTCCTTACGAAACTACCTGGAATTCTATTTGATTCGATTGAATTCATCCATGTTTCATTAATTTATGCTACCTTCTCGAAGCAGCTTACCCGAGAAGACGGGTAAACAAATATTGGGTGGGTGGCTATATAATTGCTTGGGAACGGTTCATTAGATAGTGGTACGCCATGATTTTTTTGACCTGAATTCTGGATTAAATTAAATACTTGTGAGCAGCCGTTGCCTTTAGATTATTCTCTACTAAAAATCGGAAATGAGATATCGGACCAAACATATACTCTAAGCAAAAAAGAAGTCGATCTATATCTAGAAGCAGTACAAGATTCATCGAAACGTGAATTTGATAAATCAGGCATAGAACTATCGCCGCCAATGGCGATTGCAGCTTTAAGCCTCAGGGGAGTTGTTAATGACTTACAGATACCTGGTGGAACATTACATGTTGGACAAGAAATGGGGTTCAAAAATTCTGTACAAGTTGGTGAAACCCTAAGATGCATCGCTTCCCTTGCCTCCAATAATGTACGGAGGGAATGGAGATTCATGGTAGTAACCTTGACGGTTTTGAACTCTTCGGGACATTCAGTAATGGAAGGCAAAAGCACAATTATGCTTCCTGCATGAAGCAACAAAGGACGGGAAATTTGAAAATAGGGGCAGACCTAGTACCTATTAAAAAAATGATAACAATGGGCCAAATTCGCCTGTATGCGGATGCTTCTGGTGACTATAATCCCATTCATATCGATGAAGAATTCGGCAAGAATTCCCAATTTGGTCGTAATATTGGTCACGGAATGATGGCAGCAGCTACGATTTCAGAATTGATGGCTGAAAGCTTCGGCCCAGCTTGGTACAGCAACGGCAAAATGAAAATGAGATTCAGATCACCCGTATACCCAGGGGATGAAATCCAAACTTCCGGTCAGGTTAAGAAACTAGAAGACACACCCAACGGGAGTCACATAACCTGCTCAGTAGTAATAATCAGGCAAGATGGCGACATCATTATATCGGGTGAGACTTCAGTTGCAGTAGAAAAACCAGCATCAGATAGTGACTAGGAGACTAAATTTGCCAGAGACTCAGAATCAATTATTGAAGGTCGCAATAGATGCGATGGGCGGAGATAACGCTCCATCTGTACCGGTAGAGGGGGCGGTCCAAGCCGCCAAAAATGGTTTAGCAGAAGTTTTTATTGTTGGTGATAGCGACCTGGTCCAGCAAGAGCTAGCAAAGCACGAAATTGGAGGCCTGCCGGTACATTTTGTACCCTCAGAGGGAAAGATAGAAGATAATGAGCCACCGGCCTTAGCTTTGCGACAAAAACCTACCGCTTCCATACTAGTCGCCACCAATTTAGTCAAAAATAACAATGCAGATGCTGTTATATCCATGGGCTCTACGGGTGGAGCAATGGCTGCTTCCGTTGTTTTACTGGGAACTATAGAAGGAATAGAAAGACCCGCTATCGGTGGCCCGGTCATAGGATCTGCTCCAAACCAAACTATTCTTGACTTAGGTGCCAATCTTGATTGCAAGCCTTCTCAGTTATTAGGATTTGGTGTTTTGGGATCTGTATTTAGCAAATTACTCCTAGGGGTGGATAACCCAAAATTAGGATTACTCAGCGTGGGAAGCGAAGAAGGAAAAGGCAATATCCAATCCAAGGAGGCCAGTATTTTATTCAAGAAAAGCGGCTTGAATTTCATTGGTAACATTGAGGGAAACGATTTGGTCACGGGAAAGGCGGATGTTGTTGTCTGTGATGGGTTCGTCGGAAATGTAATACTAAAATTGGTAGAAGGGCTTGGAAGAGGGCTGGCATCACAATTAAAAGCCTCATTAACGGGGACACTCCCCGACGATCACCTCAACGCTCTTATGGAAGATCTCTACAAGAAAAATAACGTGGTTGATGCAAGAGGCGGTGGGCCGGTTCTCGGAGTCAATGGCGTAAGTATAATTGGACACGGTAACGCTTCGGCAGGAACAGTGGAAAGGGCTGTAGGTTTGGCGCAAATGTGTGTGGAAACAAAACTCATCGAAGAACTGAATAAAGAAGTATCCATGGTTATGTCCACTGTGGATGATTAAATCAATGAAACGATTATCTGCATACGTTTATAGGAGTAAAAGTGTCTGAGCTCAAAGGAAAAACAGCCCTAGTTACAGGAGCAGCCAAGGGAATCGGCAGAGCCGCAGCAATAAAACTAGCTGAGATGGGGGCCAACGTTGCAATAAACTACTACTCTTCCCAAAAAGAGGCCAATAACACTGTTAACCATCTGAAGGATTTCGGGGTCGAATCCATTTCCTATCAAGCAGATGTAGGAGATTTGGGTCAGGTAACAAAAATGGTAGAAGATGTCACAGAACAATTGGGCCAGATTGACATATTGGTAAACAACGCAGGCATCATAGACGATGGGTTGCTATTAAGAATGTCAGATGAGGCATGGTCTAGAGTAATAAATACAAATCTCAACGGTACGTTTTATTGCAGTAGAGCTGTCCTCAGAACAATGGTGAGGTCCAGATGGGGGAGAATCATAAATATTGGCTCCGTAGTCGGTCTGCGAGGGAACATAGGCCAGACCAACTATACCGCTTCAAAAGCCGCAATCAACGGTTTTACCTTCGCTCTCGCTAAGGAAGTCGCTACCAGAAACATAACCGTTAACACCGTAACCCCAGGATACATCCACACTGATACTGTCGATGTGCTATCAGACAAACAAAAAGACACCATTATGACTTGGATACCGATGGCTCATTTTGGGGAGGTAGATGATATCGCTCATATGATCGCCTACCTAGCAAGTGAAAAAGCAAAATACATAACGGGTCAAATAATAAGTGTTGACGGGGGTATGGCTATCTAACGAAGAAAGCCTAGAATATTTTAATGGCTGATACTAAGAACAAAGTGGCCCTGATAACTGGTGGCTCAAGAGGTATAGGTAAGTCTATTGCCCTGGAGTTTGGCAACCTGGGCTACCACATCGCATTTAATTATCTCAGAAACCACGACGCTGCTGAACAGACTCGCCGCGAAATAGAAACCCTGGGGGTGAGATGCCTGAAATTGCGCGCCCACCTCGCCGAACCTGATCAAATTGCAAACATGTTTCAATCAGTTGCTCAAGAATTTAGTTCTATTGATGTCCTAATAAATAATGCTGCCTCTGGCGTGCAGAGAAATGCAGACGAATTGACGACAAAACACTGGGACTGGGCAATGAATATAAATGCTCGGGCCCCATGGCTATGTTCAGTAGAAGCAGCAAAATTAATGCCGGATGGTGGTTCTATAGTGAACATTACTTCTGAAGGCTCCAGAAAGGTTCTACCCTATTATCTCTCTGTGGGGACCTCGAAAGCAGCTCTAGAGTCACTAACCAGATACCTAGCTGTAGAACTGGCTCAAAAGGGTATTAATGTCAATGCAGTATCGGGGGGGTATGTGGAAACTGCTGCCTTAGAATCATTCCCAAATAAACAGGATATGGTGGCATCGTCAAAAAACACCCTTGCAGGGAGGGAAATAACAGGTGCCGACATTGCCAAAGTCACCGCTTTTTTATGTAGTGAGGACGCTTCAATGATAAAAGGTCAGATCATAATAGTTGATGGTGGTATTACCCTGCAGGCACCTCTATCAAGCGCCAATTCATAACTATTCCGCCAATATTTCCGTCACCATCACCTTTTGATTGCCGCATTCTAACTCTCTTCTGAGTTCTGCATGAGAGTTACGAACAAATCCTAATCCGGCCCCATTCATTGCGGAGGTTATGACTCCCACCAAATGGCCGTCGTAGGTAATATCTTTTTCAGCTAGAGTGCCCTCCCAAGACAATCTAACTAGCTTGCGTTGCACCTTGTCATAAGTGTTTAATCTAGCGACCACTTCCTGCCCTATGTAACACCCTTTGTTAAAGTTAATATGGGAGATTAGACCTGCCTCCAGCGGATTAAAATCTTCCGTTAATTCGTATCCAAACGCTGGAATTCCAAGCTCCAATCTCAGCTGGATGAATTCTTTTAGGGTAAAACTCTTAAATTTTGTGGAAAATACCTGATTTAATTTATTTTTTGCACCAGTTGTACCTATAACGTCAATACATGGGACAGAAGACATCTGCTCTTTTATCGCTATGAAAGATTCTCCTTCAATTTCACAAATGACAGAATTATGGATGGATAGATTAGTCATTGCCGGAAAAAGATTCTCCCAGCTATTACCGATCAACCTAAAGTGACAGGTTTCTGTCGAGACATCTTTGACTGTAACGTCTTCCATAATTGTGTAAAACTCTATCCAATCAATGACTTTGTTTTTAGATTCACCAGCCGTCATTAATAGAACTTTGTCAGGTAAGCGATTCACACTAAGAAGATCAATTATTCGCCCTTTACTAGTGGTGAGGACAGAGTGCATACCCATAAACGGGGCAGTGAGATCCTCTAGTCTATTAGTGGACAATCTATCCAGGAGATCTAGTGAATCTTCCCCGTATATATCTATCCTGCTGAAATAATCACTGAGATCTACAAAAACAGATTTTTCAATCAAATGAGGTCTTACCTAAACACTAAACGAAGTGCCGCAACCGCAGGTTGTTTTAGCATTGGGGTTATTGAATACAAACCCTTTTCCGTTGAGTCCCCCAGAATATTCAAGTATCGTGCCAGCTAGAAATACATATGACTTTTTATCAACGAAAAGTCGAACACCATTCTCATCGATCACTTTATCGGTTTCTCTTGGGCCATCACTCACTATTTCTAACATGTAGGTAAGTCCGGAACAACCGCCGCCTTTTACCCCTACACGCAGGTCAGCGTCCGGGTTTCCTTCAGAAGCCGCAAACTCCTTGACGTGGTGGGCCGCCGCCTCGCTTATTGTTATGGAAAGTGGGGCCGGGCTCTGAGTCGTTGTCATTTAGACCTCCCATCATCTACATGTATCATAATCCAACTTCCACTAAGCTAAATGGTACGTAACCATTTTTTTTGGCAACGCTTCTAGATAATTGATTTTATAAACATAGCGGTATCCAGTCAATATCAACGAAGGCTCCGTCTAAACCATGTTGACCTGTTGTAGACTCAATGACCCGCCAAACATCCAGCTCTTTTTATTGGTAACGATAGCTTTAAAGGTACTGATAATCCTGATTAGGTGTTAAAAATTAAGCGGCTTTCCCTGCTTTATTTTTAGGGCCGTCAGAAACAGTCAATGTATCTGATTTCTGTTCAACTTCAAGATCTTGCATTAAACCACATTGGATACATTCTTTAAAATCCCCGAAAGTGTCTCGCCGAGTGTGCATATCACCACGGCACTTTGGGCATGCTTTGTAATCTACCATTTTTCAATTCCCCACATTCTCAATTTTCAAAATATTTTCTTTCCATTCGATGAAAAGCTATCAACGGAAATTCTTCCGTTATTGTTATTGTTAAACTTTCGGTTGATAAATAATTTTTCAGCCATCTTATTTAGATGAAGTTCTATTGATAGAACGAGAGATCAGCCAGCATAAGAAGCCAAAGCGGAATTATATTGATATGTATAAATATTTCAAGAGCAGATAATTATATGTTTATTATTACATTTCATGATACTGTTGCTTAGTCGGGCTCCCGTTGGGGAAGTTAAATGAAGGAAATTCTTATTTATGGAAGAGAAAGCTTTTCTCGGTCTCGGTGTTCAAGAATATTCTTCCATATTCATATTTTCGCCCCCCGAACATCATGCCCAAGAAATAGCCCACATGAATCTACCTAAAGGCGCCTCGGTTTCATACGTCGGTGACGGAATGTTCGATGTGATTTTAATATTTGCCCGCAATCAAAGGGACGTATCAGAATCAGCAGCGGCAGGAGTGGCCATTCTTAAAAAGGCGGGATTTCTATGGTTTGCCTACCCTTCACCAAAATCCCAGTTGGCAACTGATATTTCTGCATCTGAAGGATGGGATACTCTTCTTGATGCCGGTTGGTCCAAAAAGGATTCTTTTGAACTTGATAATAACTGGATTGCTGTAAAGTTCGGTGAAAATATTTGGTAGCCGGGCAGTGATAAAAAATCAAAAGCCTAGAAACCTGTATGGGGGAATTTTGATATATGACATGCGGACATATGACCTAAAACCGGGATCAGTTCCAGAATACATGAGCTCGGTAGGAGAAGTGGCATTAAAAATTCGACAAGATTACGGTATTAAATTAGCCGGTTGGTATTACACCGACGTAGGGCACCTCAACCGGATTGTCCACATTTTGGGATACCGAGATTACAGCCATTTCGAGGAATCTCGAAAAAAAGTGCGCTCTGACTCAAGGTGGGACAGAGATTATCTACCGCGAGTCAAAAACTTAATTCTCAGTCAACAAAATACGATTATGAATGGCGCGAATTTTTTCCCTGAGCCAAAATAGACCTCAATAGCCTCAAAAACCCTTCCATTCATGCCTGTGGACCTATTGCCTTTTCCTGACCCTTTGGTTATAGTGGCGGGTACTTAAATTTGTCGATGTGCGCCTGAAATTAGGCGCTGTTTTCACAAGAAACTTTTGTTCTTGTGAAAACATCAAGGAACCAGAAAGATAGGAGTTCAAGTCATGGTTTCAGATGGCCGAATTGGCGATGTAGTACTGGAGGTTAAAGACCTTCAGACTTATTTCGTGACCCGTTGGGGTGTTACGAAGGCAGTTGACGGAGTTAGCTTTCATCTTCGAAAAGGGGAAACATTAGGGATTGTTGGGGAATCTGGTTCGGGTAAATCCGTGACGGTGAGTTCCGTAATGCGATTGATACCGTCTCCCCCCGGCCATATCGTCGGTGGTGAAATTCTCCTGGAAGGAGAAAACCTTCTTGATCTAAGCGAAGGCGATATGAACAAGGTAAGGGGTGACAAAATTGCGATGATTTTGCAAGACCCTATGACCGCTTTGAATCCGGTTTTCGATATAGAAGACCAGGTCGCTGAAGCTCTTAAGATTCACGAAGGTCTTAGGGGGACAACCTTGAAAGAGACAGTTATAGACATGCTCAGAAAAGTAAAAATTCCCGCGCCTGCAACCAGAATGAAAGATTACCCACACCAGTTATCAGGTGGAATGAGGCAGCGTGTCGTTGGAGCGATCGGTATATCTTGCAATCCTTCAGTATTAATAGCGGATGAACCAACAACCTCTTTGGATGCCACGATACAAGCCCAATACTTGAACCTTTTAAGAGACCTCCAAGAGGATACGGGTGTTGGAATTATTTTCATTACACACGACTTTGGCATAGTTGCAAAAATGTGTGACCGGGTCGCCGTGATGTATGCTGGGAAGATTGTAGAACAGGGAGATGTTAGAGAAATTTTCAACAACCCTCTCCATCCATACACAGAGGCCTTGATTAGGTCAGTTCCAAAAATGGAAGAGAATGTCGAAAGGCTATACGCGATACCTGGAAACCCTCCAAACGTGACAAATCGACCTTCAGGGTGCAATTTTCAACCTGATTGTGATAAAGACAACCCTAACCCAGATTGTGCACTGCTGGAACCGATCCTTCAGGAAGAATCTCCAGGACATTGGGTAGCCTACTGCGCTGCATGTTTTGATACACATGGCTGCAAGTGGTTCCCAAGAGCCTTATAAATTCTGAATTTAAATAAATGGAAAGAGGTTGAATATGACAAGTGAAAATGGGGCTTTACTGGAGATTAGAAATCTCAAGAAACATTTCCAAGTCGGCGGTGGAATGTTCGGTTCTCTGAGAGGCAAGAAAGAATTTCTAAAAGCGGTAGACGGAATAAGTCTAACCATAGAACCCGGCACCACCTACGGGTTAGTTGGGGAATCTGGGTGTGGTAAATCCACAACTGCGAAAATGGTCCTTATGCTGGAAGAACCGACTGAAGGGGAAATATTTTTCGAAGGAAAGGACGCTATAAATGCGGACAAAGATGCAAGAAAATACTACAAATCTAGTGTACAGGCAGTGTTTCAAGACCCCTGGGCCTCTTTGAACCCGCGAATGAGAGTAGAAAGCATTATTGCAGAACCTCTTGAGGTAAACACAACAATGACTAGGGGTGAGATTCATACCAAGGTTGGAGATATCTTGGAAGAAGTAGGACTGCAACAATACCAAGCCGAGCTATACCCCCACGAATTTTCAGGTGGGCAAAGACAAAGGATTGGTGTTGCAAGATCCCTAGCATTAAATCCAAAACTTATTGTGTTGGATGAGCCAGTTTCAGCTTTGGACGTTTCTATTAGAGCCCAAATAATGAACCTGCTAATGGATCTACAAAAAGAACATGGGCTCACCTACCTCCTAATCGCCCACCATTTGGCCACCGTAAGATACATGTGCGACAAAATGGGCGTTATGTACTTAGGTAAATTAGTTGAAGAGGCTTCAACCGATCAATTATTTAACACCCCAACACACCCATATACTCAGGCATTGATTGGCGCAGCGCTTCCGTATCATCCTGATGATCAAAAAAAAGAGCTACTATTGGAAGGTGAGGTTCCTTCACCAATCGACCCGCCATCTTGCTGCAGTTATGCTCCGCTATGTCCGGAACCAGACCCGTTATGTAACGAGAATGAACTTGTTACCAAAGTTGTAGCTCCCGGCCATCAGACAGCTCACTGTGCTCATTGTGCCGACGAATACGGCTGCTATTGGTTCCCAAGGGAAAGATAACTGCTCGACATTTTTTGTGGTGCAATCAGGTAAGTTAACGTTTGCACCGCAAAATTTATATCCCAGGCTGGTGCCATCACCCGGTATTTTCTATTCCTCGTTTTTATTTTTTGTTATGTTGTTCCTTTTCTTGGCATGTGATTCCCCAAACTTTGAAGCACAATTAAATCAGGCTAAGAAATACCGAACCCAAGGTTACCTTGAAGAAGCAGAGCAACTACTCACGGAAGTAATACAAACAAATGAAAGTTTTACAGAGGCTTTCCTGTTAAGAGGTCAAATTCGGGAAAGCAATTCTGAATTTGAAAAAGCTATATCGGATTATTCAGCGATAATCGACCAAGATTCCCAAATAACCCAGGCCTGGTCTTCAAGAGGATCTTGCTATTACCGAATAGGAGCTTTTCAAAATGCCCTACAAGATTTCTCAAGAGCAATTGAATTAGAGCCTAATAATGCGGATCTATATTTATATCTTGGGAACTCTTATGGCGAAATGGATATGTTCACAGAAGCAATAAAAAACTTTAATGTTGCCAGAGAAATATCGTTTGGGGACTACTATAGTAACCTCACAAAAGCCTATGAAGACATTCATTCACGAAAATACACATCTGCTTTAGCCAGGGCTACCTCCGCGATCGAAGAGAATCCTACAGACCCAATACCTCATTCATACAAAGGGATTTCGCTATATCATTTAGGGAAATTCAATGATGCTATTTTGCATTTAAATACAGCCACTAAACTAGATCCTGGAAACTCAGCCACTATCTATAATTTGGGTCTAGCCTATATGGCCTCTAAAAATACAGGAGAGGCAGTTTCTCAATTTGAGAAGGCGATGAGCATCGACCCATCTTTGAAACGCGATATCGACCTCGCAGGGGCTTTAGAATCAGAATGATTCCACCTTGTGATCAACGATAGTCAGGATCTAGAACCAGCAACCCAGATCATACTATCGCTTTCTTCGTCAAAATCATTCCCGTCAAAATCCCCATGTAGGGATAATATTTCGAATCCACAAATACGAAGTAAATGATACATTTCCCACCTGAACGTATATCGGAAAGATATATCATGAACAACCTTTTGAACAACAATTCCATCCCTATCAACAAATTCCACTACAACCTTTGAATCACCAATTTGTTCGTAGTCATCATAATCCCTATGATGGTAGAAAATTAATTTCCCACCATCATAGTCATTATTTATATCCATAAGGTGATAAAGAGTTGCTGGGTCGCCCAAAATTACGTCCGGGTCTGGGACTTTCATTTCAATAATAAGTTTTCCAGCAGGGCTAAGATAGCGTCTCACATTATGTAGAAATTTTTGTTGGTCCTCTGGTGAAAGAATAGACATAAATGCCGACGATGGAACGATAGCTAAGGAAAATTTTCTATCGGAAGTTAGTTTAAGATCCGGCAAAGGTGATTCACTAAACGAAACTTGTCCTGGATTCGATAGTTTTTCAATCTTTTTTTTGGCAATAGATAACATTTCTGAGGATGGATCCACAGCATGTACTTCCTTCCCGAAATCTGCAAGTAATTCTGTGATACGTCCTGTTGAACAACCAATTTCTAGAATTGAAGAGCCTTTTGAGGAAGCCTGGTCTAAATAATAACCAATATCATCTCTTCTATCGAGATAAATCAGATCGCATATTCCAGCCCAGGCGGAACTTCCTTGCTCATCGATCATGTGAAACATTAATCAACCTCTTGCCTATGTTAATCCTGCTTTTAAGGCGTCAACTTAACTATAGAATCATCACTCGTTAAAGTAATCCAAATTTCTCCATTCACAGGGATTATTTTTGCGGGTGCTGCGCCTACAGGATACGTGGCCAATATTTCGCCATCTAGCGAAAGTTTGGTCACGGTTCCGTCCATGCTATTGGCTGTCCATATATTTTCTCCATCGTATGCAATACCGTAGGGTAGTCTACCCGTATCGAATCTTCCTAAATCTTCACCGGTTTTCGAGAGTTTAGATACTGTGTGCTCTCTCCAATTCGCTACCCAGATGTTATCTCCTTCTTCTGTAAATGCGATCGGAACATCGCCGACAGAAAAATTTCCTTCAGGGTTCCCTTCTGTGCTAAATTTGGTAACAGTATCACTATGGGCATTCGCAGCCCAGATATTTTTCCCATCAAAGAACAACACTATGGGCCCAGCACCCTCTGTTTCTACAGGAGACACCGAATTACCTTCAAGGTCTAGCCTGTACAACAAAGTTTCCCAACATCCCGAAGTCCATATATTTTCCCCATCAAAGGCAAGCGTTCTCGGTAGAGTGGAAACTGAGTAGGTACCTAAAAGTTCCCCGTCACGTGAAAGTCTGGTCGCATTATGATCAAATTGATTGGCAGACCATATATTTTCCCCATCGAACAAAAGAGCATTAGGCTCTCTTCCATGCGATTCATATACAGCCTTCTGTTGTCCATCCAACCCGATTTTCATAATGGTATGGGATAGAGCATTTCCAACCCATAAATTGTCACCATCAAATATTATTGGTTCTGGGGCGTTTCCAACCGGATAGGTGGAAATAGTGACATCCTCAACTACCAATTTTGATACCAGTCCTTCCGTAGAATGCGCAGCCCACACAGTGCCTTTACCATCTGTTGCAAGGGAGTTAGGAGTATTCCCAATATGAAAAGTTCCCAAATGCTGTCCCTCTATCCCATATTTTGTGACTGTTTTGTCTGTACGGTTTGCTACCCAAATTCCTTCCCCGTCATAAACAACATCACCAGGCAAAGTTCCTGTAGGGTAATCGGCTACTTTATCTCCTGACAAAGTGAATCGGCTTAAAGTATCATCAAGCGAATTGGTTACCCATATATGATTTTCAGCAAATGCGATGCCTCTTGCACCTCCTCCAGTATTCCAGGTACCAATCAAATTACCTTCTTGATCTATTTTGGAAATCGAATCATCTCCATTGTTAACCACCCATATGTGCTGACCATCAAATGTTAATTTTTGTGGTTTCGACCCAGATTGAATATTCTTAACGGTTTGTCTATCTTTAGTCACCATGGTGACAACGTCTCTTCCGGAATTCGCGATCCACATTGCATTACCTGCATACAACATATCCGTTGGTCGACGAAGCTCAACTGGGGCACTGCCCATTCCACCCTTTAAGTCAAAGGTTCTGACAGCAAAGTAGGTTCCAACCCAAAGCTCATCCCCGTCATGGCCCAGTGCATTGGGATAAGGGTGAAGTGGCATGGAATAAATCAATTCACCTTCCATAGAATAATTGGCAATGCCATCCTCATCCTGTGAGGCCACCCATATAGTTCCTTCATGGAAAAATAGATCCGTAGGGTTTTCTGTAACCTCAAATGTAGATATGGTTGGAACAAAAATTGGGGCTTCTGAATTTGCCGGACTGGTTGTCGAAACTTCATGGACATTAATCGGGATTGGGCCACGTCCAGGTTGCTCAACAGCTACTTTTGGGGTTGATCCCGGTTCAGGAACAACCATTGGCGTTGTAACCTCAATGATGTTGTCAGGCTGATCTAGAACATCAAGGGTAGATGGGACATTTTTTCTGATTAATAACGCTGTTACAAGAGACGACAACACCACTGAGAATGGTACCGCTGCAGCCAGGATATACACAGCCCAAGAGGGAATGATCGCTGCATATAAAACTCCTTCGACAACCTGGCCATCCGTTATTAACAAGGAAATGTTAACAAAAAGAGAAGTGATTATGGCTATTAAAAGCAAGTTGGTGATTTTGTACATTTTTCCTCGAAAAAACCCCTACACTTAACGAGAAGTCTAGGGGTCTTATCTTTAGATCAGTCTATTTTTAAACTGTCGCTATTCTGTAGCAGTAAAAGTGCCCACCTTACTGCCATCACATAAAATATCATAAGTTCCAGCAGCCCCAATATTAAAATCGTAATTTTTTCTTGAACCGGACTGCAAATCCAGTGCTAACGAAGACGTTCCTATGTCTAAAGCACCGCCAGCAGACTTAATAGTCAAACCAGAAATTTCATATTTGGCGTTCTTCTTTTCCCCTACAATCTCAATGGATTTTGTAAGGTTTTCCTTTACTGAAGTACCCACGAGTTGCACACCCAATCGAACTCTAGCGGCAGCCGGTGAAGTCAGATCCCCAGGAGTTGCCTTACAGGTACCGTCGGCTTTATCTAAATCAACAGATAATTCTTCAAGCTTACTAGTGATTGGGGACCTGTGAAACTCACCCGTTTTATCAGAATCTTCTCTTGCTGGTCTTCTATTGCCTGATTTAACACCACAGGCTGCAGCCAAAAGGCTTAGCAGAGCAATAAGAAGAACAAGCGTCATAAACTTATTATTTATAGTAAACATATTTCGCTCCATTACAGGAAGGTAATTTTAACTATCTTAACGTATCTTTGATAGTTGTGAAGTTTACCACTCTCTAAACCAGATTCGATACTTATTAATAGAAAAAGGAGCAAGGTTTAAGACCCTTGCTCCTTTTTCTATATTCCCTGATTTATTAGTTGAGCTGTCTCAACCTTGGATCCAATCTGTCTCTTAACCAGTCCCCCAAGAAATTAAGTGACATAACCACTAGGAATATCGCTACTCCTGGGAAAAATGATATCCACCACGCATCATTGATATATGGTCTTCCATCGTTAACCATGGCACCCCAAGCAGGCGTAGGCGGCGGGATTCCAGCGCCTAGGAAACTCAGTATTGCCTCGGTTAATATAAGCTGCCCTACTCGAAGAGTTGCAATCACAATGATGGTGTTTATGGTTCCCGGAAGAATGTGCCATACCAGTATTCTGAATGTGGAACACCCTGCAACCTTTGCCAAGGACACATAATCTCTAGTTTTTAGGCTGAGCACCTCACCCCGTACATTTCTTACGAAAGGAGTCCAGGAGAGTATTCCCAACAAAATAATCAAAATCGTAAAAGTCTGCCCGAATGCTATAACTGCCACAATCGCAATCAGTATGAAGGGCAATCCCAGCCATATATCCGTCACCCTCATGATAATCTCATCTATCATGCCACCGAAGTAGCCTGCCACCAATCCCATTGATACCCCGATGAGGAGCCCAAATACCAAAGCTACTGACACAACAACAAGAGATACTCTAGCACCATGAATGATTCGGCTTAAGAGATCCCTGCCTATGTTATCCCCACCAAGTATATGATCCCAGCTAGCCCACTTAACTTTGGCCAAATACCCTGCCTCTTTGAAAGCCTCTTCTACAGCTTCCTGGTTTACAGTATTTTCCAAGGTGGGAGTTATGCCGTATTGAAGCATAGCCTCTTCAATGGGTTTATCAACCGGGTCTGGAAAAACCAAAGGGTCGGAACCACTTTTAATATTAAGCACGATCGACGTTTCCCAAACTGGAGGGATGTTCCTATTGTCTGGTCTAGCAATAAGAGGATCATGTGGGGCTAGTAAATCAGCAAAAACTCCTGTAAATATAAGCAACGCCAAAAGAAACAAGGGGATAATCGGCCATCTTCTTATGAAGCTCCAGATCTCTCCAAAGGTACCTTTCTCAGCGCCAATCTTCTTTAGAAGGTCTTCTGATAATTCTACCTGTGCCATCTTTTAATCCTAGGTGTATCGAATTCTTGGATCTACTAATGCGTAAATCATGTCTGTAAAAAAGTTCATCGTAACGTAAAGTGCGGTCCAAACCAGCACCACTCCCACCATAATCGGAAAGTCATTGTTATTTATCGCCTGGTAGGCAAGCCTTCCTAGTCCTGGTATGGCAAATATAGTCTCAGTCACAACAGCACCAGTTATGAAACCCGTAAGCAGTAGGCTGGAGAATGTCAGAGGCGCTATCAAAGCATTCCTAAAACCATGCTTCCAAATTAAAGTGTTGTAACTAACACCTTTAGCTCTAGCCAATTTAATGAATTCTGAATCTAGTATTTCCAGCATTGAAGATCTAACAAGCCTGAGATAGGTGGCGGCAGCAATCCATCCTAACGTTATAGTTGGTAGAACGTAATATTTCCATGAGAAAAACCCATCTCCCAGAGTCCCTGTCGGTAACCATCTCAGTTTCACCGAGAATATCAAAATCAGCATTATTCCCACCCAAAAAACCGGTAGGGCTTGCCCAAATAGAGCAAAGCCTCGGCCAAGATAATCCCATAGGCTACCCCGGCTCACAGCCGACAGTACCCCCAATGGAATTCCAATGACACCCGCAAATATATATGAGGCTAAAGCGAATTTAAGCGTTGGGGGTAGCCTATCCTTGATCTTTCCAAACACATCCTTTCGATCAAGTAGGCTATCTTGCCAATTACCTTTGACAATATTTCCAAGCCAAACCGTGTATTGCCACACCAGTGGTTTGTCGAGCCCCATTTCGCGCCCAAGTTCATCCCAGCGTTCCGGGGTAATTCCATAACCGCCCTCTTGGGCGTATAAGTAGCGGGGATCACCCGCTGCTCGTGAAAGTCCAAATGTTATAAAGGTTGCTCCGATCATAGCGAAACAAGCAAAAACTATTCGCCTCAACAGGAATGTAATCATCCTTAGAGCACCTTCCAAAAACTCCGCAGCTGCAGCAACGGTCTAAATTTATTTTGCCATCTTAACAGGCTTGGGGTCATTGGTGGATTTTAAATGACCCGGCTAAATTAGGCAAAGGCTTCGGCAAGGAGGGAGAAGTGTATGTTTTTCACTATCTCCCTACCAACCATTTCTATATTTATTAGCTGTTTTCTATTCAAAGGAATCTAGGTTGAGAGGGTTGGCTCTCCTGAATCTACAAAGAAACGCCCCCTGCATAATACAAGGGGCGTTCATTTTTTCTAGGTCAGCACCTACTTCATAATCACCAAGTTGACGTTGTTGATAGTGCCGATATTACCATTGGCCTGTGGACGCATGTCCCAAGACTCA
>JAPYSB010000004.1 GCA_029936675.1 Dehalococcoidia bacterium | reverse complement strand
TGCATGCATTAGGCGCACCGCCAGCGTTCGTCCTGAGCCAGGATCAAACTCTAAATATTAACGGTTTCCTTCTACTATCCAGTTGTTAAGGTGCGTCGGGATGAACCCAAAAATTGCGCTAAAAAACGCAACAGACGTACATAGTAATCTCACTGACTGATTGCGTCAAGTGAAACAGGTACTACAAAATTGGTTTACCCTGTTCTATCTCAGCCATTATTTTTCTGACATATTGGACGCTTCTTGCATCTTTAGACATATGATCGCCGGTGTTTGTCCCTTCCAAAGCAAAATACCCATCGTACCCAGCATCTATCATGGCGTTGATAGCAAATCTATAATCGATGTCCCCGTCAGGTATAGGCACCCTTATGAAGTAGGCCCGATCCAACTCTGGTACGTGGATTCTCTGAAGAGTTTTGCAATGCCAATATTTAGAGTGAGGGGCTAGGGCTACTATAGCATCCTCACTGGATTCTTCAGGTTCATCATAATGCCAAAGTATGTTACCTAAATCAGGGTTAGCAAAAACATGATCACTATTCGCCATTTCAAGTAACTTCAAAGTTGAAGTACTAGTATCTGCTATAGAGAGCTGATGCACCTCTACAGTAACTTCTAGTCCAGCACCGCCAGCTCTTTCTCCCGCTTCATGCAAAATACTGGCTGTTCGCTCAAAATCTTGATATGAAGCAAGCTGGCTTGATCCCTGTTGTATCGGCTTACCGGGAGTATTGTCTCCTAACGTCTTATTTCTTGGCGGTCCCGACAGAGCACTGTTGACGATGCCTATGCCCAGCCACCCGGCTATTTCAATAGACTTAAAAAGTCGATCTCTATTTTGCTCGCCAACCACCGGAGTAGAAAGAACCCCGCCTGCCCTTATTGCCACGCAGGGAGCACCTGAATCCTCCAAGCGTTTCTGCAATTCCTTAGCAGAAGACTCTGTGGCCTCATAACCTCCAAAAACCTCAAATCCTAGTTCAATACCGTCAAACCCGATTTCATTAATTTTGGTTAGGAATGTAGTTAATCCTGGTTCATCCGGAAGCCCCCATCCAGCAGGTCCGTAGAACCCTGCAGTGTATGGATATACCGTTGTACGTCTGAAGGCATAGGCAATTTTCATAGCAAAACTCCTTGCAAATAATTAGGCAGCGCTCAGGTCAAAAGATTCTTGAGCCAAGTCCACTATATATTCACTTATTGTTATCGAAGAAGTTGCTCCAGGTGATGGAGCACTAAGAACATGGATAGCGTTCGCTGAAGCCTCAATGGCAAAATCTTGTAATAATCCGCCATTTGCATCTATCACTTGAGCTCTTACTCCAGCCCCTGGAACTCCTAAATCATCCCCAGTAATTTCGGGCATTAATTTTTGCAAAGATTTCACAAAGACTCCTTTAACAAGGGATCTATACTGTTCATGCATACCAACTTTCCAATATTTGGCCGACATCTTCCAGAAACCTGGATATGAGAGAGTCTCAAATGTATCTTTCAGATTCACATCTGTTTTTTTGTAACCTTCCCTGGCAAACGCAAGAACTGCGTTTGGCCCTGCCTCAACACTTCCATTTATTCGGCGAGTAAAATGGACTCCTAGAAATGGCATATTTGGGTTAGGAACCGGATAAATCAAACCTTTAACCATATGTTCTTTCTCGGGAATAATAGAAAAGTATTCCCCTCTGAACGGAACAATTTTCACTCCCACATCAACTCCCATCATCCTGGCTACAGTATCGGCATGAAGACCCGCACAATTTAAGACATATTTGGCGGCAAACGTACCTGACGTAGTATTGATGTAAACCAGATTATCTTTATTTTCGATGGAAATTACCTCAACATTCGTGAGAAGATCTCCTCCATTTTCCCGCATACGTGTGCCGTACGCCTGAGAAACCTCAAAATAATCAACTATGCCCGTATTCGGAGATAATATTGCTTTAACTCCAGCAGAATATGGCTCTATGTCCTTTATTTCCTCTTGATCAACCATTCTCAAGTCTTCAGCACCATTTTCGGTTCCGCGCTTAAAAAGTTCCTCAAGTTGTGGAACTTCCGAATCGTCCGTAGCAACGATCAGTTTCCCGCACATGTCATAAGCTATTCCATACTCGTCGCAAAAATCCCTAAGGAGCTTCCCTCCGGTGGAGCAGAAATTTGCCTTCTGACTACCTGGAGCATAGTAAATACCTGCGTGAATAACACCACTGTTGTGACCCGTTTGGTGTTGAGCCACTTCTTCTTCTTTTTCCAAAACCGCAACTTTTAAATTTGGAAAATCTTGTGTCAGTTTCATCGAAGTGGCAAGGCCAATGATACCGCCGCCAACAACAACCACGTCATATTGTCTATCGATCATACTCATTCACTCACTTATTTAAGAAACCTTTAATTTGAAGTAGACCAAGTGCCGAGGATTTTAGCATGTCATGAGCACACTGGTGTTTGTCACTGATATTAAGCGTAAAATATTCCCTAACATTTAAATTATGGAACCCTTTATCTAGGAGTTTTTTTTGTATACACCAACCCTAACTGACGTAATAGCCGCAAAAAATAGGATAGGTAGTTACATCACAAGAACCCCACTTCACCGTCATCTTGCCCTAGAGAAAATAATAGGCACAGAAGTGTACGTTAAGCATGAAAATCACCAAAAGTTGGGGGCTTTCAAGGTCAGAGGTGGTGTTAATCTTCTGGCCCAAATGGCACCTGCAGATTTAGAGAAAGGAGTGTCCACCGCTTCAAGCGGTAATCATGGCCAATCCATAGCATATGCTGCGTCTTTATTTGGGGCGAAAGCATTCATAGCGGTCCCTGAAATAGCCAACCCCGGTAAAGTTGAATCAATGCGCAATCTAGGTGCAGAAGTAATTCATTACGGAGAGCATTTTGGTATCGCAGATCAATTCATGAGGGATCTATCGAAAAAAAAAGGCTACAAATATATAAATGCCGTAGAAGAAACTCAACTCTACGCAGGTGTAGGAACCTACACCCTTGAGATAATAGAAGATCTACCCGACGTTGACACAATAATTGTGCCTGTGGGAGGAGGAAGTGGGGCCTGTGGTACTTGTATTACAGCTAAATCTATTAATCCAAGAATTGAAGTTATAGGGGTACAATCCGAACGGGCACCGGCGGCCTACAATTCTTGGAAATCAGGTGATTTGGAACAGGCTGAGATGGCCAGTATAGCGGAAGGTTTGGCAACCAATAAGGGCTACGAACCCGCACAAACAATTTTGAGAGAGATGCTGGATGATTTTATTCTTGTTTCTGATGAAGAGATGGAAGATGCCATCGTTTTATACCTAGAGCATACCCGAAATTTAGTGGAGCACGCGGGAGCGGCAAGCCTAGCGGCAGCCATTAAAATGAAGGGGAGATTAAAAAATAAAAAAGTGGTGATAGTTGCGAGTGGTGGAAACCTATCGATGGAGCACTTACTCCGAGCGATAGAAAGATACAAGGATTGATTATGGGAAATATTACCAATGGAGCCATCACTTGCTTTTCGGGATTTGAAACCATATATGGTTTGATTCAAAGTGAACTCGAGGGACTTACCGAAGAACAGTTAGATTACACTTCGCAGGATTGGGAGTGGGCGGGATGGAGCATTCGCAACCAAGTCAGCCATATGGCATCGTTAATACCAAGGTGGTTGGTTTTAAGATGGGGGTCAATTCTTTTCCCTCTAGAAGACCACGGAGTCAAAAACATCGAAGAGATATCCCAATCGAAATCAGACAGACGTCTTGATGACGAAGTTTATTGGGAAATTAATGACATAAGCCTTATGTTGAAAAAGTTCATTGATTTGGCTATCCGAGTACTTAACGATAATTCACTCGAGTTTATGGCTTCTCAAAAAATCAGTAGAGACGCTACTCCCCAGTGGGAGATGATGGCAAAAGCTCATCCAAACGGTGTGACATCGAAAGGAAAACCAGCAAAAGGTTCCATGACACTTAAGGCTACGATGCGCCATATTTACTTTGAAGAAGTAACACATTTGTACAATATTCAGCGCCTGAAAAAAGCCCAGGGATTAACCTCCAAAGTGGTAGTGCCAAATGTGGGATACTGGACTCTAGACGGATGGGATCGAAGCCAACCTTAGATGCGTCTTTTTAGTCGATCCCTTAATTTGCCTTGCACTTCTAAAAGTCTTTCCTTCACCGGTGATGCGGTCTTGGAAGAAATCATGGAGGCAGAGGTGAAAATCAAATCGGTTCCATTTAAGAAGTCATCCAAAGATATGTATTCCATCCCAATAGCACCATTGGGGTCCGGTATTTTGGTTGTAGCGTTATGCCAATTGCCCAAAGGAAACGCAACTCCCGTAGTGGAAAAACCATTAACGGCGAAAGCTGTTGCCTCACAAGAGCCTGCCGCCATTAATTGTCTTTGCCATTTAAAGCCTGGATTTTCGGAAAGCAAGGAATTCTTTGCCAAGGTTAAAATCTGTTCAGCCTCCGCATCAAATGTGTAGGATGCATCCCCAGTCCGTATAACCGGCCCCATGCCTTGCTCCACTCCGGGAATAACAGAGCTGGTTTCAACAGACACTACAAAAGTATTTGTTGGTATAGTCTGCTCAGCTGCAATTAGTCCAGCTCCTACCAGCCCTACCTCCTCAGCCCTAGTAAAAATCCCAAAAATGTCGGTCGCCACAGGCTCTCGCTTTAGCTCAATTAATGAAGCCATTATTGAAGCACACCCGGCAAGGTCATCTAATGCCCGCATTTCTATTTGGTTATCTAGCAGGCTGAAATCAGGCAAGTTGAATGTTATTGGAGTTCCAACATCCAATTTTATTTCCGAAACTACCTTTACTTCCCCTTCGCCGCCTTCATCCCAAGGTTCAATACGGCATGGGTGTCTATTATTTTCCTGATCAAAAGAAAAACAATCTGCACCTTTAATCGCAGCTGCCCTTGGAACACCGCCTAGGGATTTTCCAACATAAAAACCCTTTTCATCCCGAATAATTTCGTAACCTGGATGATCCATATGGGCCACATATGCAATGGGTCGATGACTCTCTTCAGGCCCAGAAATTTTCGCTACAATATTTCCATAATCATCTTGGGAGTAATCAATGGAATTCTCTTCCAGAATCGACATTAATTTGTTGGATACTAGGTACTCGTTGAAGGATGTGGCAGGACACCGGCTCAAGTCTTTTAGAATATTTAAAGCCAGGGTATGAATGTTTTTCAAATGCGCCTCCAAAAACGGCCGCTCAAACCTGCAAATTTGAGGGTGTCATATGCCTGTCATATACTAATAGAAGATTCGCACAATAAGTAGTAAATGTGCAACAGAAATACGGACCCTTACTAACGATCCTCAGATCATAGTTTCCAGTGTTTCATCTAAAAACACGGTAACATCTTTCCTAGATACTGAATTCGAAGGAGCCCTATGGGTGAAATAGCTATAGCCTTACTCAGTAAAGAACTAAAGTTCTGTGAATTGTCCTCGGAATCCTCTAATAACACCCGCATTGAAGTTAAAGTGGGCAGAAATAAACGAGCCAAAATACCCAACAAGAATTTAATATATAAGTCTGGGATACATGTAAGCGATGCTATTGATCCACAAAAATTTTCTTCTGTCGCAGCCCAGATGTCTAAGACCTTGGATTTGCACCTCGCCTGGGAATTGCTAAGCCAAAATTTAATTGAGAATGAAACCGAACAAATTGATGTTTACGAAATAGCTGATTTGTTGGATTTTGAGAAAGACCCCTATTTAATAGCAGCTATTTATCTTCATATTCATAAAGATTCATTATTTTTTTCGATATACGAAAATGGTTTATTGATTCATTCACCACAAAATGTTGAATCAGTAAAAACGGCCAGGATCAGGTCGAATAGGGAGAATGAAGGCGAACAAACCTTAATTAAGGCTATTAAAAACCAATCAATCCCGTCCAATCTATCAGATCATCAATCACAGCTCATACAGTATCTGAAAAAATTTGTCATACTAGGCGAATCTTATAGTAGAAGTGCCAAGGCGACTGATCTAATCAACCGCATTTCTAGCAATTCCCAGGGGGGCCTTCAAAAAACAGGTTTCAAGTTACTTGAGCCTACAGGCATTATTAATTTAGACATACCCTATGAGTTAGAAAAACTCGAAATCCCAATTAACTTTTCTGAAAATTTAATTAAAAGGTCCGAAATTTTAATACCGCTGGATTACGATTGGGAAGATTTAACCCATCTACCAACTTACACAATCGATGATGAAAATACGCTAGATCGAGATGATGCCTTCTCTGTAGACAAAGATAACAATCGCATATGGATACATATAACAGCAGTAGCGAGCACTGTGGATTCGGGTTCCATTTTTGATTTGGAAGCAAAAAGCAGAATGTGTTCAGTATATTTGCCGGAACTGACGATTCCAATGTTACCCAGACCTATATCTGAAAACATATCAACACTCCGACCTAGGTCCCGACGATTGTGTTTATCTCTTAGACTAGATTTGGACGAAAAATCAAATTTAATCAAACATTCTCTTGTCAAAACTGCGATAGAAACAAACGAGTCTCTAACTTACAACGATGCGGATAATATTTTCAGTAATCCCACGGAAAAATTGCATACCCTATTGTCGAAATTGGAACAATTCACGACTAACAGTAGATCAGAAAGGGAACGACAAGGTGCCTACTCTTTCAACAGACCCGACATGACAATAAAAATCTCAAAGGACCGCAAGGTAAACGTGTCAATGTCATCGGCTCATTCACGCTCCAAAGATTTGATAGCTGAGCTAATGATTGTTTACAACGCAAAAATATCTGAATTTTTTATGACCAATCAAATACCTGCTTTGTACAGATCGCAGGACAATTCGATAAATTCTCATTCTATGGCAGCCAATGGACCTTTAGATTGGTATTTAGCATCCAGATCCATGAAACCAGCTAAAGTATCGGTGACTCCAGATAGACACTCAGGACTGGGCCTAGAATCATATTGTCAGGCGACCTCGCCTCTCAGACGCTTCGCTGATCTCTGCCTACAAAGACAAGCAATTGAATATATCAGCAACAGTACAAATACGTATGGTCCAAAGGAATTATCGAACATAGGGTTTGAGTCAGAAGTACGGGTTAAAGAAATCCATGGGGTCGAATCAAGGAGAAAAAAATACTGGCTTCTGAGATTCCTGGAACAAGAAATTCTCAATGGAAACTTTCCCAATCGGTTAGTGGCAACAGTATTAGAAAATGACCCACTCCGTAGCGCCTTAATAGAGCTCACGGAATTTCCTCTTCGAGGAAGATGCTTGATGCCTCAGGAATTTAAGCCAGGAAATGAGTGTGAGCTTAAATTAAACGGAGTTGATTTTTGGGATTTAACAGCACAATTTAGCTTGCTTTGATTCCCAAAACAATGATGGAATGGTCGGGGTGCTCGGGATCGAACCGAGGGCCTCCTGTTCCCAAAACAGGCGCGCTACCGCTGCGCCACACCCCGAAAAAATAGCCTAAACAGGTTACATCCTATTTCTTTGCAGGTAAAGAAAATATCAAATCTCATTTTGAACTGTTTATTGCTCAACGTGTAGAATCGGGCAATAAATATCCCTAATGGATGAAAATCAAACAACCTTGAAGTCGTAAAATAGGAGGTGGCCAAATGGTTGTACTAGGTAGCGGAAATTTTAAATATGAAAAGGTGCCGGAATGGCCAAAAATGCCGAAATACTGGGAATTTGGGGCTGCGTCAGATGGCGCAGTGAACTCGAAAGGTGAAATTTACATCTTTAGCAGAGGAAAACATCCTCTCACTATATGGACCAAAGAAGGTGACTTCATATCCTCCTGGGGAGAAGGAACATTCTCTGCAAATCCACACGGAATTTATATAGCTCCAAACGACAATGTTTGGCTTGTGGACCGAGACTTTCACATAGCAACCGAATATACCCCCGGCGGAGAAGTTCTTCGAACTCTGGGAGAAAAATTAGCCCCCTCACCATCTTTCCAGGGACTACCTTTTAATATGCCTTCCGGCTTGGCTATATCTCCCTCCGGTGAACTGTACGTGTCAGATGGTTACGGAGGCCACAGGGTTCACAAATTTAGTGCCAACGGAGAGCTTTTATTATCATGGGGAAAAGAAGGTACTGGGCCTGGAGAATTTGCCCTATTACACAATATATGGGTAGACCAAAGAGAAAGAATAATAATTTGTGACCGTGAAAATGACCGAATTCAACTATTTAACAGTAATGGAGATTTTCTGGAGGAATGGACTGATTTATCCAGTCCTGGGGATGTTTGGATACATGAAGACCACATATACTGCATAGAACAAGGTCCCCATGGTGGTGTAAGTATATGGACACTGGATGGTGATGTTGTCTCAAGGTGGAAAATTGATGAGGAGCCTGGAAAAGGCTCGATCACGGACGGACACGGTATTACTGTAGATTCGGAAGGTTCAATTTATGTTACCGAAATCGGTACTGGAGAAAGAGTGTCTAAATTCGTGAGAGTTTGACGCGGCACACTTAATTAGCTGGAGGAAAAACATCGAAGAAGAAAAATTAAGAAGAATATTGTCGGAGATTCAGTCAGGCAATACATCCATAGACCAAGGCGTAGAAGTTTTCAAAAATTTACCCTTTGAGAATCTTGAGTTTGCACGTGTAGACCATCATAGAACAATCAGACAGGGGTTCCCAGAAGTAGTTTTTGGTCAAGGTAAAACCCCAGAACAGATACAGAAAATTACCAAAGCTATCTTGGACACTTCTGGAAAGGTGGTAGTTACCAGGGCTGAACCAAAGGCCTATGAGGCCGTAATAAAGTCAGTGCCTAGTGCCAAATATGACCCGATGGCTAGAGTGATTACAGCAATGTCAGAACCAAATCAAAATCTGGTTAGTGGTCTAACCGTAGTGTGTGCAGGAACTTCAGATTTACCTGTCGCAATGGAAGCGGCTATAACAGCCGAGACTATGGGTTGTGAGGTAAATAAGATTTTTGATGTAGGTGTTGCTGGTATACACAGACTTTTCGACAAATTGGAGGACATTCAAAAGTCTAAAGCAATAGTAGCTGTTGCCGGTATGGAGGGAGCATTACCCTCAGTTATCGGTGGTTTAGTCAATTGTCCCATAATCGCTGTGCCAACTAGCATTGGATATGGAGCTAGCTTCGGAGGCATAGCCGCTCTGCTCGCTATGTTGAACAGCTGCGCCCCTGGGATTACAGTGGTGAACATAGATAACGGATTCGGAGCTGGGTACTCGGCTGCCAACATTGTACTAGCAACTACTCCGAGATAATGAACCAGGACGATAGAGTGAACATCCCATATAACGTTGGAGTAGATAAATCTGAAGCTCCTATCACAGGTTATACTGATTCTCGATATCACACATCAGAAACCATACACCGGGTCGCAATAATCACTGGTTTATCAGGCGTTCGCCTCAACGAATCTTTTTTTTCAAATGCGACCAGAAATATTGACAAAATATCGACTAACATAGGTTTTATAGTTTCGGATATTAAATTAAACAACATAACCAACCCGCCGTATGTATTCCCTCCTGCGCCTAAATCATTCCATGAGCTTGAAAATCCAGAAGAGCTATACATATGGAGATGGATTACCCTTGATGCCCCTGACCTCGTAATTGAATTAGTTGAAACAACAAAGAACGAGACCTCCATACAATCAATTGGATTGCCTGAGGCAGATAAATTCCAATTTATAGATTCGAGCTGTGAAGAAGATAACTCTCTTTTGGCCGCTTTGGCCTCAGGATTAGGGCCAACTCCTGGGTCAATACCTGGAATAAGAATTACAACACAAAACGGCAATGCCAATGGAATCCTGACACAAATCATAGATGAAATCTCGAAAACAAAGCCCAACCCATCAGAGGCTTCATTGCACCTACAGAATCAAAATAGACGAAACGCAAAGGAAGTAAGCAATAAATTGGGACAGGTTTATGGGTTTAAACTGGATCAACCTATTAACTACGTACAAGGTGTGGCAATAAGTGGCAGACTTCGACTGAGAGCTATAGACGATGATTATCCAGACCCCGCTGAAGATATCACCACACTTGTTAATTTCCTTACTAAAGACGAAGGATTTGATAAAAACAGTAACTCTGGACCAAATCTGGCTGCTATGTGCTGGACTGAAGAACTGTATGAATCTTCAAATGACACAAAGTGGAAAGAGCTATTAATAAAAGCAGCGAATACCTACGAGAAAGTTCCTAAAGGAATTTCACCTAAACCGTGTCACCCTGACTTTGGGTGTGAGGACATGTTCTTTATTTCGGCGATATTGGGAAGGGCATTTAAAGCCACAGATGATATTAGTTACGTAAATGCATTTGTCGACTTTCTGCTTGAAGCGAAGGTCCAACAAGATGACGGTCTTTTTTGGCATAGCAGGACCACTCCGTATTTTTGGGGAAGGGGAAATGGATTCTCAGCATTGGCCTATTCTGAAGCTCTCACATACATGCCGAACAATTATCCTCAACGGAAACAAATTTTGGACATTCACACAAGGCATTTAGCCGGAATGATCAATAATCAATTACCAAATGGAACATGGTCACAACTAATAGATTTACCAGGAACTTACCAAGAATTATCTGTAACTTGCATGGTCGGATATGCACTAGCCCGTGGAATAAGAAAGGGATGGTTGGACAAGTCCTTTATACCTGCACTTGAAAAAACTTGGTCAGCGGCAAAAAAAAGAATTTCCGATAATGGAGATCTTGTTGATGTATGTTCTGGAACCGGGTTCCAACAGAAAAGAAGTGACTATATCTACAGGAAGGCAGAATATGGGTATGATGACAGAGGTGGATCTATGGCCATATGGTTTTCGACGGAAATGGCCCTGTTAGAGGAAAATAATTAAATTAAATTCGTGAATCAGAATTATTTGAATTCATTGTCTCCCCAAAGCTACAAATAAAAAATAGGTAATTTAACCCAACTCGTTATAGGAGAATAATATGGATATTGGTGTGGGATTAGATCCAACTCTGGGCCTTGACTTAGAACAGCAATTTGAACTTTCAAGAGAATCTGCAAGACTCGGGTTTCAAAGTATATGGACGCCGGAGGGAACAGGGGAAGATTCATATCATATCTGTCTGATGAGATGGAAGGCTTCGTGCGATGTGATAGAAGGCGGGCTTGAAACCGGTATCGCTGTTTCCCCAGTTATGTGGCGAACCCCCATGGCATTCGCGATGACAGGGGGCACTGTGAGTAAGATGACCAATGGTAAGTTCATAATGGGTATTGGGACGGGTGGTGCTTACCGCCCCGACGTCAGGAAATCCATAAATATGCCCAACGTCTCGGCGCTGGGTATGATGAGGGATTACCTTGAAATAATTACTCAACTTGTTCGAGGAGAAAAGGTTAATTACGAAGGATCTGTCGAAACCCTTTTAGACTCAAGGCTTGGAATCAGGCCTTCTCCAAAAACCCCAGTCTACCTAGGAGCCCTTGGTCCCAAAATGTTGGAATTAGCCGGAGAACTCGCTGATGGCGCATCTTTAAACTGGTGTGCTCCCGACCAAATAGCGTGGAGTCGGAAGAAAATAGAAATTGGTGAAAACAAATCGGGTCGACAGAAAGGCTCCGTGAAGGTTGCCGAATACATACGCATCTGCGTTGACGAAGACGAGGAAAAAGCGCGAGTTGCCCTTGCAAAAGCTACTATGAATTATGCTCTGGGATCTGTCGTTCCAACCGATCGAGAAAGAACTTTTGGTTACAGGGCTCACTTTGAAAGAATGGGCTTTACGTCAGAACTCGCTGCACTTGACGAAATGAGAAAAAAGGGAGCCTCAAACGACGAGATAGCGGACGTATTCCCTGAAAATATATTGCGATCTGTAGCGTATTTTGGAAAAGCGGAGAATGCTGCCTCTGAATTTGCCAGGCTTTCTGAGGGTCTTGATAACGCTATAGTGCGAGTTGTATCGTCAAGACCAGGAACAGTAGAGGGAACTCTCGATGTGATGAATGCCTGCTCTCCTGTTGAAGTGAGGAAACACCTGAAATAATGCCCGACATGTTAAGCATAGGGGAATCCATGGTAGAGCTTTTCTCAGAAGAGCCTATGGGCAAAGCCGAAACTTTCACGAGATCTGTGGCAGGTGACAGCCTTAATATTATCGTTGCCGCCAGCAGGTTAGGAACTAACACTGGATACATAACCAAGCTGGGCAATGACCCTTTTGAAGCTTATCTGCTCGACACTTTTACTTCGGAAGGAATAGATACATCCCACGTTTTGTCTAGCGACGGATTTAATGCGATACATTTTGTTACTGTCATGCCCGATGGAGACAGGGAGTTTGTTTACTACAGAGCTGGAAGTGCCCCATCAACTATAAAACCGGAAGAACTGAATCCCGAATATATATCTGAAGCAAAAATTATGCATTGCAGTGGCATTGCTCAAGCTATTTCACCAAGCTCACGGGCGACAGTACTCGCTGCCGCACAAATTGCCCAATTGAATGGAGTACCCGTTTCCTACGACCCAAACTACAGACATCAACTTTGGAGTCCTTCTGAAGCAAAAGAAGCTATGGAAGAGTTAATGCCCTACGTCGACATATTTTTGCCAAGCGCACCTGTTGATTCTAAGGTACTGTTCGAGACTGAGAACCCTGAGAAGGTCATTCAGGAAGCAAATCGTAGGGGGGTCGGAACTGTTGTAGTGACTCTTGGAGAAGATGGAGCATTGATAGGAGCTGAAGATGAGGTAGTGCAACTGGACCCTATGCCAGCAGGGTCTGTCATCGATACGACTGGAGCGGGGGATTCTTTCAAAGGTGGATTTATTCATGGATTCCTTGAAGGAAAATCCATCGCCGAGTCAGCTCTGATAGGCAACGTATGTGCCGGCATAACCATAACTGGAAGAGGAGCACTTGGTCCAATGCCCTACCGAAAAGAAGTGTATGACAAGGTTAGAAATTTAAAATAGCGGAGATATCCAAATATGAATGTACAGGAAAATGTACAATTTCTTATTAACAGCCTAGACCAGATACGCCCATGCGGCGGCTGCGGGATGCGATGGAGCGCAGGGGATTACGAATGCCCCCATTGTGGGGAGAATCTTGATGAAAACCTCACGGTCTGGGCGGAATCAGTCCTTAAACATCTCCCTACCCAGACCTGAGCAACCATCTAGTTATTTGCAACTAGGAAATGGCCCAATCAACCCCATTTAACACCAACTTTTGAAAGTCTTCGTTTTGATGGCTTTTACCGTCATGTCCTAATAATGTCACAAATACTTTGCCTGCCCCATAAGACCTGGTCCACGCTAATGGGAAGGTCCCTCCTTCCATTTCCATATCTTCTGCCCCTGCCCTATTTTTCCCATATACACCACCTTTAAAGTCAGCCGTGATAAACACGTCATTACCGTCCCTGTAATCAATGTTCATATACAGCTCATCATCGGTGTTGAATGCTGAAATACTTGAAGCACACGGATGTGACCCATTCACAACATCGACGGAAAAATTGCTATAGGGTGGATGAAAACTTTGACCCATTACCCAGCCGCCACCGGTGATTTCTCCATATTCGTTCCATGAATCAGGAACACAACCTGAAATGTGGATGCACACGAAACCATTCCCGGAACTAATATAACCTTTTAATGCGTTCTGTTGTGCAGCATCTAAAGCCATATCACCCTCTCGGAGGGTATTAAAAATCAAAACATCAGACTTATTTAAGGTACCGTCAGTCAATGCCTCTGCATCTTCCCTTACGGTAACAGTATGGCCCGCCGACTCCAAAAAACCTTTAAGCACTGGAGTTGATTCCTCATATGGATGCCTACCACCACTCATTAATAACAAATTCATGAAATCCTCCTTACAATTTTCGTTTTTCTGAACTTAATTTACGATCAAACGATTTTTGTTATCATCACTACCCGCATATAGTCGATTTATATTGCTATAAATGTCAGGATTCAAATCTCTTCCGTCAAGAGCGGGGTCTTCTAGCGAGTATCTATGGGCCCGGAATACCATATTTGTTGGGTCTCCCGATCTTAAATCAGGAGAGTAGAAAGGGTTTATGTATTCCCAAACAACGTTACCGTTTTTGGTGACCTCAAAAATTCTTCCGAAAGCACCCTCACAAATTAAAGTGTTCCCATTGGCCAGTCTTTCGGCGCTGCTTATATGAAAACTATAAAACGCCATATCTGGAGTCTCAGTGTATTCCCATTCAATTTCATTTGTTATTGGATTTACCTCAATTACACGAGATCTATCCGCACCCTGGGAGTGACTACCGTTATCGAATATTAATATGTTCCCATTTTCCAAAACGGTAGGATGGTGTTGGTGAAACACATTTCCAGGGCCCCATTTCCAAAGAAATTCTCCAGTTTCTCTACTAATTATCCCCACGGTGCTAATATTTCGAAAGCTTATTAAAAAATCTCCATTAGGCATCAAATTCAAGCAGTTGGCATGAGTCCACTCCCTCCGATGCTCTAAAGGGCATATCACATCTTCCTCAAAATCCAATTCCTTGTAGATTTCCCATTCATTTACTGTCTCGCCATCTTCAGTAATCTCTCTTATAACATCCCCTAATATTCTTTTAGGGTCATCCTCTTTAGGATGGCCCCCTTTTACCTGTTGAGAAATCTCTTCATCCAGCTCTTTAAATAAAAGAGCACTTGTATTACCGTTGGGTAACCTCGCATAATCATGATGCAACATAGGATCTTTGTATTCCCACACAATTTCTGAATCCCAATCCATCTCTATAAGCGAGGCTGAAGATCCACCCAGATCTTTCACAATTTCTACATCTCCGGGAGGTTTGGTTCTAGCCAATAAGTTTCCGTTTGGTAGAAGATAGGCATAGACTATTCCGCCATCATAATTCCATCTGTGGACGACTCGCCCAAGATTATCGATCATGGTGGCATGGTTACCACCATTGGTACTGAATAACGTATACCCATTGAAAGTACTAGAAGGTGAATTATGTATAAGCCCAACAGGATGATGAATCGATCTACCCATGGAATCTCCCATTTTGAAATCTAGAGAATCTAGTAACCCTAAGTATTACATTGTTAAAGGTGTATCGGTCCGATTAGCCCACTCACCCATTGAACCGTCGTAATTTCTTTTGTTCTCATACCCTAAAAGTGTAAGTACAAACACTCCGTGCGCCGCACGGATTCCACCCTGTCAATAAGTTATTACTTCTTTTTCTGGGGTAACCCCGACAGTTTTTAGCATATCTCTAAGCTCAGAAGGACTCTTTATAGTGTGGTATTTGTCATCTGTTATGAAATTCAACCATTCCAAATGAACAGACCCAGGAACCCGGCCCGACCTAGAATTACCTCTTGAATTTGTCCCATCCCATTCCCCATCCGACCTTACATCAAGGAAAACAACATCGGAATCATCGATCTTGGAAACGGCTTGATCTAAAGTGCATATTAATGTTTCATCAGCAGACGGAGTAAAGGTAACTTCCCTTGGTGAAGGGGGTTCTATTGACACTGGCCTACCTTCATCGAACCATTTTTTCCATCCACCATCTAACACTTTGGCATTTTTATGCCCGTAATAGTTCAATACCCACCAAAACCTACTAGCCGATAGACTTCCAGCACTGTCATAACTCACTACAGTAGTATCATCTCCGATGCCCATACTTTCAAAAAGTTCTTTAACCACATCTGGTTCCGCGACCAGTGGGTATGACTTGGAATCTTGAGAATACGAAGGGTGCTTGATGTAATGGTGCACTTTTATACCAACCGCCCCTTTTATGTGTGCTCTTGCATAAGAATCGAACATATCACAGTCAATGATCCGGATATCCGGATCATCTATATGGCTATTTAACCATTCAGTATTAACAAGTATTTCGGAATTTGCGAAACTTTCAGTAGCCAATACATCCCTCCATTAATTTACCCATTAAAACACGGGCCGTATTACCCGAACCAGGATAAGATAAACGACTAGGAAGCAACGGTCAAAAAAGGTATTACCTCTTTTTTCAGGATTTCCACATGAAACATATGGTCAAATACAGGATTGAACATCAACATCCCAGCACCTGAATCAATTAGGTGCTGTAGTTCAGGAACAATTTCATCACTAGGTCCCCAGACAGATACTTGTGACCCCAAGTCTGAGTTCCCATAATTCGCTTCAAACCAAGTCCTCAGCCTATCTTCAGCTCTGGATTTATTATCATCTATCGCAACATAAACCCTTTTAGAGATTTTGAAATCGTCACTTGATCTATTAAGACGATTCAACTCACTCCTAATAATTTTTACATGTTCTATAAATTGGCCAGATGTCGTTGAACCCGCCCCCATCCAACCATCTGCATACCTAGCAGATCTTTTCAAGGCAGCAGGATGACGACCACCAAACCATATCGGCGGATGAGGTTTTTGTACTGGTTTGGGATACATCGGAAGATCGTCAAAAGTCCAAAAATCACCTTGAATACTCGGGGAATCTTCTGTCCATAAAGCCTTTATTGCATGTAGTGATTCTATAAAATGGCGCACCCTTTTGGAATCCGGACCATCCATCAATCGGTAATTTTTCGGGTTACCTCCAAGAGCATATCCCAAGATCAACCTCCCATTGGACATCTGGTCTAATGTAGCCAATTCTTTGGCCAGTAAAATCGGATTTCTAGTGGAACCTATAAGCACAGCAACTCCTAGTTCCGCTACTGATGTCAACCCGGATATATAGCTAAGTAGGTTAATAGGCTCTAGGGAAGATATCTCTCCTATAATTTTTTCCTGTACCCATAGCCCTTGATATTCCAGGTCTTCCGCTGCGATCACAAATTCCTTTATGAGACCCATATCCACAGGGCCATCAATAAAGGACTGAGGAACGGAAATCCCACTTGGTATCAATTGATCTTTAAGCCCCATTTCAAACTCCAAGAAATTTATTCTAGCTTCCAATGGTTAGGAACTATGGGTGTTGCGTCTTTACCAAATAATTTATCTGTGATCCATTTCTCACAGAACATACCATCTTTATAACTGGATCGTTCAGAGGGGTGAACTGTAACTGCACCATTCATATTTTCTGTGAGGTTCCGCAGGGTTTTTTTGTCAAAAAGACCTCCGTCATAATCGGCCATAATGAGGGATTCAGCGGTTATAGCCGAACAATGAAATCTCAAATCATAATAACTAAGAATTTCCGATATCTGGCCTTTTCTTTCTGGGTTGTGCCGAAGATAATCATTAAACTCCTCAAGAGGGTATGAAGAAGTTCTGGAGGCCTGGTTAATTGTGTCATATAAAAATGAGGGAGTTGAAACTATGTGGGTTACTGCACCATGTAGTGCTCCTGCCAGCAAAGCGTTGTCATTTCCCCAGGCGACAATTGCCGACTTATCAATCATTGGGCATGTCAACAAAAAATCTAGTCCTCTAAGAGTATCCGCGACTACTCCCCTGTAAATGTACGAAGAGAGAGATTCTATTCCTTCAGTAAGCTGTCCTGGATACATAGCCGCATATGGGCTATCTGCAGTTCTCATTCCACGGCAGGCTAGTGAAAAAGTAATATATCTACTTCTTATTTGATTGGAAGTTCCCTGTGGGATTATTTCCAAAACACTGGCATTTTTAGGCACATAATAAATAACAGGAAAAGGGCCATCCCCTTTCGGAATACTCAGGTAGCCATATATCGTGTATGGGCCTATGCTTGAAATATGAATCCCGTATAGATCTGCAAAATCTGTTGAACGCATGGGAAGGGTTTCCGTCTCTGCAGCTATCGGCACCTCACTCAATTCTTTTCCTAAGGAGTACCAAAATTGGCCAAAATCTAATGGTCTGTTGTCATTCATTTGTTCTCTAACCTTTCAAATGCTTATCAAAAAACTGATCCATGATGCCTGAATGTACGTATCTTCCGGCCTCGTGTCCATGGCCTTCATATTCAAAAAGTTTTTTATCTTTACTTCCTATAGTCTCAAAAAGCGCATACCCTGTCTCAGGAGGGCACACGTTATCTTGCAATCCTAAGTTCACGATAATTGGGCAGTCAATTTGATCGGCAAACGATATACCATCAAAATAAGCCAGAGTGCTCTCAACTTCTTCTAATCTGTCAGGGTAGGTACGAAGATAGTCATTAATCTCTTGGTAGGGATAAGTGTCTGTTAACTCTATGGCGTCCATAAATCCACACAAATATGGAGCACCTGCGGAAGCAGCTTTGATTTCTTTCCTTATAGCTGATGTGGTGATGGCTAGGCCACCGCCTTGGCTACTACCAGCCACACCAATCCTCTCGCTATCCACTTCTCCTCTACTCAACAAAAAATCAATTCCTCGCCAAGCATCGGCATAAAAACCCCGATAAGAGTATGTATTCTTATCTACTATCCGATGGGTTAGCAACCCGGGATACCCAGGATCAAATTGACTTCTACTCCTGACTTTCCCTCTGGGATTTACTGATAAACAAGCATATCCTTTGGCAGACCAATCTTTAGGAATTGGTGGGTCGCTTTGGTAACCAGGAACAAGCAAAATGGCCGGTAATCGATTAACTGGAGTATTAGGGACAGAGTACCAACCGGATATTCGCACATGATCTAAACTATCATAAAAGATTTGATATACAGTAACCTCACTATCGGACCTGAGCTCATCTTTTTCACACTCAACATTAAGTTCGATTGATGAAAGTTCATCTAGGACCAATCCCCAAAATTCGTTAAAGTCTTCTGGTTTGGTGACCCGACATCTATAATCTCTGTCCACTCCCATATTTTTACTCCTGCCAAATTCAGAAAAGGACGCAATACATCACATCGCAAGCCAAAGGATTTTACCTCAATGGTCAACTCAGTCAATCATCTGATATAAGGTAGCAAGTTGGTAAAGAATTATAGAATCAACCAGTGAAATAATGAGTAGAAAAAACCTAAAAACTTTATTGACTAAGAGTCCTGAAAAAACATATTGGTTGGCTTTGATACTAATACTATCCATCGCCTCCCTTTTGCGCTTTAATGGCATAAATTGGGACCAGGGCTTTGGTTTTACTCCCCACCCTGATGAACGGGCCATTTTAATGAAAGTTTGGGAAATTGAGTTCCCTTCACTTTCGAACCTTTCAGTATTATTTGACCGCTCAGCAAGCACCTGGAACCCCCATTGGTTCCCTTACGGAAGCTTACCGATTTATTTGTTAGAGATCCTTCAATCAATTTGGGCAGCACTTACTGGATCTGAGATATTTGATCCTAGAAGTATGGCCAGGTCTCTTTCTACCTTGGCTGACCTTGGGACCATAGCTGGAACCGCACTTTTAGCAAAGGTATGTTTCGGTAATCGAGTTAGCCTTATGGCATCTTTATTGGTGTCATTTTCTGTTATACACATTCAGTTATCGAATTTTTTTGCTTTTGACACTTTTGTATCTCTCTTTGCTGTATGGACTTTATTTTTCCTTTATCGAGTTGCCCAAAAAGGCAGGCTTCGAGACTCTGTGATAGCCGGGATATTGATTGGGTTAGGTTTAGCATCAAAGATAAGTTTTTTTCCAATTCTAGGTGTGTTCTTTTTCTCCCACCTGATAGGTTCCATTGCCTATTACTTTGAGCCCCGAATGAATATATTCCCAATATCCATAGCGATAAAAAACCTGGGTATAGGTCTACTTATAGGGTTAATTACTTTCATACTAGCCGAGCCTTACGCAATTCTTGATTGGAACCAATTTATTGCTGACACCACAGAACAGTCAGAAATGGTACGAAGAATCAGAGATTATCCATATACAAGACAATATATAGACACGACTCCTTACTTATACCAAATCACTCAATTAGGTCGATGGGGACTAGGATGGCCGCTTACGATATTAGGCCTGATAGGGGTGATTTCGGCTTTGGTATCTAAAAGACACTGGATACTAGGAACGTTCACTGTTGCAACGGTCTTCGCCCTTGGCTTTTTATTAACCTCATCGAATTCAATCCTGATGATTTTGGTTGCCTCTGGCCTTGCATTTTTCATCCTAATAATCAACTTTTTATTAAGGGGGTCCAAGTCGTTAGAGACCACACTAATTCTTTCTTGGGTAATTCCTTATGCTCTCATCGTTGGCAGCTTCGAAGTTAAATTCACAAGATATTTACTCCCAATAATCCCATTGTTGGTAATACTTGGGAGCACTTTCTTAGTACAGCTAACACGTAGCCCCAGAAATTCCATCAAAAAGTTAGGGTACCTTGGGTCTATTTTAGTCATATTTTCCACCATTACATTTGGGTTAGCCTTCCAAAATATATATGCCACACCACATCCTGGGGTTGCGGCCTCCAATTGGATAAACGAGAACGTACCACGTAACTCTTCCTTACTAAAAGAACATTGGGAAGAAAGCCTTCCTGACTTGGAAAAATACCATGTGAGTGAGCTCCCCATATACGATCCAGATACCCTCCCCAAATTAAATAAAATGGCTGAATCCTTATCAGAAGCAGATTATTTAATAATTTTCAGTAATCGCCTCTATGGCACGGTCACCCGAATTCCAGAACGTTACCCTCTGATGACCGGGTACTACAACGCTTTATTCTCGGGTGATTTAGGATTCAAACCTGTTCATATAGAAAGTTCACATATGTCTTTCGCAAACATCAAAATTGATGAAGATTCTTTTTCCAGACCCAATCTACCATCCGTAGGTGAAGCTATTTTTTCCGAAGACGGAATCAGTATTAATGGTGGTTTTGCAGACGAAAGTTTTTCAGTGTATGACCACCCTAAAGTAATCATTTTTTTAAATTTTGAAAAACTAGAAGGTCCTAAATTAAAAACCATCATTGAACAAAATTCCATGGATTTCATATCTGATAATCAATACAAAGTCGATCCCATCAGCAAAGAAAAGACGACCCATTTGATGATGTCTGACTCAACTAAAGCAGGTCAAGAAAAAGGGGGGACCTGGTCTAATATAATTCACACCGATTCTACATCAAACCGGTACCCCATCTTTTTTTGGATAGCCTGTCTGACACTTATTTCATTAATTTCATTTCCCATTGGTTATCTTATGTTTTCCACATTTGACGACAAAGGATTCTTGTTTGCGAAAACATTGGGTTTACTAATGGTGTGCTTTATAGCCTGGATATTGTCTAGCTTACACATAATGGGATTTGGCAAATCTTCTCTCTGGCTCAGCATAGCTTTGGTATCCATGATTTCAATATTGATAACAATTAAAAAATATCGGGAAATTCTCAAATATCTCTCAGCGAATTGGCCAAAAATAATAAGCCTGGAAATCTTGTTTCTCGGCTCTTTTTTAGCATTCACTCTTATCCGAATGATGAACCCTGACCTTTGGCACCCTTACAGGGGCGGGGAAAAACCAATGGATTTGGCTTACCTCAATGCGGTGATTAAATCGACCTATATGCCTCCATATGACCCGTGGTTTTCAGGAGGATACTTGAATTACTACTACTGGGGTCAGTTCGTAGTAGCCTCTTTGATCCATCTGACTGGGATTACAACAGAAATAGCCTATAACTTGGCGATCGCGACTTTCTTCGCTTTGTCTACCTGTTCTGTGTATTCAATAGGAAGAAACATCCTTTCCAGAAAGAAAAACCCGAACAAAATAAATCCTGTAATAGCAGGAATAATTTCTATTCTTTTCGTATGTGTTTTAGGTAATCTTGATGGACTTTACCAAGTTTGGGATTCTGTAAGATTTGGATCCAATATTTTTACAGACTTTGACTACTGGAGGAGTAGTCGAATGATGCATCCTGACCCACCTGGGCATGAAATTACAGAATTCCCTTTCTTTACGTTCCTTTTTGCGGACCTTCATGCTCATTTAATTTCCATACCATTTACCCTTCTGGTAGTGGGTCTATCCCTACATATAACGCGCAATAACATCAGCAATATATGGTGGAAATCCTTGCCAACTTTATCAATCCTAGGCTTGTCTGTAGGATGCTTGGCGGCCGTAAACACGTGGGACGTGCCTATTTATATAGCTATAGCTATCGGATCTTTATTGATAGCTGAACTCAGACAAATAGGAGGATTAAATTCTTTGACACTTTTTAAGGTGGTTTGGAAATCTACTTATGTCCTGACTTTAGCTTACTTCTCATTCCTTCCTTATCATCTTAATTCGGTAACTTTTTTCAATTGGATAGAAAGAACAACAAATACAACGACCTTCCTCCAATTTATATCAATAAACGGTTTATTCTTAGCAATAGCCTTCTCTTGGTGTCTCTATTCAGTGTATCCGTTCATAACTCACCAAAACTCAATTCAATTTTCGGCTAAACCTCTAACAAAAAAACTATACAGATCCCATCCCAAATTTCTCGCCTTAATCTTGATTACCGTCTTGCTCTTCGGATATCTCATAGTCGCATTGTCATCCGGAATTTTAGGAGGCGCTATTCCTCTATCTATTCTGATGATTTTCCTGTTAGTTAGTTCTTGCTTCTTTGTATTTAAAAACTCCAAATCTTCCTACTCTGATTCATTTTTTCCTTGCCTGCTTGCCATCGGGGCTTTCTCTGTGGTGATAGGTGTAGATATCTGGAGAATTGAAGGGGATATCGACAGGATGAACACAGTATTTAAGTTTTATCTACATGTTTGGATTATTCTGGGTATAGCGGCAGCCTACTTCTTATACAATTTAATCAACCAATTATCCTTTTCACTTAAATCCACTTTTTCATACTGCTGGGCCATTTTTATATTTCTACTTGTGTCGAGCAGCCTGATTTATACAGCCTTTGGAACGGCCGATAGATTACAAGACCGTTTCTACAAATCAGTAACAGCATTTACGCTTGACGGATATGAGTTCATGAAAGATGGCATTTATAAGGATGAAAAGGGTGACATAAACTTATCCGCCGATATGGCAGCAATCCGTTGGCTTAGAGATAACATCGAAGGATCACCAGTCATTTTGGAAGGGGTGACTCCAACTTATCGGTGGGGTGGCAGAATCTCGATCCATACAGGCCTGCCAACCGTCATAGGGTGGGAATGGCATCAGCAACAACAAAGATGGGAATATCGCAATGAAATAAACTCTCGAATGGCCGATGTTAATTCTATTTACACCACACCTGGTTTTGAGTTAGCAGGAAATCTTATAGACAAATACGGGGTCAAATATATAGTGATAGGAGAGGTCGAAAAACTGTACTACCCTAGTAATGGGTTGAGAAAGATATACGAAGGTTTGGGTGGAAAACTCGAGAAAATATATGACGCCGAAGGGGTTATTATCATGAAGGTGCGGGATTTATAGGAAATTTGTAATTGCCGATTTGGGATTTGTGCCGCCACTTTTTGAACTGGACCTTTAAGTTTGACACCCCTTACCTACATATGGACAATGGCACTTACTATTTAGCTAGAGTTTATATCTGAAATATGCCTTATGGTGCCCTTGAAGAAATTATAGTTTTGGACCTGTCGGACAGGTTGGCTGCCTCTTTCTGTGCAAAAACACTTGGATTGTACGGATGTGAAGTGATTAAAGTGGAGCCATTGAGTGGGGACCCACTCCGAAAATGGACCAACAGTAACCCAAATAATCAGAGTGGTGACAGCCCCCTGTTCCTCCATTTGAATGCAGGGAAAAAAAGCATCACGATAAATTTAGATGCCGTGGAGGGCCAAAACATTTTGGCCGCTTTGATGAAAGTTTGCGATGTCGTCGTCGAAACCCAAAAACCAGGGCATTTAGACAAAATTGGGCTAGCATACAACCAAATTAAGAAATCTAACCCGTCGATTATTTTCACCTCAATTACGCCTTACGGCCAAACGGGACCATACAAAAACTTTCACTACGATGAATTAACCCTATTTGCTATGACAGGGGCTATGTATAGAGAGGGTTTACCTGAGAGAGAACCTCTCCGATATTCGGGGGAAATAGCCCAATATTTTGCAGGTAACGCTGCCGCGGCTGCAACTACAGCGGCTTTATTTAAGAGAACTCTTACTGGTCAGGGAGACTGGTTAGATATTTCCATCCAAGAATGCATGGCGGGTCACCCTCACCAAATCGGTAGAAGAGCACCATTTATATATGCTGGCGAACCCGACCTGAGATCGGAACCGAGAACCTCCGCGGCTGGTGCTCGTGAACCATATGCAGTGGGAACTTTCCGATGTAAAGATGGGTATTTTAGCTTTCTTCCTTTAGGCCCAAGAATGTGGCCAAATATAGCCAAAATGATTGATAGAGAAGATCTGATGGTAAATCCAAAATATGAGGACACCATCAAAAGATCAGAAAATCAAGAAGAATTAGAAGCTATTTTCCAAGCTTGGCTGGACGATAAAACTAGGGAGGAAATTTTTCGGGCCGTCCAGGCCGCTGGAGTTCCTGGATCACCAATCCTCCCGCCTGAAGAAGTTCACAAAAACGAACAATTTCATGAAAGAGGTTTTTTTCAAAATGTGGATCACCCGAACGGGCAAACCTTACGCATGACAGGTGATCCTTTCCGATTTTCAAATGCCCCCACCTCATCGCTTAAAGCGGCTCCTCAACTCGGCCAAAATACAAATGAAGTGCTTAGGAAACTATTGGAATTCTCTGATGACCAAATGGAAATGCTGGCTATGGAAAATATCATATGAATTCAGAAGTGAATCAGCCATTATCTTCAATAAGAGCTCTTGAACTGTCTGAAATATGGGCTGGACCGTTTTGTGGGTCCCTACTTGGTGATATGGGAGCCGAGGTAATTAAAATTGAATCGATTCAGAGAATCGGAAGAGGACCAATAAATCCTCCTGCCAATGCTGGAGGATATCCCGATAACGACCCTGGGAAGGAACCGTGGAACCGGCAGTCAAATTTCAACGCTATTAATCGAAACAAAAAAAGCCTCACCCTGGACCTGAAAACCCAGCCGGGGTTAAATTCTTTCAAAGATCTGGTTTCGCAGAGCGATGTTGTTTTTTGCAATTATGCACGTACAGTGATGGAAAATTTTGGGCTCAGCTACGAGCAGGTCAGAAAGATAAAACCCGATATCATCTACATGTTGATGCCAGGATATGGAAATGACGGACCCTATGCCAACTACCGCAGTATGGGAATGGCAATAGACGCAATTACTGGACACTCTTATTTAAGAGGATATCCTGATATGGACCAATCTTCGAATTCACTGGTTCATCACCCGGATGCTGTCTCCGCTACTAACGGGGTAATGGCCCTTACTTCAGCTTTGGTATATAGAGCAAAGACAGGAAAAGGCCAATTCATAGATATGTCGCAGGCCGAGTCCTTTATGACCCATCTCGGGGAAATATACCTTGAGAATCAAATGACATCGTCAATCAGAAAACGGAGAGGTAATCGTCATCCAGATTTTGCCCCGCAGGGGGTATATAAATGTTCTGGAGATGATAATTGGATAGCAATAAGTATCAAAACAGATAAAGAATGGTATCAACTTAAAGCAATCATTGGGGACAACTCCTTAGAGGACACGGATCTGGATTCCTTGGAAGCCCGACTTCAAAACCATGATCACCTTGATGCTACGATAAATGAATGGGCTTCTACCCGAGATAGGTATGATGCGCTAACCCTTCTGCAAGCCGCAGGTATAACCTCGGGAGTTGTTATAGATTGCGGTGCAGATTCATATGCAGACCCTCATTTAAACGAAAGAAACTTTTTCCAAATAGTTGATCATCCAGCTGCGGGACTCTACCCCATGACTGGACCAATATTTAAATTCGGAAGCGACCAAGGACGAATAACTCACAATCCAGCACCTTGTCTTGGTCAAGATAACGAACACATATTAGAAGAATTGCTTGGGTACAGTAGAAACACGATAAATAAATTTAAAACCGACGAAATAATTGGGACCGTACCATTGCCTGGCTCAGATATGGGCGGGTCCCGCAGGGTTGCAAAGCTAAGGAAAGAGAATAGCAAGGACTAGGCAAAGTATGACTCGGGTGTCTGTTCATGGCGAAAAATGGTTGATAGATGGTGTACATACCTATGAAGGCATTACCTATCAAGGTATTAACATAGAAGGTTTATTACTAAATTCGAGAATGGTGAACGCAATTTTCGACGATGAGAATCCGTACACGCGTCATATTTGGAAATACCCTGATACAGCGGAATGGAACCCAGACAGGAACACCAATGAATTTATTAGCATGTTACCTGAATACAAAAGATATGGATTGACAGCCGTCACAGTAAATTTACAGGGAGGAGCACCCTTTGGGTATTACCGACTGAATCAATTCAGGGAATTTATGAAAGAGCGGGGAATGTCAGGAAAAGATTCAGAAATATGGGAAGGACTGCCATCCGCTGAATCTCAACCGTGGAATAGTTCCGGTTTCAATCCTGACGGCAGTTTAAAACTTGAATACATTCGCAGGCTCAGCAAGATAATCGAAGAAGCTGATAAATTATCTATGGTAGTTATCCTAGGTTTATTTTATTTCGGACAAGATGAAAGAATTAGAGACGAAGCATCAGTGAAATCGGCCGTTCAAAATAGCTGTGAGTGGATCTTAACCAGTGGGTATGAGAATGTTGTGATAGAAATAAATAACGAATGCAGTGTCCCGAAATATGAGCACGAAATACTCCAACCTCATAGAGTTCATGAACTCATAGAATTGGTAAAATCCATTAAATCCGATTCTAAAAAACTTTTAGTTGGCACCAGCTATGGCGGCAATACTATCCCTGAGAACAATGTGGTTAAGTCATCCGATTTTATCCTCATGCACGGAAACAGTGTTGTTGATCCCAAAAGAATTTCAGAAATGGTAGAAGAAACCAGGAAACTTACAGAGTGGCATGATATGCCCATATTATTCAATGAGGACGACCATTTTGAATTTGATCGTGAATTAAACAATTTCTATTGCGCAATCAATTCTTTTGCAGGTTGGGGATACTTTGACCCTGGTGAGGGAGCAGGCGGAAACGCGGCCTTTGGTGATTATCAAAACGGTTACCAATTGATACCTGTTAACTGGTCGATCAATACAGACCGTAAAAAAAATTATTTCAATTACCTAGCTGCCATTACTTCTGGATAAGAATTATCATGCCTGAAAAAAAGATTGCGCCGTACGGTTCATGGAAATCCCCAATTACGACTGAATCAATTGTCTCCGACTCGATAAGTATTGGAGATCTATTCATATCAAATGAAAACATATTTTGGCAGGAAATGAGACCGACAGAAGGCGGCCGTAGCACCATAATGTACCAAACTTCCGATGGTTCTAAAAATGAAATTATCCCTAAATCGTACAATGCAAGGACACGGGTTCACGAGTATGGAGGTGGGTCCTATCTAGTACATGAAGATGAAGTATATTTCTCCGATTTCTCAAACCAACAAATACATAAAACTAACCTGGCTGGTGGTAATCCCGCTCAAATCACAAATGAACCGCTTCTAAGATTCGCTGATGGGGCAATGGATGCGGAAAGACAACAAATTATTTATGTTGGCGAAAATCATGATAACAAAGATGAACCTGCTAATTACATAGTTTCAGTTGATATACAGAATGATGGAAAGGTAACAATTCTGGCTTCTGGCGCTGATTTCTATGCTTCTCCAGTAATAAGTCCTGACGGACGAAAGCTGGCTTGGGTTCAATGGAACCATCCCAGCATGCCTTGGGATTCTACTGAGCTTTATGTGGCTGATCTGAGGCATTCAGAACTTCACAATCCTCAGAAAATCGCAGGGGACGGGGAATCTGTTTGCCAACCACTATGGTCTCCAAATGGTATTTTGCATTACATATCAGACCTTTCTGGTTGGTGGAACATTTATAGATACAGCAGTGGAAAATCATATAATTTAACCCCCATAGACGCTGAATTTACTGTGGCTCAGTGGGGCTTGGGTACTAGATTTTATGGTTTTATAAACAACAATCAAATAATATGTTCCTACAACAGTTTAGGATTTTGGAAAACAGCGCTGTTGGACCCAGTTTCCTTCGAACTTTTTGACTTAAAGCTCGATGTTGATATCACAGAAATAAACAAATTTTCCGGTCTCAAGGCCTGTAATGGCAGAGCGTTATTCGTGGGTGGCTCGCCAGAAAATTCATTTGCCTTGTTCATTTATGATATGAGGTCCCGGAGAAAGCACCAGATAGTACAAGAGTCAGCAAAAAACACGATAGAAGCTATTCATTTTTCAAAACCACAGCCGGTCAAATATGTGACAACAAATGCCCAAGAATGCCACGCTTTTTATTACCCGCCAAATAATGTGGCCTATAGAGCCCCTGAAGGGACAAAGCCGCCACTTGTGATACTCAGCCACGGCGGCCCTACAGGAGCAACTTCAAATACCCTCAACTTAGGCATTCAGTACTGGACAAGCCGAGGATTTGCAATCTTGGATGTCAATTACAGGGGAAGTACGGGATATGGTACTGAATACAGAAAGGCCCTGAATGGTAATTGGGGAATAAGTGATGTAGATGATTGTGTTAATGGTGGCAATTATCTTGTTTCAGAGGGCTTAATCGACCCCGAAAAAATCGCCATCCGAGGTGGAAGTGCAGGAGGATTTACGACATTGGCTTGTCTGGCATTCACAGATTTCTTTGCAGCAGGGGCAAGTTATTATGGTGTCAGCGATCTTACTGCCTTAGCTGAAGAGACACATAAGTTTGAATCAAGATATCTTGATTCAATGGTTGGAAAATACCCCGAAGAAAGGCAAAAATACCTTGATCGTTCACCTATTAACCACACAGAAAACTTGTCGTGCCCTGTAATTTTGTTTCAGGGACTGGAGGATAAAATCGTACTTCCTAATCAATCTCAAAAAATGTATGCATCGCTGAAGGCAAAAGGTATACCTGTGTCCTATCTTGAATTCGAGGGAGAGCAGCATGGATTCAGAAAGTCGGAAAATATCCAGCGTGCGTTAGAAGCCGAATTTTACTTTTACTCACAAGTGTTTGGCTTCAAACCGTTTGATCCAATAGAGGCAGTTCAAATAGATAATAATTAATTTTTAAAGACCTGCGAACCTCAATTGCATCTCATCTTGAAGATTTTCAGAGGTTGCAAATCCCGACACACCAACTCCAATTAAGCGGTATTTCTCATGCGAATTTTCTAACTCCAAATTCAAAAGCTCCAAAGCAGATTCTGCTATTTCAGATGAAATTTGCACCTTTTCCGGAATCGTTTTCTGCCTGGTCACAACAGTAAAATCCGATCTTTTCAGTTTTAACTTTACAGTCCGGCCTCTCATATTCTTCTTCAGTAGTGATTCGGCAACATCACCACTTAACCTCATGACTATCTCGTTAAGATCTTCCACATCTGAAGTGTCCACTAATAAAGTGGTCTCAGAACTAATTGATTTACGCTCCCGCTGAGTAATCACCGGCGTAATATCAATCCCATTAGATATTTCCTTGATGTGAGTAGCGTTACTTCCAAAAATGCCAGAAAGTATTTCCAGGGGTTGCGAGGCCAAATCTTCCACAGTATTGATCGATAGCAGATGCAATTTAGCTGAAGTTTTCGGACCAATTCCCCATAAAACCTCAACGGGCAACGGGTATAAGAATGGTATCTCGCCTCCAGGTCTTACAATGGTGAGTCCGTCAGGTTTATTAATGCTTGAAGCGATCTTGGCCACCGATTTGGAACTACCAACCCCTACAGAAATAGTCAGACCTAATTTTGACCGAACTTTTTGTTTTAAATTCCTTGCAATTTGTGGAGGAGTGATATCGTCGGCAATTAAATGGGTTACATCCAAATATGCTTCGTCCAATGATAGTGGTTCAACTAAAGGGGTGATATCTCTAAATACTTCCATTACCTGCCTAGAAACTTCTCGGTACACTACAAATCTTGGTGATACGACCACAGCTTCGGGACATTTTCTCACAGCTGTGCTCATCGCCATGGCGGACTTAATCCCAAATTTTCTGGATTCATAAGAAGCGGATGCGACAACTCCTCTTCTACTCGGGCTTCCTCCAACTACTACCGGTTTGTTTCGTAACTCAGGAAAATCCCGCTGTTCCACTGCAGCATAAAAAGCATCGAAATCAGCATGCAATATGCCTCTGTTGTGATTTCGGTTTGACAATTTATTTTGCGCACCTTCGTATAAGCTCATATAGGCTTAAATTTTGAAAATTATAATAGCTAGCATCCATACTTTTTAATATTGACAAGTGTGATATATGGTAGCTAGAATAGTAGACTGTATGATTACACATGCGCTAGTTTGCACAAACGCTTTAACAAATCCACCTATCTTGGCGATTTTAAATTACCGCTTTTCTGTCTGAGAAGAGCGTTTTCTCCCGTAACAACTGGAAATTTTCTTTTCCTCAAGGAGTGTAAGTCTAATGACCTCTTCTGCATTGCAGGATAACAGTGTTGTTTTCCCAAAAACGAAATCTTTCTCCAAAATTAAGACGACTTTGGACGTCCCTGACCTGATTGACGTTCAAATGGAGTCATTCAAATGGTTTACCACGACCGGGTTGAATGAACTTTTTGAAGAAATATCACCAATAGAAGATAATCAAGGTCAGAACCCACGTTTTTCTCTACGATTCGTAGATTTTGAGTTTGAAGACCCAAAGCTCTCTGAAGAGTATTGCCGAACCCAGGAAAAAACATTTGAAGCTGCCTTGTATGTGACGGTAAGCCTTCAAATCAACGCAGCCGGACCAGGCATGGGTGAAATCAAAGAGCAGCGCTTATATGTGGGAAATATTCCTATCATGACCAGGGGCGGAACCTTCATCATAAACGGGGCCGAAAGAATCGTAGTGAGCCAGCTAGTGCGGTCACCTGGGGTATATTTTACTGCCGATAGGGACGCAGCAACTGGGCGGCCTCTTGCATCTGCAAAAATGATCCCGTATCGAGGAGCATGGATCGAATTCGAAACCAGCAATAGGGACGTCATATACGTAAAAATCGACAGAAAAAGAAAAACCCCTGTTACAACTTTCCTCAGGTCACTGGGATATGAAACCAATGAAGAAATCTTAGAAATATTCAAAGATGTGGACAATAACCCAGATCATCCATTTATGCAGACTACCATTGAGAAGGATGCGAGTGTTACAAATCAAGCGGAAGCACTTGTGGAATTTTACAGGCGTTTAAGACCAGGGGAACCTCCTAATCCAGAAAATGCCAAATCTCTAATCCATTCACTTTTTTTCGACAGCAGACGTTACGATTTAGGTAAAGTTGGTCGGTACAAATTGGACCGGAACCTAAAGGGAGCTGAAAACGCGGATAAAGATGGTAATTTAGAAAATCGTATTCTTGCAAAAGAAGACATTGTCAACCTTTTAAGACGTCTCATACAGGTTAATAACTCAGAACGGCGAGCAAATGACATTGACCATTTGGGTAACAGAAGGGTCCGGGCGGTAGGGGAATTAATTCAAAATCAGGTACGGGTAGGGTTACTGCGAATGGAACGGGTAATCAAAGAAAGAATGACTATACAACCTGATCCAGAAAGTACTACTCCGGCTGCTCTGATTAATGTACGGCCAGTAGTCGCAGCAATTAGAGAATTCTTTGGGGGATCTCAATTGTCACAATTCATGGACCAAGCAAACCCTTTGGCTGAGCTTACCCACAAAAGACGTTTATCGGCATTGGGCCCTGGTGGATTATCCAGAGAAAGAGCTGGTTTTGACGTCAGGGATGTCCATCATTCCCATTACGGGCGGATCTGTCCTATTGAAACCCCAGAAGGACCGAACATTGGACTTTTAGTTTCACTGGCCACATATGCCAGAACCAACGAGTTTGGTTTTATCGAAACGCCGTACAGAAAAATACTGACGGAGGTTGATAATGGCGACCCTGATGAATTAATAGGCCATACTCCAACTGAAGATATAAAGGCGGAGGACGGTAAAAATATAATCAGGGCAGGCACACAGATATCCGTTAGAACAGCAGGAAGAATTTCGGCACAAAAGAATAAAATCATTGCGGTCAAACCCTACGTTTCAAATGATATCGAAGATATAGTTCATTTGGCTGCTGATGATGAGGAAGATTATTACATCGCCCAGGCAAATTCAGCCATCAATGAGGCAGGCGAATTTATTAACGATAGGGTTGAGACCAGGCGAGGGGAAGAAGTTGGCATGGAACCAACCGAATTGGTCCGATTCATGGATGTATCTCCACTGCAGTTAGTAAGCGTATCTACATCTCTAATTCCATTTTTGGAACATGACGATGCCAACCGTGCTCTCATGGGTTCTAATATGCAAAGGCAGGCTGTACCACTATTGAAACCAGAGAAGCCTCTTGTAGGGACTGGTATGGAGATGAGAGTGGCAAGGGATAGCGGGCAGGTGCTGATGTCTAACACTGATGGGGTGATTACCAGTGTCACAGGAGACAAGATAGTTGTAACGGATGCAAATGGCAAAAAATTCATTCATCCACTCATAAAATTTCACCGAAGTAACCAGGGTACCTGCATCAACCAAAGACCAATTGTTGATAAAGGCACAACAGTGCAAACTGGTGACGTCCTTGCTGATGGATCATCCACAGACAATGGAGAGTTGGCGTTGGGACAAAATATTCTCGTAGCTTTCATGACTTGGGAAGGTTACAACTTTGAAGATGCAATTATTCTCAGTAATAAGTTGATAAAAGAAGATAAATTCACATCGGTGCATATTGAAAAACATGAAGTTGAAGCAAGAGACACTAAACTAGGCCCAGAAGAAATCACCCGAGATATTCCAAACATAGGTGAGGATAGCCTCAGAAATTTGGATGAAGAAGGAATAATTAGAGTAGGTGCCGAGGTATCAAATCGGGACATACTAGTCGGTAAAATCACACCAAAAGGGGAAACTGAACTTTCTGCAGAAGAAAAATTACTTAGGGCTATTTTCGGAGAAAAAGCCCGTGACGTCAAAGATTCTTCGTTGTACGTACCTCACGGACAAGGAGGAAAAGTGATCGATGTCAAAATACTCGATAGAAATAATGGCGATGACTTGTCGCCTGGTGTCAACAAACTCGTCAGGGTATGGATAGCTCATACTAGGAAGATCACTGAGGGCGACAAGATGGCCGGTCGACACGGTAACAAAGGTGTAATCGCTAAGATTCTACCTGAAGAAGATATGCCATTTTTGCCAGACGGTACACCCGTAGACATAATACTTAACCCCATCGGGGTTCCATCAAGGATGAACTTAGGTCAAGTGCTAGAGACCCACCTTGGTTGGGCAGCGAAAAGGTTAGGGTTCGATGCCAAAACCCCGGTATTTGATGGTGCGGAAGATTCCGCCATTGAAGATGAATTAGCAAAGGCATGGATAATCGAGCAATCAGGCGCAGTCCCTGCTAGATCAATTGTAGATAATGTCTCGGAGATGGTCGACCTTGGAATGGTATCGGAATTTCTTGAGAAAAGAGGCTTCGATTTTGAAGAAATATTTATAGAGTCCAAGCCAAACGCCGCCCGATATGCCTGCTTAAAAATATGGCTGGATGAAGTGGCGAATAAAGATACCTCTGATATGTCCGTCGACGATCTGATGGAAGAAGCTTTGATACTTAATAGAGACTACGGCCTCGCTGCCCCAGTGCTGGGGAAATCCCAACTCTACGACGGCAGGACTGGTGAAGCGTTTGACCAACCCGTGACTGTCGGATACATATATATGCTGAAATTAATCCACCTAGTGGAAGATAAAATCCACGCCAGAGCCACTGGTCCTTATTCCTTGATAACCCAACAGCCATTGGGGGGTAAAGCACAACTTGGCGGACAAAGGTTCGGAGAAATGGAGGTCTGGGCTCTAGAGGCATACAGTGCAGCCCATAATCTAAGAGAAATGCTAACCATCAAATCAGATGATGAGATCGGAAGAGTTAAAACGTATGAGGCAATCGTGAAAGGAGAGGACGTTGCCCAGCCAGGAATACCGCAATCCTTTCATGTGCTCATGAAAGAACTGCAAAGTCTAGTTCTATCGATTGAGTTAGAAAATGACGATGTAGTGGAGGATCAAGGGCTTGGGAGTAAAGATGACCTTTTCTCTAAATCTTCTGAAATTTCTGATCCTTTGGCACTACTGGAAGGAGCTCTCAACAGCAACAACAGTGAGACAGATGGGGAGTCAGAGACAAATGAAGAACCAGAATCAATTGAAGATGACCAACCCGTACCTGGTGGGGATGACTAGGTAAATAATTACACCGACTTCTTAGCAGCTATGGAGAATATGAAATGGCTCAACCTGGAAATGATTTCGACGCAATATCAATTTCATTGGCATCCCCGAACGACGTACAGCGATGGTCGTGGGGTGAAGTAACTAAACCAGAAACGATCAACTACAGGACTTTGCGGCCTGAAAAAGATGGGCTGTTCTGTGAAAGAATATTCGGCCCAACCAAAGATTGGGAGTGTTACTGTGGTAAATACAAGAAAATAAGATTCAGAGGAGTTACTTGTGACAGATGTGGTGTTGAAGTGGCTCGTTCTAAGGTCAGAAGAGAAAGAATGGGGCATATTGACCTCGCTGCACCCGTGGCGCATATCTGGTTCTCGAAGGGTACCCCCAGTAGATTAGGGTTGCTTTTAGACCTTTCCCCTAGAAACTTAGACCGGGTACTTTACTTCGCCCAATATTTGATAACAGACCTTGATGTCGAATTAAAAGGTCAGTTGTTAGAACAACTGTATTCAAACTTAGAAGAAAAAGATCTGGAAAAAGAATCTAAGATTGAAAGTGCCGAGAATACACTCATGGAAGAATACCAATCACAAATAGAATCTTTAGAGGTTCTATTACCTGAAGAAGATTCTGAGTCAGAAGTTGATGGTAAAAAATCTTCAGACGAACAATTAGAAACTGAAGGGAAAATAGAAAATTTACAAAAGGAACGAGACCAGAAAATCGAGGAACTCATAGCAGAAATAAACAATGAATATGATGAATTGTTAAGTGCTATAGAAAATGAAATTTCCTCACTAAAGGGACTACATGTCACGAAGTTATTGACAGAAACTCAATACAGGGACAATAGAGATAGTTTCCCTGGGGTGTTCAAGGCTGGAATGGGAGCGGAGTCTGTATTGTACGTGCTCCAAAACCACATCGACCTCGACGATCTTAGAGATGAGCTACAAGAAGAAATGCAGTCTACTTCAGGGCAGAGGCGGAAAAAAGCAATAAAAAGGCTCAGGGTCGTAGAGGCGTTCAGAAACAGTACCAATAAGCCAGAATGGATGGTACTCACTACTCTACCAGTCCTTCCGCCAGATTTACGCCCAATGGTTCAACTTGATGGAGGACGATTTGCCACAAGTGACCTAAATGACCTGTACAGAAGGGTTATAAACCGAAATAACAGGCTTAGTAGACTCATTGATTTACAAGCGCCTGAAATCATTATTAGAAATGAAAAACGAATGCTACAAGAATCAGTGGATGCCTTGATCGACAACGGAAGAAGGGGCCGAGCGGTAGCTGGTAGTCATAATCATAAGCTCAAATCCCTTTCAGATCTTTTGCGAGGGAAACAAGGACGATTCCGACAAAATCTACTTGGAAAGCGAGTTGACTACAGTGGAAGGTCAGTAATTATTGCTGGTCCAGAATTAAAACTCGATCAATGCGGTTTACCAAGGCGCATGGCCCTAGAATTATTCAAGCCTTTTGTAATGCATCGTCTGGTACTAAAAGGTTACGCTCACAACATAAGAAGTGCCAAGAGATTAGCTGAACGTAACCGGTCAGAGGTTTGGGAAATATTGGGGGAAGTCGTAAAAGAACGCCCCGTATTACTAAACCGAGCACCCACTCTTCATCGACTCGGGATACAGGCTTTTGAACCAGTCTTAATTGAAGGTAGTGCGATAAGAGTCCATCCATTGGTATGCACAGCTTTCAATGCCGACTTTGACGGAGATCAGATGGCGGTACACGTGCCTCTATCAAGAATCGCCGTGTTGGAAGCAAGAAAATTGATGTTAAGCACATTCAATATGCTTGCTCCAAGCTCTGGAGAACCAATTGTTACCCCATCGTTAGATATGGTATTGGGATGCTACTACATGACATCTATTGATAAAAATGCGCATGGGATAGGAAAGAAATTCAGTAATTTTGAAGATGCGGTTTTAGCTTATGAAGTAGGGGCTGTTTCACTTAGGGCTCCAATACACGCTAGAAATAATTCTGGAGAATTGATCGATACTACAATCGGTAGAATAATATTTAATAGCATCCTTCCAGACAACCTGCCATATGTTAACGAAGAAGTTGAAAGGAATAAGTTAAAAGAGATAACTGGCAACTGCTTCCGACTTCTAGGTAATGAAAAAACTGCGGTAGTACTAGACGATATTAAGACTTTAGGATTCCGAAATTCCACGAAATCAGGGGTTTCTATAGCTATCAATGATGTCAAGGTGTCGACAAAGAAGCCAAAAATAGTGGGTGAAGCAGAAGAAGCAGTAATTCAGCTTGAAGAACAATACATGGATGGCTTGATAACAGAAGATGAACGCTATACTGCGACAGTCAGAATATGGACCGATGCCAATGATAAATTGACCCAGGTTATAGCTGAAGATTTACCTAACTATGGCGGAATCTACATGATGGCCAACTCTGGAGCTAAGGGAAACATAGCTCAAATCCGGCAAATGGCAGGAATGAGAGGTCTGATGTCAAACCCACGAGGTAGGATCATTGATAGACCTATCAAATCTAACTTCCGAGAGGGTTTAACAGTACTCGAATACTTTATATCTACCCATGGCGCTAGAAAAGGACTTGCTGATACGGCCTTAAGGACAGCAGACAGTGGGTACCTTACTAGGCGACTCATTGATGTTGCCCAAGAAGTCATAATAACTGTGGAGGACTGCGGAGTTGGCCAAGGAATCACAGTAGAAGATTATCATGACGATACTCTCAAGGACCTTTTTTACGACAGGATAAAATATAGATACACTGCATCTCCAGTAGCCAATCCTGCAACCGGTGAAATAATAATAGAAGCCGACCAAGCGTTGCAAGATGAAGACATAGATATGCTAAAAGAGCTAGGGGTAACGGTCGTAGAAGTAAGATCTCCTCTATCTTGCAAGGCTGAAAAGGGCCTCTGCAAAATGTGCTACGGGATTTCTTTGGCAAATTTGCAACCAATAATGATTGGAGATGCTGTTGGGATAATAGCTGCACAAAGTATTGGAGAACCGGGAACCCAGTTGACAATGAGAACTTTTCACACTGGGGGGGTGGCTGGAGCAGATATAACTAGCGGGTTACCTAGAGTTGAAGAATTGTTCGAGGCAAGATCACCGCGTGGGGCAGCTGTGTTATCAGAGATTTCAGGAAAAGCAGAGATAATTGAAACTCCAGAGGGCCGAACTGCACGAATAATCAATTCCGAAGAGCTGGTAGACGAGTACACCCTAGAAGGATACAAATCTCTAGTCAAAAAGGGCAGTACGGTGATAATTGGAACCCCAATAGCAGCTTCAAAAGATAAGGATGATGATTCAGTCATTCACGCTCGTAATTCGGGAACCGTGGGGAAAGAAGGTGCGGCAATAACAATTACATGGACAGATGAAGAACAGAGGGAATATGCGATACCTGCGGCTTCTCACCTAGAGATAACTAACGGTGACGAAGTGGAAGCAGGGCAAGCTATTACCTCGGGACCTAAAAACCCGCAACAAATCTTAGAAATACAAGGTAGGGAATCAGTTCAATCTTATTTGATCGAAGAAGTGCAAAAAGTCTACCGGTCTCAGGGCGTTCCCATACATGATAAGCACATAGAAACGATAATTCGACAGATGCTAAGGCGGGTGCAGATACACGAAGCGGGAGACACTGAATATCTACCTGGTGACCCGTTAGACAGAAAAGCATTCGAGCTTAAGAATGGTGAAATAATCGCCGAAGGCGGAGATCCAGCCACTGCTGTACCTATACTTCTAGGAATAACTCGGGCTTCGCTTCATATGGACAGCTTCCTAGCAGCTGCATCATTTCAAGAAACAACGAGGGTTTTAACAGAATCAGCTGTGACTGGGAAAAGAGATGTTCTATCAGGATTGAAAGAAAATGTCATTATAGGAAGGCTAATCCCCGCTCGATATGATTTAACCGAGGAAGGTCGCGAAAAACTAGGGGTTGCAGAACTAGAAAAAATGTTTGATATGGACCAGCTTCCTGAATCTCCACCGCCACCTGCCCTAGAAGATGGATCAGAAAAGCCCATCTTAAACGCTGAGATGAGTACTTTGGAGAAACCCCAACAAATCACAGAAGATTAAACTGCCAATATACATAAGTATTGACAAATTAATTGCAGTCATGGTTTGATGGAGCAGTTAAAAACAGAATTTGAAAATGGTGCAAGTGCCCTACAGGGTTTAAAAGAGGAAGTCGGTCGAAATCCGACACTGTCCCGCAACGGTAGGCTTTAAGAAGCAAGTCCGGTCAACCACTAAGCACCACTATCTAGGTCTTCGCGGAAAGGCCGGGTTGAGATGATCACCTCCCCAACCGGCCCACACAAAGAGAGTGGGCTTTTTTATTTTCCTGCGAAAGACCAGAAGTAGGCAGGTCTTTGATTAAAAAGGAGGGTAATTTGTTTCGGCCAATTTTGCTTAATACTTCAATTGCCTTCGTATTGATGATAGGAATGGCCTCATGTTCCGAAGGATCTTCTCCAAAACAACCCGATCCGGCAGCCCCAGCCTCAACTCCAGTACCGATAAAACCCTACACTCACAAACAAATATTACCTTCTACGCCGATAGTTGCTCTTACAGCTTTACCAATCACTAAAAAAACACAAAGTCAAAAATTCCCCAAAGATAGGATAGTTAAATATTTCTCGACTCCATCACCCCCCACCTATGAAAAATTAACCGCTCAATTCCCAGTAACTATCATAGCTAGAGACGGGAGTGAGGTAGTTTTCAATAAGCCTCCGGAACGTATAATTGCCTACGATGCAGCGGCAGTTGAAACTATTTTCGCAATAGGTCAAGGGCACAGAATTATTGGAACCCACAGCTGGGTTTCTCACCCTGTAGAAGTGGAAGATATTGAAAAAATCGGCGATGCGTTCAATATGAATGTCGAACGCATCCTTGATCTAGACCCAGATTTAGTTTTCTTATTTTATCCGACCTTCAAGGAAGAGTTGGAGAAAGCAGGGCTAAAAGTACTTTTATTAGAATCGATCGATGACGACCTGATGAAAATGGCAGACACTTTCAGAACATGGGGGCAGATCACTGGTGCTGTGAACGAAGCGGAAATATTAGCCAAAAACTTTGAAACAAGGATCGCCGAAATCCAATTCATTTTGGACCCATATCATTCTGGTCCTTCTATCTTTCAAGACGTGGGAGATCTTTGGACTCCTGGCAACAACACACTTATGGGAAATGTATTTCAATTGCTAAAACTCAAAAATGTAGCCTATGACGTGGATAATTATGGGCAATTAAGTCCTGAGATAATCATAGACCGAGATCCTCAAATCATCATAAGTTCTACTCCTGATTTACTGTATCAAAATCCCGCTTTCAATAAATTATTGCCTATCAAAAATAAATCTATTTTCAAATCAAACGACGATTATCTTAGTATTTCTGGACCAAGATTCATATTAGGTTTAGAGGAGCTAGCAAATGAATTCTACCCTGGCCTTTTCAAATGAAATCCACAACTAATACCAATGGTCAAGACCTTGTACTACCATATAAATATCCTTGGAATAAAATAACAATCGGGATAATTATAATATTCATATGTGCCGTTATTGGCGTGGCTGTGGGGTCAGTGTATATACCTGTCACCTCTGTATTTTTAATTCTCTTTTCCAAATTAAACTTATTTAACGGGTCAATTGAACTAACGCCTGCCTGGCACACCATAATATGGAACATCAGGTTCCCCCGAGTTGTCCTTGCATTACTAGTGGGGGCATCTCTCGGAATTTCAGGGGCCACATATCAGGGTTTATTTAAAAACCCCTTGGCGGATCCATATTTAATTGGAGTCGCTTCAGGAGCCTCCCTTGGGGCTACTATTGTTTTCCTGTCGGGAATACCTTTCACTTATGGATACTTCAGCCTACTCCCCATAGCTTCGTTTTGTGGAGGAATCGTAGCAGTTTTTATCGCATATCTAATCTCCATAAAATCTAGCAACACCCACCTGTCGACACTACTTTTGGCGGGATTAGCCATTGGAGCATTTGCGACAGCTATCACAGGAATTTTGATGCTAAGAAGTGATCCCGATTTGAGACCATTACTCAGCTGGCTCATGGGGGGGTTCATAAGGGCACAATGGTCTCACTCAATATTAATAATGCCTTACATGATAATAGGCGTGAGTTTCATTTTGGGCTACAGCCGAATATTGAACACCATGCAACTTGAGGAGTATTACGCTGAATCCTTAGGCGTCAACACAGAGAAGACCAAACGCATATTGATAGTATCGGCAACTTTGGTCACAGCCGCCGCAGTCTCATTTAGCGGTCTGATAGGTTTCGTTGGTTTAATAGCTCCTCACATCATACGGCTTTTATGGGGCACAGATTATCGAACACTACTACCTCTTTCCGGCATAGTGGGCGCTGCTTTTTTGATTCTCGCCGATTTGACAGCTAGAACAATTGTAAATCCCATTGAATTGCCAGTTGGAATAATAACTGCGTTAGTAGGGTCTCCGTTTTTCGTTTATGTGCTTTTAAAAACCAAAGGGAGCACTGTTGATGGTTCTTGATCTTCAAAATATTTCGTTCAAATATGGAAATGTAAATGCCATTCAAGAAATCACTGCACATTTCAACCCAGGAGAATTAGTTTCTCTAGTTGGGCCGAATGGAGCTGGAAAGACTACTTTATTGAAACTAATATCCGGCACATTAAAACCTTCCTCTGGAAAAATATATATATATGATCAACTAAGTCATAATCTTACAAATAAAAAAAGAGCGGTTTGGATATCAATGGTCCCACAAAACCCAAAACTTCCGGATGAGATCAGTATTCCAGATTTTGTGATGTTAGGACGCAATCCTCACCTCGGGTTACTTCAATGGGAGTCAAAAAAAGATTTCGATATAGCACGCAAATCCATGTCTTTAACAGAAATAGATTATCTCTCCAAAAGAAAATTAGGGGAAATTTCAGGGGGTGAAAGGCAACGTACTATGCTGGCTCTGGCGATTACCCAAGAGTCACCAATAATGTTGTTAGACGAACCGACTTCCAATCTAGATATTTCTCATCAAATCAAAGTTATAAAACTCATAAGAAAAATACACGAGCAGAAATCTGGGTTTGGTGTCACTATTTTGGCTATACACGATCTAAATATCGCAGCTCAATTCAGCGACAGAATCCTTCTATTCTCAAAAGGATCTATCGCTGCAGATGGAACGCCTGAAGAAGTATTAACAAAAAATAACATTGAATCCATATATGGGTCGGAAGTGACAATAATCACTCACCCGGAACATGGTACCCCTGTAATTATTTCCTGAGGCAGATCTTCTACTCGAGAGTACCTTCTTTTTTGTATCGTTTGGCTTGATTGGAATAAATATCGGCAAGCTCTACCTGCAGATCTAAATGTTTTTGCTGAACTTCACCTCTGACTCTTGCAGGCATACCCACAGCAATAGACCTCTCCGGTATATCCATGTTCTCTAGCACCATAGTCCCCGACCCGACCACACTATTTTTCCCGATTATTACCCCGTCATTTAATATAGCCCCATTCCCGATGAGTGATTGATCTCCTATGTATTTAGCATGACACATAACTCTGTGGCCTACAGTCACGTAGTCGCCAATTTCGACGTCATCGTCCCCATGGACCACAGAATTATCTTGAATATTTGTATACTTACCAATTTTCACCTTACCCATATCGCCTCTTATAACGGTTCCAGGCCAAATACTTGATCCTTCACCTATCTCAACATCCCCTACAACATAGGCGGCCTCGCTAACAAAAGCGGTAGGATGAACCAGTGGGGTTTTATCTTCTAATGTTTTTATCAACATATCCTCCAATTTAATTGAGATGATAGAATAGGAATCAATTAACTTCTTCCTATACTAAATTTTCTATTCCCTATGTCATATAACGTGAACTTGATTTCATATTTCAGGCCCCTGCCATTGATTGCTATGACAATTATAGTTTGCTCATTACTATCTTGTGATAATAACGCCAATAGAACAACTCTACCCGTACCTACCAAAGAGCCCATGCTTACAATCAATAAAATTTCCCAAGAAGCTAAAGTTACCCCGACCGTCACCCCGGCAAAACCTATACCAGCATCGCCAACCCCTGAAATAGAAGCCCTGTTTCTCTATAATCGTGGCCTTAATCTATTGAGATCAGAGCAGTTTATCGAATCTGTTAATGCCTTTTCTACCCTGATAAAAAGAATGCCTGATCTAGCCATCGCTTACAAATCTAGAGGTGCGGCTTATTACCATTTGGAAAGATATGAACTTGCTAAAACAGATTTCCAAAGAGCGTTAGCGTTGGATGTAGAGCTTGGGGGAACCCATCTATACCTAGGTTTAATTCATAAAAAGGACGGAAACGTGGCGGAGGCAAAAAAAGAGTTGCAAATGGCTATTAATTTAATTCACCCGATCAGAGAAACAGAAGAATTGCTAATTGCAGAATCAGCGCTTGCAAATCTAGAGCGATAATTAGAATCAATTCGGACAGTATTTACTTAATCAGGAAAATTACGTCTCCGTCCAATATTTGATCGCCTGGCGACACGCCGGTCTCCATAATAGTGCCTGCCATACCTGATTTAAGAGTTTGTCGCATCTTCATCGATTCCAACACACATATATCCTGGCCTTCAGACACATCATCACCAGTCTGTACCAGAATAGATATTATAATCCCGGGCATCGGGCTTTTGAATTCCTTAAAATTACCCGTTCTCCCTCCAACAGAGTCGGACGTAGGATCGGACACTTCCCCCATCGGCTCACTTGTTTTTTCTACATCGGCTAATTTCACCTCAAACCTTTCACCATCAACTAAAACAACTGCGGAGTCAGGGGAGATACTGTCTATCTCGATCGTATACCATTTTTTTTCCACTCGAATTTTCATTGACTAGGCCACCAAAGATATGAAAACGCCTGCTATTACAGCAGATCCAATCACCCCTGCCACGTTAGGACCCATGGCATGGGGCAACAAAAAATTATTCGGATTCGCCTCTTGGCCAAGATGATGTGAAATGCGTGCAGCCATTGGTACAGCTGAAACACCAGCTGAACCAATAAGAGGATTTATCTTTTCATTGAGAAATAAATTCATGATTTTCGCAAATAGTATCCCACCAATAGTCCCACAAGAAAAAGCAACTAACCCAAGAACCAATATCACCATAGTTTGCCAATCGAAGACTCTGTCGGCGGTGAGTTGGGTACCTACTGTAATCATTAGGAAAATTGTGGCGATATTCAAAATCTCATTAGATGCAGATTTTGTCAATCGGGGGACAGCTCCACTCTCGCGGAACAAATTACCTATCATGAACATGGCTATCAATGGGGCAGATTTGGGAACCACCAATATTATCGCTATTAGAGCCACGTTAGGAAATATCAATTTTTCAAGCTTTGAAACCTCCCTGAGAGGTCGCATAACTATTTGTCGCTCTTTTTCCGTAGTGAACAGCTTCATTAATGGAGGTTGTATAAATGCAACGGCTGCCATGTAAGAGTAGGCTATAACAGCCGTTATACCTAATATTTCTGGTGCCAACCGTGCTGAGAGAAATATCGTTGTGGGACCATCTGCCCCACCGATGATACCAATCGAGGCAGCTTCCTTAATTCCAAAATTCATTCCTAAAGATCCCGCCATTAAAGCTCCCCAAAAAGCAACAAATATGCCTATTTGAGCGGCAGCACCTAAAAGTAAAGTTTTGGGATTTGCTATTACTGGGCCAAAATCTGTCAGTGCTCCTAGTCCAAGAAAAATAATAGGAGGCAATATATTCCAAAAAGATAATCCGTAATGAAAAAAGATACCGAATATTCCCGCCTCTTGATTCAAAGAATCTGAAGTTGGAGGTGTAATTAAACCGGTCAAAGGTAGATTCGCGGCTATTATTCCCAATCCTATTGGCAGGAGTTCATATGGTTCCCAGTCTTTTTTTATGGCGAGGTATATAAATAAAATGCCAACAAAAATCATCACCACATCTTGCCACCCTATATTGGCGACCCCTGTTGTTCTTATAAAATCAAGAAGTTGTTCTATCACTTATGTGCACCGTCAATATAACTGGTTCAATTATTTCACTTCGGAATCTATTTTAGGACCATTTCCTTTAACAGCGAGGAAAGCAAAGGCGGCAGCGGCTGCCTTTGCTTTCCTCGCCAGCTCCTGTTGTTGTTCTTCATTAGGAGATACGTAGGGAGGGTCTATTTTATTAGAAACGTATTTAGTTACTAATATTGAGGCAATCAATACTAAAAGCAGTATAAATGATGTGCCCATACCAATAACTGTTAGATAGGCACCTTGTGTTAGGATCGATGAGTCGATGAGAATTACACCAATTATGCTAGGATTTTAGAACCTAAGGATTTTACACTATTATCAATATTTTGTCGGAACCCGAGACGACATTACGATAGCAAATACCATTTATGATTGATAACCTCATTAAAGCTGCCATATTAAATAAACAAATTTATCCTGAGTTTAGAAACCGCCCAGAACTTGTCATACAGTCCCTGGGTACGGTGGCAATTACGGGCTTTTCAAGCGCAATATACCTGCACTACAAAGGTACCGTGATTAATCCAGAAAGCGATTTCGCCCGCCTTCAAATGATGACAGTGGCATTTTCCACTATTTTTGTTGGGATGATGTTGTGGTCATTCATCAACAACACATTATGCGGGCTTATGGGAGGAGACGCAGAGTTTAGAGATACTATTCGTAGCACTGGCATAGCATATGGTCCGGGAGTTGGATTGATCTTAGCCACGATCCCTATAGTGGGAGATTACATACTATTAATAACCTTAGCATGGTTACTAATCGCCGTAACGGTCGGGGTAAAAACGACACATAACATTTCCCTTTTGAAAGCATTTTTTCCTTCGATGATGGGGTGGTTCATGGCATGGATATTGCTTCCATGGTTGATGATTATAGGCCCATATTTCACGAATTCTATGGTGGATTAGGAATTAGAAATGAATTTCGTTACGATGTCCCATCGGCCCGATAGTAGTTTTTTAGTATTTTGAAATAGCGAGGCTTCCACGATACTTATATCCATATCTTTAAGCTCTGCGATTTTTTCCATAATGGGCCTTAGGTAACGAGGTTCTGTCCAATTATCGCGATTTTTTTTAAATGGTTGAGGAGCAGTATCTGTCTCAATAACTATGTTTTCTATCGGTACCTTAGCAACTACTTCTTGAAGATGAGGTAACCGAAATATTGGCCTGGCGACCGATATATAAAATCCCAAATCTATCACCTGTTGAGCCTCCTCTAGTGAGCCTTGGAAATAGTGCATTATTCCACCCACTTCATATCCCTTTTCTTCTTTCAAAACTCTAAAACAGTCCTGATGGGCCTCTCGGCTGTGAAAGACGATAGGTAATTTTAGTGCCCTAGCGATACTGATTTGCTCTCTGAAGGCTGGAAATTGCCATGCCCTGTCAGGCATACCCTCCATATAATCTAATCCGATTTCGCTCATCACTATGACCTTTGGTTCAGTTGAAGCTAATTCAGTTAATGTCTGATAGTCTTCCGTCGTTAGTGGTTTGGATATGTCCATTGGATGTACTCCCACCCCAGAAAAAAATGAGGGGAACCTTCGTGACAGATCAACAGATCGAATAGAGGAATCCACCGTCGTCCCTGCACATATGACGAACCCAACTCCCACATCGTGACCTCGGCCCAAAATAGCCTCAATCTCACTATCAGGAAAAGCATCTAGATGAACATGGGTGTCAATCAACATATGGGACCATCATAAACGTAATATCAAAGATTACTAGCGTTGATTATACTTAAATCATCTATCAACATAAAATTTAATCATTGAAATTGTGTAATGGCTCCCCATCATATGAAAAATTTCGTGCAGCAAGCGGTAATATTTGGCCTCATAACAGGGTTTGTTTCTTTCGCATGTACAGATCAATCTAAATTAGAACCTACAATTTCCGATAACCAACCTTCTATGAATATGGATAAAACTCTTTTACCTACAATAGGAATCAAATTAAGCCCTGAGCCAACTCACCCTCCTATCCAAAAAACAGTAACCTCTATCCCTTCATCAATAGAAAAAGAATCTCCAGAAAATACATTAGAGCCCACCGTTTCTAAGAATAAAAAGTCTCCAGTATTTCAAGGAAAACGAGGTGGAACTTTAAAACTGATTTCAAAACATTATTTTGACTCATTAGACCCTCATGAAAATTATTCTGGAGCACATTCCACCTGGGGAATGGGAATAATTTATCAAAGACTTTTAAAATTTAGTAATGGACCCAACATCACATTGCCTTCTAAAGCCACGGAATGCGATGCCTGTAAATCATGGCAGATGGTGGATAACAAAACGTTTGTTTTTGATGTTGACACAAATATTAGGTGGGTATCTGAAGAACCGGACGATATAAAAACCGTGTCGCCAGAAGACATAAAGTTTAGTTTAGATCGCCAGATGGATAAAGATCAGGAACATTGGAACAGATTTCATATGGTCCGCAGTATCGATATAAAGTCCGAAGATCAAATCCAGATAAATTTAAATGTCCCAGATGCAGATTTTTTTATCTCTTTAGCAGACGGTAGATCTAAATTATTATCAAAATCAAACATCAACAACCCCGCGAAAATGGAATCAGTCCCACCCATTGGGTCTGGTCCTTGGAAGTTGGCGAAACTTGTAGACGATTCCTACTCATCTGTAGAAAATGTTTATTCAGCACCTAATCCTCCATATTTGGATTCTATAGAGTTTCATATCATCACAGATCCTCAAGCAAGATTAAGCGCATATAGTGTGGGGTTGATTGACGTTTATAACGTAGAGAATTATTTATCAGAGCTAGACATAGCACTCGAGAATCCGGAACCAGGACTAGGTTTTGAAATAGTTTTTAACACTGCTAAACCACCATTTGACAATGATGGCACGAGATTTTTGGCCAGATCCTCGATAAACCCTGACGAGATCATCCAAAAAGCCTGGCATAACCATGCTTTTTTCTCATTAGGATTTGTCACCAATCATCCATCATGGATTCCCGACAGGTCTGATTGGGAATCGCATTTTTACCCCTCTCAACAGCCGGAGGCCTTAAAAGAAATTATTCCTATAATCATAACCACAAGTGATTTTGGTTCACGGTATAAGGAAAGCGCGGAAATTGCCTCCCAACAACTTCAGGCTGTGGGGTTTGACCCAATAATTAATTCTGTGAACCGTAGGCAATATGCCGAAAAAGTCTGGAGACAAGGTGATTTCGATGTGTTAATGGGACCAACATTTCCTCAATCATCGACAAACAGTTTTGTTATCCCGGTACTTCACAGTCAAGGTAAATGGAATACCTCAAATCACCGAGATTTAAAACTAGATAAGCTCATAGAGGAACAATCCCAAGAATACGACCTTGAAAAACGCTCAGAGATCATCAATAACATAAACATTCACTTGCTAGAAAAATCCTATCGTTTCATGCCCGCGACACAAAAAAGTCTATGGGCATGGACTGAGGATTTAAAAAACATGCATCCAAATTTTTCTGGGTTCGAATATTCACATTGGGAGAGAGTCTGGCTCGATCGTTGATTTATTTTTTTTCTGAAAGAGCATCCTCAAGAGCAGACCACGCCAATAACGCACATTTTACCCTTACAGGGAAATTCTTAACACTAATCAAAGCTGAAAGTTCTCCTATAAATTCTCCTTCCACATTTTCCCCGATAGGTTTCCTCATCGACTCGACAAACCTGATGGATAGTTGTATTGCTTCTTTAACCGTTAAACCGGTGACGGCCTCTGACAACAATGACCCAGAAGCCATATTTATAGCGCATCCATCCCCAGAGAATTGGATGCGTTCAATTAAGTTTTCGCCCTTTAAGCCAATTTGGAAATGGACTTCGTCACCGCAAAAGGGGTTTATCGCATCGCCTGTTAGATCAAAATGATCTATTAGTGAAGTGTTTCGAGGGTTTCTGCAATGATCAAGGATAACTCTATCCCTATAAATATCATCGATATTATTCTGATCCATCCCTGAAATACCTCAGCGCTTCTGTTACACCGTCGACCAAAATATCCACTTCCCTTTCTGTGTTATATAAATAAAAGCTCGCTCTTACAGTGGCTGCCACCCCTAAACTCCGTACCAAGGGCATAGCACAGTGATGCCCTGTTCTTACAGCAATGCCCTTCCTATCAAGGAATGTTCCCAAATCGTGGGGATGAACATCTACAGTATTAAAGGAAAATACTCCGCCCCTTATCTCAGGGTCGTCCGGTCCAAACAGGTCCATACCGTCTAAATCTGCTTCCTTAAACCTGTTTAATGCGTAAGTAGTTAAATTCTTCTCATGCGTTCTTACATTCTCCATACCTAGGCTATTTAGATAATCAACGGCGGAACCAAGCCCAATAGAATCAGCTATGTTAGGGGTTCCGGCCTCAAATTTCATTGGCAAATCTGCCCAAGATGCCTCTTGATAAGATACCTCCAGTACCATTTCACCTCCCGTCAGAAAAGGTTCCATAGTGTTCAATATATCCCGCTTCACATACAAGACGCCTATCCCTGTGGGTCCTAACATTTTATGCCCTGAGAACACTAAAAAGTCGCAATCCAATTCCTGAACATTCGTAGGCATATGAGGTACACTCTGTGCCCCATCTACCAAAAATTTTGCGCCCTGTTGATGAGCTTTTCCACCCAATTCCCTCACCGGATTAATAGTACCTAAGGCATTTGACATATGAACCGCCGATACAAGAACTGTCCTCTCTGTAATTAGGTCATCAACTTTATCCATATCTAAGGTTCCGTTTTCCCGCATGGGTATGAATTTTATGACAGCATTTTTCCTCCTAGCAAGTTCTTGCCAAGGAACCAAATTGCTGTGATGTTCCATGGGGGTCAACAAAATCTCATCACCTTCATGCACATTGGCTTCGCCCCATGAATAAGCGATGAGATTTAAACTCTCAGAAGCATTTCTAGTCCACACAACTAAATCAGAAGACTCAGAATTAATAAATGTGGCCACTTTCTCCCTTGCTTCTTCAAATTTATCTGTGGCCTCCATACTTAATGTGTGAACGCCTCTGTGAACATTCGCATTATAATTTTCGTAGTAATCGACTAGGGCATCGATTACCTGCCGAGGTTTCTGACTAGTCGCAGCATTATCTAGATAAACTAAAGGGTTACCATAGATTTTTTTTGATAAGATCGGAAAATCATCTCTTATTTTTTCAACATCGAACATTAAATACATTTACTCCCAAACAAAAATGACGTTTTGATGTTGTTTTAAAGTTGTAATTTGATGAATTGGGTTCTTCTAGCTAAATCAGATACCGTTATTGAAAATAAAACTCCGTGTATTGCATCTTCAACCGTCCTCCATATTTCTTTCTGGGCGCATGCTGGGGAATGAACGCAGAAATTATCATCATCCAAGCAATTGACCAAATTATCCGTACCATCCAACACTTCCATGACAGAACTCAAATGAATTGTGTCCGGATCAACCGCCAGTTCATGGCCTCCGTGCGGACCTCTGGTACTTTTAACAAACCCCGCCTTTTTTAAAGAGTTAAGTACCTGAGCCAGATAGGCGTTTGGTATGGCAGTTCTCTGTGAAATATCGGAGGCTCTCAGTGAATTACCATCGGAGCCATACATTGCTAAATCCACTAGTGCTCTCACACCATAATCAACTTTAATCGGTACATGCATAGTTCACCTCATCCTACATTAGGAACTACTCAGTAGATACAACATCGTTTTCATCTTGAATTGCTGAATGCAAAGTGTGCCAGGCAAGGGTAGCGCATTTTATCCTCGCCGGATATCGGGAAACTCCCTGCAGAATTTCTAAGTCACCCAATAAATCGGAGTCATATGAATCTCCAAGCTTTCTGGTAATCATTTTTCGGAATGCTTCAAACAAGTTTTCAGCGTGAGTTAATGTATTTCCTTTCAATTCCTCAGTCATCATCGATGCCGAGGATTTGGATATTGCACATCCAACCCCACTGAACGCTACATCAGATACTAAGCCATCTTCTAAACGTAGCTGAAGTGTTATTTGATCACCACATAAAGGGTTGAATCCCTCGGCAGAATTGGTTGGGTTTTTGATATGCCCAAAATTGCGAGGTCTTCTATTATGATCCATCACGATTTCTTGATATAAATCCTCAAGATCATACATCACTAAAACTCAAACCTATGACTAGGCAAGGAATTAAGAAAAGATTCCGCAAGGTATGATCTCAGTTCTGGTATTTCTACCGTATCAATTATTTCCCCAGCGAATCCATAAATTATCAATCGGCTAGCGGCTTCTAGATCAATTCCCCTGCTCCTCATATAAAAAACGGTATCGGCATCTATATTCCCAGCGGTAGCCCCATGAGCGCATTTGACGTCGTCAGCGTATATAAACAACGCCGGCTTACTATCTACTTCAGCATGTGGTGACAGTATTAGGTTTTTATCTGATTGTATGGAATCGGTCTTCTGTGCTTCTTTCCTAACTAAGACTGTGCCGCCAAACACCGCTCTTGATCTACCGGCCAGTATTCCTTTGTAAAATAGGTTGCTCTGACAGTTTGGGCGAACATGGTCAATATTAATGAAATTATCCATATGCTGAGCACCATTTGTGAAATACAAGCCTTGCAAATCACAGGAGGCATTTTCGCCCTCAATCGACACATTTAAGTCATAGCGTCCGATTCCGCAACCACGGAAAAACGATCTAGAATTAAATGTCCCATTAGTATCTATTCTCACCCTACCATAGCCAACATCATAGGTATCATCTGTCTCATTCATTAAACGATAATGATTAACCGTTGCGTCCTCACCCACATATATTTCAGAAACAGAATTAGTAAATGTCTGATCGCCGCTGCCCCCAACATAATTCTCAATGACATTTACTGTGGAATTTCCACCTGTCGTTATCAAAACTCGAGGATAATTCACTGTGTCGGACAACCCTTGATTGTAAAAAATTAGATTTATGACAATTCCGGAGTTCTCTCCCTCAGGAACTGTTATTATCGGACCATCTGACATGAATGCCGTATTCAATGCGGCAAATCCATCATCTGAATAATCCATAATCCCGCCCACGTTGCTGGTAAGATTTACAGCCAAGTCATCTGAAGCCATATTGGAAATTTGTATATTCGTGGACAAATTATCTGAAAAGGTCTCTTGATAATGTCCATTAACAAAGAGGAGATTAATCCAAGATTCGTGCCATGGAGCTATCAATTTAATATCGTCTGAATCTATTTTTTCGAACTTTGCCGAAGAATATTCGACACTCGCTATCGGTCTGGCATTAGTGTATTTCCACTTCTCGTTGCCTTTTCTTCGTACAGGGAAACCTATTTCCCGAAAGGTATCCATTGCTTTATTCCGCAGATCGGATGACCATTTCGGATTATTGGAGGAAATACTGTCAAAATCCTCTTCGTATTTATTCAAGATCAAGCTAGTTTCTTGCATTAAGGGTGCACCTCTTCACCAGCACCATCCTTTACCCAATCGTATCCCTTTTCTTCTAGTTCCATTGCAAGGCTGCTATCACCAGAACGGACTATCTTCCCGTCTACCAAAACGTGCACATAATCAGGAGTAATGTAATCCAAAATCCGCTGGTAGTGGGTAACGATTAGAATTGATTTCTCAGGGCTTTTAAAGATATTTACCCCATGGGAAACAATTCTTAAAGCGTCGATATCCAGCCCAGAGTCTGTTTCGTCTAATAAAGCTAAAGACGGGTCCAAGAGTGCTAGCTGCAATATTTCGTTCCGTTTTTTCTCTCCGCCCGAAAATCCCTCATTTACTGAACGTCGCACAAGGTCGGGGTCCATTTCCATGAGCTGTCGCTTTTCTTCCAGCAATTTATCGAAGTCTCTTATTTTGAGCTCTTCCTGCCCGTTTCCTTTTCGGATCGCATCAATAGCAGCTTTTAAAAATTGCCAGGTCCTAACCCCTGGTAGTTCAACAGGATATTGGAATGCAAGAAATATGCCGGCTCTGGCCCTGATTTCAGGTGCAACCTTGAGTATACTGTCCCCCTTGTAAACAATATCTCCGCTGGTGACGCTATAGCCTGGTCGACCAGCTATAACGTTTGCAAGGGTACTTTTACCAGACCCATTAGGCCCCATAATGGCATGCACTTCCCCTTCACCAATACTAAGATTTATTCCTTTTAATATCTCTGTTTCGGCTACAGAGACGTGCAGATTTTTGATTTCAATCAATTTCTCAAAATTTGACATTTAACCTACAGTACCCTCCAAACTCACTCTCAATAATTGTGAAGCTTCCATAGCAAATTCAAAAGGAAGTTCTTTAAAAATACCACGACAAAACCCATTTATTATCATGTAATTGGATTCCTCTAAATCTATACCTCGTTGCTGAAGATAGAAAAGCTGATCGTCATTGACTTTCGAAGTCGTGGCCTCATGACCCATCTTGGCGGTGGGATTACGTACTTCTATATAAGGCACAGTATGGGCACCGCACTCATCACCGATTAACAAGGAGTCACACTGAGTGAAATTTCTGGCGTTATCTGCACCAGGCAATATAGAAACCTGTCCTCGATAAGTGCTCTGTGCCTTACCGGCCGAAATCCCTTTTGCAATAATAGTGCTTTTGGTGTTCTTACCGATGTGGATCATCTTTGTCCCCGTATCGGCTTGTTGGTAGTTATTCACCAGAGCAACTGAGTAGAATTCACCAACAGAATTATCCCCTTGGAGAATCACACTAGGATATTTCCATGTTATTGCAGAACCAGTCTCAACCTGAGTCCAGGATATTTTTGAATTCTCGCCTCTAGCAGCCCCACGCTTTGTGACAAAATTGTAAACACCACCCTCACCATTTTTATCCCCTGGATACCAGTTCTGTAAGGTGGAATATTTTATTTCTGCGTCCTTTAGAGCAACCAGCTCTACAACCGCCGCATGCAATTGATGGCTCTTTCTCATCGGAGCAGTACATCCTTCCAAATAACTGACATAGCTACCTTCATCAGCAATTATCAAGGTTCTCTCGAATTGCCCGGAGTCCGCCTCATTGATCCTAAAATAGGTCATTAATTCAATCGGGCATCGGACACCCGGTGGGACATAGCAAAACGATCCGTCACTGAAGACTGCCGAATTAAGCGTTGCATAAAAATTATCGCTGTACGGAACCACAGAACCCAGATATTTTTGAACCAGATCAGGATATTTTTGTACAGCCTCACTTATAGGGCAGAATATAACCCCGGCCTCTTTCAACATGTCCTGGTAAGTAGTTGCTACTGAAACACTGTCCAAAACCGCATCGATTGCTACACCTGATAATTTTTCCTGTTCATGCAAAGGAATCCCCAATTTATCAAATGCCTCGAGTATTTCTGGGTCCACGTCATCAAGGCTTTTCGGTGCATCATCGCTGGATTTAGGTGCGGCGTAGTAGATAATGTCTTGAAAATCAATGTCCTCAAAATTGAGCTTCGCCCATTTTGGAGAGGCATCGTCCCCTTGATCTACCCAGTGTTCAAATGCCTTCAAGCGCCATTTAAGCAACCAGTCTGGTTCTTTTTTCTTGGCAGATATAAACCGGACAGTGCCTTCATTTAGGCCTTTCGGAGCCACCTCGGATTCTATATCAAATTCAAAGCCCCATTTGTATTGGGTATCCTCAACCCCTGTCTGTCTGGATATAACCTTTTGGTCAGCCATTCAAGACTTCTCCTTCAGTGATTTCCTCTCTTGTTAAGCAGTAGCATGATTTGCAAGCCCCATTAATATATAGGCCCACGCGGTAAAAGTTTGTTGAGTTAATCGGTCAACAATAACCGATCAAATATAACATTTGTGGGATCCATGGGTCAAAAAGGCTTCTGGATCTATAAGTGGAAAAATAGCTGCAACGAAAATCTTTTGATTTCCATGTAGCTTACCCTAAACCCATTATTTGTATGACAACCTCTCTACCGCCAACCAATTCACCTTTCATACCATCGAGTTCGACCATAAATATTCGTTGCCATTCACCTAATGGCATCTCCCCATCGATCACAGGTAGCATTTCACTAGAACCGAGTACCAGATGCTGGCAATGGGAATGTCCATTAGGACATTCATTCTCATGCATGTGTACTGTCCTCACATCGAAATCGTTATGCCTATAAGAAGCATCTTTTGAAGCAATACTTTCCAACATTACTTTGAAATCTTCAAGCAAAAGCGGCTCATTCTCCTGTATGACAATGGCTGAGGTAGTGTGACGTGAGAATACGAGGAGCATGCCACTGGAAATCCCAGAATCCTTTAGAAATCCATTCGCTTCATCTGTTATATCGATAAACTCAGGCGACGAACTAGAAGGCACTTTCAAATAATAAGTAAAGGTTTTCATCGTGGCGTGCGAAACGCTCATATATCAATCCACCTCGCAGGGTATCGATTTAAATTCATTATTCAAGTTGGAGAAACCATTATAATAGATATCAAGAAACTTCACTCATAGTTCAGATTCTACTCTAAAAATTTCTGTCTACAAGAAAAGATACAAGTTCTTTAAATTCCTCCTTGGAATTTTTACTGATCCCAATATTTTCTATGTCTTTACTGACATCTAATGCATAATTCTCGACCAATCCCTGACAATAATGACTGGCTTTAGTAGCATCTAAAATATCCAAAACGCGGTCTACATGATGATCTTCTATCGATTCCAAGGAGTACAGCTCAGTTATCTCTTCTTGATACGTTTGGGTTTCCCGAGCATGAATTATAGGAAGAGTGTTTTTCTTTCTGCGTATGTCAGAACCAACAGGCTTTCCAGTAGATGTAGTTTCACCCCAAGTACCCAGAATATCGTCCCTAATTTGAAACATGAACCCTAGCTTAATGCCAATTTCCCGAAAAATATCTGCAACTCTTCCGCCCCTGGAACCAATAACAGCCCCTATGTGAACTGAGGACCTGAGTAGTGCTCCGGTTTTATGGGAAATCATTTCCATATACTGATCCACACTTATGCTATTTCCTCCCTCAAAAGATATATCCATGTATTGACCTTCAATCATTTCCAAACAAGCCTCTGACACGATTGATGAAGAAGCAGATAGTAGTTTTGAATCGTCTGGCAGCACAGTAGACATAGATTTATCAGCCAACACCCTCATCACATTTCCAGCGACTAAGGCTTTTGGAATACCCCATATATTCCAAAGAGTCGGACGGTGGTGTCTTATCTCATCAGAATCTTGTATTTCATCGTGTATCAGAGAAAAATTATGTATTAACTCAATCGATACCGCTGCTGGGAGGGCTTCTTCTATGTCACCTCCTAAGGCATCACAAGTAAAAAGGCATAAAGAGGGGCGTATGCCTTTCCCCTTTTCAGTCTCGAAAGCTGCACCATTGGCATCCGCCCAGCCCATGCAATATCTCAACATGTCATACAAGAAGATGGATCGGTCCGAAATTACATCTTTTAACGCAAGGTCCAAAGCATCCTTATACCTGCTAAGAACTAAAGGAAGCTCTGGTTTCAAATGGGCACCATCAGGCAATTTTTTCTCTCAAATTATTAATTTTTACGAGCCAATTCACATTGTATTGGTTTCACCAGACCAGCATAAAGAGGCACCTAATATTAATAGATCATTACAGAGTGGTAATCCAGTGAATTTAATACCTAAAAATTATCTAGTATGGTCATTCGGTTATGCCTTTTTTTCACTTGCTAGGGAAAAGAGCGGTGTGCTATATTTCGGCATGGAATTGTAGCGGTCAAGTGGGAATTTTTTAATGTGCCGCGACTATGACCAATCCTCAGAGATAACGGTGTAAATAATGGCTGACGAAATGAACATCTACTTCACCCGATACGGTGTTATCGCCATCTTTGCTGCATTGGCTGTTGCAGTGCCCACTAGTATGCTTCTAATTGGCTGGGCGTTAACCCTACTAAAAATAAGACCCAAGAACCCATCATTTGTGAAAAATAGCATATACGAATGCGGATTTGAGACCATTACTGAACGATGGAGCCAATTTAATTTTCGATATTACAGTATAGCCTTGCTGTTTGTAATTTTTGATGTTGAAGTGGTTTTCTTATTCCCATGGGCAGCTTCCTTCGGGACCATGTCCCAAGAATTTGGTTTATTTGTTCTTGGAGAAATGACAGTTTTCATCGGCATATTGGTGTTAGGCTGGATCTATGCATGGAAAAAAGGTTCACTGGAGTGGAGTTGAATGGATACATGATAAACACGAACAATCAAAAACAACCTTTAGAAATTCCTTTACACGATAAAACTTGGGATTTAGATAGAGAGGAAGGTAGTTATGTCAATGAGCTTAAAGCCACTCATACAGAGCCCCTGTCTGAGCCTCTGGTGGAAGTTCCTGACGATTTAGGCCGAAATGTCGCAGTAACCTCCGTTGATGCATTGGTAAATTGGGGTCGCAAATCTGCCGTGTGGCCACTATCTTTTGGCCTTGCGTGCTGCGCCTTCGAAATGATGGCAAGTGCCATGTCTAGATTTGATCTTTCTCGCTTCGGCATGGAAGTGTTCAGGCCATCGCCACGACAAGCAGACCTTATGATCATTGCAGGTACTGTAACATGGAAAATGGCTCCCGCAATTGAAAGAGTTTACGAACAGATGGCGGACCCTAAATGGGTTATTTCTATGGGCGTGTGCGCTACCAGCGGGGGACCGTACTATGGTTCATACAGCGTTGTCCCCGGAGTAAATCATATTATCCCTGTCGACGTTTACGTGCCAGGATGCCCCCCTCGGCCTGATGCCCTTCTATATGGGATTATGCAGTTGCACGAAAAAATCAAACGTTATTCTGCAAAAAATAGAGGGTGATCTTGACTAAGATTATCAGTGGAGACGAAATTTCAAAATCCATAGAAAGTACACTCGCTAACGCAGTCGTTGCTTCAGATGAAACTGCTATGTGGGTTTCGCCAAAAAACATACATGAGGTATGTAACACCCTTAAAAACCCTGATGGATTGGACTATTCCTTCCTCACGGCTATAAGCGCAGTTGATTACATTGAATACTTTGAAATTGTCTATCATCTGACCTCTCTCAGAAACAATTGCTCATGCATAATCAAAGTAAAGACCAGTGGTAGGGAAAACCCTGAAGTACAGTCAGTGTCAGATATTTGGCAGGCGGCTGACCTACAAGAAAGAGAAATATGGGATCTAATGGGAATCAAATTTGGGGGTCATCCAAACCTGAAGAGAATATTACTTTGGGAAGGGTTTGACGGTCATCCTCTTCGAAAGGACTTCATAGGCTGATTTTATGGCGACCATTAGAACAGAACCGGTAACTATAAACCTGGGCCCTCAGCACCCTAGTACACATGGTGTGTTCAGGTTGCGTGTTACCTTTGATGGCGAAAAAATAGTCGATCTAGAGCCAGTATTTGGTTACCTTCATCGGGGAACCGAAAAATTGGCTGAATCCAGAAATTATGTCCAGATAGTAACTCTGACAGATCGGATGGACTACGTAGCAAGTATGTCAAACAACTTGGCATACGTGAGAACTGTGGAAAAGTTATCCGATATTAAAGTCCCGGAAAGAGCTCAATATATACGGGTCATAAGTGTCGAATTACAAAGAATCGCAAGCCATCTTATGGCCACTGGTTTCCTTCTAAACGACCTGGGGGCCCTTGCAACCCCACTAGTTTACTGCTTCCGGGAAAGAGAAAGAATTCTAGATCTGTTCGAAATGCTATGCGGTGCAAGGATCACCTTAAGCTATATGAGGCCAGGCGGGGTTTTTCAAGATGCTCCTGAAGAATTTTGGGGTTCATTGAACACCTTGATATCAGATTTCCCGAGTTATCTAGATGAGTTAGAAAGTCTAATAACAACCAACGAAATCGTTCTCGCCAGAACGATAGGGGTAGGTTTGCTTTCCGATGCCCAAGCAATAGATTCAGGAGTAACAGGCCCCATGCTCAGAGCCTCGAGTGTCAAATGGGATTTAAGAAAAGCCAACCCTTACGAAATATATGACAGAGTGAATTTCGACGTACCGATTGGAAGTTCTGGAGACACATACGACCGGTACTATGTTCGTCTTCAGGAAATGCGAGAAAGCATAAAAATTATCTCACAGTGCATCGAGCAAATAGAGCCCGGACCAGTGAGGACAGAAACCCCATTCTTCATTAGACCGCCGATAGGCGAAGCGTATTCTTCAGTGGAGGGACCGAAGGGTGAACTTGGATTCTACATGGTAAGCGACGGGGGGATTTCTCCTTACAGGTTTAAAGTAAGAGCCCCATCCTTCATTAATTTGACACCACTAAGAGATATGATCACTGGCTGGAAAATGGGAGACCTGATAATAATATTGGGGTCGATCGATATAGTCCTTGGTGAGGTCGACAGATAATGGCCCCCACACCAGCTTTATTCATTAGCTTTGAAAGCCTCCAAATCTTTTTCGCTGGTTTAATCGAATTGATAGGATTTGGAGAATCTTTCAAATGGTTAGCTACCCTATTAGCCGGAATATCGATCTCGTTTCTGATAATTAACGTGATGGTGATGGCAACAGCCTTTTACACTTGGTTCGAGCGAAGAATGATAGCTAGATTCCAGGTCAGACGAGGTCCCAACAGAAATGGGCCTTTCGGAATGCTCCAACCATTTGCCGATGTTCTCAAATTGATAATGAAAGAAGATACGATACCAGATGAAGCGGACAAACCCGTCTTCACCTTAGCTCCTATAGCACTATTGGCCCCCACACTAATGATCATGATCGTGATCCCATTTGGAACCTTTATCGATGATCAAGCTTTTTTAAGTAACCTTAATATTGGGATTCTCTTTATCGTTGGGGTGACCTCAGTTAACTCAATCGCTATATTTATGGCAGGCTGGGCGTCTCGCAACAAATATGCCATTTTAGGTTCAATGCGTGGCGCAGCGATGCTAATAAGTTACGAGATACCAATGGCACTCGGTATTACCAGTGTACTTATACTTTCAGGATCTTTAGCAATGACCGAGATAGTCAGCAGCCAATCCGTCTGGTTTATTTTAGTAATGCCCATGGGGTTTTTTGTATTCATGGCAGCATCCACAGCAGAAATGAGTCGTACTCCGTTTGACCAAATTGAAGCGGAATCGGAATTGGGTTCCGGATATAACACTGAATACAGCGGTATAAAGTTCGCTGTTTTGTTTCTGGCGGAATTTATGGCACCACTAGTTACTGCTGCAGTAGTAACGACTCTGTTCCTAGGTGGCTCTCGGGGGTTCGACTTTTTACCTGGCGGTATATGGTTCGCCCTAAAGATGTTCATTATAATATTTGTTCTTTTGTGGTTTAGGTCTACTTGGCCTAGATTACGAATAGATCAAATTATGGGCTTTGCCTGGAAAACATTATTTGGACTAGGTTTGTTTAATATATTTTTGGTGGCCTTGGAATTCAGCCTTGCCGACCAATTTGGAGGACTAGCCAGTGACAAGGTATCGCTCACCCCAAAGTACATGCTCATTATTGGCGCCATTAACTGGATTATAACGATAGCCATTATTTTGATAATGGCGAATGTTGTTGGAAGGAAAAAATATACTAGACCAGAACCCACACCGTCTCCACTAGCAAATATGGGCATAAAGGAAAGCTAAAATGTATGGATTAGGTTTGTTCAAGGGACTTGGAGTGACTATGAAAAATTTAGTGTCCCCAAGCCGACAATTTAATATAGTTCAATACCCCAATAGAAGAGCTAGTCCATTTGACCTTGCCAAAGTGGATAACCAAAATCCAGTATCTTTCATAGCAACCCATCCATTAAAAACTTTAAGGTCCCTGCTGGGACTTGAAACAATAACCGATCGCATGCCCCAGCATGCCAATTTCAGGGGAGAAGAATTTGCCTGGTACGATCGTAGATGTACAGGATGCGCAAGTTGTGCCAAGTATTGCCCTTTAGGAATAATAAAAATTGTCACTGGAACTAGCGGTGTAAATCAACAAGAAGGCCAAAGTTACGATATAGATGTGTTTGATATAGACATAGGTCGATGCATGTTTTGCGGTTTATGTGTTGAAGCTTGCCCCTATGATGCGCTCCATATGGGCAGTGGATTTGAAGAGGGAAAATACCGAAGAAGTGATTTAGTAATTAATATCGACCAACTCAAATCGGCTGAAAAGAAGCCAAGCACCTGGTTCAGACCGCAATTGACGAGCCGGGGACATGATCCAATTAAGGGATCTACAGCTGACTGGGAGGAGGTTGGAAGACATGAGAAACCGTCTCTAGAAGACCAAAGTGAGAGGTGGGCCAAAAGATGACTCTAACTACAGAACCATTTGCCATTGAATTGGCATTCTGGATTCTATCTGTCTGCACTGTCATCTCGGCAATTGCAGTTGTCCAAATTCAAGATTTATTCAGATCTGCACTTTTCCTGATCGTTACATTATTGGGAGTGGCAGGGTTGTTTATCCTACTAGGAGCAGAATTCTTGGCTGGAGTTCAACTTATGGTCTATGTGGGAGCTATATCGGTTCTTATAATATTTGCAATATTAATGACCAGAGATCTTGAAGAGGGGAATCCATCCCACAGTTTCAGAGTTCCAGTTGCTATCGTGGCAATAATATTCATCCTGTTTGCATATTACGTTATCACGCAAGATACAGACTGGAATGGGAGGCTGATAAGTGAAAACTTAGATGCTGAACAGCAGAAAGTGGCCGCGACAGTATTTTTTAAGGAATCAATCCCCTACTTAGCCAAAATGTTATTAACCGATTTTGTGCTAGCTTTTGAAATGGTATCTGTTCTACTACTTGCTGCGGCACTGGGTGCGCTAGCCTTGGTGAGGGATCGATAAATGACACTTGAAAGATTTTTGATACTTGGCGCTATATTGTTCGGAATTGGCTTATACGGAGTGCTTTCTAAAAAACATGCGATAGCAGTTTTAATGTCTTTAGAAATAATGTTCAACGGGGTCAATGTCACTGCAGTTGCTTTATCAAGATACACAGTCCCATACACAGTGCCCGACACTTTTGTAGATGCCTCTAGATTTTTACTTACAGGACATGTGTTTACGGTATTTATCATCACTGTGGCTGCTGCCGAGGTAGCCCTTGGTCTGGCAATAATCATTGCGATTTATCGAACCAGACAATCAGTTTTGATAACTGATGCAAAGGAACTGAGCAGATAAATTTTATGTGGATAGAATACAAATACGCTCCTAATTTGGTGACCGCAGAAATGTGGAAAGACACCTTCGAGTCGGAAGGACTTCCTACCAAAATACTTCCTGACGGGGATATTACCTCGTGGGCGGAAAATATCGGTTTCAAAATATACGTGCCTAAAGGACGGGAACACGTAGCTGATGAAATACTTAGAAAACTTTAAATTATGATTAACGAGCAACTAGTCTGGGCAATATTTTTTATTCCTTTAGCCTCGTTCTGTCTTTTGGCTCTTCTTGTACGTCCGTTTTTTAATTCCTATTCATATATATCAGGTCCAATTGCTATTGTTTCAATTGGCATTTCATTCATTTTATCTCTACTAACATTCTTTGAGGTCGCGACAAACAGTAATCATAACCTAGTGTCAGAACCTAATTCTTGGTTAGAAATTGGGGATTTTCATTTCACTGTCGGAATTCTAATGGACCCTTTAACTGCAGTGATGCTTGTGGTAGTTACAGGCGTGAGCCTAATGGTCCAAATATATTCCATGGGATACATGAAACCTTCAAACCATGGATCAGAAAATGCCGAGCATCACGGTCCCGAGGAATTAGGTAAACCGGTATATGCTAGATATTTTGCATACATGTCTTTGTTTACAGCATCCATGCTTGGCCTTGTTATGGCAGCAAATGTGGTTCAACTGTTCGTATTTTGGGAATTGGTTGGGCTATGTTCATACCTCCTTATTGGGTTCTGGTTTCATAGACCGGCAGCAGCAGCAGCAGCGAAAAAAGCATTCATTGTCACCAGGATCGGAGACTTTGGGTTTCTCATAGCTTTAATGTATTTATTTTTCAAAACACACAATAAAGGTGACAATTATTTAGAGATTTCGGTCATTAATGCCAACCTACCTGGACTTGTCGACGCAGGACTAATCACCGCAGGGGCGCTGACTTTAATAGCGTTGGGAATGTTCGTTGGTGCTATAGGTAAATCAGGCCAATTCCCCCTTCACACGTGGCTACCTGATGCCATGGAAGGTCCTACTCCAGTAAGTGCTCTCATTCATGCGGCAACTATGGTTACGGCTGGAGTTTTCTTAGTAGCCCGGTTCTTTCCGATTTTTGAGCATTCCCCAGACGTAATGTTAATAGTGACCATTATTGGAGGAGTTACAGCCATATTCGCTGCAACCATGGGACTAGTTGCCAACGACATAAAAAGAGTTCTGGCCTATTCGACTGTTAGCCAATTGGGCTACATGATGCTGGCACTAGGGGTCGGAGCATACGGACCGGCTATCTTCCACCTATTTACTCATGCTTTCTTCAAGGCGCTTTTATTTTTAGGCTCCGGAAGCGTGAATCACGCAACCGGAACTTTCGACATGCGTTATATGGGTGGCTTAAGACGTAAAATGCCAATCACTTATATTACCTTTCTCATTGGAAGCCTAAGCCTTGCAGGTATATTCCCACTGGCAGGATTTTGGAGTAAGGATGAAATACTCCTTAATGCATGGGATAAAGGGGATGTTGCCAGCATAATCGGATTCTCATTAGCACTCATTGCCGTATTTATGACAGCCTTTTATATGTTCAGAGCACTGTTACTAACATTTGAAGGTGATTTTCGGGGAGGATCAGATAAGGACCCTGAAGCTCAAGCCCATGGGCCGGTCCATCTTACAGAATCACCATTCCCTATGGTTTTACCTTTGGTGATACTCGCAATCCCAGCTGTGATTATAGGGTTTCTAGTGAATCCTATAAAAGACTTTGGAGGTATCCCGGCCCACTGGTTTACACATAAATTGGAGCACAGCCTGCACTTGCCTCCTCCCCCAGCTTTTGACCCAATACTGGCCATTATTTCCTCGTTGATTGCCCTATTGGGAATACTCCTAGCATGGGCAATGTATAAGCGGAATCCTTATTTGTCCCCAGCAACGATGGGCAGAGTTGCCGGCCCTATATATACCCTATTTCTAAACAAATATTATGTCGATGAAGTATATGAAAAATTCATAACTGGCAGAATCTATTACAACGGCATAGCCCTGATATCCGATTGGATAGATCGAAACATCGTAGACCGTACTGTGAATATCATTGGGTGGCTAGGTGCCAATTTCGGTAGTCTGATAAGAGAATTACAAACTGGCCAAACCCAAATGTACGCGACTGTCACATCAGTTGGAATAATCATCATAGCCGCTGTATATATATTTGGAATGTAATTAGGAGTATCTGTGGAAATACCTGGAATACTAAGCATAGCCATATTTTTGCCGTTTATCTCAGCGGTGATTGTGGCTGTTTTTTTGACTGGGAAAGCGGCCCGTGGATTCGCGGTTATAGCTTCAGCACTTGAACTGGTTGTCACCGGTTACATTTTCGTTGCCCATAGACAAAATGGGTACGATTTTTCTGAAAGAATAACTTCATGGTTCCCTGATTCATTTCCAGTTCAATATTTCCTATCTGTCGATGGAATAAGCGCACCACTCATTTTGCTTACAGGGCTGTTAGGAATCGTTGCAATCTTCGCATCATGGAACATAACTGAAAGAACTAAAGAACATTTCATGTGGCTTCTCTTGCTACAAGGGGCGGTAATAGGGGTATTTACCTCAATGGATTTCTTGCTTTTTTTCCTTTTTTGGGAGCTAGAGTTGATTCCTATGTTCTTCCTAATATCCATTTGGGGTACCGGAAGAAAAGAATACTCCGCCATGAAGTTTTTAATTTTTACTATTCTGGGAAGCGCTTTCATGCTAATTGGCATTTTGGTTATATTCGCAGGTACTGGCACCTTCGATATGACTAGGATATCTGAAGCACTCCCATCCTCGAACTTAATAATGCCTGTTGGAATACTCTTCTTATTCATGAGCATAGGCTTTGCGGTAAAGCTACCAGTATTCCCTTTACATACCTGGTTACCAGATGCCCATACCGACGCCCCAACTGCTGCAAGCGTAATGTTGGCAGGAGTACTTTTAAAAATGGGTGGCTATGGGCTTTTGCGAGTATCTGCGGGTATGTTCCCCGACCAGCTTGAAAAATATGCTTGGGTATTGGCCTTATTAGGGGTAATAAATATTATCTATGGTGCAGCGATAACAATACGACAAACAGATCTCAAGAGGCTCATTGCATATAGTAGTGTCAGCCACATGGGTTTCGTTTTATTAGGACTGTCAGCGATGGGTGGCGTAACCAGCCATCTCGCAATGACAGGTGCCGCCTTGCAAATGTTTACCCACGGGACTATCACTGGACTTTTATTTTTAACAATAGGATTTATCTATGAAAGGACTCACACTCGACACATACCAGACCTAGGAGGTTTGGCACGTAGAATGCCGATCTTCACGGTATCGTTTGTAGTTGCAGGATTGGCATCTTTGGGACTACCAGGAACCAGCGGCTTTGTATCAGAGATAACTATCTTCCTAGGAGCTTTTCCAGCCTTTAAATTAGCGACGATAATAGCTGCCTTTGGAGTCGTATTAACTGCTGCATACATATTATGGATGATTCAAAGATCCATGTTTGGACCTGAAAGAGAACGATTCGCGCAAATTGGTGATGCCACAGCAGTCCAAGTCATTCCTATAGGACTACTTATCGTTTCAATAATTGGTGTAGGTATATATCCAGCATTTGTGTCTGATGTTTTCACCGAAGGCATAACACAAATGCTAAATATGACGGGAGCTAATTAATGAATTACGCCGACATAATTTTGATAGCCCCCGAAATTAGCATGGCCTTATTAGCTAGCATAATAATAATTGTGGATTTGTTTTCATCTAACAAAAAACTTTTGGCTCCTCTGTCTCTAACCGGCTTATTAGCACCGTTATGTTTTTGTATTATGGTGCGAGATAATCCGAGCATTGGATTCAATGGAACCGTCAAAGTAGATGATTTCAGCGTATTTTTCAAATATGTCATTATCCTTGCGACAGGGTTAGTAATCCTCTCGTCCACGACCTATGCGAAAAGATTCGACAAACATCAAGGCGAGTACTATTCACTCATTCTTTTATCAGCCACTGGAATGATGCTACTAACATCAGCCATAGAATTGATCACTATATACATTGCCTTGGAATTGACTGCTCTTCCTACAGCAGCACTAGCAGCATTTATAAGGGAGAAGAAATCGGCTGAATCCGGTGTTAAATTCCTTATATTGAGCGCAGTCAGCTCTGCCGTTCTTCTCTACGGAATGGTGCTAATTTATGGATTCACTGGTACTACCTATTTATCCGAAATAGGAACTGTAATAGCAAATCACCTTTCCACCTCAGGGCAGGTAACAGATAACGGGATTCTTTTATTCAGTGTAATTTTGATAACAGCCGGGTTCGGATTCAAAATTTCTGCAGTCCCATTTCAAATGTGGGCTCCAGATGTTTATGAAGGGGCCCCCACCCCCATAACGGGGTTTCTTTCTGTAGCCAGCAAGGCAGCAGGATTCGCCATAATTCTTAGAATCCTATATACAGTTTTTGAAAATGAGACCCTGTCTTCCGACTGGGCCAGCATGATGGCAGTTTTGAGCGCGATTTCAATGTCTGTTGGAAACCTGATAGCTATAAAACAAAACAACATCAAGAGAATGTTAGCCTACAGTACCATAGCTCAGGCAGGCTATATCATGGTGGGGTTAGCGGCGATGGCAGGCAACACAACGCTGAACACCTCAGGACCCGTTGGAATCCTTGTATACCTGGCTGGATACACGTTTACTAACCTCGCAGCGTTTGCGGTGATAACGGCAGTCTCAGAAGATTCTGGTGATGATTCGATCGACTCTTTTGCCGGTCTTATTAAAAAATCCCCGACCCTAGCAGTAATAATGACTGTTTCAATGATATCTCTCATCGGAATACCACCTACCATAGGATTTATGGCAAAAATCTATCTATTTGGAGCAGCCGTTGAAACCAATCTTACCTGGCTAGCCATTGTTGGGGTCGTTAATAGCGTTGTATCGGCCTATTATTACCTAAGAGTAGTTAAGACTATGTTCATAGATAGCCCAGATGAAAAACATGAAATACACCCAAATTTGGGAGTGCTCTCCGCATCTGTCATAGCTATTTCCGGTACCGTTTTTTTTGGTTTCTTCCCAAAACCTATTATCGAATTAGCTCGTGATGCTATAAACACCCTAATCGGTTAACCCAAATAAGTTAGTATTTATACTATAGATACTTAGAAACCGATAAACACTTATATATCTGTTGGTGCTCATGTCAAAAAATAAATTGATTGCCTTCATATACAACTCTCAAATGCCTGCCACAGAGGTCAAGGCTAAAGAAATCATAGATTCATTAGGAATAGCAAATGTTTCATGGTTAAGTTCAGCAGGAAATTTTTCTGAGTACTCAGAAAAACTAAAAGAAACAAGCTTGGTTATTGTGGTAGGCGGTGACGGGACAATATTAAGATCTGTAAGAGTAATAAGTCCTTATGAACTCCCTGTCGTTGGCATAAAAATGGGGAAGGTGGGATTTATAGCGGAATTAACACCAGAAGAGGCTATTTCAGCACTTCCCAAATACATAAATTACCAATCGGGAAAAGGCAACGATAACGGTATAAGAACTGAGAAACGAATGATGCTGCAAGCTGACGTAATTCCTACAGAAGGTGGCGATCCTAGACTATCCGTTCATGCTCTAAATGACATCACAGTTGGAAGCAGAAAAGTCTCCAGACTGGTAGAACTTGAAGCTTCAGTAAACCATGTCCATTTGACCAACTACAGAGCTGACGCTGTAATTGTATCTACTGCGACTGGGAGCACAGGATATGCCCTTTCGGCTGGAGGGCCCATAGTTTTTCCTGAAGCTCAAATGATGATACTGCAGCCGGTTGCAGCACATACAGGCCTTCGAGATGCTCTGGTACTCCATCCAGAATCAACCGTTGAGCTTCAGGCTTCCAAGAATTATTTGGCATCTATCAGCGCAGATGGATTTGTCGATTCAGACGTGGATCCAGGAGAAAAAGTTATCGTAAAAAAAAGCCCCTATAATGCCAGATTTTTACGTTCAGAAAAACCAGATTTCTTTTATACCGCATTGAATATGCGACTTGGGCTCGCATACAGATCACAACGCCCTCCGGAAGACCCAGAAGAGTAGGCATAGTATGGAAAATATGGATCTTGACCGAACTATAGACAGCAAGAAGATTTACCAAGGCAGTATTATAAATGTGAAAATTGATAATGTGCTGCTAAAAACTGGAATCAAAGCCTCTAGAGAGGTCGTTGAACACAGACCAGCCGTCGCTATTGTTCCGGTGGATTCGGAAAATAATGTGCTGCTTGTCCGTCAATACAGGCACCCAGCAAAAAGCGACCTATTAGAGGTGCCGGCTGGAATTATAGAAATTGGCGAAGAACCGGATATAGCAGCCATCCGAGAGCTCCGAGAAGAGGTAGGATACACTTCAAGAGATCTTAGGCTATTATTTGGATTCTGGACGAGTCCTGGTTTTACGGATGAGTACATCTATGGCTATTTAGCTAAAGATTTAGTGGAGGGAAGACTACCCCAAGATTTCGACGAAGATATTTCAGTAGAAAAAATACCTGTTAGGAGAATACAAAAACTTATAAGGTTGGGAGAAATACAGGACGCTAAGAGCATCGCACTTTTAATGACTCTAGAAACAACAATATAAAAATACTATGCGTAGGTAACAAAATGACAAACCTTGATCAAATGCTTCAACAAATCGATGACTTGGAAGGGGATCTTATAGCCCTAGAACAGGCTTTAGTTCGAATTCCTTCAGTTAATACAGGGTTTATGCCAACAGGCGACGAAACTCCAGTCTGCAAGTACATATCAGACTGGTTATCTAAAGCAGGGATCGAATCTGAAATACTTGAATCATCACCAAACAGAGGGAATATTATTGCCAACATTGATGGGACTTCTGGAGAGCTTGGCCTTTTATTCATGTCACACACTGACGTTGTCCCCGTGGAAGATGAGAATAAATGGACTTTCCCTCCGTTTAGTGCAGAGATACATCAAGGTCGAATCTACGGCCGGGGCGCCTCAGATTGCAAAGGCCTTCTTTCAGCACAATTGATGGCCATGAAGGTATTAAAGCAAAATGGAGTGGTTTTAAAAGACGGGTTATCCTTGATCTCAGGTGCTGACGAAGAGCATGGAGGAAGATATGGCTTTGGATGGTTGGCAGAAAACCACCCAGAAAAATTACAGGCACCGTTCGCTGTCAACGAGGGAGGAGGATCCCCTATTGAGGCTGCAGGGTCACTAACATATGTTTTAGGGGTCGGCGAAAAAGGCCGATTACAAATCGAAATAGATGTGAAAGGGGTCAGTTCACATGCGTCGGTTCCATGGCAAGGAACAAACGCCCTTTTTAGATTGTCTCAAGTCCTTAATAGACTAGAAGAATACGAGGCAGAAAGAGATACTTCCACCAGCTTGTTTGAACATTTGTCCACATTCGCGATCGAACACAAACCGTCATCCGATAACGTAGATGAAATTATTAAAGAGCAAGAAGAAGAGAATCCAAGGTTCGCATCCATGCTTCGTGCTTTATCAAGAATGACAATAACTCCAACTATGATTAATGGCGGAATTAAATCAAATAGTGTACCGGAACAAATTAGGCTCACTTGTGACGTGAGAACGTTACCCCACCAGAGTGACGATTACCTCAGAGATGAGCTGGATAAAATATTAGATGGGATACCTGGAGTGGAATATTCCATAGATTATATGGCTGTTCCTAATTCATCTCCATTTGAAACCGAGCTCATGACCAGCTTGCGTGAGGCTACTAAAAAAGCTGTAGACCGAGAGGACGTGCAGTTTGTACCGGCTATTAGCACTGGATTCACTGATTCTAGGTTTACCAGACCTCTAGGGGTAACTACTTACGGATTTTCAGGGTCTCACCCAGACGATGATCCGATGCTCAGTAAAGCCCATGGGACAGATGAATCTATAGGAATCAAAAGCCTAGTCAGTGGAGCGAAAGTCATGCTACATCTGGCTTATGACATGTTGGCTGAAAAATAACCCGGTTATCACTAACGCTAGAATGAAAAGTATTCACCATATTTTTTGAGGGCCGCCTTTGATAGGGAGGCCCCTAACCCAATACCCGTCGGCATCTCAATACGGCCATTCCGTACAATCTCATGTGGAGATAACAATTCATGCCTGTAGTCAATTTCTTCTATTGCATGTTCCAGTAATACCTTTTTATTTAATGCCGCGCAAACATGGGCTGAGGCGAGAAGAGATATTGGTCCGGACGGACAATGAGGGGAGAAATTTATACCGTTATCGTGAGCGTTATTAGCGATTCGAACAGCTTCCTGAACACCACCACAATATTTAATATCTGGCATGACGGTTTGGACTGACCCAAGTTGGGCAAGGGAATCGAAGAATTCTTCTCCGTACCCGGATTCACCTCCTGCTAATGGGATGGCTATTTCATTAGAAATACAAGCTAAACGTTCAGGATAATTGATCGGATCCAAAGGTTCTTCAAACCAACCAATCCCTATCGGTTGGATTAGAGCGGCTACAATCTTAGATGATGATTCTTCAAATCTACCATGGCAATCAACGAGAATTTCCACGTCTGCCCCAACACTTTCCCTGACGGCTGAAAGCCTGCTTAATCCACTCTTGACAACACCATCTATATCTTGAGGATTGGGGTGGGTGACCTCATCAAACGGAGCACATTTGATCACTTTGAACCCTTTGTGCACAGCTTTATAAGCCGCTTTTGCAAAATCATTGGGTAACCGATCAGTTGAAAATAATCCCCTATTAATATTGGCATACAAATCAATAAATCCAGGAGGTTTTCCGCTCATGTATTCACATAAAGGTAAACTTCTTTCCATAGAACGGAATTGACTAATTGCACTCCGAACCGAACTTAGGGCCGCTGCCATGGCGGAGCCATTTTCTACTGGCTGTGACATTCCTAGGTTTTTTTCCAGCGATTTTTCTCCTGGCAGCTCTTCTGATCTAAATTTATTAAGCATTTCATGTATCAACCTTCCGACCTCATCAGATTCAGGGCCTTTAGTGAACTCAACATGAGTATCTCGCCCAGAGGCATCTTTAATGCAAACAAAATACCAGGAGGTGTTTTTAGTTACGTCATATCTTACAAATTCCCATGAATGTAATAACAATGTCATATGGTGGGTAAACCTCTTGAAAATTCTTAGCCTTTTAGGTTTCAAGTATATACGGAATTAATTAGACCACTTATCATAAGTACAATATCATGGGATTTAAAAAAATTCTGTTGGATTATATGGTGTAAAGTGTTAAACTCGGATAAATTCAACAGCAACGGAGCAGCATATGGACGGCTTGATCGTTCACGATACCCCCAACACAAAGCTTTCTACTATGGTGGTAGCTTTCGCAGGATGGCCAGATGCTGCCGAAGCAGCCACCAGGGCAATAAGATACATGGTACGAAAGCTCCCAAGTAAAAAGATTGCTGAGATAGATCCTGAAAATTATTATGACTTCACGGTCAACCGGCCCCAAACTCGAATTAACAGACGGAAAGACCGGATTATAAAGTGGCCTGCAAACGAATTCTACAGCTACGTTCCTGAAGAGAATCCAGACAATGGAATCCTAATGTATGTGGGAACCGAACCAAACCTTAAATGGAGAACTTTTTCTGATACAGTCCTAGAGGTAGCGAAATTATCTGGAGTTGAGCTAATTATATCGTTAGGGGCCTTGCTGGACGCGGTACCGCACACAAGGGAAGTTAAAATAACTGGCAGAGCTAGTAGTGAGGAACTAAGTAAAAAGGCGAGATGGTTGGGAATAAGAAATTCTGGTTATCAAGGACCCACCGGAATCCATTCTGCTTTCGCTGAAGCATGTGCGAAAAACCACATCCCTCATGCAAATATTTGGGGCCATTGCCCTCATTATGTTCAAACCTCTCCAAATCCTGTAACTAGTTTCGCCTTGCTCGAGCGGCTTAAAAGCCTTGTGGACATTGACTTAGATATGAGTGAACTAGATTTAGCTGGACAGGCATTCAGGGAGGAAATCTCCAATGCGATCGCAAAACAACCTGATGTCAGCTCATACGTATCTCGACTAGAACACCAATATGATGAAGCAAAAAGTTCGCAAAATGAGATGCCAACTGGAACGGATATGGTGAAGGAAATTGAGAATTTCCTAAAAAGCCAGTCCAGTGGACAGGAACAAGAATAAGAAGACTCATAATGGCGGATATCCAATAAGTGCCGCATTTATCAATAGCCCCGGACTATTATCGAACGCTTTTCGATCGTTGGACAAATGACATTGCGATGCTCCCCGATTTTCCGACCGATCTAAAAGAGAAATTGGTTGCACTTCATTTCATAATGCTGGCCTTTGCTGAAGGTGAGGAATATTCGGAAGAAGAGATCCACGATGGCATAAAGGACAGAAACCTGTTTTCTGTCGACCATGTTCAAATAAGAATTAACCTTCTTCAACAAGGTTTCATTGTTAGGATTGAAAATGAATCTGAATTCATCTACAAAACATCCAAAGAGTTTTTGGAACATGCTCAATGGGATAGTTCAATACCAGGAGCTATGTAATAAATAATCAAAAAAGCCCGAAACAGCATTTAATAAATGTCGGACCAATATCGATTAATTGCCGTGACTGGGGCGGTCAAGGCAGGAATATCGTATTAATTCATGGGCTAGCATCAAATTGTAGAATCTGGGATCTAGTCGGCCCACTTTTGGCAGAAACCAATTCAGTGAAAGCTATAGATCAAAGAGGCCATGGATTATCTTCTAAACCAAATCAGGGGTACGATTTCGAGACGGTCACGAATGATTTACATTTCTTCCTAGAAACCAATCAAATTGATAATCCATTGTTGGTTGGGCATTCATGGGGAGGTAGTGTTGCATTGAATTTTGCAGCACATCACCCTGAAATGATAGGCGGTCTTTGCCTTGTCGATGGAGGTTTAATCGAAATATCTTCCATACCAGGTAACTCTCTGGAAAAAGCCCTTGTGGATATGGCTCCTCCTTTATTTAGCAACTTAACGCAAAAATTTCTTAAACAACGAATTGCAAAAAGAGACTGGGGGGAGCGAGATAGCCTCTCCCTTCAGAACGATCTAACTAATATTGTAATGGCAAACTTTCAAGAAATTCCGGACGGGACCATAACACCTCGATTTGAGAGAAGTAATCATTTGAAAGTGGTAGAAGCTTTCTGGAATCACCGGCCTTCTTCTTTATTTTCCTCAGTAAAATGCCCGGTGCTCAACATGCCAGCGAGGTTGAATGATGATGAAACTTCCAGACAAACACTTCGAAAAAATCTGATAGTTCAGGCAGAAAAAAACATAGATAAATTCGAAACAGTATGGCTAGAACATAGCATCCACGATGTGCCGCTTCAAAAACCTATGCTGGTCGCATCCACAATTTCTAGTCATCTAAAAGAAGGTTTTTTTAATTAAGCAACTTTGGTTGTATCAGCCAAAAAATAATATGGGACATTCCACGTCCCTACCTGTCCCATATCTACAACAGCCTTATTAGCATAAAGTTTTTTCACTATCCCCCTGCTACCGGTAATTGGTCCACCACTAACATTGCCAAGATACAAAACCTCTTGGCCACTGTCTATATTGAGGCCATTTTGAAAAGTAGAATAGCGGCCGGCTTCATTGGTCAGAGATAAAGTCAACTGTAACGATTGATTCATATGAGTACCTTGTAGGATAATCTAATTTAGAACATTTTAGAACAGAACACTTGTTCTGTCAATTGATATCGCAGAGTATACCGGAATTACAAGATTCAGATGATATAAAGATCCCTACTGAGATAGAATACCTAATAACAATCGACCATAAAGGTATAGCATCATGGGAAGACTGGAAAACAAGGTGGCAATAATTTCTGGAGCAGCAAAAGGGCAGGGAGCCTTTGAGGCAGCTCTTTTTGCAAAAGAAGGTGCCAAAGTTGTATTGGCAGATATAGACCTAGAATCATGCCAATCAAATGCCCGGAATATAGTGGGATCAGGAGGTGAGGCTGTCGGAATGTACCTAGATGTGACCTCTCCCACCAGCTGGAAAGATTGTATCAAAAGCACCATCGAGAAATATCAGAGTTTAACGGTACTGGTAAATAATGCTGGAATATATAGTAGGATACCAATTGAAGAGGCCTCGAGTGAGGAATTTGACTTGATAATGGCAGTGAACCTCAAAGGGGTTTTTCTGGGCACTAAATATTCTATTCCCGAAATGCGCCATTCCGGAGGTGGTTCAATTATCAACATCTCTTCTACCGCAGGACTAGTGGGGAACCAAGGAGGCGGAGCCTATGGTGCATCAAAGGGTGGGGTTAGACTTTTTACTAAATTCACCGCAATACAGCATGCTTCGGATAACATAAGAGCTAATTCTGTTCACCCTGGTCCCATAGACACAGATATGATCGCAGATAATATATCCACTCCGGAGGGAAGACAAAACTCCATATCCAGGATACCTTTGGGGCGCATAGGAACTATAGATGACGTCGCTATGGGTGTCTTATTCCTAGCCTCTGATGAATCTTCATATATGACGGGCTCTGAATTGGTCATAGATGGAGGAATTACAGCTCAGTAGACTTGTAATAATTATGTATTTTTACAGTTGGTGAAATACTGGTTAATCAAATTGCCTTTAATGAACACAATGCCTGACTTCAAAGCGATTATATTAGCAGCCGGGGCGGGAACTAGGATGAAATCTAGTCTACCGAAGGTGTTGCATAAGCTGTCTGGAAAACCAATGATAGCCCTAGTTATGGATTCGATAACCAAGACTGGAATACAGGATATCATTGCTGTCGTACCACCCTCTCATGAATCATTCAAAGAAACTTTCGAGGAAAAGATAGCTATTGCGGTCCAAAAACACCCAATAGGAAGCGGACATGCTTTATTGCAATGTAGGCAGACGGTGTCCAACATTGAGAATATTCTTGTCATAAATGGCGATATGCCTTTGATTAAAACAGAAACTCTCTCCGACCTTATGAAACAGCACAAATCATCAAAGGCTGACCTTACTTTACTAACTGGAAGAGTCCCCGATCCTAGAGACTTCGGGCGTATAGTTAGAAATGATAAAGGGAAAGTGACCAACGTAGTAGAAGAATCCGAAGCCAATGGAGCTCAACTACTTATCAATGAGATCAATGCAGGGGCCTATTGTTTCAAAACTTCATGGTTATGGGCAGCTTTGGAATCTCTAAAACCGTCCAAATCTGGGGAGTTTTTCCTCACAGACCTGATATTTTTTGCTGAAAGTATAAACTTGACTATAGAGTCCATTAGTACGGATTATCAAGAAATAATTGGAGTGAACAATAAATCAGATTTGGCAAAAGCCGAAAAAATATTGAGAACCGCGACTTGTGAGAGCCTAATGGAGGCTGGAGTAAGAATTATAGATCCTGATACGACATACATTGACCTCGAGGCATTGATTGGCGCTGACACCGTAATTTTTCCAAACACTCATATCAGAGGAAGTACCAATATTTCTGCAAATTGCGAAATAGGTCCAAATTGCGAAATTACCAATAGTTCTGTTGGGGCCTCTTGTGTAATCAGGTCCTCAACCATCGAATCCGCCATGATTCATGATAACGTATCAATCGGGCCATATAGCCACATTAGAGAGGGGTCTATCCTAAACGAGGATGTTAGTATAGGTAATTATGTGGAAATAAAAAACAGTACATTAGGTCGCGGTACAAAATCAGGTCACCACTGCTATCTTGGAGACTCAGATATAGGTTCCAATGTTAATATAGGGGCAGGGACTATAACCTGTAACTACGATGGTGAGCAAAAACATAGAACCACTATAAAGGACAACGCCTTCATTGGGTCTGATACAAAGCTGGTCGCTCCAGTGACCATCGGGAAACAATCTATTACAGGGGCAGGATCAATAGTCACAAAGGATATACCTGACTTTGCAAAAGGAGTCGGTTCCCCAGCTCGGATTTTAAAGGAGGATAGGTCTTCATAGGCCAAGCCAAATTGGATACTGATATAAGTGATTTATCAAGTTTAACCGTTATAGTTTCGATCACACTTTTCACATTAATAAGCTTTATACAACATGTAATTGGTACGGTTACCAGAGAATCCATATTCATATGGCGAAGTGAAGAAAGGTCCGGATTAGAGAAATTAGAGGACCTTTTCCGTAAGGCTGACCAGTCAAATTCAGCATTTTCAATCATAAAAACGATATCTCTAGCATCAGCCGTGATAAATTGCTATTTCATTTTTTATCAACCCTCTGAGAATCAACTTACATCCTATGATTTCGGACGAATAAGTCTCATAGCCATATCCACCCTTATAGTTCTAGGGGTGTTAGAAACAATAGCAAAGGTGGCTGGACGGCACAGTGGGCCTAGAATCGCGGTACGAATCTATAGGATAGTTATCTTCATTGGTACAACTCTAAGACCAATCACACGTTCCCAAGAACGTCTAATAGAAATAAGCACTGTTGAAGAAAACCCATCAGATATCAGTGAAAACAGTAATATTGCGATGCAAATGGACGACGAAGGTGAGCCTCTCGAGGAACATGAAGTACGAATGATACGAGGTGTCTTCCAATTAGATAAAACAGTTGTGAGGGAAATTATGATTCCCAGGGTAGATATGATCACTGCCGATATATCAACCTCTCTAAATGATGTGGTGGACATAATGATCAGAGAAGGCCATAGCAAAATACCAATATACAAAAATGAAACGGACCAAATTGAAGGTATAGCACACTCAATGGACATCCTAGGTCAAATAAGATCTGCGGAATCAAATGATAATGGTGAATTGGAAAAATTCCTTCGCCCAGTGTTGTTTATACCTGAATCAAAAACACTAGAGTTTTTGTTAACCGACTTTCAAGACAAACGAATGCAGATGGCTATAGTGATAGACGAATACGGTGGGGTATCAGGTCTCGCTACAGTGGAAGACTTAGTCGAGGAAATCGTCGGAGAACTTCATGACGAATTTGATACACGGGATCTAGGAATAAGGGAGGTAGAAAAAAATGAATTCTACATGGACGCTAGTTTAGCCATCGATGACATCGCTCTTTCTATCGGAGTCTCTTTTGAAGGTGAAGGGTTTGACACTATTGGAGGATTCGTTTTACACGAACTTGGAAAAATCCCGAGCCCTGGAGATAAGTTTTTCTACAACAACCTTTCTATTGAAGTGATTTCTACAGTTGGTCGAAGACTTAGGGAAATAAAGATCCTTAAAATCTAATAGACTTGAGAAAATTAAACCTGACCACGTTTTACAGTGGCTATACCGCCCATTGTTCCATGATCTCGTAAGCATCCTACAAATCGATTGTTAGCGCCCAAGGCAGACCCCCGACTTGTTCAATAGTTTTAAATATCTAATACCCCTTAGCACACCCAAGGCTTTGGTAAAATAAGTCCAGCCTATAATAATAGTTACTGATCTTACTTTCGTTAAGTACTTCTAACATTGAAATTCAAAGAATTGATTCATCCCCAATTGTAAGGATTTCATATACATGAAACTTAAAAGGCTTCCAAACTTAACTGTTTGGAAGCCTTTTATCAGCTAATCTCTGTGTAACCCAACCAAATATAATTCAGTTAGGAAATGAGGTTGCTTATTTATCAGCTATTAATAACGGGGCGGTGGCTTCTGAATTAGAGGAACCTTTAGCAATAAGTGTATAAAGACCAGCGTCCAGAGCGGCCTTAACGTCAATTTGGAAGGCACCTGAAGCATTTGCTTCTCCTCCTGCCAATATCTTATCAACTCCGCCGGCTGCACCAACACCGATGATGCTAACCATTTCACCAGCTGAAAATCCTGCGCCGTAAACAACAGAAGTACCACCAGGCTCTGCAGGTGTCGCTGCCAAGCTAGCCGATACGGACCCAGCTGGGGAAGACGCAGATACTATTGATATAGGGGCACTTGCTTTGCTACCACTTCCACCCTGTGCGAACACAGAGGCAGGGCCACCCGCTCTACTTATAATCGCGCCTTTTTCAGACACGAAATCAAAAGATACTTCAAAGGCTCCTGCACCATTGGCAGTTACCTGAGAACCTCTTCCGCCACCAATAATTGGTGACAAAGTTGAGTCGATTCTAAGCTGAATCACAACTGGTTCATTTGGTTGAAACCCTGAACCAGAAACACTAAATTCCTCAGACATTGATATCTTCTGTTTACTAACAGTTATGCTACCTTCTGGCGCCACAGCGTCAGAACCATCCGGACCTGCTAGCCCCTGAAGGCCAGGAGCACCACCTGGGCCAGGATTACCAGGCAAACCTGGCAAGCCAGGCTCTCCTTGCGGTCCCTGAGAACCAGAAATCCCAGCACTACCAGGGTTACCTGGAAGGCCAGGCTGTCCGGCAGCACCCGGTGCACATGCGGATAATACGAATAACATTACTGAGAAAACCAGGGCTGTTGACAACGCCTGAAGGCTAAATAGCTTTCCCATTTGACCCCCTTCTTTACTATAAAGGAACGAATTTTAATACAAACTTATATGTTGGAAGAGCAAGCAACAAAACAGCAACAAGCTCTAAAAACGGTGAATGAACGGTTTCATGATATGCACCACCCCAAGGGATGTCAAGTCATTTCCGTGCCTAATTCACCACTCTGAAATAACCATCCAAACAAGGGGGTATCCTTCAAACCGCAGTCACTCCCCGTCCAACTATAGAATTTTAGTTGAATAACTATGAATAATCAACAGTTGGAAATATACTATGCTAAGATCTTGCCCTGTTGCACCGTGAAATTATTTAGCAGGTGCATAGTTTGGACAACAGGTTTGGTTAGAAAATAATATATGGTGACAACAAACTGACTATGAGTGATCGCAATAGTCATTCAGCCTCCTGGATCCTATTGGCGGCTTTTGCGTGCCTCGGGGTGCCATCCTTTGTGATGGTTTTTGGAGGTCTCCATTTCCATCCAATTTTAGACGCATTCATTTTTGGAATGGGTATTGTGGGCGGCGCATTCTTGATTTCTTGGGCTGCAGAGGCTGCACAGTTAGATATATCCGCATCTTTTGCCATTGCAATACTAGCCTTGATCGCAATTCTTCCCGAGTATGCTGTGGAAGCTGTGCTAGCTTGGGACGCTGGCCAATCATATGACACTGCTAGTGCCATAGTAACGCCAGAAATGGAAAGAGTGGCAGCCAATGTGACTGGGGCAAACCGCCTACTAATTGGGCTTGGTTGGTCTGCCGTGATCCTAATATTCTGGATCAAGAGAAGGTCCTCATTAAACGTGGCAAATACTATGGGGCTTGAAATATTAATGCTATCCATCGCAACTGCTGTTACTTTTTTAATATTTTTTATGCAGCAGGTACATCTGATAGTTGCTGCTGCCTTGATTGCCCTGTACGTGGTTTATCTTTGGTTAAGTTCAACCAAAGAGTCAGAGGAGCCGGAATTAATGGGCCCCTCTCTAGCGATAGGAGAGCAATCTAAGGTGGTGAGGAGACTGATTGTGTTAGGGCTCTTCGCTTATTCGGCCTTTGTTATACTCGTCGCAGCAGAACCGTTCGTTCATTCCCTTATCGACACGGGCCGTAATCTTGGTATTAGTGACTTCCTCTTGATACAATGGATAGCCCCATTAGCCTCAGAATCGCCTGAAATAATAATAGCTGTCCTATTTAGCCTGAGAGCAAATCCAGTCGCAGGATTAACAACTTTAATATCTGCTGAAGTCAATCAACTCACTTTGTTAGTTGGCAGCATGGTCGGGATTTTCAGTCTATCTGCTGGAGAATTATTGAGCTTCCCGCTAAATAATATGCAATCCGTGGAATTCTTATTAACGGCTGCTGTATCTCTACTGGGAATAATATTGGTTTTGCCCCGAGTTATTGGGTGGAAATCAGGAGTTATCTTGTTAGTAATGTTCCTAGCACACCTACCATTTACCGAAACTGATCAACGCATGTTATTCACCTACGGGTATATATCAATCGCGGCAGTCTTGATTGGTTACCAGTTATACAATAAATATTTGTCTAAAAATTAGTCAGTAAATTAACCTTGATCCTACTGCCATTTTTGAGGCCGGTTTGATAAATTACCCAAACCCAATTCACGGCACAAAGATGGAAAAAGATTCTTTGAAGCCCCTAGCCATTCTAACTCTTTAAGGGTTTCAGTAATTTCCAAATCAGTACGAACTGTAGCGATTTCCCGGTATAGGCGAGCTTTCTCCCTATTATCTTCAAGGCTCAAACTTAGAGCTGCCGCTCCCCTTACAGAGACATCCCAAAGTTCATAAGTATTTGGTATGTCCTCTATGTGAATATACCGGTTAAGAAGAGTAGAACTAGATTTCGCGCCCCATCTTGGAATACCAGGAATATTATCTGCAGTGTCGCCAACCAGTCCCAAATAATCGGGTATTGATATCGGTAAAATACCAAATTTTTCAAGAACACCGGATTCGTTCAGGACAAAATTATTTTTCCTGTCTAGACATACGATTTGATCCCCAGAAACCATTTGACATAAATCCTTGTCGGGTGAACAAATGATTACCTGCTGCACTGTGTCCTGCTTTGAATAGAGTAATGCCGCTGTGGCCAATGCATCGTCGGCTTCATAATCATGCATAGGCCATGACACTATACCAAGCGCATTTACTACCCTCTCAGCTAATGGAAATTGCATTTTCAACTCTAAAGGGGTGTCCGACCCATCCTTGTAAGTTGGTAGCAACTCATTTCTAAAAGACTTAATTGAACTGTCAAAGGCAACTGCTACGTGAGTAACTTCAGGTTGATGTAGTAAAGATATCAAGGTCATTATCAAACCCCTAACAGCTGAAACATGCATTCCGTCAGGTGCTAATCTCTCAGGTTGCCCAAAATGGGATCGAAATAATTCGTATGTTCCGTCGACCAAATGGACTTTCATATCTCACTTCATTTAACGATTTATCATACTCACCTAGTTCTGGGGTTTAACACATCACCCATAGCATCACCAAACAAATTCCAACACAGGACCAATGACCAAGCTACTATACCGGGAGCAATCAGCATCCACGGAACAACTCGAAGCGCACTAATACTACCCGCTTCCAATAACATGGTTCCTAAACTAGGTCGCGGCGGCTGTATCCCCAATCCAAGCCAACTCAAAATAATCTCTGTTCCGATCAAGGTACCCATGCCCATCGAAACCATAACTACTATGGGGCCTATGGCATTGGGTAGGAGATGAATAAATAAAATCCGTGAAGTTGATGCCCCTGTTGCTTGAGCCGCTTCGACATATTGTGAGCTCTTCAGTGACAAAACTTGTCCCCGGACTAAGCGAGCCATCCCAACCCAACTAAATGAGACTAAAGCCAGCGAGATTACTAAATAGTCAGCGACTCCAGATTTCACTAGCCCGTCTAACAAGGTATTATCCTCGATCCAACGAACAACATTTAAAATTCTTGGCCTTAAAGTGGCAGCCAATAAAATAACTAACAAGATATCCGGAAAAGAGGCAAAAAGCTCGCCTATCCTCATTATTATTGAGTCAACCTTGCCTCCATAGTAGCCAGAAATCAATCCAAGGGATACCCCTATCAACAATGCCCCTGTGAGAATCGTTACCAAGGTTATTATCACTGTGTTTTGTATCCCCCAAAGGACTCTCGAAAAAACATCCCTACCTTTCAGATCAGTCCCAGCTATATGTTCCATTGTGGGACCCTTCCTGATCGATTGGTAATCCTGTTCGTTATATCCATAAGGTGCTATCAAGGGTGCAAATATACCCAGAAAATAAATAGTCATGATAACAACCAGACATGCAACTGCTATTTTTTTATGGCACAGCCTGGTGAAAGCTCGAGACAAATGACCTTTATTACTGATGGAGGTATCCATTATGAAAACCTTATGCGTGGATCAATTAGGGAGTAGGCGATGTCAGCTAACAAGTTAGCAAGTACAAAGGCAGTTGATAGTATGAGAGTGAATGCCATTATTACCGGATAGTCCCTGTTAAAAATAGCCTGTATAGCAAAATCTCCTACCCCTGGTATTCCAAGTAACCTTTCAGTTATGAACCCGGTGGTCAACATACCAGCTAAAGAAAAGGACAGGATAGTTATTACAGGGATGATTGCGTTCCTCAAGACATGTCTTATATCAATATATCTTTCACTTAAACCTTTTGCTCTTGCGGTTCTGATGAAATCTTGACCAAATACGTCCAAGGTACTAGCCCGCATCAAACGAGCAAGTCCGGCGACCCCAGGGATTCCCATCGTGATAGCGGGCACTATAATCCTCAAGTCAAAAAATCCTCCCCACCCAGAACATGGCACCAGACTCAATTTCAAACATAAGCCCCATAAAACTATTGGAATGCTCACCATAATGGGTATGGACATTAGAACCAAAGTAGAGGCAACAACAGCGGGATCCAACCAGGTACCCTGTTTATGGGCTATCCAAAATCCCAAAGGTAACCCAATAGACAAACTGACAAACATCGCAGCGAGGTTAACTTGAAAAGAAACCCACATCTTAGAGACCAATAAGGAGCCTACTGATCGGCCCCGATATCTAAGACTTTCCCCGAAGTCTCCCCTAATGGCCCCAGATACGTAGTCAGCGTACTGGACCATAACCGGCCTATCCAGACCCAATGAAGATCTTAGCCTTTCTGCGGTCGCCTCGTTATATTTAGTCCCCAACATCACCCTCACTGGATCACCAGGCCCATAGGTTCCGAGAGTGAAGGTAACTGCCGATACCATTAATAATAGTACCGGCAACCATAATAACCTTCTAGTTATATATATCCACATATGCCTCTAAACTTATTCTGTATTCGCTATAGCATAAACGACATCAAAAAATTGTAAATAATTTACGTACGATCAATCACAAATTTAATCTTGTATATAAACATATCGCATCTTGGATATCGTCATTGGGGTCAGCTCATACCCTTTCACGTACGGTTTTATTAAAACGTGTCGTTCTCCTGCAAACCACAAAGGAACCCAAGCAGCATCATTAACAATAATTTCCTCTGCCTTTTGGTAAAGATTTATGCGCTTCATTAAGTCTGTCTCAACCCTAGCATCCTGGAGCAAAATATCGGCCTCCTGGCTAGAGTATAAGCCGTGGTTATTTTCACTCTCTGAATGAAATAATATATCCAAGAAATCTTGGGGGTCGGGATAATCAGCCTCCCACCCCAAACCACCAAAAGCTTGGAATTTTTCCTCATCCAAATCTTTAAGATATGTAGCCCATTCAACTTGCTGTATCTCTACCTCAACACCCAAGGTTTCCAGCCACATGTTTATTATTACCTCCAGATCTAATCCGGGAGTACCCCCTGTACCGGGGATAGTTATTACAATTCTAGGCCTATTTGCTGGATCAGCATATTTTGATTCGGACAAAAGTTTTTTTGCTAAAACAGGATCGTGCCGAAGACCCTCAAGCCGTTCATTGAACCCAGGGAAGCCCGGTGGCAATATTCCATAAGCAGGAACAACTAAATCTGAATACACTTCCTTTGCTATCAATTCCTTGTCTATCGCATGGTTTAACGCACGACGAAATTTAAAGTCATCAAAAGGAGGTTCTTGTACATTAAATCCTATGTAGTTAACTGAATATCCGGGGTCGGCGACAACCAGATCCCCATTAAGTGGATCAGCTGGATCCTTAATCCTCTCCAGATCAAAAAGCCCAACTCCTGTAATATCAATCTCATCATTTTCATACATGGCCATTGAGGAACCGCCGGCCAAATTCATCTGTATTTTTGCTAGTTTCGCTTTATCGAGGTGGTACAGGTCGTTTCGCTCCAATATGATCCTTTCTCCAATTTTGTAATCGGACAATTTAAATGGCCCAGTCCCATTAGGACTATCGGTCCAGTTAAGACCTCCTTCCGATACATTATTCCTGTCAACAACGTATGCCGTAGGATAGGTAAGTTTAGCTAAAAAATATGCTTTTGGAGAATCTATCTCTATTCTCAACGTCCTGTTGTCAACCACTTTGACGCCACTTATCTGAGAACTTCTGCCTTCCAACACATCGTCTACTCCCACTATGTCGCCCAGATATGTTTTGGCCGTAGGGGAAGCAGTATCTGGGTTTACAGCACGTTCCAAAGACCACTTAAAATCCTCTGCCGTCACTTTAGTCCCATCATGAAACACAGCATTATCACGGATTTTAAATATATAAGTAAGACCGTCATTTGAGATGTCCCAGCTATCTGCGAGATCGGGAATCAATCGCAAGTTGATATCAAACCCTACTAACCCGCTAAATATTTCCACGACAACGCCTGCAGATGTGGTATCTGAAGTGAGGTGAGGGTCCAGTGTTGGCGGATCAGACCAAAGGCGATTAAATACACCAACTGGAGCTTCGGACACATCAGCTAAGGTTTTTACCTCAGTTTTCGCGTCCGCACTTTTCTCCATTGTGGGTTCTAGTATCGAATCTCCCGCTCTAGAGGTTTCAGTGGCTGAGTCCGAGTTTCCCGAATCACCAACAGCCTTTCCTATGGCTGTCTGACCACAAGCGATCGATCCGATCAAAAGTATCGCCATTAAAAAAACGAGTGTAAAACGGTTAATCATATACACCTCAAAAGCATTTTAGTCTTAAACAAAAAAACAGGTCTCTTTAATAATAGTGATCTTTCCTGAGTATTAACAACGGCAATTTCACTTAGGTATTATCACCTTACCGGAAAATTTGAGCAGTTAAGGGGTTACTCAGAACCCATTTGGAAGGCCAAGTATGCTTTTATAAAAACATCCAAATTTCCGTCCAAAACTTCATCTGTGGCAGAAGTCTCCACATTGGTTCGATGGTCCTTAACCATCTGATATGGATGCAATACATAGCTACGAATTTGATTACCCCACTCCGCAGAAACATGATCACCTTTCAAATCCGACATTTCTTTATCTTTTCTCTTTCTTTCTAACTCCGCCAAGCGAGAGGCTAATATTCGCATAGCTATTTCCCTGTTTTGGCGTTGAGATCTTTCATTTTGACATGTTACAACTATGCCGGTAGGTTCATGAGTGATTCGTATAGCTGTTGAGTTCTTCTGAACATTCTGCCCACCATGACCCCCAGCTCTAAATACATCCACCCTCAAATCATCTGTATTAATTTCGACATCGGTACCTTCATCCATTTTTGGGATAACTTCTGCAAGAGCAAATGACGTGTGCCTAGCGTGGTTGTTATCAAATGGGGAAATCCGAACGAGCCTATGAACTCCTTTTTCCGCTTTAAGGTGCCCGTATGCATAGTGACCAGTTATTTGTACCACCACACTTTTTATACCAGATTCTTCCCCGTGGGAAACATCTAAAATTTCACAACCAAACCCTTTCCGATCGCACCATCTGGTATACATACGGGCTAACATAGAAGCCCAATCCTGAGAATCAACACCTCCTGCCCCCGCATGCAAGGCTAATATGGCATCACGTTGATCGTGTTCACCTGAGAGGGTAAGGGTAAATTCTTCCTCTTCAACGTTTTTTTCTATTTGACCGGTTTCCAAGCGGATCTCATCCAAAAAGCTTGAATCGTTCTCTAAATTTGCCAGTTCCAGCAATTCCAGATTCGTCACTATCTGTTCTTGAATCCCTTTCCACACAGCAACCTGATTATTTAATGTTGCCAAGGTTTTCATTTTGGATTGGGCATTAGTGGAATCTTCCCAAAAATTTGGGACTATCGATTCTTCTTCCAATTCTTTTATTTTTCGTTCCTTTGAAGGAAGGTCAAAGACGCACCAGCAGATCAGAAACCTTTTCTCTCAGATCGAACAAAGTGGTTTTCAATTCTTGCATCGGGGGTTCCTCTCCAAACAGTTCTTGAAAAGCATATGTGGGCGCTAGAAGCTAATTATAACAAGCAGTTCAGTCAGATTATTTAATTTAGACCCCAACAATACCATCCAAAGTAACTAGATTGACAGATAAGAATCCACATCCAATACCCATCCCCTTTTCATAGACCTACGTTCGTCAGAAACACCGGGTAGGCTTATTGTTTCCAGCAAAGTTCGAGGGTTTGGGCCTCTTAATATAAGTTGCCATCTGTATCGACCTCTAACTCGACTTGGAAAAGCTTGGGTGGGACCAAGAATTTCGGTATCAGACAATCCCCATACCTGTTTTTGTTCCCCCAATAGCTTAGCTAACTGTTTAGCCTCTCTCTGCCCAGAAATGTCATCTACATCTTGCCTAAGCAATCTAATTATTTTGCTATAAGGCGGCTGCACATGGTTGCGCCTATTCTTAGATTCTATATCAAAAAAAGACTTGTAATTCTGCGTAGCAGCAGTTTTTATTGCGTAATGGTCTGGCTGATATGTTTGAATAATAACTTTGCCTTCCTCCACCCCTCTCCCTGCTCTACCAGCCACTTGGCACAAAGTTTGAAATACTCGCTCCGATGCTCTGAAATCCGGCAAACCAAGACCGACATCAGCCGATACAACGCCTACTAACGTCACATTAGGTAAATGATGCCCTTTTGATATTAACTGCGTGCCAACAACAATTTGAGATTGTCCCGATCTGAACCTATCTAAAAGCTCCCCATAGTGAGAATGTCTGGTTATGGCATCACTGTCCCATCTATCAATAACCAAATCGGGGTACAATTTATTCAGTTTTTCGGTCACAAGTTGGGTACCCACACCGTACCTTCCAATAGAATCGCTGCCACACTCTAGGCAGTTTTCAATATTCCTTCTCTTTTGGGCACAGTAGTGGCAAATTAACAATTGGGACTCCGCATGAAATGTGAGTGACACATCACAATTTCTACACTTGGCCACGTACCCACAGCTATTGCATTGAACAAAGGAAGAGAATCCTCTTCTGTTTATAAAAATGATAGCTTGATTTCCGTTATGGATAGTGCTTTCTAATTCGGCTATTAATTGCCTGCTGAAAATGTCATTGTTACCACTCTTTAACTCAGCCCTCATATCCACAATATTGACCTCAGCAAGCAGCCTACCGTCTCTATCTGAGGTGCCATTTACAGTGGGCCTATATCTTTGATTTAACTCTACCAAGCGATATCTTCCTCGTTTGGCTCGCAGGTAGGATTCAATATCTGGGGAGGCTGACCCTAAAATCACAGCGGCCGATGTTAACCCTGCTAATTGCATCGCAATATCTCTAGCATGATACCTAGGCACCCCGTCATTCTGTTTATAAGTCCATTCATGTTCCTCGTCAATTATGATCAACCCTAAGTTATTCAAAGGGGCAAATATGGAGCTTCTTGATCCAACCACAACCTGATATTCATTGGCTTTGATCTTTCTCCACTGGTCAAACCGTTCCCCTACTGACAGTCCGCTATGCAGAACTGCTATTTTTCCTGGGAACCTGGAAGAAAACCGTTCTATGGTTTGGGGGGTTAACGCAATTTCTGGAACAAGCACCAAAGAGCTTTTCCCTCGGGAAATACACAAGGACACGGCTTCCAGATACACTTCAGTCTTACCACTACCAGTAACACCATGGAGAAGTACGGCTCTGGTTTTAATCGAAGGCTTCTCTATCAATTCATATATTTGTTCTAAAGCGTAAGTTTGTGAATCCGAAAGATTAACCGGTTGAGCAGGTGTATACAGCTTACCGTTGAGAGGATCCCTCTCAACTTCGAGTTGCTCTTGGTGCAAATAACCCTTATCTATTAATGAATTAATAGAAGAAGAACCGAATTTGCTTCTCAGTGTAGCTATTTTACGTATTGTATTTTCGTCATTAGATAGGTAAGTTAAGGCGACCAATTGCTTCGGAGCTTTTTGTAGTTCCCCCGCCATTAAAGCTGCCTTGCCGGATTTGGTTATCTTACCTAACTTTTCATATTTCACCCGAACTTTAACGGAGGATTCTTTTACAGTCGGAACCACTACCTGTTTTTCAATAAGCCGGCTAATTGACCGCCGTGCTCTTTCTCCGAAATGGGCAATGACCTTCTCTAATTGTGCAGAGTTTCTAGACGATACATATTTGAGAATTAAGGTTTGGAATTCACCGAATTTCAGTTCCGATATCTCTACTCCGCTAGCCACAGACAACCAGACAGATTTACGCTTTCTTGCGCCAGGCGGAAGCATTAGGGAACAGGCTTGAAATAAAGTACAAAAATATTGTTGGCTGATCCAACGAGCTAACTCCAATCGGATTGGGTCAATTAAAGGGTTACTGTCTGTGAGTTCTAATACATCACGGACTGAATCCAAGTCAGATGCGTCTGAAGCCCCAAAAATTATCCCCTGTTTGGTCTGATTACCAAAAGGCACAATTACAGAGTGACCTAGTTCCAAGTTGAGCCCTGCAGGGATCAAGTAAGTAAAGGTTCTATTTCCAGAACCCGGTGAATCTACTGCTACTTCGACAAATTTCAAAAGACTCAACCCCGTTACCTAACTAAGGTCATTTGTCCCGAAGTATACAATTATAAAAGGTCGAAACCTGAGATTTTGATTTAGAAAGTCAAGGCCTTCTATCTTCTTTAATTCTGGCAGCCCTACCAGATAGGCCTCTCAAGTAATACAGTCTAGCCCTTCTGACTTTCCCCTTTCTTGTGACCTTGACAGATTCAACATTTGGAGAGCACTTAAGGAAAGTTCGTTCTACACCGACTTGATTGGTAATCCTGCGGACTGTGAACGTCTCTCCTCTCCCATTTCCTCTGACCCTCAGAACAACACCTTCAAAGGCCTGAGTCCTAACCCTTTCCCCTTCAACCACCCTCACGTTAACGACAACAGTATCTCCAGAACTAAACTCTTCAATGTTTGGGTTTTTTTCTACTGGTATTAGATTATGAGCATCCATTTTCCGTGTCCCGACATGTTTTCTAAGTTCGTTGACCTGAAAATAAAATAGTTCAGGGGCAAATCACAAGAGTAAAATTGTACTTTGATGTTTGCTACAAAGGCAATAGGCTCAATATGTATTTAACTTGTATTTATCCCCCCAAAATCACTTATGACCATAATTACAGTATTTGATAGAATTGAAGGCGTTGATACTGACACAACTCATTCATAATGTGGAGAGGAGATAATGCCTTTCAGATTTGGCCCCATGGAACTAATAATCGTTTTGGTGGTTGTACTAATAATATTTGGTGTAGGTAGGTTACCTGAAATTGGAGGAGCTATGGGAAAAGCCCTCAAGGAATTCAGATCCACCCAAAAAGATATCGCCGAAGACGATTCGACGACTAAAACGGATTGATCTGAGTTTCCCACTGTGATGCAAAAATTTAATGCCTTCAGACGATGTAAGATCAAATGTAACTGAATTACGAGTTACCATTGCCCTCAGTTTTATTCAAAATCATCTGTAGATTCCCTATCTCTTATTTTCACCCCTATTTTGGACAAAATTATACCTACCTCATACAAAACTAGGACCGGAATCGCTACCAAGGTCTGGTTTATAGGATCCAAGGTGGGTGTGATTAGAGCCCCTAATACAAATGCGAGTACAATTGCCCATTTCCGGTTCCTTGATAGAAACGCTGGTCGAACTACGCCGATCCTAGATAGGAAAAACAATACGATAGGTAGCTCAAATATCACCCCCATCCAGAATAAAAGGGAAAGCATCAGACTCACATAGTTGCCAATCCTAATCATTGGGGTAGCCACATCACTACCGAAAGTAATAAGAAATTTAACTGCCGGTGGAAACAACACAAAATATCCAAATCCAGCACCAAGCAGAAAAATGATGATGCTAACAGGCATCAATATGTATAAATACTTTTTTTCGGTGGGATTAAGCCCTGGTGAAACAAACATTGCTAGCTGCCATAAAAGAAAAGGCAATGAGGTAAAGATACCTGCAAGGAGCGACGCTTTCATCGCTATACCTATAAACTCGGTCAGATCCGTATATACAGGCTTTTGGTTAGGCACCCCCGGAAATCCACTAGCTGGTTCCATTAACAAACGAAGTATTTGCTGGTGAAATATAAAAGCAACCACTGTGCAGGTTACAACAACAATTGCGGACCATGTGAGACGTCTTCGAAGTTCATCGAGGTGAGCCCCTAAAGACTGTGAATCGTCAGTCAATAGACATCACCTCCCTGGGCTTTTATCAGATTCATCCTCAGTGCCTGTTTTATTGTTGTTTGTCTCTTTATCACCCAGCAGTTCTGGAGGTTCAAATGTGGGAATTTTTTTTCTCCGAGATTGAAAAGCTATAGGAGGTGCTGCATTTTGGCCCAGATCGGCTTCTGACCTATTGCCGTCAGGTTTGGATTCATGGATATTGCTATAGCTAGTCGTGGCAGAATTATCCACATCAATGTGAGGAATTTTTTCTGCAAATCTCTTAGCCTCTGAGATCAAATCCCCCAACATTCGTGCTCCAGAAATCATTTTTTGTGGGCCCAGCAACAGAAAAGAGATTAACAATATCACCAAAATTTCCATGCTTCCCATTCCCAGCATGACTTCACAACTCCGTAATTATTTGAGATCTATTTAGGGGTGCCATCATTAAGCATCCTGTACATTTTGAGAAATCTTTCTTGTGTTTTTCAACATCAATTATTGTTTTTAATTTCAATTGAGTCAAAATTCTCAACAAAGCACAGATAGGAAGACCAACAACTGAAAAATAACATCCTTCTATCGCCTCAACCGGATGGAAAAAGTCACTTTGAATAGCATATGACCCGGCTTTATCCATTGGGTCTCCTGTTTCCACGTATGACTTTATTTCGCTATCGCCATAATCCCTCATATACACTTTTGTCGTAACCGCTTCTTGAAGATATACATCGTTGACCATATCGTACACACACATTGCAGTTATCACATGATGATGGGTGTCAGATAAATTTCTTAAGGTTTCGAATGCCTCAATTCTATTTACTGGCTTACCTATCACTCGATCCCCAAACACCACAACTGTGTCAGCCGCCAAAACTATTGAATCTTTTGGAACCTTTCCGAATACACTTCTAGCCTTTTGTGTTGCCAAAGATTGCACATATTCGGTCGGAGGTTCATTTTTATGCTTATTTCTTTCATCTCCAATAGGATCGACAAACCCGAAATCCAACCCAAATTGGCGCAACATCTCCTTTCTTCTTGGTGACGAAGTTGCAAACAAAATTACCTTTCCTTGATTATTTCTCTTTTCCATGTGAAAGCTGTCCATTCGATATAGGCCTATAGGAAATCAGATTACAAGAATTTATTACGAATTAATTATTCAGAGACAAAGTGGTAACACACTCAGTATGGTATGTCTGAGGAAACATATCTATAGGGTCTACGCTGTCGATTTGATATCCGCCTTGAACCAAAATATCCAAATCTCGGGCTAATGAAGCTGGATCACAAGACACATAAGCAATTTTATTTGCCTTCGAGGAAATAACCGAAGCTACCGCTTGTGGATGGCATCCAGTTCTTGGTGGGTCCAAAATAATGACATCTATTTCCTCTTTTAATTCTTCCAATACCTCTTCGGTTTTACCCTGAATATAATGAACATTATCCAAGTCGTTTAACCCAAACATTGCATCCTTAACAGCGGCTTGAGACTCTTCCACTGCAATCACTTTTCTTACTTTGTTCGATAATAATGAGGCAAAAACACCAACCCCGGCGTATGCATCAACAAGGGTTTCATTCCCGTTTAGCCTTAATTTATCTCTAACAAGATTTATCATGAACTCCGCTTGCTTGGTGTTTACTTGGAAAAAGGATGGAGATGCAACCCTAAATTCCCTATTCAACATATTTTCTACATACCATTTTTGTCCTGTTTGAAAATCTATATCTGCTTCCGATAACTCAGGCTGAACTAGATAATCTTCAGTATTAGTACCAACTCTTATAGATAAATTGGTCGTCTCTGAAGCATTGTCTTGCAGCTGGGATAAAAAGCCGTTGATTTTCGAATCCATCAACATACATTCATCAATTCTGACGAATCTTCTGGTTATCCGGTTGGAAAATCCAAGCTGGCCTCCAAACCGAACAGTAAATCTGGCATGATTGCGATAATTTAAATCATCTGGAGCTGCGTGGGTTTTAGACACATGCAAATTTGAAAGAGAGGCATAGTCTGCAAAAAAACGCCTAACCATATCTCTTTTCAGTTCCAGCTGATGATCATAGGATACATGCTGCCACTGGCATCCACTGCATGGGCCAAAATAAGGACAAGGATTATTGACTCGGTGAGGAGAGGCTTCTATGACTTCAGAGACTATTGCATTGATCTTGTTTTTACCACGCCTCTTGTATCTATAAATACGAGCCTTCACAACTTCGCCAACGATGCCTCCAAAAACTTGAATGGGTTTGTCTTCAAAATCGGCTACAGTGTCCCCAAAGGTTCCCATTGAAAGAAGTCGTAATTTTGCAAATTCCTTTTGAGGATCAAGATCTCTCAAAGGGTCTCCGTCATACGTTACTAATCTACCTGAATCAACCATTCAACCCTCAACGATTTGTATTTGTGATTTGATAGTCTCTTGAAACACCAAAACTGTAAAGGGCATAGAGTGATTTTCAGTTACGTCTGCTATCATGAAGCTACGTAGGCCGGTTAATAAAATAGTGGAGTCTCCAACCAATGAGTACCGAAAGACGGTTACCCACGTGGCTTAAAGTCAAGATGCCTAGTGGACAAAACTATTCTAACTTGCAAAATTTAATTAAAACTCAAGGTCTTCATACAGTTTGCGAAGAAGCTAGGTGCCCCAATATAGGGGAATGCTGGGAAAAAGAAACCGCTACTTTCATGATATTAGGAGACATTTGTACCAGAGCGTGTACATATTGTGCTGTAACCACAGGACGCCCGATCAATCTCGATCTTGAGGAGCCGAAAAGATTAGCCAACACTGTAAAAATTCTTGACCTGAAGTATGCGGTTATTACCTCAGTGAACCGAGATGATTTACCAGATGGAGGAGCCTTCATATTTGCTCAATGCATTAAGCAAATAAAGAAAAAAGTCCCCACATGTAAGGTTGAGGTTTTAACACCCGATTTCCAGGGTGATTGGAAATCATTAAAAGTTGTGACCGACGCAAATCCAGAAACTTTCAATCACAATATAGAGACCGTAAAAAGAATATTCCCCAGAGTACGCGCCAAAGGCGACTACGAACTGTCTTTGCGATTGTTGGACAAAGTTAAGGACTTAATACCAGATGGGGTTACCAAGTCAGGAATGATGGTAGGCCTTGGAGAAACGAAAACAGAGATTATAGATACTATGGAGGACTTGCTCCAACATAGATGCGACCTACTTACAATCGGGCAATACCTAAGACCTTCCCAAAAGCATGCTCCTATCTCGAAATGGTATACGCCGGAAGAATTTACAGAATTGGGGAAAATCGGAATGGAAATGGGATTTAAGCATGTGGCGTCTGGACCACTGGTTAGAAGCTCATACCACGCAGACGAACAACACAGTGCTGCCTATTCGAAAACTTTTCCTGTCGGATAACAGGTGAATTAAGATCCGCCTGCTAGGACGTAAAACTAATAATCAGTCTGATGAAGGCAGTTTTCTAGGTTGTTGAAGCTCCATATCTAAATCACAACATCGAATAATCCCTTCCCCTGCTTTAGTACATAAAACAGTGGTCCCACACCCGTCGCATTGGTATCGCCTACCAAGTTGATTAGACATTTATCAAATCCCTCAAAACCATATTTATAAGCAGATAATTCACTACTTTTGAGACATCGGCTCGCCACAACAAGAAACAGTGCCATCTGCACCTCTTGTGACAACAAATTCTGATCCACATTTCCCACAAGAATAACGCTTACCTGTCTCGTTAGCCAAAATGTTCACCCCTTTCGTAGTATCGGTAACAAGGCCGAATTATAAAATGAGGTAGAGTGAAGGTCAACGACGTTTCGCATAAGAATGCTCCTATATATATGCCAACATTCATAAAAGAATAGCTTATTCAATATCTTCTATCACCGCCTGTGCTGACAAATAATCCCTTCTCCCACCTTTATAAATTGTTGGGACAAGATAAAAGGTATCAATACCAATTCCTAAGTACCTTTTAACCAAATCGGTTGTGATTTCATATGAGGACCCTCCCTCTTCCAGATCTTGGTGCACCCATCTAGGAACACTGGCAAAGGAAATAGTATCCTTTTCTACCATCTGAATACCCCACATAACCGGAATTTTCAATTTCTCCCCAATTGTCTTTTCATAAAAGGAAAGGAATTTAGAGGGCAATTCAGGATCGAAAGTTGGTTGTGAAACAATAAAATTGCAGCCTTTAGTTATTTTTGACTTAGTCAAATGGGATTCTTTTTCCCAATCTCTTGACAGATCCAGAGCCGCCCCAATACAAAATCGCGTCGGGTAAGTTAATTCCTTTCCTCGAAAATCACGGCGTTCATTCATTGCTTTTACAGCAGATACCAATTCAGTAGTAGTGAAGTCGTTCACTTCAGTTTGTAAATTCATATCTTCAGCAGAAAATTTATCCCCTTTGACTATTAAAACATTAGGTAGTCCCATCAATTCTGCTCCTAATAAGAGGCTCTGCATCGCACCTTTATTCATATCTCGGGTGGAGACGGTGAAAATAGATGGGGTCTTCGTTTTTGAGTAAATCCAATCAGCTGCAAATATAGGATTCAGCCTGACTGATTTACCAGGAGCATTGGCCACCATAAACATATCAGGATTAAGGTCATAGGATTCTAACAGCAAATCTGCATTCCCTCCTTTAGGAGGAGAAAAATCACATAGGAAAAAAGGTTTCTGCCCTTTTTCATTAATGGCTTCTAAAACAGATTTCATAACTAAACATGGCACATTGAATTATTGGAAATTTCTTATCCAATTATATCAACAAAAAAAGCCCTCCACCAAAACGGAGGGCTTTCTCAATTATCGGAAAATAACTACTCTATTTCCATCCGATATCGCCTTTGCCATTAGGGCACAAAGACACTCTATGACCCGAATTACATTTGTATCTCTCTTCCCTAACTTCCCTACGTTTCCCTGAAAGTGAAGATTGAGCCATGCCAGAACCACAAAACGGGCAACTAACACCATACATCACTCGGTTCCTAACCCGGTAAACTTTAACGTGAGTCACAACATCGCCGAGAGTGTCGAACTCACCCATGTAACGGATCACGTACCGGGTACCAGCACCTATTAGACTATTCCCTTTTTTCTCTTGTTCTGGAGCAACATAATCGTAGTCTACAAAACCACAGTTAAGGCATTCTGCATCCTGATAATTTACACGCAATAACGAGGAACATTTAGGACAATGAGTCTTATTTTGTTTTGCTACCTCAACAGGATCAGGTACCGGTTGTAATCTTCTCGGTATAAGAGGAATTCTTGGTTTTGCAGGAGCAAAAGGGTTGGTTGTTTGTATCACCATATTTAATACCTTTCATCACCATGTAGTTCTAAAAACTAATACATGGCGCTATTTAGTTGAGTCTCCAGATTTTTTGTTAAAACAGGCAGAGGGGACCATCTATTTCAACATAATTCTAAATTAATATTAGGTATTTTCTTATACTTGTATAAAAAAAGTCAAGTGTTTGTATCTAAATTCTTGTTTAATTTTGTTTTAATTGCGTGGGTTTATGAAATCGTATTGGAAAAATTTCTTGAATCCTCTTTTCTTAAGATCTTTTTTTTCCTTCCTTTTTATTTCAACAAACACCGAAATTTTAGGAGTGCAATCCGAAATTCAACTGAAATTGATCGCCAATTGATAAGCGTTGGTATGTTCGCTCCGTTTGGCCCTTTCAATAAGGGCTACGTATAATTAAACTAGACAAATAATTTGACCTTAACAATTAGGAGTACACCATGTCTTTAAACATCATTGTCTGTGCCAAACAGGTAATGGATCCAGAAACTCCGCTATCTGCCTTTAATGTCGATGAGGCCGCTAAGAGAGTCGTTCCCGCCCAAGGCATTCCACCCGTAGTTAACGGGTTCTGTGAAAACGCGGTAGAAGCGGCTTTGAAAATAAAGGAGGCCGCTGGTGATGCCACTATCACAATAATATCCTTAGGGAACGATTTTGTGATGGATGTTATGAAAAAACCCCTATCCATGGGTGCTGACCAAATGATTCTAATTCAAGATCCAGCTGCAGAAAATCTGGATGCATTAGGTACTGCAACCGTACTTTCAAAGGCTATTGAGAAAATAGGAGAGGCAGATATTGTCATTTGCGGACAACAAGCATCGGATTGGGACAATGCTCACGTACCTCTGGGAATTTCAGAAATGCTAGGAATCGCCTGTCTATCGGAGGCCAGAAGCATAGACCTGGGTGACGGAACCGTCACTGTAGCTAGCTCCCGTTCAGACGGATATGACGTGTTTGAAGCCCCTTTGCCATGTCTTATTACAGTCAGTAATGAAATAGGTGAACCAAGATACCCCACCTTAAGGGGAATCATGCAAGCAAGCAGAAAGAGTCCCGAAACATGGACTTTGAATGACCTAGATCTCTCGGAGTCAGATGTGTCTCCAGTTTTGACCCTATCTGAACTTTTCGTACCTGCTAGCGACAGGCAATGTGAAATTATAGAAGGGGAAGATGAAGCTGACTCTGGAAGATTACTAGCACTTAAACTACGCGAAGAAAAAATAATATAATTATCAGGATTTTTCATAATTAACACGGAGTTCCTACAATGTCAGAAATAATCATATTTGCCGAAATAGACGGTGACGGCCTACACTCAACGGCCGGCGAGCTGATATCAGCCGGAAAGAAAATAGCGGCTGATACAGGCAACGTCGTCTCTGCAGCTTTAATTGGAGGCAATCAAGATTTAGCTTCTCAAGCGATCTCATTGGGTGCTGACAAGGTATACCTAGCCAACGATGATGCTATTCAGGAAGGTGTGGCAGATGCCTACTTGGCAGCTCTACATAAAATATGCATTAATGCTGAACCTACAGTGGTTCTCACCTCTAAAACACCTATTGGGCGGGCTGTAGGGCCAAGGTTGGCATATAGGCTTGGGTCCGGAATCGCCCAAGACTGTATGGATGTTTCTGCAGACGGTGATTCTGGAAGAGTCACAGTCACCAGACCCGTCTATGGTGGAAATGCCATGGCTAAGTTTACTTTTGCAGATAAGGACCCTCAGGTCGTCATTATGAGATTGAAAGCATTCGAAGCAATGGAACCCGACTCCTCAAGGAGTGGAGAGGTGATTGAGTTTGAATTATCGCTGGATGAGTCTGATATTAAAACTAAATTGGTTGAAACAGTCAAAGAAGAATCTGAAGGGGTTCGCCTTGAAGATGCAGCAGTGATAATAGGAATGGGACGTGGGCTAGGTGGTCCAGAACCGTTCTCGCAACTTGAAGAATTAGCGAAGGTTTTCAACGGTGCTGTCGGAGCTTCCAGGGCGGTGTGCGATGCCGGTTGGTTAGACCACTCTTACCAAATTGGATTAACAGGGAAAACTGTCACACCTGACGTTTACATAACAGTCGGTATATCTGGCGCTAGTCAGCATATGGCTGGTTGCTCCTCATCCAAAAATATAGTGGCAATAAACAAAGACGGCGATGCCAATATTTTTAAAGAAGCGAGCTTTGGGGTGGTAGGCGATTGGGAAAAAGTATTGCCGGCCTTCACTGAAACAGCAAGAGAATTACTTGAGTCTTAGCAACAATTAACATTTTGACCTATTTGAATATTGGGATCTTAAATCTGGCAAAAGCTTGTGAATGGAAATAATTTTCAAGACGATATCGAGGAAATAAAAAACACCCTTTTAGAGGCCGATGTAATATCGCTATTTTTCCCATATTTCGGGAAAACTGTCCTGATTGATATCCGTTCCAATGAAACCGACGGGCCCGCCCTGATCTTGACGGAAATGGTTAGAAGCCCAAGGGAAAGGATTCGAAGCATGGAACAACTAAGGCCAGGGTTTAACGATCCTGAAAAAATGGTTCTAATCCCATGGGTAAGATACTTAGAAACATTGATCGATAGTGGGATTTGGAGCCTGGTTATTAAGAAATTAGAAAAGGCAAGCTTCATTGATCCAAGTGTTTCTGCCAATGAGATCTTAGAAAAACTCCGAAATCTAGAACACAGGGAGCTAGCAGACGCAGTAAATGGAACATCCTACAAAACCATATGGTCCAAACCCGAACAACTATAAATCTAGAAAATGTTAACCATTCCGATAAATTTCGTAAGGACAGGTGGCTAGATGCTAGGATTTATAGGAGGAACGGGACCAGAGGGCAGAGGTCTGGCGTTGCGGTTCGCCATAAGTGGACTCAGTGTTTTCATAGGATCAAGGCAAAAACAAAGAGGTGCCGAGGCTGCAGAGGAAATTCGTTCACAATTCACGGAAATTGGAAGTGGCATGGTAGCAGGCGGTACCAATGAGGAAGCCGCAATTACTTCAGATATATCAGTTATATGTACTCCCTATGCCGGCCACAAAGCTACCTTGGAAAACTTGAAACATAACTTGAAGGGAAAAATCGTAGTTGATGTAGTGGCACCGTTGTCATTTAAAAAAGGAACTGTTTCAGCAATAACCGTGGAAGAAGGATCAGCAGCAGAGCAAGCTCAGCTATTATTGCCTGAGTCTTTAGTCGTAGGGGCTTTCCAAAATGCGAGTGCTGAGGATCTTCTAATACCTTCCCAAGACCTGGAATGCGACGTTATTGTATGTGCTAACAATCAGTCAGCAAAAGAACAAGTCATGATGCTTGGAGAACGTATTCCCGGTGTTAGAAGCATAGATGGTGGCAACTTACAAAACGCTAAATACGTAGAACAACTTACTGCATTATTAATAAATATAAATAAAATTTATAATGCACATTCTTCTATAAAAATTGTTGGTATATAGGAGTAAAAGATTTCGTTAAAACCACCAGGGATTTTTTGAGATTAATTACTTGTGTATTGCTGGCAAGCTTGTGCTGCTTCTTTTGGTTCAGCCAAACTCCACTGTTTGCCTCAACACCTGATGAATGGTTCAACGAACCCAACATATATCACCAAATAGAGTATCCCAATAAAGTGCAGTTTTACCTATCTGGTTTTTCTGATGAAGATCTCTTAGAAGTTCGGTTAGAATATTTTTACAATAGCTCGAAAATTTTATCTTATAAATATGCTGACCCTGTCTCAAGGGGCGAAATCCAGTCAGAAGTCACCTTAGAAACCAGTGGATCCCATTACATTCCACCTGGGACGCAAATCACATATTTTTTTGAGTTAACTTCAATCCAAGGCAAAAAGTACCAGTCCCCCCAAATCAAATTCCACTACCTGGACCCATCAATCAATTGGAAATCCACTAAATCAAAAAAAATGACTTTGATTTGGCATGACAGAAATGAGGGTGATATCAACTCTTTGATTGAAGATGTGAATGAATCGAATTCACATTTAACGGAATTCTTAAATATACCTGATTCCCTGCCGATCACCGGAGTTATTTTAAATAACCGACAGGAATCCGATGAAGCGTTTCCAAGAATAAGTGCCGCAGCAAGTAAGGAAGAACTTTACGGTGGGTTTGCTTTCTCAAATTACGACACTTTCATTGTTACTGGTTTATCTAGAGCCGGGATAATCCATGAAAGCACCCACCTGCTAATAGATCAATCATTGAAATCCCCCACAACAAGATTGCCGGCTTGGCTTAATGAAGGTATTGCTATGCACTTTGAGAGCAACCACCAGACAACGGGGAAAATGCTGCAAGCATATTCATCTGGCCAAATCTTTGATATTCGCAATATGGAAACCGTCCCGGGAAAACCTTCAGAGGTGAGATTATTTTATTTGATTTCTGAATCTTTTGTAGCCTACTTGTTTTCTGAGTACGGAGACAACAAAATAAGGCACCTAATAACCCATCTAGATTCAGGACAACCGATCGAAGATGCGATTTTCTCAACATACAAGTTGAATTTACAAAAAATTCAATCGGATTGGTTAGATAGTCTCTCCAGCCAGTTCGGAAATAGCGTAAATGTTGACATCGGTAGTTTTGGAACTTCGTTAATATTATCAGTGGCTTTCTTGATCGGTCTATTGTTTTCCGGAATAGGGTGGCTGAGATATAAGGCGAATGGTCATGATTCTGAGGATCATTTGAGATCAGATGAATATGAGGAAGGTTATTGGGACAGGAAATAAGTTTTGATTTAATATAGAAGTTCAAACTGATCAAACACCATCTATGAATTGAATCAGTGAGTTGGAGAAAAATTCTTGTCAATATTACCTATACTTGAGGTTCCTCACCCGATACTAAGAAAAAAAGCAAAAAGGGTCAGGTCAATAACCAAGAAAGAACTTACCCTCGCCTATGACATGGTCGACACCATGAGGGAGGCCGGTGGTGTAGGGCTCGCAGCAAATCAGATCGGAGAACTCTGGCGGATCATAGTACTGCAGATGCCTGATGAGGAAGAGTCAAGAATATATTTCAATCCAGAGATCATAAAAACATCAGGCTCAAGGGAAGTAGAAGAAGGATGCCTAAGCCTTCCTGGCTATAGAGGTATTGTCAACCGTTCAGTCTGGATAAAATTCCAAGGGTTGGACCATACAGACCAAGTGGTTAAATTTGAAGCAGAAAATCTGCTCTCACAAGTCCTGGAACATGAGGTAGATCACTTAAATGGAATCCTATATTCAGACCATCTAGCAGAACACCACGAGCTGTACCCCGCCACTCAAGAGGAGGAAGGGTTAGCGGAACAGGATGTCAAATCTGCCGAAAGCCCAGCTTCTCTTAAAATAGATTAGACCATTTATGATGAACTCTTCAGCAACTCGTTATTATCGATTACCTTCTCAAGTCAATCATATTGCCGAAGCTATGAACCAAATCCCTGTGAAATCCTATCTAGTTGGGGGAGTATTGAGGGATTCGATTCTTGGTGCAAACAACCCAGACATAGATATTGCTGTGGTTGGGAGTGCTTTATCAGTGGCCAGGAAAGCAGCCACTATTATGAATGGCAGATGGTTTCAGCTGGATAACTCAAGGGATATTAGTAGGGTAATTTCATCAGTGTCGGGAATCGATATACAAATTGATATAGCCTCTGCTAAAAATGGAATATCTCACGATATTTCCAAACGCGATTTCACTATTAATACCCTAGCATTAGATATAAGTGATATCGAATTTAATTCTGGTGGGCCACAATACGAAATATCTAAAATCATAGACGAACACAGAGGTATAAAGGACCTTTTCGATAGTGTATTGAGAATGACCACCAATCAAGTCTTCAAAGAGGATCCTTTGAGAATTTTACGAGCTGCGAGGATAGCAGCTCAATATCATTTAAGAATTGATGAGGTTACAGAGGCTCAAATTAGAAAAAGTAGCCCCCTGATACTTAAAGCCTCTCCAGAACGCATACGGGACGAATTTATGAAAATACTATCCATAAGAAAATCTACCCAAAACATAACAAGAATGGACGATTTAGGAATTTTGACCAATGTCATACCAGAGCTGGAAGCCTCTAGAAAAACGTCACAAACCCCTTATCACCACTGGAATGTTTTAGAACATATGGTGCAAACAGCCGGGCAAGCAGAAAATATAGTGAATGGTGAAGAAATCAATGTTGGTCCCTACCCTAAATTCATACAAACCTTTATTCCATCAGACGATCTACACCGAGATTATTTCGATCAGAGTTTCTCAGATGGTCACAATAGATCTACATTCCTAAAACTATCCTGTCTTTTGCATGACATAGCCAAACCAAATACGAAAACAATTGAGCCAGATGGTAAAACACGATTTCTAAAACACGATGAGTTGGGCGCAGAAATGGCGTATATGATATTGAAACGCCTGAAATTCAGCAATGCAGGGATCGAGCTAGTGAAGAGCCAAATAGAAAATCATTTGAGGCCAAGCCAAATATCAAGCTTAGGCCAGGAACCAACCGCTAAAGCCATAAGGAAATACTACAAAGACACCGATGGCGCTTCATTAGACATACTTTATCTGAACATGGCTGATTACATAGCTACGAAGGGTCCTAATCTCACCAAAAAAGAATGGATAGATCATTGTAGCAAGATAGGTATTATCCTAGAAAATGAATCTTCCTATAAAAAGGCTGTAAATCAGGATAAGCTTTTGTCAGGACACGATATAATGGTTGGGTTGCGTCTTAAATCTGGGCCTTTAATCGGTACTTTAATAGAAGAGATTGAAGAAGCTCGTATGGAGGGGTTAGTTTCTAATAAGAAAGAAGCACTAGAACTAATAAGGCATCGAATCAAATCTGGAGAATATATTGCGTAGGAATGCTCGGATACTTATAACAATTGTGATAATTACAGCAATTTGCGGAACAATTTTGGGTGTCCAAAAGGTGAGATTAAATAATTTAGAACGAGGTTCTGATGATTTACTAGGTCTCACCCTTGGTCTGGATTTACAAGGTGGAAGCCACCTCATATACCAGGCTATCAACCCTGAAACTGGAGAGCCGGGAGGGATCACCGAAGATCAAATGAAATCCCTTTCACGCACCATCGAACGCAGAGTAAATGCCTCTGGTCTCGGGGAGCCGATTATCCAGATATTGGGGGAAGACAGGTTACTTATACAGTTGCCTGGAATAAGAGATCCTGGTAGAGCAAAAGCATTAATTGGAGAAACAGCCAGACTGGAATTTAAGCACCGAACAACTGATGTGCCCCCCAAACCACTAACGAATATATTGACGGAAGACGTGATTTCCATCAGTGCAGACGGAGTATCGTCAGACAAGACTCTGAAGAGCGACGATGATGCAGATTCTGAAAACACAAGTGCCTATGCAGAATCCATTGTCTTTGAATTTAGTGAAAGTGGAACCCTTAAATTTAATGAGGTAGTCGCCAATCTTCAATTTTCGATGATTACCGCTATGAACGCTGCAGAGGTTGGTTCCAACCCTCCCGCCCCCGCAAGATTGGGAGTGAATATTGAAGGGGCAGAAACTCTACGATTCCAAACTAATGGTCTACAAATAATACGATTAGAACAAGCAGAAAGAGAGGGACACAAATTTGTAATAGCATTACCAAGCTCAGACACGGAAGGTACAAGTGTTCTAAGCATTGAAGAAGCTAACGCGAAGCTAGGGACATCCCCCACTGTCAACTTTGAAATAAGTGAAGGGTATATTGATGAGGATATAGGACTTTCAGGAGACGATTTGGAAAACGCATACCCTAGCCAGCATCAAGCCTCTGGCGCTCCGATAGTAAACATTGAATTTAATGAGAGAGGAACGAAAGCGTTTGGAGAGCTCACGACAGAGATCTACGCCAAACAGCAATCTTCTGGGGTCAGAGACCAGATAGCTATAATTCTAGATGGAAAAGAATTGATCGCCCCGGTAGTGAATTCTCCAATCACAGCAGGCACAGCAATAATACAGGGCGGAGATTTCACGCTGGAAAGGGTTAAAGACTTGGCTCTGTTACTGGAATCAGGCCGTTTGCCTGTACCTATTCAATTGATTCAGGAAAGAGATGTTGATGCCATGCTGGGAGCTGATTCTTTGAGGAAAAGTGTCATAGCGGGTATAGCAGGTCTATCTCTAGTGCTATTTTTCATGATTCTGTATTACAGAGTACCAGGCTTAATAGCGTCTTTGTCTCTAATAATTTACGCAATGATAGTTTTAGCGATATTCAAAATGTTGCCTCTTACTTTAACTTTGTCAGGAGTGGCTGCTGCGATCCTGTCCATTGGGATGGCAGTTGACGCGAACATATTAATTTTTGAAAGGATGAAAGACGAATTGAGAACGGGACGCACGATGCTGTCCTCAATAAACATAGGCTTTAACAGGGCTTGGCCTGCGATAAGAGACGGAAATGTGTCTACATTGATTACCTGTGCAATTTTGTACTGGTTTTCGGATCAATTAGGTGCGACCATTGTTCAGGGCTTCGCCGTAACTTTAGCAGTTGGGGTTGCAGTTAGCATGTTTACTGCTATTACAGTAAGTAGAACCTTAATGAGAGTGATAGCACTAACACCCGTTTCTAGAAATGTGCGTTTGTTTATCCCTACTGGCGGTGGAGAAATTAAAGACCATGTCCAGAATTGATCATTTGTTAGGAGATCAAAATTGAATTTTTCAGAACGAAGGCCATGGTTCTTTCTACTATCATTGCTAGTCATATTGCCTGGAATAGTCTTTTTGATTCTAGCTCCAGGGCTTAACCCAGGCATTGATTTCACAGGCGGGTCTAGTATTACAATGCAATTTCCGGAAGGTGCCGGGGCCAATCAAAAAGCTATTAGGGAAAAGTTGCAAGCTATTGGATATCCTGAATCTACGGTACAAAATTTGGGAAATTCAACTATTGACGGCGAAAGGTACGATCTTTTTTTCTTACGCACCAAGACGCTTGATGAAACCAAAAAAGATGTCTTAGTAGCTACCCTAAACGATCAATATTCGCCTGAGCAACCTAATACGTTGCTTAGTTTTGATCTAGTTTCAGCTGTGATTGCACAAGAAACGGTAATCAATGCCTGCTGGGCAGTTTTAGCTGCGACAATAGGGATTTTTTTCTATGTTTGGTGGGCATTCAGGAAAGTCCCTCGGCCTATTAGGTATGGGTTAGCAGCGATTGTTGCTTTGCTACACGACACATTAATCGTGGTGGGTATTTTTGCAATACTAGGATATTTCCTAGATACAGAAGTAAACACTATGTTCCTAATAGCTCTCCTGACAGTAATAGGATACAGCGTCAATGACACCATCGTGGTATTTGATAAAATCAGAGAAAATGTAATGACCTATACCAATAGGCCCTTCCCAGAAGTGGTAAATCTTAGCATCTCAGAAACGATGGGCAGATCACTCAATACAAGTTTCACTCTGTTGGTCACCTTATTAGCCCTTTTGCTATTCGGTGGAGCCACTATACGGGAATTTTTGTATGTTCTAATCATAGGGGTAATTGCAGGGACTTACAGTTCCATAGCAATTGCTACTCAAGTATTAGTTTCCTGGGACCAAAAGACAATAGGGAAATTGATATCCTCTTAACCTGGTAGGTCTTTTATGGAATTAAGACCAATCTACCGATACTAGCTTTATTTTTCATGAGATGAAAAGCCTCTTTGATATCCTGGAAAGGAAACATCCCTCCGACCACCGGAACTACATTCCCATCCTTGACCATATTTATCGCAGATTGTATATGTGGCTTGCTGGCTCCCGTAGAACCAATAACACTTCCATTTTTAAACAACAAATCGGAGGTGTTAAGTGAGCCCTTTCCTCCTAATAATTCACCCATCATCAAAACCCTACCACCATGACTTATAGAATTAACTGAACTTTTCAGAAATTTTGACCCGACAGAATTAAAAATGACATCCGCTCCTTTATCTTCAGTGAGAGCCATTACTAAATCAGTGGGATCTAAGGATCCATCAAGTAAAAATGTTGGGGAACCTTCATACTTACCAATCTCTTCCAATTTGTTTGGAGAGGATGTGAAGCCGATAACATTAGATGTATAAGTTTGTGCCACCTGAAGGGCATGAATACCTAACCCACCTCCAGACCCAAAAACTACGCATGAGTCATTCATTCCCAAAGAACCTCTATCAAAAAGAGCTTTTATACAAACACCGACGGGACAGGATAAGAGCGCACTTTGAATCAAATCCAAATCGCCCACGTTCACCAAGTTTTTTTCTTGAATTAGGATGTACTCAGCGAATCCCCCATCAATACCATGGCCATATCCCAGCCCAAATTCACACCTATAATCATCTCCACTAACACAGATTTCGCATTCTCCACATGATGCAGTAAGGGTAGTCACCACTTGATCTCCTAAACGAAATCCCTTGATTTCGCTACCAATATCGACCACTGTGCCAGATATTTCATGCCCTAATATGACATCATCCTTAGTACCTCTTTTTAAAGTGCCATCCATCACCGATATGTCATGATGGCAAAGCCCAGCAGCAGCAACTTTTATAATGACTCCGTTAGGGGTTAAAGTTGGTTCAGGAAGATCAAGTACCCGTATATCCGGACTCTGACCAGGTTCTTTTAATATCAGACCTTTCATAGATTCATGTCTTTAATATCTTTATTAATCTAAATTAGATACAGCCTCTATAGTGTCCCATGTAGTTCTGTCATTATCGATGGTTTCGGGGGTTTCCTCAGCAAAGGGAGTGGCATTAAGCATTTTATAGACTTCAGCAGCGCCTTTATGGAAATTTGGGGTAACGCCTAAATGCTCAAAAGTGGATGCGATCTCCTCCATTTCACCTATCCACCTATGTGCATTAGCTGGTAGCCTTGAAATCCCTGTCTCCATTGCATTGAGGTGCAATTTTTGACTGAATTCAAACTCATTTCTAAGGTCCTCAGTTAGCCCCATTTTATTAGCAGCGGTAAGCAAAGCTACATGGAGCGTATGGGTCCCTTTAGTCAAAGCCGCGTAACACATTTTTATACCTGATGCTTGTCCAATTTGATCCCCTATTGCTTTGACAGTTATCCCTTTACCATCCAATTCCATCACGACTGCTGCATCAGGACCAGAAACATAAAATCTCGGAGTATCACCCTTTGTCGGGGCCCCCCCAATTATTCCTCCGTCAATGAATACACCGCCAGAATTATTTATTACCTCTGAGATACTTTGGGAGGTTTGAGGAGATACTGCGTTGCAATCAGCATAAAAGGTGGGACTGGTAGTGGAATTCATATGTGGAGCTATTTCCTTAGCAAAATCCATCGCCCTGGAGGGAACCATAATGGACAAAATTAGATCAGCTTGGCTCACTAAGTCTGACAAACCGGCAACTTCCCTGAATCCAGCAACTTCGGCCAATTTACGAGTTCTAAGACTTCGGCCCTCAGTGCAGGTAATGACATCCAAGCCACTTTCGGATAAAACTTTCCCAACTGCATGGCCCATATCGCCAGGACTCATAATTGCTACAGTATTGACTGGCATAGACATCTCTCCAATTTCGTTTTTATATTCAAAGAATCTTAATTATAGGCAATACTTACTACCGATCATAGTTCTATTGAACCAGGCTCACTTACCCATGATAAACTGGAATAAAAGAGCGAATCAAACGGGAAATCAACATGAAATTAGGCGCGCATGTATCCACTTCAGGTGGACTCAGTAAATCCATAGATAGGGCTCAGGCAATCGGCGCAGAAGCTATACAAATATTTGCATCATCTCCTAGGGCCTGGAAATTCAATTTTCCTAAGGAAGAGGAAATTGCCCTTTTTAAGAAAAAAAGTTCGGAAACTGGCATAGGACCATGCTACATACATGGTAGTTATTTGGTAAATATAGGAGGAGATGAAAATCAACTCGGAAAATCAATCGAATCCCTGACAAATAACATGATTACCGCCGGAAAGATTGGCGCAGAAGGAGTTATATTTCATGGAGGAAGCCATAAGGGGAAAGGGTTCAACACAATACTAGATCAAGCCGTGAAATGCCTTGTTGAGGTTCTAGAACAGTCTCCAAGTGACACCTGGTTATGCATCGAAAATAGCGCAGGTATGGGATCTCATATTGGCTCCTCTTTTGAGGAAATTGGCACCATCATAAAAACAGTCAATCATCCTAATCTTAAAGTGTGCTTAGACACGGAACACTGCTTTGCAGCAGGCTATAACATAGCCTCTGATGATGCTATCAATTCGATCATGGAGGAATTTGACTCTAAAATCGGATTGGAGCGACTGGTAGCTGTGCACGCTAACGACGCCAAAGTAGAATTCGGGTCTGGAGTAGATAGACATGAAAATATTGGCGAAGGCTACATCGGTGAAAAAGGTTTCGAAGTCATACTCGGGAACCCGGCATTTTCTCAGGTACCATTTTTCCTGGAAGTTCCAGGATTCGATGGGGATGGACCTGATGAAGAGAATATCAATCGGTTGAAATCAATAAGAAACAAAGTACTAAAAGAGTAGCGGGATGCCCTCCGGTCTTTCCAAATCCGACGCTAATCGTTACAAGGGATATCTGCGGTCGGAAATTGAGGCTGCATCGATGTACAAAATACTTGCTCAATTTGAAACCGATCCTGAGAAATCTGAGATTTTTGAACAACTTTCTCAATCTGAGATAAAACATGCTCAGCATTGGTCAAAAAAACTAGGTAACCCCATTGATAATGTGACTCTTCATACCTACACTCCAAAACTTATATATATCCGAATGGTTTGCTATTTATTCGGGCCACAAAAGATATTGCCCTGGCTGGCAAAGATTGAGTCCAAAGAGATCGGAGCATACGTGCACGAAGTCGAAGGTCAAGAACTTGTGGAAGAAGAGAAAAACCATGCCCGAATACTGTCAAAAATGGCCATGGGAAATCCCGACAACCAACAGATTCAGGAAATATGGCACACTCATGGAAATAATGGCAGTATAAGAGCGGCAGTTTTAGGCATAAACGACGGGTTAGTATCCAATTTTTGCTTGATGATGGGTGTGGCAGGTGGGACAACAGGATCCGGAAATGTTGATTTCATTATATTAGCAGGTGTAGCGGCCCTCATTGCCGGTAGTTTATCAATGGCTACTGGAGAATACATTTCTGTTCGGTCGCAGAAAGATATATACGAACATCAAATAGATATTGAACGGGCAGAACTGGAAGAGTGGCCTGAGGAAGAAGAGGAAGAATTGGTACTTATATACAGGGCAAAAGGCATTGAGGAAAGCCAAGCAAAAGTAATAGCTTCAGCACTGATGGCTGACCCAAACCGTGCATTAGACACAATGGCGAGAGAGGAATTAGGGCTCAATCCACAGGATTTAGGGTCTCCATGGTTAGCTGCAATTAGTAGTTTGTTCGCTTTCGCATTGGGCGCGTTGATACCAATAATCCCAATTCTTTTCTCTTCAGGTAACATATCTATTGTCCTCAGTGCGATATTTAGCTCATCGGCCTTATTCATTGTCGGAGGAATTGTTTCAGTAGCAAGTGGTAAAAACATATTCTTAGGTGCAACAAGGATGCTTTTAGCAGGCACCTTAGCCGCCACTTTCACCTATGGTGCCGGCTATTTATTAGGAATTTCAATTTTATAGGTTAATAAATTTCAAAATAACATACGACTTAGATACAGGTAATAAAATCGAATCTCATACGCGGAGGTCCACAATGACATCAGGAAATTTGGGAAACATATATAAAGAACTCGGTGCCACTCCAATTATAAATGCGATTGGTAGCGTGACAATGCTGGGTGGATCAACACCGATTCCTGAAGTTAGGGAAGCGATGGCCCTCGCTGGAGACTCCTATATTCCGCTAATGGAATTGGAAGAAAAAGCAGGATCGGCGGTAGCAGAAATGATAGGTATTCCAGCCGCTTACATAACTTCCGGTGCGGGTTCAGCTTTGACTTTAGCAGCAGCAGCAGTCATGGCTGGCGATAATGACGAATTAATAGAACAATTGCCGGATACCACCGGAATGAAAAACCAAATTCTTATCCAAAAAAGACAGCGGTATTGGTATGACAGATGTTTGGAAGCTTCTGGCGCAAAATTAGTGGAATTTGGTTCGGATGAAGGCACTACCCCTCAAGATTTGGAAAAGGCTATAAACGAAAACACAGCGGCCGTACATTTTTATATGGTGGAGCAAGAGCATGACCCAAATGCATTGACACTTGAAGAAACTATACGAATAGCTCACCAAAATAAACTTCCCGTTTTAGTTGATGCAGCCGGTCAAATATATCCTTTAGACCTTTTTGGTAAATACGTTAAAATGGGTGCAGATTTTCAATGTATAGCCGCTAAATATATGGGCGCTTCACAATCCACCGGTCTAGCTCTAGGTACGGAAGATATGATTCGCAAAATCTCTAAACAATCATTTGTGGGATATGAAGGACGGCGTGTAAGAGGGATAGGCAGGCCCCATAAGGTAGATAGACAAGAAATGGTGGGTGTTGTTGCTGCGGTAAGGAACTGGATGACAATAAACCATGAAGAAAGGCTCATAGAAATTGAAACCAGAAGCCAGAAGGTCATAGATATTCTTTCAGACACACCCGCCATTACCTCTGGAATGATAAATAACATCATTGGGCATCAACCTTTCGGTGTTGAATTAAGAATAGATGAAGAAGAAGCAGGAATGACACTCCAGGAAATAGTAGACACTTTAAAGAAAGGGGACCCACCGATATGGACTAGGGCAAGAGAGGGTGACGACTATATAGCAATCCACATGTTTGGACTTAAGATTGGTGAAGAGGAGTTGGTTGCAGAAAGAATCAGAGAGTTATTTAGTTAAACAACATACCGGGAATGATGAGAAACTTTTCCTATGCTAAAATTTATAGGTTCCAAATAATTTAAACCATTCGGCTTTTTGCTGCGATTACGTTAATACAGGAGCTTTTCCAGGTGGATAATCTGAATTTAAGTGTAAATAAAAGAGAAGTTACTGGGAAAAAAGTGTCTGAGCTCAGAAACAATGGGGTAACCCCCATTCATATGTATGGTCCAGAAATAGAATCCAGTCCCCTTCAATGCGATTCAAAAATTTTAGACCGTGTTATAACTGATGCAGGTACCAACATACCAGTTACTGTCAATGTGGATGAAGGAGATCAAGACAACCTCTGCTTCATAAGAGAGGTACAGTATCATCCTGTGACCAATAAAGTTTTACATGTGGATTTTATGAAAGTACAAGTTGGAAAATCAGTACGGGCGCAAGTGCCTATATCTGTCATAGGCACCTCTCCAGCAGTGCGAACAATGGGAGGCACCCTACTGCAACCGCTACTGACGCTAACGGTAGAGGCCTTACCTCTGGAAATACCGAAGGCGATTACTTTGCAGGCCGAATTACTGGTGGACTTTGAAATAAATTTCTATGTTAGCGACATAGAGGTGGATGAAAGAGTAACTGTGATCAACGAAGCATCGGAAATGGTGGCTACCGTTGTAGCTCCGAGAGTAGAGAAGATAGAGTCTGAAGACGGGGAAGGAGATGAAATTGAAGTCGAGGTCGCCGGTGAAGAAGCTGAAGAATCTACTGAATAGGACAGGATAGATAATATACCCAGACGTTTTAACTGGGTTAATAATCTAAGAAATGACGCCCCCATTGGGTCTTCATTGCTGCGTTTATACGTTTTTTACCCTTGAATCGCAACCAGTATTCATTGTGATATATATTGGAAGCAAGATAGGCTAAAGGGGTTAATTTGGACCTCAATAACATGTTCTCAAGTGGCTTCAAATTCCCCCAATAAATCATTTTTTGACCTTTACTAGCTAAAGTATTTCCACTTTGAAATTCCCAATTCACACCAGATATATCTTCTCCAACAATGTTTATTTTAGAGATTTGGCCACACCCAAGTCCCTGTTCATCCGCTATCCTAATAAAATCTATGCCCATAGGATCAAATCCCATCATTTTCGCAGCAACTGCATCCACGGCAACTTGATCAGACCCCGCTAATAAAACGTTTTTTTCATGCCATTGCATGGCTCGGGGTCCTGGTCCCGAACCCGCAAAAGTACCGTCCATTAAAGCAAAAATACCGGGATGAATTTTTTTTTGTATCCTTAATAAATCAACCAAGGTTTCATGTATTACAGAGTGAGTCCAATGCCTTTGAAAATTTAGTAATCCTCCAAATGCATTCTTCATCGCTCCTGTAATAGTAGTAAAAACATGAGTTTTCATAGTTGGAAGATGAATCACATTCTTATCAATCAGAAATTTAGGTATATTTATGCCATCAGGATAAATTTGGTCCAAAACTAGGAAATCGTCCGCAAAATGGAGCGGCACCCACTCAACATCTTCAAGATGTACACTTTCCAAGCCATGCCGTCTCACAACCACATCATGCTTGTTGTTAACTTCACCCTCCCGGGCATCCACTACAACAGTTCCATTGTGAGTGGGAATTAAATCTGCAAATCCATCTTCCTTTAACGTTTTTATAACTCCATCTAATTGCCAGGGAGAGGTAGAGCAGGCAGGGTAATAGTGCTGCCAGGATATGTTGATTTTTAGAAGGGTAGCAACATCAGGCGCCAATTGAAAATTGTATCCTGCAAGGCGCATAGCGGACCCAATATCAGCAGCCACAGTTGCAGGATTTGTCTTTATCACGGCAACAGTTGGCACTGCATCCCGGCTATTTACCACATCGGAATGGGTGTCAGTGTTAGTCCTAGTTGTCCCAAGCGGCATTTAGTTTTCTAGAAAATCTCTCAATTTTTTGGATCTATTCGGGTGGCGCAGTTTGCGAAGGGCTTTTGCTTCTATTTGTCGAATTCTCTCTCTAGTTACCCCGAAGTCCTTGCCAACTTCTTCAAGAGTTCTACTCCTACCATCTTCCAACCCAAATCTGAGTTCCAAAACTCTTGCTTCTCTGTCATTAAGGGTGTCCAGCACATCAATAACCTGTTCTCGAAGGAGCTGGTAAGAGGCCGCCTCTACTGGTGCTAAGGCTGCCGTATCAGGAATAAAATCACCCAAATGGCTATCCTCTTCTTCTCCAATAGGTGTTTCTAATGAAACAGGCTCCTGAGAAATTTTTAGAATCTCTCTAACCTTATCCGGAGCAATCTCCATTTCGCGACCAATTTCTTCACTGGTCGGTTCTCTTCCATACTCTTGGACTAATCTTCTTGTTACTCTAAGTAATTTATTTATAGTTTCCACCATATGTACTGGAATACGTATGGTCCGAGCTTGATCTGCGATCGCGCGAGTGATGGCTTGTCTAATCCACCAAGTAGCGTATGTGCTGAATTTGTAGCCTTTCCTGTAATCAAATTTCTCTACAGCTCTAATCAGTCCTATATTTCCTTCCTGTATCAGATCAAGAAGGGACATTCCCCGGCCAATATATTTTTTTGCCACACTCACTACCAATCTCAGATTGGCTTCTGAAAGGTGCTGTTGAGCATCATCACCTCTTTGTTTTATACGTTCCATATGCTGTCTAAACAGAAGTTCATATGGCTGCATCTTATCCACAGTGGAATCATCAGCAACTATTTCCCTCAATTGATCCATTGTAGGTCTACCATCAATTACTTTGAATATGTCGTCAGGTAGCAATCTAGTATTTATCGAAGCCTGTTTGATCATCTCCTTCAATACATCATTCTCAGGTGGATCTTGATCTTTCAATTCCGACAAAATCGCAGAAATTTGTTCCAGTAGATCATCCTGGAAAATACCATCGATGGCTTCTCTAACGTCTGGGTTCGCCATTAAATCAGGCAATGTTCCGTCATACGCAACCTCTTTTGAGGTAAGAATTGCCTTTATGATATCTTCACTAGCCACAACAGTCTTAAGCATATCTACAACGATATCTCTTGCTTTTGGTGAGGTGTCCTCTTCTAAAGACAAAACCTCTTCTTTATTTTCTACAAATCGTTTACCTTCAAATTTTCGAGCCAAATCTCTTTCTTGAGGGGCCTTCAAAAGATCAACCCGACCTATTTCTCTAAGGTACATACGGACAGGATCATCGATTATGTCTGTACTTCCAATTTCTTTTTCCCATTCACGAGCAGCCTTAGCTTTCAAATCTTCAAGGGATGGGGGAGCGTCGTCATCCTCCTCCATATCTCGTCTTGCCGAACGTGCATCCATACCCAGCTCAAGAACTGTTGAATCCTCATCATCGTCCTCATCATCGTCCTCTTCTTCTCGTAAATCATCCTGTTCATCCTGCTCTTCCTCATCAGCCCTATATCCATCCTCTTTTGATCGACTTCCTCTCAAAGCACCATCTATAAGATCTGCCTCTCCTCCCACATGCTGAATTCCGTCAGTAGTCATTCCCTTCTCCTTTCCAAATGTTGCCGCAGGTTAAAAATTTTCAGGTTGTCACAATGCATTGCCAGGATACATTTTACCAAAAAAACCACTCAATTCCCCTCTTTATCCCCTTTATAAGTCTCCAATATTTGCCTATCCAAACCACCTAGTTCATTTTGAAGGTCGATTGTAGGAGGAGAATCAGTGTCTTGCGATTGAATTAGGTCCGCTCTATAAAGCTGCAATCTTCTTCTTTCCAATCTTTTGATACACGTATCAAAATCTATCAATGTATCTGTATTACTTGAAGGAATCATAGTATAACTCTGTATACTGGAAAACCTTTCCTCAAGAACTGGGTCCAATAATTTAATTAAAGATTCATTTGGGTCAAGGTTTAACCATCTAAGATAAATTTCTCTATCCTCAGTTCTGGCAAAACACTCAGCATTTAGTTCAACCGCAGCCTCTTTCAATTCTGGTCGGTTGATTATCAATGACAACGTATATTCATCAAGTTTGTAGTTGTTATGTACTGGCTTTGGGTCTTCAAATTTTTCGTATTGATTTTCTCTAACATTGCGATCCCTTTGATTGAATCCTCTTCGAACCTGCTTCAAGGCGATTTTTACCGTATCGGCCGATGTAGATAATTGTTCCGCTAACATGCCAATATATTTTTCACGATCAAAGGGATCTAATAACCTAAGAATCGGAGCAAGAGATTCAACTACCCGGCCCTTTCCACCTGGACCATCTAAATCAAATCGCCCTGACACAACTGGAATTAGATATTCCATAAGTGGTAAAGCATCGTTTACAACCATTTCCCAATCAGACCCTTCTGAACGAATAAATTCATCTGGGTCTTTCCCCTCCGGCAATGAAACAACATTGATTTTTGTGGGGTTTCCCGCAAACAAAGGGTCGCGCGACCTTTTACTAGAATCTCCAAAGATTTGCCAGGCGGATTCCAGACTTCGTAAAGTAGCTTCTTGGCCCGCCACATCTTGATCAAGGGCCAATACAAAGGTAGAAGCCAAGTTTTTAAGCTGACTGACTTGCTCTGCAGTCAAAGCTGTTCCCATGCTTGCCACCACATTTTTATAGCCATATTCATGGGCCGCAATTACGTCCATATAACCTTCAACAATTACACCTAGATCACTATCTCTAATCGCCTCTCTAGCCATATGAAACCCATACAAAGTGCTTCTTTTGTCAAATACTGGGGTAGCTGCGGTATTTATGTACTTCGGCATTGAGTCGTCCATAGAACGCGCCCCAAACCCAGCCGGCCTTCCCGACCTATCAAATATTGGGAACATCAACCGGCCCCAGAAAAAATCTCTGGTGGTCCCATCCTCAAATTTATTTAATAACCCACATTCAACCGCGTTGCTGAGATCCACATCATGGAACAATAGGTGAGACTTAAGGGAATCTCGACCTCGAGGACTATAGCCAAGCCCGAAGTTTTCAATCGAGGTTTGATCTACACCTCTTGATTTAAGATAGATACGTGCAGATTGGGCTTCATCCGTCAAAAGAGCATCTTTATAAAAATCCAAGGCTATCTTATTGATCTCAAAATAGGAGTCCTTTGATTCGTTCTTTTTATATCCCCGTAGTTCAACTCCGGTGCGCTGAGCAAGCATTCTTAAAGCATCAGAAAACTCCATATTTTCAGTCTTCATAACAAAGCTAAAAATGTCTCCACCGACACCACATGATCCGAAACATCTCCAGGATTGCCTCCCTGGGTCCACTATGAAAGATGGGGTTTTCTCACTATGAAAAGGACAGTTAGCTTTATAATTCCTACCAGCACGCTGTAACTGAACCTTTTCAGAAACAATGTCAACGACATCTAGTCTTGATTTTATTTCGTCTATTTCACTCATAATAAGTACTATTCGGTATTTTTTGATTCGGAATATGAATATTGGGCGAGTGTTTCCAGTGGTTTTTTTAAGCTATCTATATGCCATGAGATATGTTCTACGTTGGACAACATATCAACAAAATCGTCTCCAATGGAATCCCAATTATCCGATTCTTCCAAAAATCTATTAAGTATTTCAAGAAAAACCAACTGGGAACTCCACAAATCTCCTATGTCGGTGCACAACGTAGCGAGTGCACCATTTTGATCATCAGATAGGCCCAAGGTTTTCAGTTTAACCAAGACCCTATGTGCTAACGCAGAACGCCTTCTCGCTTGCTCCAAATTAGGGTTAAACCTCAATGACATTCCTAGACACTCCTTCTGATTTAACTTTCAACAGCGCCATAATGAGTGATGTAACTAACCCATATATCCCTCATTGAATCCAGCACCATCTTCTGGGCTTCCTCTGACATTTCGTTTATATCCGAAAATATTTTTTTCCAGATGTTGTCCACTTCAAGTTTCCATGGGCCATACTCCAAACCATGCGAGTCTCTTTGCATAGCCTCTAAATGTTCTTGTATATGGTCAATGTTCTTAAAAACCAATCTGGTTTTTAATCTATCTATGGGATTAGTCGATTCGGTCATTTTGGGATTATAACAATAGTTATTAAATTAACTGGCGAAAACCTGTCCAACTCCAGGAGATAGCGACTCGGCAGTCCGAATTGCAAAGCCATCAGTCATTCCAGAAATATAATCCGCAATTGCATGATCGATGGTCTCTCCTATTTCTAAAAATTCATTTGGTATTAGATCATGGTTATTATCCAATGCCTCGTAAAGAACATTAATAATCAATCTGGCAGTTTTACCTTCTGGGCCCGAATCTACGGGCATATACACTCTCTCAAACATAAAATCACGAAGAGCATTTGTAGCATCTCGCATTGATTTGCTCATCGAAATTGTTGGGCGGGAATTCAATAAAGTATCTTCCAATGAACTACTAGAGGTACTAACTATGTCCATAACCATACGATTCACCCGCTCAGAGTGCCTTCTCCCTAAAAACTCCTTGGTCTCATGAGGCAAGTCAACTTCTGTTAAAACACCAGCCCTGAAAGCATCCCCTAAATCGTGGTTGAGGTATGCAATAGCATCAGAAATTCTTATCACCTGGGCCTCAAGGCCCATACCTTCAACCAAGTTTGAGGACATAAAATCCCCCTTTGGCTTCGAATGATGAAGCATTCCTTCCCTTACTTCTTCTGTGAGATTCAATCCTTTCCCATTTTTTTCTAATTTCTCCACAAGTCGAACACTCTGGATATTATGTCTAAATCCTAAAGGGCTTAATTTACCTAATTCATCTTCACCTATGTGCCCAAAGGGAGTGTGACCCATATCATGACCCAAACCTATTGCCTCTGTTAGGTCTTCATTTAAATTCAAAGCCCTTGATACAGTTCTAGCGATCTGAGCAACCTCCAATGTATGGGTGAGTCTGGTAACAAAATGATCTCCTACGGGTGATATAAAAACTTGAGTCTTGTGCTTCATTCTCCTAAATGCCTTGGAATGAAGTATTCGATCACGATCCCTTTGAAATTCGGTCCTTATAGGGCTCGGGATTTCTATCTCCTTCCTACCTCGAGAATTGGCTGAGCGGCAGGCATGGGAATTCAGCTTTTCCTCGTTCTTTTCGAGTCGGAATCTCACATCCTGTCCCATCATTTTATCCTCTAGCCGAATTGGTTCAGCTGGAATCGAAATTTCTAACCACTGCCTGTGGAGCCTCTCCTTGTCTTACTCTTTCCATGTTTTCAAAACCGAAATTGGCCCTTCTAGCCCAAGTATCCCAAGTTGTACCAGCCATATGCGGAGTAGCTACAACATTGTCCATACTCAATAAAGGATTATCGGGATCCACCGGTTCTTTTTCAAAAACGTCTAACCCGGCAGCAGCGATGTGGCCTTCCTCCAAGGCATTAATTAAAGCTGTCTCATCGACTACTGGTCCTCTCGAAGTGTTTATCAAGATAGCAGTAGGTTTCATCATTGAGAGCGTGTTTGAATTAACTATATGTTTTGTTTCTTTTGTCAAAGGAGTGTGGCATGTGATTATGTCAGAGGTTTTAAAAAGTTCTTCTAACGACACATATTTGACATTTAATTCCTTTGCAGCCTTATCGTCAAGGGGGTATAAGTCAAAATACTGTACCTCAGCATCAAATCCTTGAACACGCTTAGCCACCTGCCTGCCGATATTGCCTATACCTAAAATCCCCACTTTTTTATTAGCCATCTCAAATGTGTTTTGACCGGTTATAGGTTCAGACCAACGCCCTCCCTTAGTCGCGTTATTACTTGCCAAAAGCTGTTTATATATCGCAAGCATCAAAAGTAGTGCCTGGTCTGCAACTGCCCATGAGTTGGCCCCCCCATTATTGGAACAAGGTATTTCGAGCTCTGAAAGAAGCTCTAAATTCATACGATCGTATCCTGCTGCAAGTAGCTGTACAAGACGGCATTTTCGTAACGATCTGATGACTGTATCCGAAGGATCTTGTCCATAACACAATAAGAAATCCGCATCGCGAACCTCATCTATTTGTTGTTTTTCTGTCGAGGATTTATCTAACACTACAATTTGGTAATCAGCCGGGCTGTACGAAATAACCTCATGTATCAACGCCTCTTTTAGTCCCGTCAGAAACACTACTTTTGGTGAAGCCATTTGTTTTCCTTAAGTTAAATTAATTAGCCACCGTATCTTTGGCGAAGTATATCTTTCAGTTTCTCTGGGGAAAAATTTTGGGCTTTGCAGACGTCTATAATCTCTTTTTCACCTGCCTCCACTTTAGCGACAGCATCGGGCAAATTTTTAACGATATCTTTCGGGATACTAATCACTCCATGTTTATCTCCAAGAAGTAAATCTCCTGGATTCACAGTAACGCCACCAATTGTGACTGGAATATTTGCTTCTACTAGGTGAACATTAGCTCTAGAAACCAAAGCTGTACTTGCGAAGGCATTAAACCCCCATTCTTGCATTTCGTCTAGATCCCGAACCCCTCCATCAGTAACGACTCCCACACAATCTAGGGAACTGTGAATTGCGCTTTGGACTTCACCCCAGAAAGATCCGATTACCAACGGGTGATCCAAATCTTTCATTACAATAACCCTTGGGCCTGGAATCTTCAGTATCTCATCAACCCATTCCACTCGAGAATAATTCATGTTACTTGAAGGCGGAGTGGAGGCTTTAATAACCGCGGTAACTGCAAACCCCGCCATTGACCCCATATTTGGAAACATACTTTTTATATCAGGGGTCATGAATCCTTCGGTTCTCGATCTGATATTTAAACTTTCAATAGCATTGGAAACAGCGCAGGTTTGCATACCAGCAACAGAATCGATTTCGTTTTGGGTTAGTTCAGACACTTTCCATCTCCCGTTTTGTTGCTTAATCAGTGAATAAAATTACATCGGAATAATAACAGAGAACCATTAATTGAAGTTATAAAACAAGGGCGTATATCGGGAACAGTATTACTTGGCCAACCTAATGTTGACCGAGTGACATCTAAGTCTATAATTGGGGTGTTCGTGAAAACAAAAGGGCTGCAAAATTAAAAATATGCATTGGTCTCCGATTTTACGGGAACCAACAAATAGAAGGAGTCGTCAAAAATGGCACGAGGTGAAATAGGTTTTGTTGGATTGGGAATCATGGGAAAACCCATGGTGAAAAACTTAATAAAAGCAGACTACGCAGTGACTGTTTATGACATAGTCGCTGAAGCAGTTGAAGAAATGGCCACTGAAGGTGCCACCCCGGCGTCTTCTGCAGCAGAAGTAGCGTCTAAAACCCCCATCGTTATAACAATGGTCCCTGATTCCCCTCAATCAGAGGCTGCGATTCTGGGACCAGGTGGTGTATTAGAAGGGGCCTCAAAAGGCGATACTGTGATCGACATGAGTTCGATTGCTCCCGCATCCTCAAAAAAGATAGGGGAAGCCTGTGACGCTGCAGGTGTAAATTTCTTAGATGCTCCGGTAAGTGGTGGGGAAACAGGAGCTATCGAGGGAACTCTCGCGGTTATGGTAGGCGGTGAAAAGGATATCTTTGAAAAGAATTATGACATGCTAACCGCAATGTCCGGCAGCATAGTTCTTTGCGGAGGGTACGGAGCAGGAAACACTACAAAATTGGCGAACCAAATTATAGTCGCTGGAAATATCGCGGCTTTAGGGGAAGCACTTGTATTAGCGAAAAAATCTGGCATTGATCCTAAAGTTGTATTTGAAGCTATCAAGGGAGGGTTGGCCGGAAGCACCGTAATGAATACAAAAGGCCCGATGATGCTAGAAGGAAATTTCGATCCTGGCTTTAGGGTAGTTCTCCATCAGAAAGATCTACACAACGCCATACTGACAGGAAAGGATGTCGGGGTTCCGTTGATGGTGACCGGCTTGGTACAGCAAATGTTAGGATCCCTTATTAACGACGGCAAAGGCAACTCTGATCACTCTGCTATCGCTAATTTTATGGAGGATATGGCAGGTGTAACCATAGCGGACTGATGGCATTTCAGTTGCATCAGAAGTATCGATAAAGGAGTCAAGCAGCAATGGCAGGCAGAAATATACCTTCTAAATCAGAGGTCGATTCTTATCTGGAAGATACCAACTGGGGTAGATGGGGCAATAAAGGTTCCGCTGGAGCCATGAACTTGATAACGAATGAAAAGCGTTTAGAGGCAGTGTCGCTAGCTACAATAGGTAGGACAGTATCTTTAAGCAGACCATTGCCAGTAACTCCTGCAGCGGATAATCCTAGACCTGCCCAGCATTATATGCACAAAGAAGAAAGACCATTTGAAGGTGGCGCCGCAATGGATTACTACGGTGTTTTTTATCACGGTACTGCCACTACTCATATAGATGCTTTATGCCACGTTTGGGACAAGAACGGAATGTGGGAAGGTAAAACTCCTGATGATGTCATTAAATTTGGCGGTGCAAATTTTGGTACCGTCGCCGAATGGAAAGATGGAATTTTAACGCGTGGAATATTACTAGATGTACCTAAACATAGGAACAAACCCTATGTAACACTGAGCGAACCGGTTCATGGTTGGGAATTGGAAGATATCGCTAAAGAGCAAAATACGGAAATAAAATCTGGTGATGCCGTTTTCGTATATAGTGGGCGCGACAAATATGCTGCCGACAATAATGGTAGATGGGGTACCCCAGATGGAAGACCAGGTCTCCACGCTTCATGCCTACCGTTTGTCAAAAGCAATAACATAGCTATCTTAGGCTGGGATATGATGGACGCCTCACCCAACGAATACCAAATTCCTTGGACTGTCCACGGTGTGATATTTGCCTACGGGGTAGCTCTTGTTGACAACGCGTATCTAGAGCCACTCTCAAACGCTTGTGCTGAGGAGGAAAGGTACGAATTTATGCTAAGTCTAAATCCTCTTTATGTTCAAGGTGGAACAGGATCACCTGCAAACCCAATAGCAATTTTCTAGTTATTTGCATCTTCCAGGCCCGGCGAATCACTAAGACGATCCAACGCTGTCGGTATTTATATATAACTCATATAAATCCTAACCATCGTGCAAATGCCCCCACCACCTGGGTATCTGACAGCGTTCCCTATTTCTTATTTTTTGGCTTTTTACCGTTTTCCGATGCCTTTGCGTCAGTTTGTTTTTGATCATCATCATCATCAATTGCAAAGTCACCAACGCATGCGATTGAAGAAACTGAATCACCTGTTCTAGGCTTAAATATCGTCACTCCCTGAGTGATTCTTCCAGTCAGGCTCCTTATTTCACTCAGATCAGTCCTCATAACTTGAGCATTCTCAGAAACTAGGTATACCTCATTGGTTTCATCCACTATTTGAGCATCTGCTATTAACCCTGTATTTTTAGTAAGTTTGAACGCCCGTAAACCTAACCCGCCACGGCCTTGCCTTCTGTATTCGCTGAGAGGGTTTACTTTACCTCGTCCTAATTTGCTGACGACAAGCAGTTTACTGTCATCGTGACCTACATCCATTGAAACCACCCTATCACCTGTTCTTAATGACATTCCTTTAACACCACCCGCGGTACGGCGACGTATTGGAAGATCATCCACTGAAAATCTTATCCCCATACCCTGCTCTGATATGAAAATTATGTCGTCCTTTGACTTAGCCAATTTAACAGATACTAATTCATCATCACCTTTAAGATTCATGATGATCAATCCAGATGGCCGAATGTGTTCAACATCATCAAGATTGATTCTTTTAACTCGGCCTTGCCGAGTTCCTAACACAAGGTATTCATATTCTTCATATTGTTTTTTCCCAATATTTATCAATGCACTTATATTTTCGGTATCCCAAACATTTATTATGTTGGCCACAGGGACCCCTCGAGTATTTCTACTTTGATCTGCCCTTAATTCGTAGCCTATCTTTGATAAAACTCGCCCCTTATTGGTGAAAAACATTAATTTGTCGTGGGTATCCACTACCATCAATTCCTTTACAGGGTCATCATCTCTGGTGTTCATACCGGAAACACCTCTACCTCCTCTGTGTTGACGCCTAAAGGTATTCGACTGAATTCTTTTTAAATATCCACCCTGACTAAGAGTGATAACAATTTGCTCATGAGCTTCTAGCTCTTCGCGGCTGAGGTCATAGGCATCATGGCTTATCGAGGTTCTCCTCTTATCTCCGTGTTTACTTTTTACTTCCTCTGTTTCATCTTTGATGACATCCAAAATTTTACCTTCATCACCAAGAAGCTCCTGAAGTCCTTTGATAGTCTCTTGCAGCAGCTGGTATTCCTGTTCTAATTTTTCCCTCTCAAGGGCAGCCAAACGCCTTAACTGCATATCCAGGATAGCCTGTGCCTGCGGTTGATCTAGATCGAAAGTAGTCATAAGTTCGGTCCTAGCATTTTCGACATCTTGAGAATTACGAATAAGCTTGATAACCTCATCAAGGTTACTTATAGCAATCCTAAGGCCGGCCAGTATATGAGCTCTTTCTTCAGCCTTCCTTAATTCGAATTCGGATCTACGCCTAACTACCTGCTGCCTAAACTTTATGTATTGCTGCAAAGCTATTTTGAGTGTTATGACTCTCGGTATATCGTCTATTAGAGCCAACATATTGGCCGAGAATGAAGATTGAAGTGGAGTTTGTTTGTACAAATTATTCAAGACAACTTGAGGTTGAACCCCTCCCCTAAGTTCAATAACTACGCGCATTCCATCCCTGTCAGACTCGTCACGAACCTCTGATATGCCCTCAATTTTGCGATTTTTTACTAAGGTAGCTATTTTTTCCACTAACCCCGCCTTGTTGACTTGATAAGGCAACTCAGTTACTACTATCTGCATCCTGTTTACATTTCGAGGCATCTCCTCCACCTCCGCGACAGCTCGGACAACAATCTGTCCTTTCCCTGTTGTGTACGCCTCTCTGGCGCCGCTAGTCCCCATAATGGTCCCACCAGTGGGAAAGTCGGGGGCCCTAACGTATTTCATCAAATCTTCCGAAGTAGCTTCCGGATTATCTATAAGAGCATTAACAGCATTACACACCTCCCTCAAATTATGAGGAGGTATATTTGTTGCCATACCAACTGCAATTCCCGAGGCACCATTTACTAAAAGGTTGGGAAGTCTTGCTGGTAAAACAACAGGTTCTCTCAGGGTGTCGTCGAAATTTAGTGACCAATCAACAGTTTCTTGATCCAAATTGGCTAACATCACTTCGGATACAGGACTCAGGCGAGCCTCAGTGTATCTCATTGCAGCCGGCGGATCGTTATCAATACTTCCAAAGTTCCCCTGTCCATCAACCAACGGCATCCTGACCGTAAAATCTTGAGCCAGCCTGACCATCGCTTCATAGACAGCTAGGTCTCCATGAGGATGCCATTTACCTAAAACTTCCCCAACTAATCTCGCACTTTTTTTATACCCAGTCCCTGGTCTCATACCAAGATCCTGCATCGCATACAAAATACGCCTTTGAACAGGTTTCAACCCATCTCTCACATCAGGTAACGCCCTTGAGACAATTACACTCATCGCATAGTCAAGATAAGAACTCCTCATCTCATCTACTATGGAGGTGACTTTTATAAAGCCGAATTCCGACTTGCTAGATGTCATAAATTAATACTCCGCTAGGTAACCAAAATTTCGCATATACCCATCATCAACAGAATAGGTTCTGGTTAATAATATGAAAACAATAAATATGAGATATTCATGGAATTATTGCTAGTCATAATTATAGCACAAAAAGTAGTGGTTTTATGACTATAAAACCCCTCTATGTAGTAGGTGTAGCCTTAAAAACTAGGGTTTTAAACAATTTATCAAAATGCGGTGGAATTTCCCCTCTTCTTTCGGGGTGGAATTGAACCCCTAAAACCCAGCGATGATTCGGACTTTCAAGGCCTTCTATCATGCCATCCTCCATTGACCAGGCAGAAGCCATAAGATCATCTGATTTTTGTGCCTCTGCAATCCCTTGATGATGTCGATGATTGACCCGAACAAAACCACCAGAACCAACCGTAGCGGATAATTTGCACCCAGGGGACAGAAAAATTCGATGGTAGCTAGAGAGACGGTCACCTCCTTCTACTTGTTCGATGTTATGGCCATCGATATGTTGAATCAAGGACCCGCCCATCAAAACATTCAAAACCTGCATACCTCGGCATATGGCTAAAATTGGTAAATCTGTTTCAAGTGCGGATCCCAATATAGATATTTCCATATCATCCAGATCTTCGTTATACCAGGAGCCTGATTCAGCATCAGAATCTTCACCATAGTGTTTAGGGTGAACATCTGCCCCACCAGCTAACATTAGTCCATCTATATTGTTCATAGTTTCAGAGACACTATCGAAATTTGACGGGGTAATGAGTTTCACCACACCGCCAAATTTTTCTACCATAGATGCATAAGGAAGTGATCTATCAACATCTGAACATGTCAGACCTATAATTGGTCCTTTAGATCCTTTCATATAGTCACCCCTTCAGGGTAAATTATGATAATCAGGAGATCTATTCTCTCGGAAAGAAGTAAGAAATTCTTTGTGGGCGGCTGTTTGTTGTGACTGACTAAAGAATCTACTTTCTATATCCATTACCTCATCAAGATTATCGTTATATTGGTGATCTCTCATCATTCTTTTAATCTGACTGAGTTGCCACTCAGGATTAAAAGCTACAGCGGTAGCCAACTCCAGAGCTTTAGCAATTAATTGATCATCTGGGTAAACGTGATTAACCAATCCAGATTCTAAGGCCTCATCCGCCTCAATAAAGCGACCTGTAAGCATAAATTCCATAGCTTTCGACATACCAACTGTCTGAGTTAGTAGATTAGTACTGCCGAATTCAGGGGTCAACCCAATATATGCGAATCGAAAAGAAAGTTTTGCACTTTCTGACATGAGACGGATATCGCAACCCAGTGGCAGGGTTATACCCATACCAATGGCATAACCATTAATGGCACAAATAGTGGGTTTGGATTCTTTCATAAATATGGGCCACTTTGGGAAGGCGGCTGTTTCGTCGTCAGATTCTCTTGATTCACCCCTCACAGTTGCCTCAAAATTGCTTAAATCTGCTCCTGCTGAAAAAGCTCTCCCTGCCCCCGTAATAACTATAGATCCGACTGTAGAATCGTTGTTAAAATCTCTGATTTGTAGCCTTAATTCTCTGTTGAGATCACCATTAAAAGCATTCAGAAAATCAGGTCTGTTTAAGGTTATGATTCCCACTCTCCCGATTTGTTCTACTAAGATAGTTTCAAATCCCATGTTAACTCCCCTCTTAATGTTTACATACCGTCAAGTTATCATAGCGGTAACTACCTAACAACATAAAAGCAATACCATTTAAGAATTGTAGGATGAAGTTAATGAAAATCACTGAAGTAAAAGCAGTCTATCCAGACTACAGGAACGTAGTACCTTCTTGGCGAACACACTTTTGGCAAATAGTTGTGAGGATTGAAACAGATCAAGGTATTGTAGGAGTAGGGTACGGCGGCGGTGGTGTAGCCGCGGTAGAAGTTGTGAATAAGCATTTTAGGGAACTTCTCTTAGATAAGGAAATAGCCACCACACAAGATATCAAAGAGGCCTGGGATCACCTTTATTCCGCTTCTCTCCCCTATGGCAGAAAAGGTATTGCTATAATGGCCTTAAGTGGAGTGGACTTAGCTTTGTGGGATCTGCTTGGAAAAGCAGAAAACTGTCCAGTATACGAACTAATAGGAGACAGAAAAAAGGATTCTGTTCGGTCGTATGCTACAGGAACAGACGTAGAATGGTATGCAGAGTTAGGTTTTACTGCCCATAAATTTCCCCACAGGTGGGTCTCAGACAACGACATTTCAACAGCCATAGTCACTGCAGATAAAGCAAGAAATTTATTAGGCCCGAAAGCTTTAATTATGATCGATACATACATGTCATGGAGTTTTGACATTACTTTAGAAATGTCAAAATCTTTGAAAGAATTCGATATTTACTGGTTTGAAGATGTGATTAACCCCGATGATCTAGCCGCTCAAGCTGAACTAAGAAGTTTGGTGAAGCCTACTTTGATCGCCGGTGGAGAACATGAATTCACTGAATATGGCTACCAAGAAATAGCAAGAACAAAGGCCTTAGGCCTATGGCAGCCGGATATAACATGGTGTGGAGGCCTAACATCTGGCATTCGGATCACAGAGATGGGTAATGCGCTCGATATACCCGTCGTACCACATAGAGGAGGAGAAGTATGGGGACTTCACTTAATTGTCTCTTCAACTTGCGACAATTTGGCCGAAGTGCTTCCAGGTACGAAGGGTGGTAACAAAGATGAACTGTGGATAGGCGAACCACATCCCGTGAACGGATATATTTCACCAACAGATGGCCCAGGGTTTGGAGTTACAGTTAACGAAGCACTACTACCTTAGGAACCAAAGACTTACTATGTCCCGAATCCAGCAGAATCGATTAATCCTTTGATGTACCCATAGGTATATGCAAAACCTACCATTTTAGAATTTTCCCCAGACATGTTCGGCACATGATCGGGCATCAGCATATATGGGTAATCTAGTTCACCGTACAGTTCTACACATTTTTTCATATCGACATCTCCATCATCAATATAGGTCTCTACAAAATCTAGAAACCTACCTTTAATGTTTCGGAAATGAACGTTGAATATTTTTTTCCTTTCACCAAAATATCTGATAACGTCAAAAATTTCCTCTGCCGGATTTTCCAACATTTCAGTAACGGTACCTTGGCAAAAATTCAATCCGTGAAAATCGCTTGAATTCAAATCAATATATTTTTTCAATCCGTCAACACTTCCTAAAACTCGGTCAACGCCTCTAAAACCTTCGGGTCTGGGCATTGCTGGATCGTGAGGGTGAAGGGCCATACGAATTTTGTACTCATCCGCGACAGGCACCACTGACTGAACAAAATAATTTATTCTTTCCCACATCATTTCCTCTGTGGTTTGGCCCGCTATGGTTAAAGGAGGTTCTTGAATTGCGTTCTCGTATCTAAAAGCCCTTGTCGTAGACCCTCCCCGCCAATGTTCGTCGTCAGTGCTAACTACACCTAGAAGGGTCAAATTGTACTTAACAGCGGGTATACCTGCTAAGGAACAATTCATTATAATATTTTGTATCAGGTCAATTTCTCTATCTCTGTCAGGAGATTTTCCAAGCATAATGTTGGGGTTTTCCGCCAAGGATATCTCATGTGAGTTGAGTGGCAGTGGAATAAAATCTAACTTCAACCCAAAAGATTCAACATGCTCTCTATAGGCTTTCAGGACTTGTGGGGTCCATTCTTGAGGATCACCTGGTGGGTATCCACAAATATTGTTTACCCCCAGTTGTGCGAACACTCTGTAATCATCATCATTCCTGGCCTTGAGCTGTGTTCCAACATTCATTTAATTCACCATTCACACTAGGCTAATGTACCTGTTTTATGTTTTTCTATGTAATCCCAATCAATTTGGTATCCCAGCCCAGGGGAGCGGGTTGCTGTGATGACCCCTTCGTCATTCGGTACGATATCCTCTAGAAGCCCAAATTGATGAGCGTCTGCCGGCATCCAATATTCATAGAAATCACAATTCGCTACCGAATAAATCACATGCAAATTAGCTATGTTCATAAGGGAATTCCCAGCTGTTCCAATCTCGCAGTTATAACCAAAACCTTCCGCCATAGAGCATAACTTCTTAAGTCCTGTTATTCCTAATTTAGCTGCGGTTCCTCTAACCAACCTGTTGGATCTTGTCCTCAGGGCATTGGCTCCCCAGTAAAATTGATTATCCGACTGATCACTCATACAAATGGGAACCTTCAATCTCCTTGTCAATTCAGCAATCGCGTCTAAATCAAAATGAGGGACAGGGTCTTCGTACCAAAAGAATCCATTCCCATCTAAAGCCTGGCCTACATCAAATGCTTTCCGGTAGTTGTATCCACAGTTTGGATCGAGCATAAGCTTCACAGTGGGACCCACTCGCTCCCTTACCATACTTACCATTTTCACAACTTCATCGGTCTCCATTACGCCTGGATGAATCTTGTAGGCCTTGAAACCTCTACTAATTATCTCCTCCGCTTCTTTTACATACCCTGCACTATCGATATGACGAGGCGGGTAAGTAGCATAAGCATCAATCTCATTCCTTTGATTCCCTAGCAGCTCGTGTATGGGAACACCCGCTTGCTTTCCGGCGGCGTCCCACAGTGCAATATCGACAGGAGCCCAAGCTGACATACTCAGTCCTTTTCGAGCCGATAATACCCCCAACCTACTCCACAACCATTCTCTCTTCGCAACCTCCATTCCCACCAACTCAGGTTTAAGAACTGTTAAAATAGGGTTATAAAGAGGAGTAGAACCCTTCCGAAATTCGCCCAAAAAGCAATTCCCTTCGATTCCTTCATCAGTAAAAATGCGCAGGACTCCCTGTTCGACAGTACCGGAGAACCTCCCAAGATCAGAATCCAGTCCCGTGTCAGGTACTTCTCGCTCTATAACTTCAATACTGACATCTGAAATTTTCATCTAGTTATACTCCAAAAATATTTCGATCTCGATTATATAAGAATTCACAGTGTTAAAATTCCCTGATGGAATTGTTGAAACGCGCAGGGTCTTGGACACCTAAAACTACTGTCTACTATGGCTGGATAGTTATCGCGGTTGGGGCTATGGGAACTTATGCCGCTTCTGGGTCAGCTCAAGTTACCCTCGCGGGAATTCAAACTCTTATGTTCGAGGATACGGGTTGGGATAGAAGCACTATTGCACTTGGTATAACCATCGGCACTTGGGTTGCTGGCCTGTTAACACCTGTATTTGGGAAAATCGCAGATACTCACGGGCCGAGGTTAGTAATGCCGCTAACCTCCATAATAGTCGGCGGATGTTTTTACTGGATCGGGGGCATGTCTGCAATTTGGCACTTCTATGCCGCCTACATCATTGCGAGAGGGTTGGGTAACCCTGTTTTAATTGGAGTTATGCCTCGAACTGTAGCGGTTAATTTTTTTGAAAGAAAAAGAAATCTCGTGCTTGGCATAGTATCGATGGCCAGACCTTGCTTTGGAGCCATAAATGTACAACTAATCACGCTGATAAGCACTTGGTCTAGCTGGCGAACAGCCTATAAATTGCTTGGGGTGTATTCCATATTATTGGCTCTGCCTTTGATAATTTTCGTTAGAAAAGACCCTGAATCAATAGGGCTCTTACCCGACGGGGTTGAAAAAAACCTTAGTTCTCTCGAATCGACTGGCAATCTCGGCAAAGGCTCCAATATCGATGGGGAGGTTTGGTCAGCAGGCGAAGCAGCAAAGACTTTTGCATTATGGGCGGTAATATCCGCTGAATTTTTAATAATACTTACATCCGGAACCATAGGATTTCAACTGGTACCTTACCTACATGAATCTGGCCTATCTATATCTATGGCGGCGCTTGCCTGGACCCTTAGCACCCTTTTGAATGCGTTTTCTAACCCGATGTGGGGGTTTTTATCTGATATATATTCTCCGCGAAAATTAGTATTATCTGCCCTTCCTATGTCCTTAGGGGTGACTTCCATTTTTCTGTTTATAGAAGGTGGGTATCCCGGATTTGCATGTGTGGTCATATGGGGGGCCGCTACCGGAGGTCTCAATGTGCTGGGCGGTATGATAATAGCGAACTATTATGGTCGGCATTCCTTTGGCTCAATCTCAGGAATTATGGGTCCATTTCAAATCATTGGTCTAGGGCTGGGTCCAATAATAGGCGCAGTTCTATATGACAGTACCGGTGGATACAAACAATTGTTTATTTTTGCAATAATCGCATATCTTTTAGCTACTGTCTTATTTTTCTTTGCGAGGCAGCCTATTTTGAAATTGTCTCAAAGAACTCAAAGGCCTTTGATATGAAATCAATCAAAACACATTTTTATGTTTCATTTATTTTTCTTATCCTACTAAGTGTTTCCTGCAGCCGAAATGCAAGTAATAATTCGGAAATTTCTCCAAATGAAACCCCTTCAATTCAAAAAGCCCGTATTGCCTTCGCTGTCAGTGATTTGAGTGTTGGAACTCACAGACTTGCTTTTGGGATCATTGAGCCCGGAATAGGAGCAGTCAAAAATGGGGAAGTTAAACTTGAAACTTTCTTTTTCCAAAACGATGATCAGCCCATGCTGAAAGAAACTCTGGTCGCTAAATTTCAAAAATGGCCTGTTGGAGATAAAGGTGTTTACGCCAGCAATGTCACGTTTGACATACCAGGCAAATGGGGAGTAGGAGTATCGTTCAAATCCACGGATGGCGTTGAAAAAAAAGCCTCATCGGTCATCGAAGTAACTGAGGAAAGTCATGCTCCGTCAATAGGGGACAAGGCATTCCCATCAAATAACACTACTGCCAATCTTTCACGAGATCTCAGTAACATCACGACTGATAGCACCCCTTACAAACCTTTTTATGAATACTCTATTGCCGAATCAATCAACGAAGGAAAAGCCACTCTGATTCTCTTCGGATCACCTGCATTCTGTACAACTGGTACCTGCGGACCACAAATAGATATTGTGAAAAGTTTACATTCAGATTTCTCTGAAGACGTGGTCTTCATACATGTCGAAATCTATGAAAACCCGACGGAAATAAAAGGAAATATATCCAATGCCAAAGTTGTACAAGCGGTTAAGGATTGGAATTTACCCAGCGAGCCTTGGATATTCCTAGTAGACCAACAAGGTGTGATAAAAGGTAGGTTTGAAGGCTTAGCGACTTATCAGGAAATTGAAGTCGCTCTAATCAAAAATAATTTCCTCAGTTCAAAGTGATGGTAACATTAAAAAAGAAGGCCGGTCCTTGGTGGGATCGGTCATTTGTCGTTAAAATGTTTTTGATAAAATAATGGATCTTATAAAAATAACAGAGCTTTTGAAATCTGATTCCAATTATGAAATATTGGTGTCTGAAATCATGAAGGGGAAACCTGAAACCCGTGTTCAGATTATAGATGAGGCTGTACCTTTTTTTACAGCATCCCTTTGGAAAGATTTGCAAATACCTATTTTGCTTATCTGCCCTAGTCCAGAGCATTCAAGGCGTCTACATGAGTATTTATCCGCTTGGATGGGGAGTGAAGCAAACCCACTCAGGTTTGGTGAAAGTGAAATCTTGCCATTTGAGAGATTGACAGAAGATCTTTCCACATCTCGAGAAAGACTAAGAACTTTAGAGTGCTTGGTAAAAAATAATTCAGAACCACTGGTTGTAGTAACTTCAGCGTCGGCTCTCGCTCAAAAAACAATCTCAATCAAATCATTTAAAGAAAATTCCTTTTCCTACCTACAAGGAGACAAAGTAAATCTAGAAGAAATGGTCAATTGCTGGCAGCAGATGGGTTACTCCTTTGAATCAAATGTATCAGAACCAGGCACGGTCAGTAGAAGAGGGGGAATCATAGACGTATATCCAATAGGTGAGAATATACCCTATAGAATCGAACTTTGGGGTGATGAAATTGACAGTATAAGGACCTTTGATCCAGACAGCCAAAGATCAATAGCTATTGTCGACGGGTTCTCCATCAGTCCAGCTAAAGAAACTTTAATATCATCAACCTCCGCGGATGAATTTGACCGACTACTTTCTCACGTGGATCTTTCTCAATGCAACCCTGAAGAAATAACCCGATTTAATTCTGAAATTGATGATCTGGTAAACGGGCGTCAAATTGAAGAATTGGGTTTATACTCTGGCTTTTTCAACAACGGGACCTTGCTTGATTATTTTCCTCGGAATGGATTAGTAATTTCATACAGGAATGTAGACGCGATGAATTCTGTATGGAATGTTGAGGAACGGACAAATCAATTAAGAACGGTAAAAGAAAATCGGGGAGAGATCCCGCTCAATTTTCCAACCGATAGAATTTCTTGGAGCGAAATAGAAAACTCTATAGAGAAATTAAAGAAAAACATATTTCTGATGCCTTGGGGAGCATCAGACCTAGATAATAACGATACTCGACAAATGCCATTTAGTTCCCCACCTTTATACAAAGGTGACGTAGGCACTTTATCGGAGGATATGTCTGAGTTCACAAGTGGTGGAGGTAAAGTGATTGCTATTACCTCTCACCATTCAAGATTAAAAGAACTCTTAAAAGATTTAAGCCCCTCTGAAGCTCCACTCACCGGTTCTGTGGTTGATTTACATCCGCTATCAGTAATCCCGATTGACACCGCCAATATTGGAGACGGGTTTGTAATTAATACGCCACAACATCGTCTGACCCTTCTAGGTGACAAGGAGATATTTGGCATCGCGAAACGCAGGCGGGCAAAAAGAAACAATAAAGTATCAAGAGAAGCTTTTTTTGAAGAAATATCTCCTGGTGATTATGTGGTTCACGTGGAACACGGTATAGCTAGATTTGTTGGTACAGAAAGCAAGTATGAAGACTCTGGTAACCATGAATATTTAATTCTCCAGTATGCTCAAGGGGATAAACTTTATGTTCCAATGCAGCACTTAGACAGAGTTGCCCCCTATGTAGCACCCATGGATAGATCTCCCTCACTCACGAGGCTGGGAACTCAAGAATGGTCTCGGACAAAAGCGAGGGTCGAGAAGTCAACTCGTGAAATGGCAATGGAATTGCTCTCAATATACGCGGCAAGACAGGTGAGTAAGGGCCACGCTACCGGTCCTGACACAAAATGGCAATTCGAACTAGAAGAATCCTTCCCTTACGAAGAAACTGTGGATCAAATTTCCACGTTAGTAGAAATAAAAGACGACATGGAATCAGACCGGCCCATGGATCGGCTCATATGCGGGGATGTCGGCTATGGTAAGACGGAATTGGCCCTAAGGGCAGCTTTCAAAACCGTAATGGATGGAAAGCAAGTTGCTGTGTTAGTACCAACCACAGTCCTGGCACAACAACACTATGAAACTTTCTCCGAAAGGATGAATGCTTTCCCTGTCAACTTATCTGTATTGAGCAGATTCAAATCAAATATGGCTCAAAAGGAAACTCTAAAAGCCTTAATGGATGGGACAGTCGATATATGCATTGGCACACACCGACTAGTTCAGAAAGATGTCAGATTCAAGGATTTAGGTCTAGTGATAATAGATGAAGAACAACGATTCGGGGTTGTCCATAAAGAACGACTTAAACAAATGCGAAGCCAAGTGGACATTCTAACCCTCTCTGCCACTCCTATACCAAGGACGTTACATATGTCATTGGCCGGAGTCAGAGACATGAGCACAATAGAAAGTGCGCCAGAAGAGAGGCTACCAATAAAAACCTATGTGTCTGAATTTAGTGACGAACTGATTAGAGAGGCGATACTTAGAGAGATGGATCGCCAAGGACAAGTATATTTCTTGCACAATCGAGTCTACAACATCGAATATATGTCCGAATATATTCGAACCTTAGTCCCAGACGCGAAGATAGGCATCGCTCATGGTCAGATGTCAGAAAGAGCGTTAGAGAGATCAATGTTAGCTTTCTCGCAAGGTGAAACCGATGTCTTACTCTGCACAACAATAATAGAATCTGGATTGGATATAGCTAATGCAAACACATTGATAGTAAACCGAGCAGATTCATTTGGACTAGCACAGCTTTACCAACTAAGAGGAAGGATCGGCAGGAGTGCTAAAAGAGGCTATTCATATCTACTCATACCTAAAAGTCACACCATGACGGAATCGGCCGAAAGAAGGCTAAAAGCAATGTTATCGGCAACAGAGCTCGGTTCAGGTTTCAAAATAGCTATGAAGGACTTAGAAATCCGAGGGGCCGGAAACATACTGGGAGCCGAGCAAAGTGGTCATATTCATGCTGTTGGTTTCGAACTTTACACTCGGCTTTTAGCAACAGCTGTTGAAGATTTACGATCTCAAAATATTCCGCCTGACGATCCAAATCACCCTAGTTCTCTCCACCCTAATACAGTAAGTATAGATTTAGGAATTCCTACTGGAATATCTCAAGACTATATAGAAGATCTTCCTTCACGTTTAGATATATATCAAAAATTGATCAAATGCCGCACATTGGATGAAACTAACTTATTAGAGCAAGAGTTAAAGGATCGGTTTGGCCCACTACCTTGGCAAGCTTTAAATCTTCTTTTTACTGTTAGGCTCAAGATCAAAGCATCGTTAACTGGTATGGAATATATTCGAAAAACAGGGGAGAAACTGGTTATTCAGTTCCCCTTTGAGGTGGGAGGAATGAGGTTTGCGCTGCAAAACCTAATTGGTCCTGACTGGACTATAGGTAATATGCAGATAAGATCCACTTTAATTGAACTTGGTGACAATTGGGAAGACAGCCTTGTAGAGGTGGTTGAGAAATTAGGGAGATTTCAATCAAAAATGTCTGAAGAGTTAATCAAATCCACAGCATCTACCTAAAATCTTCTGCCAAGGATTTTAAAGCACCAAATAACTGTCCCATATTGGAAATCCTCAGACATCGTGAGAACCCAGGGTGATTTCCGTCCCTGTCAATTAATATCGGCCGTACGCCAGAGTTTTCAGCACCATCAACATCTGAACCAATCTGATCGCCGACATGAACTGCCTCCAACTCAGAAACGCAGGCAACCTCCAAAGCTTTCTTAAACATTAGAGGATTCGGTTTTTCAACACCCAATTCCAAAGAAGTCACGGCAAATTGCATATGTTTTGACAGGTAAAATTCATCCAATAATTCACTTCCCGGCCGATTCATATTCGACAGTAATCCTAGGCATATATCTCGAGACTTCAGTTCGTCCAAAACAGGCCAAACGTCCTCATAAATAATCATGTCATATGGAATGGCTCTAACGGTATGCCATATTTGCCCAGCAGTCTCCAAATCTACATCTATGTCTGAACCTTTTATAATTTTTCTTTCATATTCACAGAAAAAATTAAATCGTTCAGTTTCTGACATTTGCCGCAAGGGGTGACCTTTATTCTGCTCCGTCATGAAAGCATCAGCCTGGCCATAGCCCCTAAGAACACCTTGTTGAGTTAATGAGATACCAAACTTGTCGCAGGCCTGAGATTGAATTTCATATCGCGATGGTTTAAATCCCGCCAAAGTTCCATACAGATCAAAAAAAATCGCTTTTATCATATCGCAGCTATAATAGCACCTCTATATCTCAAAGCAGCGATGGATTGTCCTTATGAAAGCTGGTAAGTTGCCAATAGAACACTTGGAAAAGGTTCTGAATAACCTTAGGTCAACGGACCCACGGGTTGTTGCAGGGCCAGCCCCCGGAGAAGATGCTTCCTTAATTGATATGGGAGATCGATATCTTGTCGCAACAACCGACCCAATAACATTCACAACAAACCAGATCGGTTGGTATGTCGTCAATATAAATGCCAATGACGTGGCTGTAATGGGAGGCGAACCAAAGTGGATGATGACTACAATACTTTTGCCGGAAAATTATGACGAAACTTCTACAAACCAAATCTTTCAAGATATCACAGAGGCTTGCCGACAATTAAATGTATCTATTATCGGTGGCCACACAGAAATTACCGTAGGAATAGATCGGCCCTTGATATCAGGGGTCATGCTAGGAGAGGTTAAGAAAGGAAAGGAGATAAAATCTTCGGGGGCAAATATAGGAGATTCAATTATCCTAACTAAAGCCATCCCAATAGAGGGTTGCGCAATTTTGGCCAACGAGGCAGTAACAAAATTGAGGGAAAATGGCATTGAAGAAAGCTTAATATATGAATCACAAAACCTCATATATAACCCAGGCATCAGCGTGGTAAAAGATGCATCTATAGCAATAGATTCAGGGGAAATAACTGCCATGCATGACATCACAGAAGGTGGAATAGCGGGTGGTCTAAGGGAACTTTCATATGCCTCTAAATTAGGTATGCACATAATTAGGGAGGACATTCCTGAGATACCTCAAGCTAAACAATTCTCCGACCTCCTGGGCCTTAACATACTCGGGATGATAGCCTCGGGGTCTTTATTGATATGTGCACACCCAAAGTATGACTCTACGATATTAGAAAACCTTAATAAAAATGGGGTAAAAGCAACTAAAATCGGGATGATGAAAGATTTAGGCTATGGGCTAAAAATGGCTGAAAATCAATATTTACACGATCTACCAAATTTTGAGACTGATGAAATTGCTCGGTTTCTGTCCAATTAACCACAACAAGTCAAAACTCATTAAGTAAGAATTTCAATTGGAGGCACAAGATGAGCGGAACCTACATAAAATCTGAAAGCGATCATGGCGTTCTAATACTAACCATGCATGACCCAAAAACAAGAAACGCCATAGGGCTGGAAATGATGGAGGAGCTTGAAGAAGAGCTCGACAAATTTGAGTCATCTCCTGCGCTCCGTGCGTTGGTTTTAACTGGATCAGATCCCTCCTTCTGCTCAGGAGCCAATGTCAAAACCATGAATGAGGATAACGAGTCTTCTGAGACTAAGGCTATACCAAGTGATAGCACGCCATGGGACCTCTTGAACCAAGCCTGGGACAAGCAATCGGCATTAAATGCAAGGCCGAGGGACTTGATAGAAGGCGTACGTTATGTCCCACTGCGATTGCACAATCTACAAAAACCCTCAATAGCCGCCGTGAACGGGTCGGCTATTGGCCTGGGAATGGGCATAGCTTTGTCTTGCGACATACGATTTGCTTCTACCAATGCCAAGTTTTCTGAGATGTTCGTCAGAAGGGGATTAATACCTGCGGATGGTTCCTGCTGGCAACTTCCCCGTATGATAGGTTTGGGAAAAACTTTCATGCTCCAGTACACGGGAGAAATAGTTTCAGCTGAAGAATCTTTAGAGCTTGGCATAGTGAACAAAATGACCTCGCATGATCAACTCATGACTGAAACCATGGATCTGGCCCACCGAATAGCCTCCGGAGCTACTTATTCAATGGCCTTGATAAAAAAGCTTATTCATGAATCACTACACACCAACCTGGAGGAAAGTTTAAAACTCGCCGGACCCGCTCAAGATATTGCCCGTCAAACATCGGACCACAAAGAAGGTGTGAAAGCATTCGTTGAGAAGAGAATCCCAAATTTCACAGGCCGGTAGCAATCGTACCTAAATAGAATTGAGGAACCATTTAACGGTAGATTCAAAGGAACCAGGGGATTCCTGATAAAACCAGTGGCCTCCACCTTCAAGTTCAGCCAGCCTACAATCGCCCAACTCCTCTCTCATTTTCACAGCAGTTTCATGGGTCAAAAGTGTGCTTTGTCTGCCCCTGATTATGACAGTGGGGCAGTCGACTTCTCTCCAGGTTTCCCAAAGGTCAGGTCGTTCGTATTCGTAGATGAGGTTTCTATCTCTTTTCCATACCCACCCTCCATCAGCTTTTGATACCGTCATTACTTCAGCCTGAAATCTGACCATTTCTTCTGAAGACTGGGGTTGCCTCGACCATATTCTGTCGACAAGATCTTCAAAAGTATCCCATTCGTCAGGTTCGTTTTTATACCTTTCAAACATTGAATCCGAGGACTCGTTGACTGCGTCCGGATCTATATCAACAACCACTAACGCTTTGACCTGTTTTTGGTTGTGAGCAGCATATGAAAAGGCATATCTCCCTCCAGCTGAATGGCCAATCAATATTGGATTTTCAATGCCTAATTTCAAAATAGTTGCTTCTAAATCGGATACATAATCTAGGAATGTATAACGCCCGGGAGTATGGTCGCTGTCGCCATGACCTCTGCTATCTAGCGCAACCACCCAATATTCGCTAGACATGGATTGGGCAAATACTTCCCAACTCCTACCGCAGTCTTGCAGGCCGTGCAGCAAAAGCATTGAAGGATTAGATCTATCACCCCATTCCGAACAAACTAGTCCTACCCCGTAGTGGTTAAATTTGATCTGCCTGCGAGTATCGCCCGTCAATTAAACCTCCTAAATCCATCTTGGTTTTTATCAGAGCCGTATATATCTCGAAATGAATCATTTTCTAATGCCTCAGCTCTTGATTTCAAACTTGACTCACCGATTGAACCAACCCATCGACCTATAATAATACCGTCCCGATCTATAAAAAATGTAACAGGTAGCCCTGTCACCCCGTAGTCCACCATTATTTTTCCGTTTTTATCTATTGCATTGGTAAATGTGACATCAAATTCCCTAATGTATTCATCAGCATCGGCCAAAGTATCTTGCACGTTTATTCCTAGTATTACCACGTTTTTTTGTCGATACAATCTCCAAATTTTCTCAAAATGGGGTGTTTCATCTCTACATGGTGGGCACCAAGACGCCCAAAAGTTCAAAATAATTGGTGAGCCGAGATAATTTGATAAAGATACTGGATCTCCATCTATACCAGCAGCAAGAAAGTCAGGTGACTTTTTCCCTATCAATTGCTCGCCGCTCCTTCCCGTCGCAGAAGTTCTATTGGAAAGGCCTGTAGCAAGAAATACCGTAAATAGTGCTATAAGTATGGCCAATACTAGGATGGCACTTCCTTTCACAACATTAGTATTGCCTTGAATTATTGATCTCATAACACTCGGAGATATGGTTTTTCTTAAGTAAGAAGTATGCTTCGATTAATATTATCAAGTGAAAAGGGGAAGTCTTTAAGACTCCCCCTTTAAGCAATTTTTAGGATATGCGATTAAAAATTTGATCGCCGATCTTCCATATTTGAATGGACATCTATGAGTACCGTTTTGCCATCCGCATTCAATTGTTTCGCCTGTTCCAAGGCTGAAGCTATCTCCTCAGGCTTTGTCACCGTTATCCCAACCGCTCCGAGGCCCTCAGCAATTTTGGCATAATCACCGGTCATATAGGTTGTACCAAAGGATTCTCTTGCTGTCGGATATCCACCCGGGTAGGTGGCCATACCTCCATTGTTTAAAACAATTGTTGTTATTGGGGCACCCGCTCGTACAGAAGTTTCTATGTCCAAGCCCGACATACCAAAGGCTCCATCACCCATGATATTCATACAGAATTTATCTGGGCATGCCAATTTCACACCAGTCATTAGTGGAATTCCATACCCTAAGTGGGTAGTTTTGCCCCAACCAACATAGCTATGAGGTACTGTACCAGGATAAAAAGGCATTATGATATCTCTTGGAGCTCCAGCATCATGGGTCACTATACTATTTTCTTTATCGAGAACGTTAATCATCTCCCCAATGACTCTGTAAGGAGTAATTGGTATCTCATTTGAGTTCAAAGCTTCGTTCCATTCTGCCATCCATTTATCGTTTATTTCAGCAATTTGATCTGACAATTCTGAGGAGTCTTTCCTGTCATCCCCTGCAAGTTGAGCCTGGACTTCATCTACCATCATACCGAGAGTAAGTTTTGTATCGCCGATCAACCCAACATCAACATTAAAATCCTTGTTCAAATCGGCCACGGTCTCAGTGTTATGAATCATCACTTTCCCATCTGGTATCGGTTGTCCATAGCTAGTTCGTGTAAGACTAGTTCCCACCCCAAATAAAACATCTGATTCCTGAAGCCATGTCCTTGCCTGTAGTGATGTCGCAGAACTTCCCGATCCAAGAGCCAACGGATGTCTTTGGTCAAACCCAGATTTACCGGGCATAGTGCAGTAGACTGGGATTTGGGCAATCTCGGCCAGTTCCGTGAGCTCCGGAGATGCCCCTGACATCAAAACACCCATTCCTGACCAAATCACAGGTTTTTTCGCTGCGAGCAACAACCTAACCGCCTCCTTAATCTCTGCTGGATCTGGAGCAAATTTATGTCTTTTAGGAGGCGAGTAGGAGGACACAATTGAATCATCTACCTCCATCTCACCAACGTCTGCGGGAATCTCAACAATAACAGGGCCTGGTCTACCGTTTCTTAGGGCATGAAAGGCCCTCCGCATAATAGATGCTACCTGACCGGGTTGAAATATTACTTCGGCAGACACTGAAACTGATTCATAAGTTCTAGCTGGGGAAAAATTTGGCCTAACCGATCGGGCTGACACTGCAGGACCACCGGGAAGATATAGAATTGGTACATTATCCGCATAAGCTTGGGCCAAACCTCCCATTGTATTCTCAGATCCTGGTCCACCCTGGGTTATCAAAACTCCAAACTCTTCTCGATTTCTCATGCGACTAAACCCATCCACCGCCATTGCTGCTCCTCGTTCTTGACGGAACATAATTGGATTGATTCCGACTTCGGCCACTGCCTCAATCAGGTTATTGGATGGAAAACACCCTGCCCACTCAATTCCTTCAGCTTTTAATATCCTTGCTACAGCATCAAGCACTTTCATGAATATGAATCCTCCAATTAGAATAACTATTTATCCCCGGCAATCGGTAAGCATGGCAGGTTTCAATATGGCCCTACTCAAAAGCCGATCAAACCACATTGTAGTTGGCATAAATATCATTATCAACCTGAGTATACTAGTCAAAATCACTCCTTACGCTAAACTTGATTAGAGTGAAATTTAGCCAAGGTTCCTTTCCACTAATAAACAGTCAAGAAAAGAAAATGAAAATAGGGCAAAAAATACACCATGTACGAGAAATAAACTCCACTATGGAAGCCTGTAATCGTTTGGCTATTTTGGAGGAACCAAACGGAACCATAGTGTCAACAAATTACCAGGAATCGGGTAGAGGTAGGTTCAAAAGGAAGTGGGTATCTCCGAGTGGAGACAACATCCAAATGTCGGTACTACTTAGACCCAATCAGCAGGAACTAAAATATCTCAATATTTTCGCATCGATGGCAGTGCTAGCTACCTGTGAACAAACTCTAGGGGTAGATGGAAGTATTAAATGGCCTAATGATGTTCAAATCAACGGCAAGAAAATCGCAGGGATATTAATCGAAACAGTGCTAGAAGGTGAAAAAGTTGTGTCTTCCGTGATCGGAATCGGATTAAACGTCAATCTCGACGTAAAAATCCAGCCTGATATTGAAGAAACTGCAACTTCTCTTAATTGTGAGAAAGGTAGGTATATAAGCCGTTCCATAATTCTAAAGAAGCTTATAAAAAAATTAAATTTTTATTATTCTCAAATTAGTGATGGTAGATCTTTAACCCAACAATGGTCTGACAAATTGAGTACGATAGGTGAAGAAGTGACCTTGTCATTCGGGAAAAATCCCAATGACCCTATTTTGGTTGGATTGGCTGAATCGATCAATGATGACGGTGGACTAATAATCCGGAAAGCGGACGGTTCACTTTTCACAGCTAATGCTGGTGAGGTAACTTTAGCAAAAAAAGGGAAAATATTGTGATAAATTGATCCTTAATAATTTTGGAGTATGGAAATGCTTGAAAAACTTAATTTAGAAGACAAAACCATTGTCATAACGGGTGGAGGTACTGGTTTAGGTAAGGAAATGTGCCTAGCCATGGCCCGAGCTGGAGCTAACCTGGTAATTGCAGCGAGAAGACTTGAGCCAATTGAAGAAGTGTCCAAGCTAGTCCGAGGTTTGGGGCGCCGATCATTAGCAATCTCGACTGACGCAACAGACACCTCTGATATCAAAACACTGTTCGATATTGTACTGGCAGAGTTCGGGAAAGTTGATGTCCTGATCAACAATGCTGGAATTGTGAGAGAAGATTCTGCGAAACCGATTTGGGAAATAACCGATGAAAGTTGGAAGATTGGAATCGATGTAAATCTCTCTACAGCTTTTTATTGTTCCAGAGGGATATCGAAGCATATGGCAGACAATGGTGGCGGAAAAATTGTGCACGTGGCATCCGGTTTTGGGTTTAGAGGTGGAAGAGATAACTACATGTATGCTGCAGGAAAAGGGGGAATTGTAAATTTAACTAGAGCTATGGCAACAAGCCTAGGCAGATATGGAATTACCACAAATTGTATAGTCCCTGGATTTATCCCCACAGAGGTCACCGACCCAAATAGTGATAGATCCCAACAACGCGGGAGATTCATACCAATTGGCAGGGTTGGACAACCTTCGGAAATGGGCCCCTTGGCAGTTTATTTAGCCTCGGAGGCATCGGATTATATGAATGGAGAGTTTTTTGCCATTGATGGGGGTGGGCTAGCTGGTGGTATAGCACCCACTCTTCATGCACCAGAAATACCATTAGAAATTTGATTTCGATATAGCCATCGTCACTAATTGGAGGAGCAGATCTACTATGAGTACACCAGAAGGATGGGATTTAACGGGGAAAAAAGCCGTCATAAGCGCCGATCGTAGAGGGTGGACCAAGTTTTTTTCCAGTGCTTTAGCAGAGGCAGGCGCCGATGTAGCAATAATAGGATCAGATAATTCTGATATGGAAGAAGCCAGCAATAAGGCATCCGGCTATGGACATAAGGTGATCACTCAAACAACTAATCTAATGTCCAAAGTTTCCATTGATAAATCCATTCAAAACATAATTGATGACTTCGGGACGATAGACATCCTGGTGAATAATGCCAAAGCCAATTTTGGAAAAAGGTTTGAAGAGGTAACAGAATGGGAATTTGACACTCTAATGGGTTTCAATCTCAAATCAATGTTTCTAACCTGCCAATCAGTAGGGCAAACTATGTTAAAAAATAAAAGAGGTCGCATAATAAATATGACCTCTGACCTAGCTGTGAGAGGCTTGTGGAACTCTGTAGTCCCATGTGCCTCTGAAGGAGCAATACACCAATTAACCTCTTCTCTGGCACTCGAGTGGGGACGGGACGGAATAAGGGTCAATGGTATCGGTGCAGGTTGGCTTAGCACCAAGCAGGAATCAGATCCTAGTGAACCTGATTTATTGGAGCGATATATACCCTCGAAAAGAAAAGGCCATCCAAACGAACTTACACAAATGTTAGTGTACCTCTCTTCGGATTCATGCGATTTTGTGAATGGCCAAACGATATTCATCGACGGCGGTGCGCTTGCCCACGCTTAGATCATTATGCCCGATTTAACCAACCTGAAGCACCTCAAGGCATCCGGATTTGTGGAACCCGAAATCACAGCAAATTCAGTTGGGCATTAAATCAAATTTCGCGCGATCACTCTTATAAAATGCAGTAATATCAAAGCCACCACTGGTGAAAAATCAAACATGCCAGTTTTAGGTAATACTTTTCTGATCGGGCCCATGATAGGTTCGGTAATAGCGTAAATCAACCGAATCACAGGGAAAAACAGGCTACCAGGGGACACGTTAAACCAAGATACCAAAACCCGAGCTAATATTGAAAAATAAAATACTGTTGCGAGGATGTTCAGAAAATTTGCTAGATAAAGTCCCAAACTTAATTACCTAACTCAACTGAGCGATCAAATGCAGCCTTGACTCCGTTGATCAAAGCAGCCCTCAAACCATCGTTTTCCATAGAGACTAAGGCTTCTATTGTGGTGCCTCCAGGCGAAGTAACCATATCACTGAGCACAGAGGGATGTTTACCGCTTTCCAATACCAGTTCAGTACTACCCAATATGGTCTGCAGTACTAAATGTTTAGCCATATCTCTGGGCATCCCTAAATACACGCCAGAATCAATCAAAGATTGAATAAATAAGAATACATATGCGGGACCACTAGCGCTTAGAGCGGTGGCCATATCTATATATTTTTCATCGTGAACATAATACTCTTCACCTAAGGTTTTTAGAATTGAGGCAATCTCTTCAATATCAGTGGAATTAACTTCATCTGTTGACGTCCATACCAACATACCTTTACCTATTTGAGAAGGTATGTTCGGCATTACTCTAATTATTTGTCGGTGTTCCAATCCTTTCGAAAGATCGGATGAATTACTTCCAGCCACAATAGATATGACTGGGCGACTAGGAGAAATTTTTCCTTTAAGATCCTTGTATACCTCTGGTAATGTTTGCGGTTTTACTGCCAATAGTATCTTTCCTTTTTTTCCCAAGATATCCATATTATCTTTTAGACAATTTACTCCGTAGGTGTCAGTCAGGTATTTCCTCCTATCGGCAATGGGATCGCTTACATATATTTGATCAGAAGAAAACAATCCTTCTTTTAACACACCTGCTATAAACGCCTCCGCCATAACTCCACCACCAATAAAAGATATAGTCATAATTCATCCCTCGAGTCCATCATTTCTAACTACCAGGCAATTTACTATCACTTACCAAAGATACAGCCGTGTTGATTGATTCCATCATACTTATGTGATCTGCTATTCCTTTACCAGCGATATCAAATGCCGTGCCATGATCTACAGAGGTTCTAATAAAAGGCAATCCAAGGTTTACGCTCACACTTCTTTGCCAGTCATGCACCTTTATTGGGATATGGCCTTGATCATGGTACATAGCTATACATACGTCATATTTACCATCGATATTTTGATTGAAAACTGTGTCGGCAGGTATGGGACCGGTAGCGTCAATTCCCATTGAACGAGCATCTTCAACAGCTGGTCCAATCTGAATATGCTCTTCATCACCTAATAGACCACCATCGCTTGCATGTGGATTTAAGGCAGCAACACCTATTCTAGGATTTGGAAATCCCCATTTCTGAAAATAATCGTGCGTCAGAGATATTTTTGCCAAAACATTATCACGAGTTACATAATCACAAGCTATTCTGAGTGATTTATGGGTAGTCAAATGAACTACGCGCAAAGCACCTGCCATGAGCATTGTGGCAACTTGACTCACTCCTGTCTGCCTTTGAAAAATTTCCATGTGCCCTATGTCTTTATGGCCTGCCAAATTACAAGCTTCTTTATTGATTGGGGCTGTGCTTATAGCTTGTATCTGACCCGAAGCCGCTAATTCACCAGCTTTGAGTATCCACTCTACAGAAGCTTTACCAGACTCGGCCGAAATCTGCCCATATTCTATTTTCTCAAAATTCAAATTGCCTAAGTCTAAAACATCCACAGTTTTTGCATTCGTATTGATCTCTTCAACAGATGAAACTCGCCTTATCGAAACAGTGGAATTTATCAAACTAATTGCCTGGCACATAGCTTCAGTATTTCCTATAACAAAAGGGTTACATTTATCGTAAATACTGGAGTCCATTAAAGTCTTAGCAACTACTTCAGGGCCAATACCAGCCGAGTCCCCCATGGTAATAGCAAGAAGAGGTCTGTTATTCATCGGTTAATGTCCTATTTATTTTCCGAAGCAGGGTGACATACATATTGCGACCACATAAAGCCTATACATCAATCCGCTTTCAACCTAAATGCTAGAAACGTCCGGTTGAAATTCTATGTTATTCTGAAAAGCCCTATTCGCATTTATTGTATCCACAATCAGGACAGCTCAGGCAGCCTTCCTGGTGAAGTAAATATCCAGAACATTCCGGGCATTTAGCTCCACTGGCAGTATTTGAGTTATCTTGCTGGTCGTTCTCTTTGTTTGTGGAGGGAAACAATCCTAACTGCGCCGAGCTTGCAACACTGTCAATCACATTGGACCCATCGTTCGGATTAGTTAGATGTCTACTTAAAGCTAAAGCGACGGCATCTGGGGCAGATCTTACCAGGGTGCCTCCATCCCAAACAGGAACATCTGTAATGCCTCTCAATTGGTCCACTATTTGTGAAGGATCGATTCCAGCTCTCAATGCCATCGAAGACAGCCTTGCGATTGCCTCCAAATAAGCAGAATCGCTACTTCCTGATTTACCTAAATTTGCAAATACTTCAAATGGATGTCCTTCGTCGTCAAATGTTATGTTGACAAACATCGTACCGTGGCCTGTTCTCACTCGATCCGTAACACCAGTTACTGACATTGGCCGCTGCCTTGGAACTTTCAGGTGATCTCCTTGGTTTTCTTCTTCCTTGGATTTGGTTTTACCTGTTTCTAGAACCTGCATTGATTTAGACCCGTCTCTATACACAGTTACTGCTTTACATCCTGTTTCCCAAGCTAACCAGTATGCGTCTTTCACATCCTGTACGGTAGCTGTATTAGCCAAATTGATGGTTTTAGACACAGAATTAGTTACATGTTTTTGCCAAACCGATTGCATTTTTACATGTGCTTCAGCCGAAACATTCATGGCTGTTCTATACACATCTGAATCCAGACCATGGCTACCCATAATTCTTTCCGCATTATCAGGGTTCTCCACGATTTGCTTCAAAACCTCCCTGGCAGCTTCTTCAGTTCCTATAGCAGATTTCAAACTTTCAAGAATTGAAGATGGTGAGTCTAAAAGTCTAGAACTTGTACCTTCATGATCTTCCCATAATACATTTGACCACCAAGCCAAAGCGAAATGAGGTTCAATACCGCTGGAACAACCAGCTATTCGGCTAATCGTTCCGGTTGGCGCGATAGTTATTACACTTGCGTTTCTTACTGGAGGCATACCCCATTCCTTCAATGCCGAATTCTCATATTCTGGGAAAGGTCCTCTTTCTTCGGCAACTCTGGCTGATTCATCCCAGGCAATCCTGTTCAAAAAACCTCCTAATTTGTCAGCGAGACTCAAGGCCTCTTCCGAGTCATAGGGTAGCCCCATCCTAACAAGAGCATCGGCCCAGCCCATGACCCCTAAACCAATCCTACGGGTGTCCAAATTGACTTCACGTAGCACAGGTAACGGAAATGAATTAACTTCAATCACATCATTAAGGAAACGAACTCCGGTTCTAGTAGTTTCTTCCAAAGATTCCCAGTTAAAATCATTTTCTGTTATATGGGCATCAAGGTTAATTGATCCCAAACAACAGTTGCCGTAGTTTTCTAAAAATTCCTCCCCACAAGGGTTACTTGTTTTTATTCTGCCCATTTGAGGATTAGGCGCCGTCTCCCAAACTCTGTCTGCGAACACTACCCCTGGGTCTCCAGTCTTCCATGCCGATTCGGCTATTTCGTCCCACAAATCTCGTGACTTAACTGTTCCTAAAATTTCATTTGCAGGCCCGTCGCCTGTGTCTCTAGGATTAATGAGATTCCAATCGTCATCATTCTCTACTGCTTTCATAAAATCGTCCGTTATTTGAACAGATATATTGAAATTTTGTAGAGTGTCATCATCATCTTTGCAATGTATGAATTCTCTTATATCAGGATGACTAATGATTAATTGCCCCATGTGGGCACCTAACCTAAAGGCCCCTTGGGTAAGAGTAGCCCCAACCGCTGAAAAAAGTTTCATCACGGCAATAGGCCCGCACGCCTGTCCATGTGTGGTGGATATCCGATCCTGCTTTGGTCGTAAATCTGATAATCCAAATCCAATGCCTCCTCCCCATTTTTCGATCATGGCTGCATCGTTAGCAACTTTCATTATGGATTGAATATTATCTTCTGGAGAAACAACAAAACAGGCTGACAAGCAACCTCTACCGGTACCCGCATTCACCAAAGTCGGAGAATTAGGAAGGAATTTCAGGTTGGACATTATTTCATAATATTTTTCCTCATATTCAGCCTGCTTGACCTCTGGCTCTCCAAGAGCTACCGCGTTGGACACCCTTCTAAAAAGTCCATCTGGATCTTCAATTGGGCTTCCTTCATCATCTCTTCGGAGGTACCGCTTCTCAATAATGAACCTGGCATTATCCGACAAAGGCAATCCGTCGTTTTGGACATTCTCATCCAATATATCAATGCCACCTGATTCTATTATTGTATTAGTCAGTGCAGCAGCAGCCTCACCAGAAATCCCCACTGATTCCAAGGCTTTTACAACGTCTTCTCTAATTTCCTCCCTGCCACCACTATTAGAAGACCCTCCTGAAACTACTCCCTGAGTCATTAACGCTACTCCTCAATTCAAATGTTAATTTAAAATATCTCTTTAAAATTTAGTAATTACCATAAATATAGAACATTTGTACGGATTATACATTGTTCTGGCTTATTTTTAAATTCGGGTTGTCGGTTTTTTGGGTTTCCTTCCTCTTTTTCTGCGCCCCACTGGAGTCAATTCATCGTCTTTAAGAAATGACAACTGGCTACTGGCCTCTTCTTCCTTGGGTTGCAATAGCGCATCGACTTCTTCTTTAAAATTTTCTATATCCCTAAAATCTCTGTACACACTAGCAAACCTTATATAAGCTACCCTATCAAGGTTGCGGAGGCGTTGCATCACCAACTCACCTATTGCCCTCGAGGACATTTCTGCCCTCCCTGCACTAACCAGGTATGTTTCGATCTCATCTATAGCTTTTTCAATACTGCCGATTGGCAGTGGCCTTTTAGCACAAGCATTTTTCATACTCGACCATAGCTTATCTCTATTAAATTCCTCTCTCCTTCCATCTCTTTTAACCACGATAAGAGCTCTGGTTTGTATCCTTTCGTATGTCGTGAATCTAAGGCCACAAGTCAAGCACTCTCTTCTCCTCCTTATACTCTCGTCTGAATCTCTAGAATCTATCACTCTAGAATTTTCATTACTACAAAAAGGACAGTACATAAATTAAGCAAACTCCAACACTCAAAAAAGACTGAAAGCACCACCAGTAAGCATCACCAAACACACTATAAATCGTGCTACTGACGTGAGGTTACGCTATATATTGAGGTTTGTTAAAAAAAGTCTCAAGGGGGAGAGATCAGTATTTTTTAGAGATTTTTATACAGTAAAGGTAAGCTTAGGCACGAATGGAAAATTTAGATCCTCTTTGAACAAAAATTCACAAAAGAGGGTTCTAACAATGGGGATTTTCAAACAGTGCGATTCCTTGGGTAATAAAATTTATTGCCGGATTATTTTAACCGCCTCTCCTTAGAAATGGAGGAAGATCCAGTGAGTCTTCATTTATTTCCACTCTATTGACGGCCTCAACTGTTCTAGCCATGTCACGTTGAAGCAAGGTATCAGTAGTAGGGAACCCTGTTGCTATGATAGTAATCTTGATTTCATTTTCCATTTTGTGGTCCGTGGTCATACCAAAAATTATGTTCGCTTCAGGATCAACAACCCTTTGTATGACTTCCGCCGCCTCATGAAGTTCTGAAAGTTTTAGGTCAGTCCCACCCGTTATATTGAACAAAACTCCAGTAGCTCCTTCTATCGAAACATCCATCAGAGGATTAGTAATGGCCTCTTGCGCTGCATCACGAGACCTCGTAGAACCAGATGCATGCCCGATCGACATCCAGGCTGGTCCTGCATCTCTCATTATGCTCTGAACATCAGCGAAGTCCAAATTTATATCGCCTGGGTTAGTAATAAGCTCTGTTATCGACTGAACTCCCAGCCTTAAAACATCATCCGCTAATCTGAATGCATTTTCTGCAGACACTTCCTCTTGGGAAATAATACTAAGCCTTTGGTTGGGTATGACTAATAAAGTATCTACATTAGTTTGTAATCTTTCTATACCAATTTGAGCCTGGTTTGATCTCCTTATCCCCTCAAAGGCAAATGGTCTCGTCACAACCCCAACCGTTAAAGCACCGGTTTCCTGAGCTATTTCTGCTATCACTGGTGCAGCTCCTGTACCCGTACCTCCCCCCATTCCTGCAGCTATGAAAACCATATTAGAATCTCTTATCACATCATATATTTCTTCCCTACTCTCTTCAGCAGAAGCAGAACCTTTATCAGGATCTCCACCAACGCCCATTCCTTGAGTCAGCTGTTCTCCTATCCTTATCTTGTTAGGGACATCACTTTTCAATAAAGCCTGAATATCAGTATTCATGACAATATATTCAACCCCTGAAATCCTCTCTCTAAACATACGAGAGACCGCATTAGAACCACCACCTCCTACTCCTATAACTTTGATCTTGGCCACTCCCTCTAATTCCCTACCACTTATAGTCATATGTACCTCCAAAAAAACAAAATACCCATTGCAATCTAACCCAACCTTAAACCATTCATTAATCTTCTCAAAAATCCCGAATCTTCCACAGTATCTTTAATACCCAACTGCCTTTCTGCCGAACTTTCAGAACGAAAAGCATGCAATATCATTCCTACTGCAGTTGAGTAACAAGGTTTTCGTAACTCATCAGTCATTCTCATAAGAAAATCTGGAATTCCTCTTCTTACCTGGCAATTCGGTATAAATTGCTCCGCCATTTCATAGAAACCCGGTAACTGCGATGCGCCACCAGTTATATAAACCAAGGAATTAGGATTCTCTTTCAACCCTCCCTGCTGCAATTTCAAATCTACTAATCGAATAAGTTCCACAGCTCGTTCCCTCATCAATTGGCATATATCCCTTCTTCTTATTTCTATGTTGGCTGAAGACCCAACAGGGGAAATAGGAACAACTTCCATTAAATCCACGGCGGCTAAATTGGTATGTCCGTATCTTAATTTAGCTTCTTCTGCGTCTGGAAACTCCACGTTGTAAGTTAAACAAATATCGTTGGTGAACTGGAATCCCCCAACAGGGATGGCAGCGGTGAAAACAACACTTCCATTCCTAAACAAAACAATGTCTGTAGTTCCTCCACCAATATCAACAACAGCCGATCCAATATCTTTTTCTGTTTGTGTCAATATAGCTTCGCTGCTAGCAAATGGCTCCAATACCATCGACTTTAATTCTATTCCTGACAACGTTACTGCCTCTCTCAACTTATCAGCAAAATAGGAATCAGCTGTAATCAAATGAGTTGTCACTTCTAAACCAGTAACATGCATCCCTACAGGGTTTTTTATACCATCGTGCCCATCCACACCGTAATGAATAGGTAAGGAATGGATAATTGCCCTACCTGGTATCTGTAACCCGTCAGAAACCATAGAGGGGATCTTGGCAATTTCATCTAACGTCACAACCCCTTGTCTGCCAATATCTGAAAAATAATCGACCCTGTTCTCATACCCAATATGGGACCCTGTGATACCCACGTATGCAGACTTAACATCCACCCCCACATCAGAACGAATTTCGCTCATAGTTTTCCGAATAGCCTGGCTCGCCGCATTGGCATCCACCACATTACCTTTTGTGACACCGAAGGAAGGAACAACACTGTAAGAAACTACTTCAGGAAATCCTCCTCTAGATTTACGAGCTAGAATTGTACATACCTTAGTGCTACCAACATCTATGGCTGCGATTAACTCAGAGTCGGTTCCCATGGATGCCTGGTTCAATATATTTTCTCAACTATTCTCAACTTGGCACTCCTACTTCGGGGATTAAAAGCCACCTCTTCGATAGTAGGGATTTTTACTTTTTTTGTAACAATCCTAAGCCGGGACTTATGATCACATACACAAAAAGGAATTCGCGTCGAACATACACAATCCAAAGACTCCTTTTTAAAGAACTGCTTAACAATTCTATCTTCAAGGGAATGGTATGTTAGTACCACAAATTTCCCCCTATCAGAGAGCAAATCAAGACCTGAGGACAAACCCTTAATTATGTTCTCAAATTCCTGATTAACCGCTATTCGTAAAGCTTGAAAAACTTTTGTTGCGGGATGTCTTCTAGATTTCCCTCGTCTACCTACCGTCTCTTGCACGATCTGCGCTAGCTTACCCGTAGTCATAATAGGCCGATTTTGACACACAGCCTTTGCAATACGTTTTGCTGCTTTCTCTTCCCCGAAATTTGAAAAAATATTAGTCAATTGATCACTCTCAAAGGTGTTTACCAACTCAGCAGCAGGTAGTCCCTGTGATTGGTTATATCTCATATCTAACATTTCGTCATTCCTAAAACTAAATCCTCTCCCTAAAGTCTCTAATTGCATGGATGACAACCCCAGGTCCAACAGTATTCCCCCCACCGGGTCTATACCTGATTCCTGCGCCAAAATCGCCATATCTGCGTAATTCCCATGAACTATTAGAGTCCGATTATTAAATTTTCGAAATCTTTCCTTCGACATTGCAAGGGAATCAGCATCAAGGTCAATACCAAAAACCTTCCTGTGTGGATATCTTTCAAGTAGGGCTGAAGAATGACCTCCTAACCCAAAGGTACCATCAATTAACCACCCTTCTGGGCTAGTCTCAAAGGCTTTCAGAACCTCAGAAACCATTACGGGCATGTGCACAGTACCATCAGATTTAGAGTTCAATCCGTAGATCCCATTACCCATGTTAAAATGCAATAAGAATGCACAAGCTGTAGACACCCACATAGACCTAACCAATTTTGGCAATTCAACCGAGTTTTTTGCAAGGGATTTTTATCCATATTTACGACCATTTTAGCGTTTTACCAAGGATATAATCATGGCAACCTCAAGGCAAGACGATAACCCCCACTTTTATGCAGGTATCTTAACTATAAGTGATTCAGGAGCTATAGGAGAAAGGATTGATCTAAGTGGGAGAAAAATAAGCGAAATGATTGAAACAGCCGGTTTTAAAGAGCGACTTAAAGATATCGTACCCGATGAGGTTCAGATTATTTCCGAAAAACTAGTTGATTGGTCTGACGGAGGGGAGGTCGACATTATCCTAACATCCGGCGGAACAGGGCTAGGACCACGAGACGTCACACCTGAAGCAACAAAGAATATTTTAGAAATGGAAATTCCTGGGATTGGAGAGGCGATGAGAATAAAAACTCTAGCTCGTACCCCGTTCGCTATTTTGAGTAGATCAACCGCCGGAATAAGATCTGGCTGTCTTATCGTTAATCTGCCGGGCAGCCCGAAAGGAGTGGAAGAATGCCTGGATGTGATAATTGAATCTTTACCACATGCTTTGGAAATGATAAGGGGTTGGAAAACGCATAAAGAACCCGATTAACCAATTGACCCGGAGGAATTACTTCTTCACCGAAAACATCATGAAATTCCACATATTTACTTTATTTCCTAAACTATTTGAAAGCCCTTTGGAAGAAGGGGTCATTGGGCGCGCCTTGAAATCTGGTTTGGTCCAAATAAACATCAACAATATTAGGGATCACTCAGTTGACAGGCACAAAACAGTAGATGATTACCCTTTCGGCGGTGGCCCTGGCATGTTGCTGAAACCAGAACCTATTTTTGAATCGGTGCAATCCAACATAGAACAAAACAGGATAAAACGTGATTCTCCTTTAATTTTGCTATCTCCGCAGGGACGACAGTTCAATCAAAACATAGCAAAGGAACTTTCACTGCATGAGGAGATATCTTTAATATGCGGGCGGTATGAAGGTTTTGATGAAAGAATTCGTTGCAATCTAATCACGGACGAAATTAGTATTGGTGATTTCGTGCTTAGCGGTGGAGAAATTCCTGCCATGGCGATTGTCGATTCAGTATCCCGTCTACTCCCTGGGGTTATCAATAGTTCTGATTCTGCAAAAAATGATTCATTTTATGACGGTTTATTACAATACCCACAGTATACGAGGCCCGCTGACTACCAAGGAATGAAAGTTCCAGAAATCCTCTTATCTGGAAACCACGCTGAAATAGAAAAGTGGCGAAGGAGAGAGTCGCTGAAAAAGACTAAGCTCCGAAGGCCAGATCTAATCTCGTCGCTTTCTCTTAGTGAGGAAGAGAGAGCCTTTCTAGAAAACCTTTAATAGCAGATATAAATCCTTAAATCGGATTAGAATTTCTGCTATCGTTCTAAAAATAAAAAGCCGAATCAATAACCGAGAAAAACAAGGAGAAAGTTGAATGATAGGCAAAGACTTTTTAACCATTCATGATTTGGAACCTGGGGGGGTTCTTAGTTTGGTGCAAAAAGCGTATTCAATGAAGAAATCCTCACCTCCACAAGTATTAGCAAATAAAACAGTGGCCTTGCTATTTGAAAAGCCTTCACTCAGGACTAGAGTTAGTTTTGAAGTGGGAGTTAAACAGATGGGCGGCTCATGTATCTTTTTGAGCAATGCAGAGGTTGGTTTAGGTGTGAGGGAACCTGTAGCAGATGTAGCTAGAGTCTTAGACAGATTGGTGGATTGTATAATTGCCCGAGTTTTTTCACATAATAGTTTAATAGAATTGGCAAATAACACTGACCTGCCAGTGATAAATGCCCTTTCTGATAAAGGTCATCCTTGCCAAGCCATGGGAGACTGTCTCACAGTTTATGAACATAAAGGGAAACTGGAGGGTTTGAAGGTAGCTTTCATAGGAGACGGAAACAACATAGCAGGAAGTTTAGCTATAGCCTGTTCAGATGCCGGGATGGATTTTTCTATTTCCTCCCCAGAACAATACCAATTACCAATAGAAATTTGGAAGTCGGCTCAAGAAATTTCTAAGATAAAAGGCACTAATCTAATGTGGACTCCGGACCCAGAAGAGGCTGCAAAAGAAGCTGATGTGATATACACCGATGTCTGGGTGAGTATGGGAGATGAGGAAGAAAAAAATGAAAGGTTAGAGACCTTTGCGCCATACCAAGTAAATGAATCCCTAGTAGAATACGCTAAACCGGACTTTCTATTCATGCATGATATGCCGGCCCACAGGGGAGAGGAGGTTTCAGAAAACATGCTTGACCATAAAAATTCTGTTGTATACCAACAAGCTGAAAATCGACTTCATGCCCAAAAAACCATACTATCTGAATTAGTTTCAGGCTAAACCTTCAGTGTTTATTTCCAATTAAAAACACAAATCTGTAAATTTAGGCTAACTGATATGCAAACTGGAACAGGGCAGCTCAAAAAACCAATAGTTGCGATTGTTGGACGACCCAATGTAGGGAAATCGACTCTATTCAATCGCCTTATCGGGCAAAGAATGTCGATAGTCTCGGACATTGCAGGTACAACCCGTGACAGAATAATCTCGGAGACCGACTGGGCTGGGAATCCTTTCATATTGGTGGACACAGGAGGACTAGACCTGTTTCCCAATGACGATATTTGGAATCAAGTGAAATCACAAATTCATTACGCCATCGGTGAGTGTGATGTGGTAATTCTATTGGTAGATATATCAGATGGAGTTACATCAAACGATCAAGATATCGTCGATATCCTTAGGAAGACCGGCAAGCCAGTTGTAGCTGTGGCTAGTAAGGCAGATAACGAAATCCGTGACCATATGGTCTCAGAACTGTATTCTCTCGGTATGGGGGATCCTGTGTCAATCAGTGCCTACCACAACAGGGGATTGGATGATTTGATGGAAAGGGTAGTAGCTCATTTCCCAGCCGATAAATTCTTCCCAGAACCTGAGGCAGACCTTGGTTTGGCAATTGTTGGTCGTACAAACGTTGGGAAATCAATGTTGCTCAATACTTTATCTGGAGAAAATAGGGCTATTGTCAGCAAAACAGCCGGCACAACTCGAGATAGCCTAGATGTAGTCATAAAATATAAAGATAAGGATATTCAGTTAATAGACACAGCTGGGATACGGCGTAGGGGGCAAATTGAATACGGGATCGAAAAATATAGTGTGCTTCGTTCAATTCAATCGATCGATCGCTGTAATGTCGCCGCCCTTGTTATTGACGCTTCGGAGTTTGCCACTGCCCAAGACACTCATGTAGCCAATTATATTCTTGAGGCACACAAAGGAATTGTCATTCTAGTTAACAAGTGGGATCTATCAGATCAACTTGCCACAACCCAACAGGATATGGCCAACCAGGTGAGAAGCAAATTCAAATTCGCCCAATATGCTCCTATTTGCTTTACTTCAGGGTTGACAGGGTCCGGGATAAAAAACATGTTGGATACTACAATAAAAGTTCAATCTGAAAGGTCAAAAGTTATTCCACGAGCAAATGTTAGGCGAACGATCATGACTGCGGTTGCCAACCACCCGCCACCAGTACACGGGAAAAAGGAACTGAAAATATACAGTGCCTTGCAAGATGGTTCTAACCCACCCAGCTTCACTTTTTTCGTGAATCACGCAAACATGGTTCATTTTTCCTATAAGCGTTATTTGGAAAATAGTTTGAGAGAAAATTTCGGATTCGAAGGAAGTCCACTAAGACTTCGGTTTAGCGGCAGAAGTAGGAAAACTGACCAATGAGCATTTACTTAGCGGGAGGAACTCTTGTTATTTTCAGTTATTTATTGGGTTCCGTGTCCTTTGGTCTAATTATCACAAAAATGGTCAAAGGAATTGACATTAGGGAATACGCCAGCGGCAGCACCGGTGCAACAAATGTCATGCGGGCCTGCGGGTGGCGTTGGGGTATATTGGCCTTCGCATTGGATATGCTCAAAGCCGCGCTGCCGTTGTTGATAGTGATCTATATTAACGATTTTGGGATTCCTACTTGGATACATCCAATAATGGGGCTATCCGCGATTTTTGGGCATATATGGCCGATATTCACAAATTTTCGAGGAGGGAAGGGAATGGCTTCGGGTTGGTCAGCTCTAATTGTTCTGTCTCCTTGGTCTGGTTTGGTAGCTTGTGTTTTATCATTCCCATTTATGATATTCACAAGATATGTATCTCTGGGATCTATAATTGGTTCTCTATCCGGGGGTATTGCAATAACAACACTATCAATCTTGGGATATATTGAACCATCATATTGTGCATTTGGGCTGGTAGGATCCGCGTTGACTATATTGAAACATAAAGACAATATAATTCGGTTACTAAACGGTAGTGAGCGAAAAATCGGAGCGACTAGTGACTAAAATATTGATAGCCTACCTCACAACCATATGGCTCATATAGCAATCATTGGCTCAACTACATGGGGCACCACACTAGCCATAATTAATTCAGAAGAAGGAAAACATGTTTCTCTTATAGTAAGAACTAAAGAAGAATCGGATCTACTCCAAAAACATCGTGAAAACAAACGTTTTCTACCGGGGATCACATTTCCAGATACTCTTGAAGTAACATCAAAACCCCAAGACCTTATTCCCAAAACAGATTTACTTATAATAGCAGTACCATCACAGAGCTTGAGAAAGAATATCAGGGTGGTATCAACCTATGTTTCTGCATCCACTATCATAGTAAGTGCGTCGAAAGGTCTGGAATCTACTTCTGGCATGAGAATGACAGAAATAATAAAAGAAGAGATACCCAATTTGTCGCCCGATAACATTTGCGTTCTATCTGGACCCAATTTGTCTAACGAAATCTTGGCGGGTAAACCTTCTTCATCAGTAATATGTTCTATTAATTTAACAACAGCAAAATCAGCTCAATCGATACTTAACTGTTCTCACCTACGTTTGTACACAAACACTGACGTAATAGGAGTAGAAATATGCGGGGCCTTGAAAAATATTACCGCAATCGCTGCCGGGGTATGTGACGGACTTAACTTAGGAGATAACGCAAAGGCTTCGATCATAACCAGAGGTCTCGCAGAAATGGCCCGCTTCGGTAGTGCCATCGGGGCGAAATCGTCTACTTTTTCTGGCCTTGCTGGAATGGGAGATCTCATAGCAACTTGTTCGTCGAGATTGAGTCGCAATAACCAAGTCGGCAGGATGCTAGCCAAAGATATGCCTTTGAATCAAATCGAAAAATCTATGGACAACGTGGCTGAGGGTATAGAAACGACGAAAGCTGTTGTGTCAGTTGCTAATCGGCTAAATATTGATTTACCAATTGCCCAAGCTGTATACAATATTTTGTTTAAGAATTTGTCGGTGAGAGATGCTAGAGAGGAATTGATGGGTAGAACATTAACTTCAGAGACCTAGGTTCGATACTTGCATATAATACAACTATTTACGGCCTCTCTTTTAACAGGCTTTTCCGGCGCAATAATGCCAGGGCCACTTCTTATTTACACAATTAGTAGAAGTCTATCTCATGGATTCATTTCAGGAGCTTTGGCGGCGATAGGCCACTCACTGCTAGAGCTGTTTTTGGTAATTGGCCTCACCTTCGGGCTAGACCAACTTCTTAATAATCAAATTGCAGAATTCGTGATCGGGACGGCGGGTGGTTTGTTTCTACTTTGGATGGGATGGGGAATGTCAAAAAACCCAGTTGGGACCGCCATACCAATTGTTGATAAATCTGATGCTGATTCTAGTCGAGGACCTATTTTGGCGGGAATAATTTTAAGTGCAACTAATCCCTATTTTTTCGTATGGTGGGCTACGGTTGGCCTTAGTTTCATTGAAGAATCAAGAGAAGCGGGAACCGCTGGGATAGCCGCCTTTTATACCGGTCACATATCCGCTGACATAATCTGGTATGCCATGATTGCTTTAACGGTTTCTTCAGGCAAAAAATTCTTGAGCGATACAACCTATAAAGTAATCGTGCGCTGCTGCGGTATCTTTCTCATATGTCTAGGTTTATATTTCGCCTATGCAGGCAAGGATTTTATTCAACGAATATTAACCTGATTTAAATATCATCAAATTCGTATAACACCGTGACGGCCGCAACTATTCCAGCAGTTTCTGACCTTAATATTCGCTTGCCTAAAGAAACTGAAGTTGCACCATAATCTGCTGCATCCAAAACCTCCTGTGAGGTAAATCCACCTACTGGACCTATAATCAGATCAATATATGTCACATCTAATCCTGGATCCTGGCGTAATTTGGATAAAATCTGTCTAATACTTTGGTTTTTTTCTTCTTCCCAAGGTATAAGCACAACAGAATTTAGGTTCTTAATCATATTAGAAAATAAGATAGGGTCCGATAGTTGCGGCACCACAGACCTACCGCTCTGCTCGGCGGCCTCTTTTATTATTCGCCTCCACCGGCCCATCTTAGACTGGCTTGGGATTGAAACTTCAGTCCTCTCCGATGTAAAAGGGACAAACCGTGAAATACCAGTTTCAACCCCTTTTTGTAAGGCATATTCGTACCTTTCAGATCTTATCAGTGCTTGATACAGGGTAATGAAAATTCCTGGTTCATTATGTGAGTCATTCGCCGAAAGTACAGTACCCAGACTAGTTTTGGTTTCAACTACCTCCAAGCGAACTTGGTAGTCCACACCACCCCCATCAAACACCACCACTTCATTCCCACTCCTAAGCCGCAAAACTTTTTTCATTTGCAGAGAAATTTCTTCTGCAAAATGGACTCTCCCATCTTGTATGTCAGATGGATCAATTAAAAACCTATGCATAACAACCCAGTTCGGTCACAAATTACCCATCAGTTGCTACATTCTTGGTAGCTAACACCGCTGTCCAATCACCATCAACAAGAACTTTATCGAAGTGTACCCCATGTAAGGAATATTCTTTTTCGACGTCCTCCAAAGAACTTTTCAAAATCCCAGATAGTACCAGCCTTCCACCATTCGCAACTGCACCTATTATATATTCGGACAAATTTATCACAACTTTAGCGGCAATATTTGCCAGAGCAACATCAAAGGTAGCATTTTCAACTCTGATTTCAGGAAAAGAGCCATTCAATATGGTTACTTGCGAAGAAATACCATTTAATTCACAATTTTCCAAGGCAACCTCAACCGACCGTGACTCTATTTCTATGCCAAGAATATCTCCGGCGCCTAACTTTGCTGCCGATATCGATAAAATTCCCGAGCCACACCCGACATCAATCACTTTCTCCCCACCAACAATGAGAGTTTCAAGAAGTTCCATGCACATCCTGGTTGTTGGATGATGGCCAGTTCCAAAGGCCATACCTGGGTCCAATTTTATTAAAACGTCATCATCCAAAGATTCATGAGTTCTCCAGGTAGGACATATGACAAGATTAGATCCAACCCGTATAGGATGAAAATATTCCTTCCAGTTAGATTCCCAGTCTTCCTCCTCGACTTCTCTCTCTTTTATTTCAGAGATAGGTGCGAAATGAGCCACTAATCTAACAGCAATTTCTATATTAGACTTTCGTGACCTAGCTGATTCATCTAAAGGCACAAAAGTTACCACTTTAACGGTTTGCAACTGCGGAGCGCTTTCGCCTTCATCTGGGTTGAAGCCTGCTGGGCTTTCAATTGCCACACCACCTTCTCCATACCTATAAAAGATATGAGTTAAAGGTTCAACGTATTCAGGAGGAGCCTGAACGCTTAATTCAAGCCATTTCAATTGGTAAAGGCGCTTCTGAATTTATCGAATATGCCTTTGTCTTCGTCATCCTCATAAGTATCAGGTAGAGATTCTCCTAGTTCGTTCATCAATTTTTGTTGCTGAGAATCCAACGTTTTTGGAATTCTTACATCGATAAATACCAATAAATCTCCTCTTTTGTCACCTCTAAGTTGGGCCACTCCTCTACCCCTCACCCTAAAAATCCGTCCAGTCTGTGTCCCTGGAGGAATTCCGATCTCATGGTCGCCGTCCAATGTAGGTACTTTAAGTTTAGCTCCAAGAGAAGCTTGAGCTATGTTTATAGGCAACCTGTATTTAATGTTTATCCCATCTCTCACAAAATAGTCATGTTCCTTGATTTTAAAAGCTACATACAAATCACCAGGAAGCCCTCCATTTATCCCATGCTCTCCCTCACCAGTTAACCTAACCTGAGTATCTTCCTCTATTCCTCCTGGGATGGTGATGGCCAATTTCCGGTTCTTTCTTTCACGACCTTGACCGTTACAAGACGAACATGGATTAGAGACAATCTTTCCAGAACCCTTGCAATTATTACAATCTCCAACTTGCACAAACTGCCCGAATACACTCTGCTGGGCCTTCCGCACCTGTCCTGAGCCTTGGCAGGTTCCACAAGTAGCTATGGAACTACCAGGCTCGCTCTTGGAACCTCTACAGTGGCTGCAAGATTCTGTACGGTGGATTTGAAATTCCTTTTCCGATCCGAAAATGGCCTCTTCGAATTCGACCGCCATTGTGTACTGTAGATCCGAGCCTCGCCTAGCTGAATTTTGAGTTCTTGAAGATCTACTGAACCCGGAACCTCCAAAAAATGAATCAAATATGTCTCCAAACCCTGAAGACCCGTTTGACCCTACGGAGGAGGAGCCTACCCCGGCATGACCGAATCGGTCATATTGAGCCCTTTTTTCTTTATCCGATAGGATTTGATACGCTTCATTAATTTCCTTAAATTTACCCTCAGCTCCCGCTTCCTTATTCCTATCAGGATGATATTTAAACGCCAGTTTTCTAAACGCCTTCTTCAAGTCATCGTCACTTGAGTTACGAGAGACCCCAAGAACTTCGTAATAATCTCTTTTATGTGTGGTCATGAAATGTACTTGTATTCTCAGTAATTCCCACTTCGTACTATAAGAAATACGTTAATGGCCAATGCTATCCAATTTCCGAGCAGGTAAATTATAACCCAGCTACTAACTATCTTGTGGAATTCATAAAGACTTCTAGATCTTACGTAAGGCAGCATCGAGAGTATTTTTTAATAGCATGGCTATTGTCATTGGCCCAACCCCCCCAGGAACTGGGGTAATAGCAGATGCTTTTGGTAATACGCCTTCAAAATCTATATCACCTGTCAAACGGTAACCGCGGGGGCGGGTGCTATCTTCGACACGATTAACACCTACATCTATGGCTACAACACCAGGGGAAACTAGATCACTAGTCACAAAATTTGGTATGCCAATAGCCGCCACCAATATGTCAGCGCTTTGAGTAATATCTTTCAAACTATCCGTCATGCTATGACACAAAGTGACCGTAGCATCACCTCCATTCCCCTTCAGGGAAAGCAAATTAGACAATGGTTTGCCTACAATATTACTCCTACCTAATATAACCACATGTTTACCCTTTGGGTCATTCCCTGATCTTAAAAGCATTTCCTTGATACCGGCAGGTGTCGCCGGAATGAATGAGGCAGAACCCATTGACAGTAAACCGACATTTTGAGGGTGGAGACCATCAACATCTTTTTGGGGATCTATCGTGCATAATATCTCGTTCTCATCCAAGTGAGCTGGAAGTGGCATTTGTATTAGAATTCCATCACAATTATCATCCTTATTCAGAATTCGAATTTGCTGTAGTACCTCTTCACTGGTAACAAACGTAGGAAAATTGATAATGTGACTTTCCATGCCCACTTTGATTGCAGACCTCTTTTTGTTCCTCACATATACTTTAGAGGCCGCATCATCTCCGACCAAAATAACTGATAATGAAGGTATTATCGAACATTCTTCGAACAACCTACGGACTGACACCTTCACTTCAAGTTTTATTGATTCTGATATGGCTTTTCCATCAATAAGTTTATATTTCATTAAATATTTAAACGCAGTGGTCACAAAATTATTGGATACTCTATTATACCTATACCGACTCAAGCAATTTTAAATGTTCAGGAAATAGTCGATATGCTGATTACGGGAATTGACATAATTGAAATAGCACGAATAGGGAATGTGCTGAATAAATATGGTGTTAGGTTTTTGAATCGAATATATACGGAATCGGAACAAAAATATTGTAGGGGAAGAGCAGCACAACTGGCATCAAGATTTGCAGCGAAGGAGGCTGTTATGAAGGCCCTGGGAACAGGTGTAAGAGGAGTAGGGTGGAAAGATATAGAAATCAAAAGAGAGCGGGGGGGACCTCCCTATATTCAGCTCCACGGTAGAGGCCAAGCCAGAGCTTCTAAAATGGGCCTGTCAAACATTTCTCTTTCATTGTCCCATTCAAATGATTTTGCCGTAGCTTCAGTGGTCGGCGAGGCTGAACGAGGAAACAGGGTAGCTAGATAAATTGGCGCTTACAGCAAGCGGTGGTTATAAGCCTATTTATTTTGATCCCTAATATATTGAACTAGCTGCCATCTCTGTTCTTCAGTTAGCAGGTATCCAAATTGAGGCATAATTGCAGTCGAATCTTTTCCTCTAGCTGCTGCAGCTAATCCAGGTCTTCCTCCCCATGTGATATAGCCAAAAATCTCTCCGTCACTCAAATCACTAACTCTTTCTGAGATAAGATTTACAGGAGCTGCCCCACTATACGCTTTACTTCCATCATTCCGTGCACTATTTAGAGTGGTGATTAGACCATCTCCCTGCAGTGATTGCCCGTGGCAAACCTGGCAATTTACCGCATAAGTTTTTGCGGCCTGACTCCCATTATAATTGGCCATATGATCTTGAATTGACAATGATTTAAGAGCTTCAATGTCAAATATCTTAACCTCGGCCCCTGTCACAGGAACAGAGCCTTCCGGTGGAAGGATCCTAGGAACTTCTTGAGACCGATAGGCAGGGGAATAGTGCATTTCAGAGAAAATTTGAACTGCGTGAGAACCTGTTTCCGGAAATACAGGCAGTTCAAAGCTAATAGCACCCCCCACTTTGACCTCTCCAGTTTTGCTGTTGTAGCAACCAGAACTGACAAGCAAGGCGACCAAAAGAACTGCAACCATCATTAGTGGCGCAGCAATTCGTATATTCAACCCATTGTTAGGCATATTTGGTTTCTTTTTAATTACTCCCAACCTCTAATTATTTCCCCGTCAGTACCTGCCTTATTCAAGGCAGTTTCAGCAATGTCGGTGCGAGTTTCTTCAGTTGTCACAGTGACACCAATATGACCCTCTGTAATTTTTTCACTGTACGCTCCCATAAATATTCGCGGGAGACGCGATTCAAAAATAATTCCTATGATGGTAAATATAATAGCCCCGAGCATCGAACCTTCATACATGATGATGGCCATTGCTGGAATTGATAGTATTGGCTTGCCACCCGTTATCAAGGGATACGCCAACTCAGTACCAGCCGTGATCAACAGGGCGATGGTAAATCCACATGCTGCCCCAATCAACGGCCACCTATAGAGTTTATGCTCTGGTTCTGCCTCCCCAAAGGTGCCTTCAGGGTAAGGAACCCCAGTGAGTATTTCATACTCTCCTTCTTCAAATCCTGCCTCTCTTAGGTTATCAAGGGCATCAGCAGCAGAATCTTCTTCACTATACAGACCTAATACACTTCTTTTTGCCATAACAAGTACTCTCTCAAACTGCCTTTATTGTTTTTTTTCATAATAGTGATGGGGAAGACCTTCACGAATCGTCGCCGGGATAACTCGTCTACCCACCTTTATGAGACGGCGATTTACCATCCCTTCTTTAACATCGAATAATGGAACTAATGGTAAAACTTTAGCAAACAACAACATGCCCAAACAGACAAAAGCGAAAGTTTCCACTACTATCAATATTTCAACAATCGATGGGTGGTATGTACCCCAATCAAATGTCATATGCGTCCTTCTGATAAGACCCGGAATCACAATTAAGAATCTTTCCAACCACATACCTATATTCACTAGTACTGTTGTCCAAAACATCCATACGACGCTTCTTCTTACCCTCTTAAACAACCACAAGGGAACTGGTATCACAAATGATGTGATGATAAAAATCGCAAACAACGGTCCGTATGGCCATTGAAATGCTTGTAACTCTCTCAAAGCGATCTCAGGGGGCGCCAATGTATATAAGGCGTAAACCCATTCCAAAAAGAAAAAGAAAAACCATGTCGTGGCAACTACAATTAGCAGCCTAGCAATAGCGTCAAAATGGTCAGGTTTAATATATTTGTCCAATCCGTAAAGCCAAACAGAAAGTGCCATTAGCATGGCCACAGCCGACACTCCCGAATGAATTGCCCCAATTATGAAATATGGGGCAAATATGGTCGAGTGCCACCCTTCAACACCGATCAAAACCGCAAAATCCCAAGACACTATTGAGTGCACTGACACAAATACAGGTAACACAAGTGCAGATAGTAAAATACCAGCAAGAATTTGTAGCTTCCATTGTCTAGGTGTTCCTCTAAACCCCAAGGCCATCTGGGCATAAATTTTCTTAACTATTGGTTTTTTTGCCCTATCCCTGAGTATCGCTATATCAGGCAATAAACAAACAAATACAAACAGCGAACTAGCAATCAGATACGTGCCAACAGCACTTGGATCCCACACGAATGGTGACCTGATATTTGGCCATATACCACGACTAAAGTCATATGGGAAAATCCAGTACAAAACACGCCAAGGTCGGCCTACGTGCATTAACGGGGTATGCAGAGCTGCGATTAGGGAAAATACGGTCATAACTTCTGCTGCTCTCGTAATAGGACGACGCCATTCTGCTTGGGTTAATCTCAGAATCGCAGATATCATAATCCCAGCGTGGCTGATTCCAATCCAGAAAACGAAATTGGCAATGAAGACTCCCCACATAACAGGCCTGTTCAAGCCAGTAACGCCCAGTCCGTGATACATCATAAAAAAGAAAGCGCCTAACCCGGTGAGTACAACCAGGCCAAGAAATGAGACCGCAGGCAACCACCATTTAGGTACAGTCAAAACACCTTTCAACAGATCTTCGTTAATTTGTTTATGGCTTAGTTGTGTGTGTTCCTGCATTTATATATATCCGTCTATTTTAAAATTAAAAATGACTAAATTCTCTGACCTGACTTCAATCACTATCTTGGTTTTCCCATTACCGTAACTTTAGTTCTATGGAACTGAATTTCCGCCTTGTAAAGAAGCATTTCCTTTTGCTCCCATAAATTAACCGCAGGTATCAACCTGGTAGCCAGCATGAAAATTAAGATTGAGCCAGCTATGAACCCAACCATTATAAAAATATCTTCATATCCGGGAGTTTGAATCTTTGTAGGCACATCCTGCATTTTCATCTCAAGTTCCTTTGCCATGCTTCTACCGGCAACATCCCAGGATGCGACATACAACCTTATCCTATCAAGAAGGGTACCTATTAAAACCGAGGTCGCCAAAATAGCTGGCCCCCAGACGCTTCTCCTTACCGGATTCCAAATCATCGTGAACCACGGCAGGATAAATACCAATATAAATATTGTGATGAACAGATAAAGGTACGGCCCCTTGACGAATAATTCCAAAACCGCCTGTTCCGATGGTTTCCCCCCATACCAAAACACATTAAAACTTGAAAACCAAAACCAGAACCAAAGAAGCGATAGAGCAAGGAGTAATTTGCCAAGCCCCCAAAATTGATCTAAACCAATATAATCCTTATACCCGCCAAATTGTCGCAAGAAAAACATCGTGAGCATCACCGTAGCAACACCGGCCTGTAGGGCATTATGAGCATGAGTGATTGGATATAGGGAGTCGATCCAGCCTGGAACATGAACCATCAAAAACTCTACACTTATAAAGAAATGTACGAACACGAGCATCATGAAATAAAAAGCCCCCACAACCCCCATTCGATGATGCTGCCAATTCCATTGAGCCGAAGTACCTCTCCAGCCTAGTGCCAGTTTTCCACCCCACTTCTTTTTCCAACCTTCCCCTTGGTCCCTTAAAACCGCGAAATCCGGTAAAGTCGATAACCACAACAAGGACAGCCCTAATAAAACCAACCCAACTATTGCTAGTGTAGCCCATATATGAGGGGAATATGCGGGCACTCCTTCTTGTTGGCCATAAAACCAAAGGCTTCTCCTACCATTCTCCAGGGACGGAAGTAGCCAAATTAAGGGTATGTACAGAATTAGGTTCAGACACCCAGCAAGAGTCCATATTTCGGCAGCTCTTGATATTGGCCTCCTCCAGTGCGAATTAGCAATACGAGGTGCTATGGCGACCATTGGTGCAGCCGAGGAAGTAGTCATCAAGAAGGCAAATACTGCTACGTAGTATCCCCAGGTGCTCTTATCGTCAAACCCCGAACTCAACTTCCACACAAACCCGACAATCCCGAATATAAACATAATTCCAAACAAGGCCGCAAATTGCCAGAATCTATTCGAGGTGATGTTGTGGATTCCCAGAAGGCCATCTGATACAGCCTTTCTGGTTTCCACAGAGTTATCTGTCTCTACATAAGGTTCTAGTACTCTATCACCAGGATCATTAACCATGCGGGGCCTCAACAACAAATTCGTCAACTTTTCTTAGGTAGATAACGTTAGTATCTGTGCCTAAATTCTCCATCAAGCGATATCCACGTCCCCCTTCCTGCATTGCGTCCTCTTTCATTTTGGACACGGTACTATCAGGGTCGTTAAAATTACCGAAAATAAGTGAATTACTGGCACAGGCATTAACGCAGGCCGGATTAAGACCTCTGTCTCCATCCTCTAAAACCTCATTATCTCTTTCAGATTCCCTGGTCGACCTTTGAATTCTTTGAACGCAAAAACTGCATTTCTCCATTATTCCGCGGCTTCTAACCGTCACATCTGGGTTTAGCTGATTTTTAAGGCTTTCAGGCCATTCCGGCTCCCAAAAATTGAAAAATCTGACGTGATAAGGGCATCCATTCGCGCAAAACCTTGTACCTATGCAGCGATTGTAAACCTGTACGTTCAGCCCTTCATTATTGTGATAAGTAGCATAGACTGGGCAAACTGGCTCGCAAGGTGCACTTCCGCAGTGTTGACACATAATAGGAATAAATCTGGCCTTCACGTCTGGGTATTCACCTTCCCAATACCTTTCAATCCTTATCCATTGTATAGCTCTGCGCTGATTAAAATGTTCTTCTAAATTGATGGGTATATTGTTCTCAGATTGACAGGCAACCACGCACCCTTGGCACCCAGTACATCGATCAATATCAACAACCATTCCCCATTTATTAGAATCTACCATCGATTTGCTCCCATTGTTTCCTTAAATGTCCTAATATCCTAATGATTGTCACCAGAAGTGATTTGAATAATATCCTGATGTTCGTCGCGTGGAAATTCTGGAACAGTATTTTCAAATTTCGGAACGCGAATCCATTCTCCGGTTGTTGTGACATTGGCTCTAGTTGCAGCCCAAGCCAATGATCCATTTTCAGAATCAAGTTTGGAATCGAGGACCGACAAAATATTTGCGCCCCTTCCGGCTGAGTACCTGCCTCCATCCCTATGACCTTGTCCTATAGGAATTCCTATAGTGTCCGGTGGCACAGCGGGATTAGGCATTGCCAAGGCTTTAATGGTCCGTCCATTTGCTGGTCTAATCTCCAATACATCTCCTTCGGATATTCCCTTTTTTTCAGCAACTTTGTGGTTTATTTCAACCCACGTTTGCCAAGTGGCGGTCGATATTGCATCCGGCATCGCTTGAAGCCATGGTAGAGAAGCTGCACTACCATCACCTAAAGTAGAAATAAATGGTTGTATATAAAATTCTTGTTCAAGTCCTCCAAACTCGGGAGAAGCTACACCATCAAGCCTGTTAACCTCTGGGACATTATCTATCTTGTAGGATGTGTCCCACCAGCCGCCTCTTTGAAGAACCCCATTCCAAAAGCCCTCAAAGCTATTCGCAACTATCCCGCCTCGATCCAATTCATATAACCTTTCAGCATCGTTTTTAATTACTTCTTTAAATGTTTCTCCGTCCAATCCTAAATCTTTACCCATTACTTGGGCAGTAGCCATAAGTATATCGGCGAATCCCTTGGTGCCAAGATTGCTACCCCTGTGCTCAAAGAAAGGTCTTACTACGGGCTGCTGAAACCCTATCATCTGATAGCCAGGGCCAGCGAGGGGAACATCCGTACCCCAATCTTCAAGAAAGTGGTGTTGGGGCAATATTAAATCGGCTACGGAGGTAGTATCATCCATCATACCTCCAAAGCTAACAATCAAGGGCACACTATCCAAGGCTACTTTCATGTCGACGGTATCTGTCATTCCATAATAAAGATCCGCATCTTTGACCATCAAAACGCTGATATTCCCGGCTTTCATTTCTTCTGCCAACCGATGAAACTCTGAAAACGAATTAGAAGGGGGCGCCGCACCAACTCCATCAATGGGTGAGCGCGGATTCAAAAGAACACCACCTTTTTTCCCGAGGTTTGAAGCCACATGGTTAAGAGAGTAGATAGCTTTCAGATTTTGGGTACCGTTGGTATGAGCACCGGCAGATCCTCCACCTAGAGCTATCGGATGTTCACTATGAGAAAAATCCTCGGCGATTTGATTGATGGTATCAACAGATACTCCAACTTCATTCGCTACATTGGCGGGGGAGTAGGAATCCAGTACTCCATCAGCATCCAGATCTCCAAAAACCGCGTTGGAATGGCTCGAAGATAAAACTTGCATGATACTCATCGCAAGCAACCCTTCAGTCCCAGGGTTCACATGCACCCATTGGTCAGCATTTGCAGCAGTCATAGAAAATCTTGAATCTACATGTATAAGCCTACCCCTGTGCTCATTTCCCTGCCTAAATTCTCCGTAGCCCCTGGCGTATCTCGTGGGAGACACCCAAGAAGACAAGAAATCTGCTCCAAAAGACAGAACCAAATCTGCATTATCAATGTCGAATTCAGGGATGGAATCGGTGCCAAACACTGCCTTAAGAGCGGTTCTGAGAACATTCGTCTCCAATGCTTCATATGATAAATGACGACTACCGAGCGAATCGGTGAATTTTTCCAGCACAAGCCCTGAATGGCCTCCAGTCGGGTTACTGACAAAAACCGCCTTATTATTTTCGTTAGAACTATCAAGTTCACCCAATCTCAAGCTAAGTCTTGCTATCGCATCTTCCCAGCTTATTTCCCTATATTCCCCAGAACCTCTAGGGCCAGTTCTAACCTGTGGCGCACTTATACGGTCAGGATGATAGAGTCCTTGAAGGGCCGCTTCAGAAAGTGCGCTATGCCCACCGAGGTTAAGTGGATGGTTTGGATTTCCTTCCACTTTTTTTGCTCTACCTTCCATTACTCTTACAACAATCCCTTCTGAGCTACCGCCCTGCTGATTTGTAGTTGCGTACCAGTTGTCGATTCCAGATACCAAATCCTCGGGCATAGCAGGAGGAGAGTCGATTAAAAGCTCTTGCTCCGGTAACCCACAGGCCTGGAACAGCACAGCAGCACCAGCTGACCCGCCCATCAGAGTCAAAAATTGTCTTCTAGTTAAAGCCATGGACTACCTCTAATAGTGACATGTAACACAGTCCGTAGGTGCATTATTTTGCTTATGGCAGCTAACACAGTCTCCCATCTTGAGATCTCTGTTTTGCTGAACTTTATCCATACTCGCCACATCTCCGTGGCAAGTGGCGCACACATCTTTAGCCTCTACTCCATCCTTCTCAGAAAAGTATCTTATGTGGGCTTCATGTACAAAATGAACATGGTCTGGAACTCTATGGACTCTAACCCAATGAATAGATCTTCCATCCTCATAAAGGCTTCTCATTTTTGTAATACCTTCTAAATCGTCACCAACAGCCGAGTGGCATGTCATACACAGACCTGCGGCGGGAACAGATGCAGCAGCTTCTTTTTCAACAGTCCTGTGGCAGAAGGTGCAATCCATACCAAGTTCTTCCACATGGGTTTCATGAGGAAATTCGATTGGCTGGTCTGGGCCATCATGCCCAAATATAACCGGCCTACCCAACCATGATGAAATCACAAAGGTCAAAACCAGAACTATACCAATGAAAACCCCAAGCAAGACAACGCCGAGAACACCCAGCTTGGCGAGCTGGGTTCCAGTCGGTTTCTGAGGCTGGAAATCACCTGGTATCAAATCAGCACTGTCCTATGTTAAATCCAAAATTCAGGGTATATAGCTCTAATAGCATCTAACCCGCCAGCAAATGCAGTAACAACAAAGTAGATTGCAGCAGCGAAAGACACAGCAGCAACCAAATATAAAGGGGGTCGCAGCTTTGAGAGCAAAGCCGGCAGATGATGCGATTTAACCAAAGAAGGTATCGCGTTGTGACCTATCAGCATATTGGCGGCAAAAATGATTATGAACAACACAAAAAAAGTCATATTGTGCGTGAAAATTTTTATATCCGCCCAGACTGCGGCGCTAATATAATTTGGATCTATCTCCAATTGCCTGTTACCACCTTTTTTTTCGACGAACATAACCTAGTTATCGCCTAGTCAATCGGGTGAAAATTATCACATTCACATATTAGGGGTGTCAAGGGAACCCTCAGCCAAAAACCACCCCAATTGTGGTAAGTGAGGAAAACAGCCTTAATTGAAACTGATTTCAAGTCGCTCAAACGACACAGTCAAATTTTTCAGTTTGTAAGTGAAGACCCGATAACCTAAAATCCTGATTCTGAGGCTAGCCACCTACATTCAGTCAGTGATGCCTCAGGGACAAGAAATAAACAATGAGGTGTCTAATGGGGCGATTAAAAGGCAAGGTTGCATTAATTACTGGTGGTAGCAGAGGTATGGGAGCCGCCGAAGCCAAAATGTTTGCTGACGAAGGCGCTCACGTAGTCATAGCTGACATACTAGAAAACGAAGGTAGAAAAATAGCATCTGAAATAGCCGCTTCTGGTGCAAAATGCGTATTCACACGGCTTGACGTCCTCAAAGCCTCAGAATGGGATTCGGTGATAGGAACAATTATCTCGATTTTTGGGAAATTAGACGTATTAGTAAACAACGCCGGAGTTACATCTAGAATGATGTTACTAGACACCTCAGAATCAGAATGGGATCGAGTCATGGATATCAACGCAAAGGGAACATTTTTAGGAATAAAAGCGGCCATACCTGCTATTCGTTCTTCAGGTGGCGGGTCAATAATTAATATTTCTTCGCAAATGGGGTTGGTAGGTGCAGATTACATAAGCCCGCAGTATCAAGCTTCAAAAGGAGCTGTCAGATTATTAACAAAATCAGTGGCAATTCAGTATGCCTCAGACCACATTCGATGCAATTCTATACACCCTGCCCCGATTGAAACAGGCATGACTGCAGACGTGAGACAGGACCCTGGTGCCTTCCGAGATATGCTTAGAAGAATCCCTATGGGACGATACGGGAAACCTGAAGAGGTGGCTTATGCTGTTTTATACCTCGCCTCCGATGAATCATCATTTGTGACAGGTAGTGAGCTGGTTGTAGACGGAGGATGGACTGCCCAGTAGTAACAAATAAATTCTGATCAGTAACACAGAAAAGAGGTTTTTATGAAAATCACAGATATTAGTCACTACATTATCCACCCAGGAGTCGGTAAGAATTTGTGTTTCGTAAAAATCGACACAGATGAAGGGGTGGAAGGATGGGGAGAATGTTATACCCAGGCTGACCGAGACAAGCAGATAGTTTCACATATAGATCAATTGAAGAGATACCTTATTGGTAGAAATCCCATGCACATAAAACATTTTTTGCAAATGTCTTTTGATGATTTTGCCGGAAGGCGAGGTGCTATGGATTTTTACTGTGCAATCAGTGGTCTAGAACAGGCAATGTGGGATATATCAGGAAAGGTATGCCAGGTACCCGTTTATATGTTGTTAGGTGGGCCATGCAGAGATAAGATCAGAGTTTATGCAAATGGCTGGGGAGGGGGTAACTGGGATTCGAATGGGCTAGCCGAAAAGGCAAAAAAGATTGCTGATATGGGTTTTACTGCCATGAAGTTTGATCCTATCCCTGGCCCCTGGCGTACTTTCGTTGACAAAGAGGTAGAGAAACAAGCTGTAGAAAATGTCAAAGCTGTTAGGTCAGCTGTTGGTCCAGATATTGATATTCTGGTTGAAATGCATAGAAGACTAGCACCGATGCATGCCGTGAAGATTGCAAAAGAAATTGAAGAATTCAAGCCATTTTGGTTTGAAGAACCGGTACTTGCAGAAAATGTAGATGCATTAGCATCGGCCAAGAGAGCCATCAACATACCGGTAGTGACTGGAGAGGCGCTTTACACAAAATTCGAATTCAGGGAAATTTTTGAAAAACAAGCCGCAGACATTATTAATCCCGATGTTTGTAATGTCGGGGGTATTTTGGAATTAAAGGAAATCGCTGCTATGGCCGAACCTTATTATGTGGCTGTGTCACCTCATAATTACAACAGCACTACTCTAGGTCTTTCAGCTACAATCCAAGTATCCGCCGCAATACCTAATTTTTTGATTACCGAATATTTCGTAAATTTTGAAGAGCTTGGGAAAGACATATCCACACATCCGTTTGAGGTAGATGATGGGTATATTACCTTACCTACAGAACCTGGGCTTGGCATGGATCTTATCGAGGAAAATTTGGAGAAATATCCCTATAAACAATTTCCTCCCAGAAACCTGGCACACTACTCGGATGAAGGCCCATAGTGGCAAACCGAATATCATCAATCAATAATGTGGATAAGAATCCGATTTAAACATTTCTTGATCGGAATTTAGTCACGTTCTAGCTTTTATGTTGAATATACATAAATAGTGGCCAACTAGCTAACATAGTTAGCCAAATTACTGGACCTAAACCGCTAGCATTAGTAGCATTGGCGCATGAGATTATCGCAAGAACTTAATATAGCAAAGGATCTAAGAGATTCGTTTATTACTATAGGTGTTTTCGATGGAGTCCACTTGGGCCACAAACACCTAGCTATAAAACTCATAGAATCAGCGATAAAGAACGAAAAATCATCCGGCATAGTAACTTTCAAAAACCATCCTGCCGCTGTGATAAATCCCCGATTTCAACCGAATTTTTTGACCAGCTTTGAAACTAAGTTGGATTTATTGAAAGATACAGGGGTTGATTTCGTGTCAGCGATTACATTTGATCAAGAAGTCGCTGATCTAACGGCCAAAGACTTCCTGAGACTACTAAAGAATAGATTGGGAATGAAAAGATTAGTCGTAGGCCCTGATTTTCAAATGGGTAAAAATAGAGAGGCTGATACTGCTAAATTGGCCACTTTAGGATCAGAATTAGGATTTGATTTAGAGGTTGTTGATGTGCAAACAAAGGGAGGAAATCAAGTTCGCAGCACCATGATAAGAAGCCTCATTTTAAACGGGGATGTGAAAAATGCTTCAGTTATGCTGGGCAGAAAATTCTCTTTAAAAGGGAGTGTCATCACAGGAATGAAAAGGGGCAAGTCATTAGGGTTTCCGACAGCTAATCTAAAAATTAATAAAGACATTGCTAGGCCTTCAAACGGCATATATGCCACGGTTGCAACGGTTTCTGGAGTCCGATACCCAGCAGCCACAAGTGTAGGAACGAATCCCACTTTTGGTGGAAAAGAGCAGACTGTAGAAACTTATATATTGGATTTCGATAAAAATATATATGGCCAAAGTCTATCTATATCATTTTATGAGAAACTTAGAAATGAGCTTACATTTAACAGCGTAGATGATCTAATTGCACAAGTGAAATCAGATGTTTCGGAAGTCAGAAAACTCACCAAATCTGGTGAACTCCAATAAAACCCTTACACTCCAACATTGTTAACATTTACCCTAATCTGAGAATATAAAAACCTCAAACTTAATTAAAGGTATTCCAAATGCCTCTAACCGAAAAAGAAGACATACTCAATCGAGGTGTCGAAGAGATAATTGTTAAGTCGGAATTCATCGATAAATTGAATTCTGGGCAGAAAATGCGTCTCAAAATGGGCTTTGATCCTAGCGCTCCCGATATTCATGTGGGGCATGCCGTAGGGTTAAGGAAACTCAGGCAACTACAAGAGATAGGCCACCAAGTTGTATTGATAGTTGGGGATTGGACAGCCCAAATTGGAGATCCTAGCGGAAGATCTCAAACAAGAAATATGCTAAGTATTGAGGAAGTTCATTCCAATGCACAGACATACTTGGACCAATTTTTTAAAATTGTTGACAAAGAGCGAACTGAAATCAGATGGCAAAGTGAATGGTTTGGACCTTTTACTCTAACAAACGTAATAGAACTAACCAGTAAATTTACGGTAGCCCAGATATTGGCTAGGGAAGATTTTGCAAAAAGATTCGGGGAAAACCAGCCGATATCCATAACAGAACTATTATATCCATTGCTTCAAGGATATGACTCTGTAGCCATCGAATCAGATGTCGAATTTGGTGGAACGGATCAGAAATTTAATTTACTGGTGGGAAGAGAATTGCAACAAATGAGAGGTATGAAAGCCCAACAATGTTTCATAATGCCTCTACTTCCAGGAACAGACGGTGTCCAAAAAATGAGTAAAAGCCTAGGAAACTATATTGGCATAGATGAGGCGCCCCAAGAAATTTTTGGGAAGGTCATGTCAATTCCCGATTCATTGATACTGCCTTATTTCGATTGGCTTACTGACACTCCGACAAAGGAAATTATTGAAATCAGGAATTCATTGGAAAGCCAATCCGTCAATCCGATAGAACTGAAAAAAAATGTGGCACACAAACTGGTAACCGACTTTCACGATGCAAAATCTGCGAGTTTGTCTAGGGATTTTTTTGAAAAGACGGTTCAAGGAGGCCAAGCCCCAGATGACATGGCAGAATACGTCATTCCTTCGGGTGATGATGCTGCCGGCATTAAGCTGAGTAATGTCCTTGTCAGCAGTGGGCTGACGTCTAGTTCTGGAGAGGCCCGACGCCTTATAGAGCAAGGTGCCGTCAGGATCAATGAAATTCAAGTAACACAAAACCAACCGGTAGGCCAACTTGAAAAGGGAATTCTTCGGGCAGGCCGGAGAAGGTATGTGAGGCTAATATAAAATAACTATTAACTTTATCTATTGTTCAAGTTGGCTCGTTGCTGTGATAAAATTCTCGAGCTTGTTTTTCATATGTAATTTCAGCATCAATAGCTGGTGCGGAGGAAGAAATTGGTTAATCTCAGAATCCCCGGTCCAATTC
>JAPYSB010000010.1 GCA_029936675.1 Dehalococcoidia bacterium | reverse complement strand
CACTTCTTTAATCACTTCAACTTCTTTAATCACTTCAACTTCTACCGGTACCTCTTTCACCACTTCTCTCACTACTTCTACTTCCGTAGTACAGGCCGCACTGACAGCCACAATGAAAGTGGCCACCAAAGCTATTACCAAAAAGCGCATTTTGAACACTTTATTCATTTTCGACACTTCTCCTGCTTGAATACTGACTAAACAAATCTCAACATTTAATGTAGATTTCTTATCCGACTGCATTACATTAATCTCAATATTATTCATTAATATGGCTTTAAATTGCAACCTTTGACTAACCTATTTTTTGATTCCAGACAGTAATGACGATTTATACATTATGCTGAAGGACCGACAACAAAATATTCCGAAAGTCCCGTAGAGCGATTCCATGAGTAATGGACCCCTTGAGGTAATAGGCACATTACCGGTAAGAAACAAGACTAGGAAAGAAATTATTAACCATGCTAAAGAGTAAGGTCACATAGTATGTGTGTTAAGGTCAAAGAATAAGCGAAATTTAGCCATTATAGGTTTTACGATAAATATCTATATCGATTAGTTGAGTATCGTCGTATAATTCCAAAAATTACTTGCTGCAAGCGGGAGACATTTACATGGTAACCAAAGACAAAGCCCCAGTTATCGTTGTCGTACAGTTGACAGGGGGTAACGATTATTTCAATACCATAATCCCCTATAACGACAACAACTACTACGACAATCGACGGTCCTTGCAAGTATCTCAAGAAAGTATGCTGACTCTTGATCAAGAGTTTGCAATGCACCCTGCCATGGGACCGATGGCTGACATTTATAAGACAGGGGACATGGCTATCATCCATGGAATCGGTTACCCCAACTCAACTAGGTCACATTTTCGAGCTATGGATATTTGGCACACCGCCGAACCCGATAAGGTTGGGACTGAGGGATGGCTTGGAAGAGTGACTAGAGAATTTGATCCGAAGGGAGAAAATCCTGTTACCGCCGTCAACATAGGACAAGGCTTACCAAGGGCTCTGGTAGCCCCAAATGTTTCGGTAGCTTCGGTTGCTGAACTGGAAACCTATGGATTACTCACCGGTATAGAACAAGACAAAGTAAGAGATAAAATGCTGACTCGTTTCTCAAATATGTATGGCGCTGCATTGGGATCAGGACCAGTTATGGAATATCTAGGTCAGACTGGAATCGATGCTCTTAAGGGAGCCGATATATTGAAGGCTGCTCCGGAAAAATATGAATCCAACATTGAATACAGTAATAGCCTAATAGCTCGAAACCTCCGTGATGTCGCTTCGATACACAAAGTAGGTCTTGGCACAAGAGTGTTTTACACTCAACAAGGTAGTTATGACACCCATGGCGCACAGGCACCTGCTTTCTCCAAACTTTGGACAGAATTGGCCGCAGCAATCCAGGATTTCTGGGACGATCTCCGTCAGAGTGGGGATGATGACAACGTTGTCATGTTCCTTTTTTCTGAATTCGGAAGGAGAGTTAGGGACAATGGGTCTGGTACCGATCATGGCGCGGCTGGGGTATCTTTCGTTATCGGCCCGGGGGTGAAAGGTGGTATGTACAGTCGTTACCCCGATACTCGTTCAGAAGCACTGGACCAAGGAGATCTTGTACCTAACCAAGATTTCAGAGGGGTGTATTCAACACTATTGGAAAATTGGCTAGAAGTAGAAGCAGCCCCTATTGTAAATGGGACATTCTCCAGTGAAAATTTTTTTGTCGGCGCCAATTAATTCGTCTTCAATTAAACAAGTAAATAGGTTCACGCAGCCGCTTGCTGTAGCCTGCAATAAAAATGATGGGCTGTTCAATCTTTAGTGTGACGGTGAAATGGCCTCAAAACCCAATTTTGTACTAATCCTAGCTGATGACATGGGATACTCTGACCTAGGTTGTTATGGTTCAGAGATAAATACCCCAAACATTGATTCTCTTGCCTCCAATGGGATCCGCTTCTCCCAAATGTACAATTCGGCTCGATGTTGCCCTTCGCGTGCAGCCTTATTAACCGGTTTGAACCCCCAGCAGACAGGGGTAGGTCATATGGTCTCAACTTTCGGGCAACCAACTTCAATCAATGTCCCGGGATACCAGGGCTATCTTAACGAAACTTCTGTCACTATTGCTGAAGTCCTCAAGAAAAACGGTTACCAAACCTACATGTCTGGCAAATGGCATGTTGGTGGAGGTTATGATCTCACTGATGCTTCTACCTGGGCTCCAGGTAATAAAACTCATCCTACACCGGTCCAAAGAGGGTTTGATAAATTTTTTGGCATTGTTGCAGGGGCTGCAAATTTCTTCCATCCCAAAACTTTAATGAAAGATGAGAACCTATTGGACATAGACACCTCAGATTTCTACTTAACTGATGCCATTAGTGATAATGCTGTTTCTATGCTTGAGGATTCTTCAAAAACCGACAATCCTTTTTTCATGCATGTGGCATACACCGCCCCACATTGGCCATTACATGCATACGAAGAAGATATCGCAAGGTACGTTGGAAAATACCGGCAAGGATGGGACAAGATCAGGACGAGTAGACATGAGGAACTCAAGGGAAAGGGCATATTGGATTCAAAGTGGGAAATATCTCCTAGAAACTCCTCTTCAAGGCCTTGGGGGGCTGTTGAGGAACAAGATTGGGAAGATCTCCGAATGGCTGTCTACGCGGCTATGATCGACCGGATGGATCAAGGAATCGGCAAGATTTTGGGTAAATTAAAGGAATTATCACTGGATGAAAACACCGTTGTTATGTTTCTTTCAGATAATGGTGGTTGCGCTGAATTCCTAGCTGAAGAGACTGAACGCCCGACTCCTTTGCAATATTCATCCCCTACCCCGGATGGCAGGAAAATACAGATAGGAAATAATAGAGATTTCAAGCCGGGGCCTGATGACACCTTTATGAGTTATGACCTGCCTTGGGCTAATGCAAGCAATACACCTTTCAGATTGTTCAAAAGATGGACTCATGAGGGTGGTATATCAACCCCGTTTATATTCAACTGGCCAAAGAAAATCAAAAGATCCTCCATAGTTCATGAACCGACTCACATAATGGACATAGCTGCAACGATTTACGATGCGGCAGAGGCCTTTTACCCAAAGGAACACAACGGTAACCAGATAACTCCTTTGGAGGGGTCAAGTTTTCTAGAAGTTGTAGATAAAGGCACCTGGTCAAGAAGCGACTCAATATTTTGGGAACATGAAGGCAGCCGCGCGATGAGAAATGGGGAATGGAAGTTGGTCAGTGAAGTGGGTGAGGGATGGGAACTATATAACATGACTGAGGACAGAACTGAACTAAATAATCTAGCCGAGAAGGAAAAAGATCGGCTGTTAAAGATGCAGAAATCCTACAAGGAGTGGATGTATCGATGTGGAGTCGAGAAATGGCCAATCCCACCTCAAACGTGGAACCCTACAATGCATGCCCGACATGCCCATAGCTCTGCACGCTGATTTTGTATCCAATTGTACTCATTGAAAGGATGGCATCGGTAAACGGGGCGTCCAAATCAGACGGATCAAACAGCTATATAGACCAACACTATCTAAAAAAGGGTTTCTTTGAAACGCCTTTAAATCTTCAGGAGCCTTTTAGCATTGCCACCCAAAATGGCTTCTTTACTTGCATTATCCAAAAATGGCATTTGGGAAATCCATTCTGGCGGGGAATCCAAACCCATATCAAATGGAAAGTCGCTCCCCAGTAGGACTCTATCAAATCCCACCCTGTTCACTAGGTATTCTAATTCTTCTGGCCCGTGTGTAAGGCAGTCATAATATATCTTAGAAAGATATTCACTTGGTAGTGAAGTAATATTTTCCCTCGCCTCTGACCTAACCTTGAAGCCTCTATCCATTCTAGGCATTCCAAAACAAGCGTAGCCACCGCCATGGGCGAAGCATAATTTAAGATCGGGACATTCATCTAACAGCCCTCCAAACACAATGCTGGCTATCGCCACTGTGTTCTCTAGTGGGTTACCTATCGTGTTTGCTAGGTAAAAATTTTTCATCCGATCTGAACCAGCCGGGGCATGTGGGTGAAAAAATAAAAAAGCATCGAGTTCCTCTGCTACTTTAAAGAAAGGCCATAAAGACTGATCGTCATAGTTTGTCCCGTTAACATTGGTACATATTTCTGCGCCTTTGAAGCCTTGTTTTATAGCCCACCTTAATTCAGACACCGCCTTGTCCACATTCTGCAAAGGGACATTGGCCAATGCCTGAAACCGGTTAGGGTCATGAGCTACATAATCCATTAAATCTTCATTCACTGACCTCGCACTTTGAGCCCCCTCGTCGGGATCAAGGTGATAGTTAAAAAAATACGGAGGAGTCGATACAACTTGCATATCTACGTTTATGGAATCCATAAGATTCAAGCGATCATCCATACTGAGGCGCCAGTTAGGTTCAATAGGTCCGGCAAATCGGTTCATAGTGTCTACATAGGAGTTGCCATCTTTCTCAACAAGTTTGGCACCAAACCAACTCTGCCCTTTATCAGACGCATTCCAAAATTGTGTCGGGATCACATGGCTATGTATGTCAATATTCATATGTTTACCTTATTCCACTTTATATCCTTTTGGAGCACTGGCGGTCACATTAACGTCACCTGGAAGATATAGGGCTCCACCTTGCTCACTTTTCATCTCTCCGTTCTCAATAAGAGTTCGGCCTCTTTGCATTGAATACACAGCCTTACCCAATATTTCTTTGCCTTCAAACATTGTAAAATCTGCCTTACAGTGCTGTGCTTCAGCCGAAAGAACATGTTTCATGGCAGGATCAAACAAGACTATATCGGCGTCCGAACCAACGCTTATGCTTCCTTTCTGTGGATACAGTCCAAATATTTTGGCAGGATTTTCACACATGACTTGAACAAGTCTCATCATAGTAATCCGTCCTTGATTGACCCCTTCTTCATAAACAACTGGCAACATTTGTTCTGTCCAGTTGCCTCCAAAGCTGGCTTCAAAAATACTGCCACTCTCATCAATTTCATCAACTGCTTCCACTGCCGCTGAACTTCTACCACCAGAATATTTATGAGCTTTACTAAAGCCACAAAAATCGCTTGCAATGGTGTCTATCACATTGTTTTGTAAACCTTCCCACATAGCGGCATTATCCTCTCTTTCTCTTAAAGGAGGTCCTATCTTGGCTAGCGCTCCGTGCTCCATCAAAGTCTGGTTTGTTAAATCAAGATATTGAGGGCAAGTTTCTGTAAATACATCCTTGCCTTCCTCGCGATATCGATTCAGTACGTCAAGAACTTCTCTGGCACTCAAATGGACCACATAAAGTGGGCAATTAGTAACAGATGCATATGTTGCGGCGCGGTTAGCGGCCTCAACTTCCAAGATTCTGGGTTGCGATTTTGCGTAATACTCACGAGATGTAAGGCCATCGTCAATAAAATTATCTGTCAGAAAGTCAATACAATATCCATTTTCCGCATGGACCATCGCAATCCCCCCAGCATCAGCCGCCAGGGACATTGCCCTAAGCATTCGATCATCCGGCATCATCATGCCTCTCCTGGGGTAAGTCATGTACATCTTGAACGAAATTACCCCATTGTCTATCAATTTAGGGACTTCTACCTCTACATCGTCATCGCCGAATAATATGGCATGCACTCCAAAATCTAGATATGAAATTTCACTCGACTCTTCTATGAACCTATCTATCGTCTCTGAGGTTGTACCTTCTATTCCTCTGCTTCTCATATTTTGCATAAATGGAATGACAGTCGTGATTCCTCCAAAAGCGGCACTGAGGGTAAAACTGTCCATTTTATCTAAATTAATCGGGTGATTATGAGCATCAATCAGCCCTGGCAGCACATAAAGGCCCGCCGCATCTATCACTCGTTTAGCTTTGATATCTGAAGGATGTGGGGCTACTTCCACTATCTTTTCCCCTAAAACAGCCACATCCATTTTTGTTATACCTGATCCGTTCACGAGGAGGCCACCTGCAATGAGAATGTCCGGGATTGCGGATGTCATTTAAAAACTCCTTTCAATAAATTTGATTTGTCTTTCTTTTTATATTGATAGTTAATTGAAATCTTTGACTCTCGTAATCTTGGTTCCCAGTATGTTATCGGCCTCACCTGAAGCTAAATTTGTGTCTAAAACCAAGGAATCTTTATCAAGGGTTTTGGGGTCTTGCAACGATCCATCACGTAACGCAGAAATAGTAACACTATCGGTGGTGAGCATCTTTAAGCTATCAAGTGCTGAAATCGCCTCTTTTGAATTGAGGACATACCCTGATTTTGTTTTGCGTGTCATAGCCGAATAAATTGTCTTCATCGGGTCAGGGTAGGTAACAGGAGAGTCTGAGGAGGCCGATACAGTGATACCAGCTTTCTTCAAACTATTAATTCGATAGAGTGAATTTATTTCACTAGCAGGATGGTTAGATAAATAGGTATCCCCTCTTTCATATATAAACGATGGCTGGGTAGACACTGATACTCCGAGACCTGCCATTTTAATTATCTGGTCATCTCGAAGTTCTGAGGCATGTTCTATACGGTCACCCGGCAAATAATCACCCATTAGAACCTCAAGGATCATATCGGTTGAACCCACATCAACAGAATGAATAGCTACAGGAAACCCCTGGAAATGGCTCTCTCTGACCATCTCTTGAAATTCCTTCCTACCTGGATGAAGTTCACCTCCAGAGTTGGTTATCATTATTTTTGAATGACCCACAATCATTTTCCCTTCCGTAGAGCGGTATGGTAGTTCTGCATTTACAAAATCTCTGAGGGATGTAACCGCTGGCATAAATATAAGATGCATGTTTAATGGAAACCCATTGATAACCTTAGATATAAGTTCGTAGCGGGAAATGTCATTCAAATGGGTGGCATCGGTTAGATAGTTTATGCCTCTGGAATGAATTAGAGTCAAAGCTGAAATGATGCCGTTTTTCATTGATGAGGCTTCCAATGAGGGAAGTTTGCCTTCTAAATAATCACCGGACTCGTATATCACCCCATTCAACTTCCCATCACTCAGAGTGCGTTCGAAAGTTACTCCTGGAGGTTCATCAGTCGACTCTTTTATCCCTGCCAGGTTCAAGGCAACTGAATTTAAAATATGGGCATGCCCGGAAGTCGTCTGAATTATAAGAGGCCTATCGGGTAATACCTCATCAAGTAAGGTCCTATCAACAAAAGAAATTCCTTCTTGAAATTTATGCTCTAACCCCTGAAGGCGAACCATATTGGAATTTCTTTGAAAGAAAGCTGCTTTCTTTACAAGATCGGCTAAGTGTTCCTTCGATATTTCTGTTTCTGAACGAATATCATACGAAAGGATATTCGCGGCATAGCTTAAAAGATGAATATGAGTATCATGAAATGGAGGAACTAGGGTCAGGCCCCGCCCATCAAATGTTTTTGCTTTTAATCCCTTATTGGAATTAAGTGTCGCCGGGGAATCTAGTTTGATGCTGCCGTCCCGATGCACCAGCACTGAAGGTACCGAACTGAACTCAACCCCGTCAAATACTGTCGGATTTAAAAATATACGGCCGTCCAAGTCCCCACCCATGAGTCGGGGTCAATCCGTCTACTGAATAACGGAACGAGAAGAGGCTTCTATTCGACGGACAACTATCTTACTGCGATCCATCATGGCAGGAATCTTGGGGCCAATCTCATTTTTCCATGTATCGCTTTCATAAACTGCTTGATAGAGTTTCTCTCTTTCCTCTTCGCTTTCAAACCGACGTATCCAAATGTACAAATCATCCTCTTCTTGGCCAGTGAAACTACCAAGTATTACCATTCCTTTTGATACCTGAAAAGGAATAATTTCTTCTTCCATAAATTTCACCCAATTGTCTCTCTGTCCATTAAGGCACCTATATTCTCTTAGTTCAAAAAACATTTTCACTCCTACTCCACATTTTTGTAATTACACATGCTTTTTTAATGAGCAGAGCTGCTGATGGAAAATACTAGGACGCTCGATAATACATAGAGGCCTAATAGTACAACACATTCCAAGGTGACAATTCGTCCCAAAGATACTCTTGCTTTGCTGATAACCGGTACCAATACTACAGTCGTCATCAAAATTGCTATTACAGCCGTTATGGAGTGAACCGGCGATACCATGCTCCATAGGGGTCCATCTGTATAGGCTACATCATCCAAAAACAACACAAATCCCATATTGAATAGGTTACTTCCAAGTAAATTTGTTATAGCTAATTCCGGTGCCATAATACGTATTGCAGCAACGGAGGCTGCAAGTTCAGGTAAGGAGGTACTAAGCGCAAGGAATTGAGTACCCATGAAACTTTTTTCCCAGCCCATCGCATCAGCAAGCTGGTCACCAGTATGAGCGAGGAAATACGCAGCAACGACAACTATAAGAGCCGATATGAGGTAAACCAAAGTAGCCCTAGTTAGACTAGCCGAGGCGTAAATATTGTGCTCCTCATATGAGTCTGAATCCTGCTCCTCCTTAAATATCGCAAAAAGAGCCACCCCAAAGACTACTATCAAGGCCACTGAAACTGGGCTAACAGGCCAAGATGGCGCCAAGTTTAAATTACCGTGGATTAATATTCCAAGTCCACCTAATGAAATTGCAACAATTGACAAAACCCCTACAAGGGCCGGAGTACTACCTAATGAGCTTAATATTGGTCCTCTTCGCCACATGAGGTCTAACAACCCTATGATCAAGAGATTAAACATATTACTGCCAAATGCGTCGCCTGCTGCGAGGTCAGCCCCTCCCGATCCTCCGATAGACAACACAGAACTCATGCCCGTAGCCAATTCCGGCAAAGAGGTCGCAGTTGCTAGTAAAACAACACCAACAAAAGATCTACCTAAACCAGTCTTAAAGGCTATGATATCTGCATTCTTTGTAAGTTGTGTCGCCGATATCAGAATTGTTGCTGCCAGGCTGCCAAGAACCACCCATAATAAAGGCAATGACAAACTATCCAAAATAAAATCTCCGTCTGAAAAATCCGTAACATTAGGACAAGAAAATTAGAACATAAAAATATTAGAGCATAGCACGAAGGTTGTATACGTAATTACACGTTGGAGACCAACAGGTCCGTTCGGCCTCTCCATTTTTTAAGGAATCTACCGTAGTTTTTCCTACTTAACTCGTCCCTTTCTCCTTCTGATAAAGCAGTCCATCCTCTGTGGTCGTGCAATTCCATAGGTAAAGTGTGGTCAGCTATGACGGAGAACCCCTGTTCTTTGAATTGGAAACTGTAATCCAAATCCAGGTTCCTGTAATATCTGAAAGATTCTCTCATTAATCCGACTTTTTGCAGGTCTGCTCGTTTCAAAGCGAAACAATAACCCTGCATTGCATCCATATGTCCAGATTCTCCTTCGCCATCATGAAAATGCAATAAATCCTCTGTTCTAAGTCCAGCTAGACCAGCTATGCCGACCTCTGGGTCCTCCAACAAGTCTTGTATCCGCTTTACGAAATCACCCTTAATTTCTACGCTTGGATCGAGAAGAATGAAGACTTCTCCTTTTGCCTTCTTCAGTAAAATATTTTTTGCAGACCCGTCACCCAAAGAATGATCAGCATGCATAACCTGCAGATTTTCTTGACCCTGAGTCATTTCTTCTAAAAGCTCCCCTGTGGAATCAGTGGACCCATTGTCCAAAACAATTATTTCCGTTTGGTCAATATCAGTCCATTTAATTACACTGGAAATACAACGTCGTGTATCGTCAGGATAGCCATTGACAACCATTCCTATTGTGACTGGTATAAGGGATTCAAGAAAAATATTAGAGGCAACTTCAGAGGAGGCAGATATTGTTTTCCACTTTTCTTCCCTGATTTCTGAGGAATCCTTAACCCTTACAGTAGTGCGATCTTTAGAATCCTCCACCAAATACCCCTGTTTCTCAATCTCTGCCCTTAGTCGATCTGAGTTTTTATAATCAAAAGATGTTCGCAGCGCGGCTCTTTCCATTGATTTATCAACTATTTTTTCAGGTAAATCGTACATGTCACCTGTAGACTCCAATCCAAGTCCCATCAAGGCATCAATCGATCTCAATATTTCCGCTTTATCTGAATCCTCTACATCAGATGATTCTATTAATCTCCATATCGCATCTAGTAATCCCGGCATATTCAGGTCTTGACAGACAATTGCAATCAGCCTTTCGTTCCATTCTTTGAGTGCCTCAATGTTTGAATTCTTTTTTTGAGAGCTCTTGTTGAATAAAATGTAGTGTCTACGCAATTTATTGAGGGCTGTTTCGGAGGCCTTTAACGAAGTGAATGTAAAATTTATCCTCGTCCGATACTTGGCAGTCATACAAAGATAACGGAATGCCAGCGGATCAATTCCCCTCTCTAACAAGTCGGATATTATGAAGGCATTGCCGGCCGATTTAGCCATTTTCACACCATCGGCCAGTAAGTGTTGGCCATGGACCCAATGATTCACTACCTGGGAGCCGGTATATCCTTCGCTTTGGGCAATTTCCCCCTCATGGTGGGGGAATATATTGTCTACACCGCCGGTATGAACATCTATGTGTCTACCTAAATATTTTATTGACATAGCGGAGCATTCAATATGCCAACCTGGGAAACCGTCGCCCCAAGGGCTAGGCCATTTTAAAGTTCTTCCTTCCTCAGCTTTCTTCCAAAGGGTAAAGTCTCGAGGATCTTTTTTTAAAGGGTCCGATTCAATTCTCACAGCTTCCTGAAGTTCTGATTCGTGAATATTACCTGACAAATTGCCGTAAGTTGGAAAGGAATTAATATCATAATATATATTCCCGCCCACTTCATATGCGAGAGATGATTGAAGTAGTGAACCAATAATTTCAATCATTTCATTCACATGTTCCGTTGCCTTGGGGAATTCGTTGGCAGGTAATATATTGATCGCCAGTTCATCGTGCAGAAAACGCTGGGTGTAAAACTGTGCTATTTGGGCCGGAGTCTTACCCTCCGCTATAGCGGCCGCTATTACTTTATCCTCACCCTGTTCAAGAACCTCCTGCCTCATATGCCCGACGTCGGTTATGTTCTTTATATGGGTAACTTCATTGCCAAGAACTTGCAATGTCCGTCGAATCCAATCGGCCATCAAATATGATCGCAGGTTTCCGATATGGGCGTCTCGGTAGACTGTTGGCCCACATGTATAAACACTGAATTTGCCTTTTTCGTGCGGTACTAAGGCAGATTTTTTTCTTGTGAGAGTGTTATATAACTCTAACACCCGCACCTCCTCGTATGTATATTAGAATTTTCCTAACCCATCTAGCCCAATTGTAGTACTCTTAGCATATTAGTTGAACCTGGCACACCGATAGGAGTTCCAGCCACTAAAACAACCGTTCCCTTTTTATCCCCTACCATAAATTTCCTAGCTTCATTTTCTCCCACGGTAAAAAATTCATCCACGTCGGTAGGGCTATCTACAATAACTGGATATACTCCCCATCTCAGGGTCAGGACTCTACACACTTCTTCCCATGGAGTTAAGGCTAATATCCGTGATTCTGGTCGGTATCGTGAAACCCGGCCTGCAGAATTTCCTGACTCGGTAAAGGCAATTATGAATTTTGAACCAAGCAAATTTGACGTCTGGCAGGCCGCGTAACTTATTGCGTCATCAGTCTTGGGTTCCAATTGAAGAAACCGTTCTTCCATCATTTTGCGATATGGCAATGCTGCCTCTGCTTCCTTAGAAGTATCAACCATTATTTTCACAGCTTCGATGGGGAATTTTCCTATCGAAGTTTCGCCTGACAGCATGATCGCATCTGATCCATCAAACACGGCGTTAGCAACATCAGTTACTTCCGCCCGAGTCGGAGAGGAAGAATGAACCATAGATTCAAGCATTTGAGTTGCTGTTATCACAGGTTTGCCAGCAGAATTACTTTTCCGAATCAATTCTTTCTGAACCACGGGCACCCTGTATAGAGGAATTTCTACACCCATATCACCTCTGGCAACCATCAGAGCATCGCTGGCTTCGACGACCTCATCCAGATTATCTATAGCTTCAGCTCTCTCAACCTTCGATATTATTAGCGGCTTTTTCATCCCGTTCTCACGAAGGATTGACCTAGCGGTCCATATGTCTTCCCTCCGAGTTACAGTGGACAAAGCCACAAAATCTGCGCCGAGATCGGCTGCAAATTTAAGACATTCAATAGCTTTTTCGTCAGGAAATTTTTGAGATGGGGCCCGTCCTGGAGTCACTACACCTCGTCTTTCCGTCAACCTTCCACCTCGAACGACGGTACAATTTACATTCTCATCCAATATGCCATCAACAAAAAGTTCGAGGTTCCCATCATCTACCATAATAGTGCCACCTAGCTCAGCGTCTACATGGATGCCAGGAGGAGCAACACTAACCAGATTTTTATTGCCGACAACGTCATCACTAGTTAAAGTGATTTTATCTCCTTCTTGAAGTTCCAAGGCTCCTGGGTCCGTAGGGCCTGTACGGTATTTAGCACCTGGCACGTCCACCATTATGCCCACTGGTATACCCAGTTCTTTAGATACTTTTCTAACCCTGTTGAAAATTATCTCATGGCCACTTTTTTCGCCATGGGACATATTAAGACGAGCCACATTCATACCAGTTTTAATCAATTCTATTAAAATTTCCTCAGTATCGGAGGAGGGGCCCAGGGTACAAACAATTTTTGTCTTAGGTTTATCTTGAAAAAGATCCACGGGATTAGTGTAGGACATATAAACCTTTTTATATTTATCTCAATCCAATATTTTTCAGGCAAGTTTACACAACTATACATTACTACTCCAAGCGTTCCTCAACTGTATCTATGGGTTTAAGTAAAAGCATGACCGAGCAATTTTCATATTTGCCTGAAACTCCGGGTTCAATTACAGTTCCTTTAAAGGATTCTTGGTGAAATATGTATGACGTATCTTTGCTCTTAAATCTACAAACTCTGGACAGGTCCATTTCTAATTTACGAAAGGATCTATCGGATACTGAAGCCTCTATTGGTGACGATAGTGCTGTTGTTAAAGCAGGAAACATATTCCAACAAATTTCAGCTGCACATCAAACGGTTAACAAAAACCAGAGAGAAATCGAACGAGAAATACAGCGATTAGCCGATCGAAAAAATTCCATTGAATCCAAAATTTACGCCGGTGAAATAAACAGCCCAAAAGAGTTGACCGCCTTGCAAGACGAAGTAGGTAATTTAAGCGATTTAATCGATGCTAAAGAAGAAGTGTTGCTAGCTCGTATGGAAGAAACCGAAAGGTACGATCAGGGTCTAGAAAAAGCTGCGACCCAGTTGGAAGGCGCTGAAATTAATCACCAGGAAAAAGTAGCGAGTCTTCAATCAAAACAGCAACAATTGTTAGATCAACTAAATGCAGAGGAACCAGCTCAACAAATTGCTCGCGAGCGGTGTTCAGTGAACCTCCTTCACATCTACGATAGGGTCGGTAAGGCAAATAAAGGCATAGCGATCGCATTGGTGGAAAGTGATAGATGCTCTGAATGCCGTCTCTCTATCCCCAAGAAACTGCTAGACACCCTTAAAACGACCGATGAATTCGTGTATTGCAATTCTTGCGGGAGAATACTTTGTAGGGCCGCCTATAAATGAGAGTAATAGGATATTGCAATAATTTAGTGGATTTTTGGCAAGAACAAAGTGATTTCCACTCGTCAGTTGGTCATTTCTCGGACCAATACAATCATCAAATCAATTCGATCGTGCAAGATGAGCTTGCCCCTATTGGGGCTAGTTCAAATTTAAGACACCTTATAAATATCGTTGAGAAAGATTCCGCAGGCTACTTAATTGTAATTCCGGATGCCCGGCACATAGGATCTGATTTAGAATCTGTGGCCAGAAATGTGATTTCAGTAGAAAAAGCCAATTCATCATTTTATTGTTTAAATGATGATTATCCAGATGTGTTACAGAATGCGCTTATACACATAAATGCGCCAGGGGTTTCGGTTTCAAAAAGTAACAACATCAAAAACGGGATGCAAAGCAGGGCAATGTCGGGAAAATCCTTAGGGAAACCTCCCTTTGGCTACATTACTACTGAATCAGGTGAATTTACAATCACAGACCCAGAAGCTGTGGTGGTTCGGCAAATTTTTGAAATGTATGTGAACGAGGATATGGGTCTCAGAAAAGTAGTTCGATTCTTGAATGACTCAAATATTCGGACGAGGAGAGGAAAATCATGGAATATAGTCACCGTACGAGATATATTGAAAAATTCTTCCTACATCGGGACCTACCAACGCTTCGGATTGAAGTTGACTAGAAACCACGATGCCATCATAGATACAGGCTTGTTTAGAGCTGCTCAAGACAAGGTTAGGGAAAGAAGAAAATACAAACGATTTCCTACCCTTGAACCTTATTTACTTTCTAGTCTGTGCCAGTGCGGGTATTGCGGCAACACTATGATGGGAGTAACTAGAAAACAGATTTGGAAAAGGCAAGGGGGAGAAAGAGTCAAAAATACGTATCGGTATTACCAATGTCAGTCGAAGGGGAATCAGGGAACTTGCGGCTACCATACTTGGACCACCGACAAATTGGAAACCAGAGTCTTGAAAATGTTAGTCACCATGGTACAGAACGGAAAATTAGAAGACAGTGTCTCAGGCCAAAAAGGGGAAAAGAAACTCCGCCTCGCGGCAGAAAACAGGTTCACTAAAGTAGTAAGTGCCGAGAAAAGATTCGTGGAGTTCATGAAAAAAACGGCTCGAGGACAATCTGTAGTTGGAAGATTGGAACTATACCTTCAGGCCTTGGACAATGCCAGAGAGCAGGCTTTCTTAAGTTGCACCCCAGAGGAAGTTGCACCTTTTATGGAGACATGGATGGAGCAATCTTTTACCAAGCAGCAGGCCTTCCTCAACGAGTACGTATCCCTTATTACTGTCAAGGACAAATCGGTCAAAATTTCCCTATAACTATCAAGGATTTACCAAAACTAATAATGGTAAAATACAAGGAGGTTTGAGGGGAATGGACGGCCGCTGGGTGTATATACACCGAGAGGAAAGTCCGAGCTCCACTCGGAAGGATGCCCGTTAACGGCGGGGCGGGGTGACCCGACGGAAAGTGCCACAGAAACAAACCGCTGCTAAGCAGTAAGGGTGAAAAGGTGAGGTAAGAGCTCACCGCGTAATTGGTAACAGTTGCGGTCCAGGCAAACCCCATCCGGAGCAAGGCCTAATAGAGGTCTATAAGGTTCCGAACCTGACCTGGGTTGGCCGCTTGATCCTATCGGCAACGGTAGGACTAGATAGATGGTCGTCGCTCAGCCTATATGGCTGACTACAGAACTCGGCTTACAGTTCCCCTCAACCGACGTGGGCAAACGGTATGTATACAAAGGCAAAATTTACATGTTCAATGACATACATTTTTGCCTCCTTTGTGGGGTGACCCTTATTTTAATTAAATGCAGGACGATCTATACCAACTGCGGATTCACAACAAACTGTCCCCATATACAGTCAATATCATAGTCCCCCGGCAATTACATAGGTGCCCTAATTCGAGTTACCTAAATATTCTTCTAGGTCTATAATTCTCCCGTACTATCGGAATATGTACCTACGATCAGAATAATAACAAGGACGATGGGTTAATTTGAAAAAATATTCTCCCCTCCGGTTTTTAACTCTGGTTCTACTATTCGTTGTAACTGCCGGGCTTTTGCTCTCTTGCGGAGGTTCGGAAGAGGAAACAGTCGAATGCGAGAAAGTTTTCAATGCAGCTGAAGGAACATGGGAATGTGAAACGGAAGCTGGTAGTGCTGACGCAGTGAAGGAAACGAATTCCAGCAACGGGAATGCCAATGCAGTAGCCGAACCAACCCTCGTTCCCCCCCCGGCTATTACAAGTGAAACTACAGCTGGTAAAGAACTTTGGGTCTTTCTCACGAAATGTATTTCAATAGACGTTGGGCACCTCACGGTGAATACTGCCAATAAGGGAAATTGGTTGATTACCCCTGCAACGGACTCCCCACAGGAATTCGGCACCTGGCTAATAAAACCATCAGGTGAGCTTGTGCCCCACAACAGAAAAGCTGAATTATGGAACACTTATTTAAAGGGGAATTGTGATAACAACATAATGTCACCCGCAGCAACCGACGTAATAACCCAAAATGACGCAGCCACCGTTCTTTGGACTCAATTAGCCAAATGTCACCCGGAAATGCCAGTCTCTATGTTGATAGCTCAAAAAAGTCAGCAGACTGGGGATTGGGTTATCGTATCTGATCCTCAATATTCAATGGATGATTACGGGGTGTGGAGTGTGAAGCGAGACGCCACGATAAAACCGTTGAATGATCGGGCAAAAGAAGTCTGGTTGGCACTTGCCTTATCCAATGAATCAGTAGGTGATTCTTCGAATACAACGGAAATCGCCGCAGGCTGCACCCCGGTCATACGAAACGAACAAGAGGCAAACGACAGAATGTATTCCTACCTTTCATCCTGTTATCCGGATTTACGCCAGTCTGAAATGATAACCACAAGAGACCCCATGAAACATGTCTGGCTAGTCGTTACCAGCGAACCCTCAGCTGACAACACTACTGAATGGAAGAAGTCGATCTGGTCGGTAGATGGAAGTGGAAGGGTGTTGCCTAGAAACTCCAGCGCTAAGGCGACCCAGGGGATTGTGGATGGCGGTAACTGTTAACTCAGAAGTTCAAGTTACTCAACCGATGTAGTTCGGTGCGGCCATCCCGCAAAACCTTTTCAGCATTCACTAGAAAATTTCAGGACCGACTAGGAATCGACCTTGCAAATGCTGGTATGAAATTCTAGTGTTTAACGCAGCAGGTTCCGATGGTACCAAAAGGTACACCACTAGTAGCGAAGCGGCCAGCCCTAGGGAAAGCAAACTCAGTACAGGTAATATTGGATCCATTTAAGTCCTCCATTCAAAATTTGTTATTGAGATATTATATCATGATTCATAATGGATTTCTCTGTTTCCATTGCAATTCTTAATATTATTAATATCGATATGATTTTTGATATAGTTTTAGACTCTGGAATCACTAAATACAGGGGTGTAGCTCAGTTGGTAGAGCGATGGTCTCCAAAACCATAGGTCGTGGGTTCGAACCCTGCCACCCCTGCCAAGAATCCAGTCGACACTCCGAGCATTCGACGTTAAATGGGAAAGGTTACTAACATGACAGGCTCAGATTTAATCGCTCAGATACTCAAATCGGAAGGTGTAGATTTTATGGGAGTAATTCCATTCAATCGTTTGGAGGAATCAGGGGCCAAGGCCGGCATACGACCACTTATTTTCAGACAGGAGCGTGTTGGAGTTAACCTCGCTGATGGGTACAGTCGTATAACTAATGGAGATAAAACCGGAGTTTTCGCTATGCAGGCCGGACCGGGCGCTGAAAACGCATTCGCCGGGGTAGCAACTGCATATGCAGACTCCGTACCTATTTTGCTTCTTCCTGGCTCAAATCCGAGATCTCGACATGGAGTTCATCCTACATTCAGTCCCAGTGAGACATACCGCACCGTGACTAAATGGTCCGGTAAAGTTTCACTGCCGGAAAACATTCCAGATATGATGAGGCGGGCTTTCAGTCAGATTAGATTGGGTAGGCCGGGTCCCGTTCTTCTGGAAATACCCAGCGATATCCTCAGCGAAGAATTACCCGAAGGTATGAACACTAGTTATACAAATGTCGAAAACAGGAAAAGCGCTGGGGACCCTCAAGATATAAAGACAGCAGCAAAAATGTTACTGGGCGCCAGCAGACCTGTCATACAAGCAGGGCAAGGGGTCTTATACGGCAAGGCATCAAAGCAACTAATAGAACTCGCCGAGTTAGCCCGAGTTCCTGTTATGACGTCAATGGCAGGCAAAAGTGCTTTCCCGGAAACACATGAATTGGCACTTGGAACCAGAAGTAGTTCTACAACCGATATGGTTGTCCACTTTATTGGTAAGGCTGACATGATTTTTGGAATCGGCACAAGTTTCACTCGAATTCATTATGGGATGAATGAATTAGATAAAAAGACACTGGTTCAGATCACAAACAGCTCTGATGACCTAAACAAAGATTATTCACCAGACCACGCAGTCCTTGGTGATGTTCAACTGGTATTAGAAGAACTGATCAAAGAGGTAAAGGAATTATTAGGCTCCAGTAACCGAAATGAATCATTCAAATTTGAAGATGAGATCGCCTCAGTAAGAGAGGACTGGTTTAAAGAATGGATGCCACATCTTCAATCTGATGAAACCCCCATCAGCCCTTACCGAGTCATCTGGGAATTAATGCAAAACACTAACCCTGCCGAAACTATAGTGACTCACGATTCTGGTAGCCCAAGAGATCAAATAATCCCTTTCTATAACACTGTGAACCCAAACGGATTCATAGCCTGGGGTAAATCGACGCAGTTGGGTTACAGTCTTGGATTGGCCATGGGTGCCAGTATGGCAGAGCCCAATAAAGTCGCTGTCAACTTGATCGGAGACTATGGTTTTGGAATGGTAGGACTCGATATTGAGACAGCAGTCAGGGAAAAAATTCCCGTATTCACCATAATTCTTAACAATTCAGCAATGGGAATTTACAGACCGCATAATTTCCCCACGGCAAACGAACTATATGGAACTAAATATACAACAGGTGACTATACCAAAATAGCTGATGCCCTTGGCAGCTATAACGAAATGGTGGATAACCCTGATGAAGTTGGCGCAGCAATTAAAAGATGTGTCGACACGGTCAAATCCGGAAATACGGCAGTGCTAGAGGTAATTACAAAAGAAGAGCCTGCAATGCCGCACAGAATGTTTTAAATACTAGGGCTTCCATATCGTTGCCGCGATGTATCGTTCTCCATCAGCAACATCATTGTGGTAGTAGACTGCAACTAGGTTTCCGTCGGCTCTTTCTACTACTCTTGGATATCCGATGTCGTGGTTACCGGCGTCTTCCCGAAGAATGATCTCCTCTCCCCATGTTTCGCCTTCATCTTCACTTACAACATACCTGACCCCTGAACCTTCATCCCTATAACCGTAAATCAAACATACTCTGCTATCGGAAAGACGGAGCATCGCAGGAGGGTTCCCGCCGACACCAGTATTAGCCACAGGTTTTGACAGTTGGCTCCACGAAACAGCCTCATCGTCTGAATACATTAAATCAATCCAACCTCGATTATTTTCAGAGGAGCGACAGCGAAGGGCTGTCATCAGTCTGCCAGAGGGCAATTTCAAGGAGGAGGGCATAATATCAAAGCCTTCCGGGGTTTCTCTTATCCAGGAAATAAATTTAAATGAACGGCCTCCATTTTGCGTTTCAGCACAAAATACCCTCCCCTCATCACCGTCGGGTTTGGTAGAAGACAGAAAGAACTTTGCCCTATGGGTATCTGATCGATCCTTAATAATATCTGTACGGGCCGCTATCCCGAGCTCTCCAAACATTGGAAACGAGTAAGGACCCTGCCAGGTAAGACATCGATCATATGTCACGAAAAAATATGACTCGCAGCCTTTCCTCAAACCAGTTCTTCCCATAAGCATGGCAAAATCCGGGTTCAAAAAATGGATGGTTTTATTAAATGATTCTGGTGGGTTGGATCGAGAATGCAAAGGACCGAGCGAGAGGTTCATGTGCTCATCAGCACAAATAGCAACATCCCCAGGGGCCGATAATGGTGCCGGGCCAGTATCCCAGGTTAAACCACCGTCAGTGCTGCGGGACTGCATTGTCGTAAAAGGCCGGTCCTTATCCCTGAAATGAAATCCGCCATCAACGCTATGAAACCCTAATGTGAACCCGGTGACAATCTCGTCTCCCCAGTTCCAAATACCGTAGTTGGCAGGCCAGCCGGCATATCTTCCGGCCTCTTTGTATACGATGACGTGTTTCATGATGCTATCTTAACTCAAGAGTACCTATCAAACAGGAAGTTGGGAACCATAAAGAAAATAGGCTAGGAACTCTGTCTATCCCTGATAACGTGGGTGCCAGCCTGGGCCTGCCCATGTGGTCAATTTCCTGGGGGTCAACTTCACCAATACCCTGGGCATGTGTTTGGTATCCTCGTAGTACTGATGTCCTTCTTTCTCTCCCAGGTATCTGTGGGCCCAGTGTTCCCAATCCCCTGTCCATTCAGGATCCAGAATTTCAGCGTCTGTTTCTGCAATAACTCTTGTGTAGGGAGCTATGTAAGTGTCGATACAAAGTGATGTTTTGGGGTTTTTTCTGATATGGCTCACCCATACTGCCTTACTCCTACCTGCGACAAGAAAAACATCGTTTTCATAACTGTACCAAAGTGGATTTACATACGGATAGGCATCTTCAGTAACAGTACCTAGTTTAAGAATTTTTGCACCGGTGGTCAGAAACTCTTCCATTCCGTTTTTACTCAATTTCGGCATTTACCACGCCTCCCATTTAGTTAACTAAACATTTAGTCTTATTGCCCAATATGTATTCGACCGATTGCTCCACCGTCATATTTGAGTTATCGAACCACAACCCTATCCCATTAAGGGTCTCTATATATTGGTAGAGTAGGTTCCATCGCGCAGGGTTAGCAAATCTATCCTCAGCAGGCCTGTCGGCGTCTCTTTGCCGAACAATAGCATAAGGAGGATTCAGGGTAACCAGATAAACAGCAGAGGTTTTCAACTTTGACTGGTATACATCTAATTGTTGTTTACCGACGACATCGTCACATATAGGTACAAATCCGTGATGTAGGTATGAATTGGCCAAGGCGCATTGGTTTCGAACGTTCATGTCGATCTGTAAATCCGCTTCAGATGTTGGTTTTCCATCGGGCCATACATTTCCTGAGATTATCTGACCTTGCAATTCATCTCTGCTGATAACAGCTGCTCTATCAAAGGTGCTTGCAAGTGCTTTTGAAGTATTTGTTTTCCCCGCCGCTGGAACCCCGCTAATAATCCATACTTCCTGTCCATTTTCCATTACAACGTTCCTTAGGGATTTATCTTCCACCCAGCAAATTTCGGGAAGTTACTCCATTCTCATATAAATCTTCAATATGTTTCTCCGAATATCCTAATTCAGCTAATATTTCATCACTGTCAGCACCAAAGCAGGGGCCTGATTTTGCCGGCAATTCTGTACGTCTTTTGGCTCGCCATGATGGTCTTGATACCAGGTGTTCGCCAGCGATATCGTGAACCACCGTTATAAAGCTTTCCCTTTCTAACATATGAGCATCATTCATCAACAGCGCCGGGGACATCACCGGTGCTGCACAGACTCCGGCATTCTGAAATACCTTGGATATCTCTTCAGCATCTTGATTTTTGGTCCATGCTGAAATCACTTCGTCGATTTCTTCCACATATTTTCTTCGATTTTCTGCTGCCTGGAATTTTTCATCCCGTAATCGTTCTTCCCCAATAATTTCAACAATCTTCTCCCATCCTTCATCTGTTTGGCAGTCGATCGCGACCCACCTATCAAAGGCATAGTCGACAATTTCCGGGTTTGGGCTCCGTGCTAAAAGGCCCATTATTGGTCTCCCTTCTTTATCTGGAAGGGTTTCATACACGTTGTGCGGGGCAGATTTGAGGTGTCTGGGACTAGTCCGTACAGGCAGTTCAATTCCCAGAGATTCTGCAACAAAATACTCACCCACCAATCCGGTAACACCGTCCCTTTGAGGGATTACACAGTACATCCCTTCACCTGTTTTTTCTCTGTACACCAAAGAAGCTATAACAGACGCAGCGCAGGTCGAGCCAGCGATAGGATCTCCATAAGATATTCCCGATTTATGGGGTGGTCCCCCCTCATATCCTTGCAAAGCTACTAGTCCACCCATTTGTTCAATTGTGGGCCCGAAACCTACCCTTGAAGAATCAGGCCCCTGATGGCCAAATCCTGGCATAGATATGTAGACTAAATCAGGTTTTATTACCTTTAGGTCCTCATATGACAAACTGTTCCTTTCGGCAACGCCTGAAGACCAATTTTCGACAAATACATCCGCTGTTGCCACCAGTTCTCTTAGGACTTTCATACCTTCTGGCTTTTTAAAGTCGAGTGATAATCCCTTTTTCCCTCTGTTGTATTCATTAAAATATGGAGCGAGATCTATGTCTGGGGTTTCGCGAGCACCTCCTGCGGTTCTAACTGGGTCAGGAAATGTAGGTCCCTCCACTTTTACAACATCAGCTCCCATGTCCGCCAAGAACCGGCACCCATAAGGGCCTGACCACACCTGGGTCATATCAATTACCCTAACACCAGACAAAGGCATAGGAAGATTTTCAGCCTCCAGGGGTAAGGCTTCCTTGTCTCCTACAAACTTTGGAAGGGTTCCAACTATTTCATCCGTGTGCTGCCCTATACTAGGAGCCGGTTCGAATTCTCCCCTGTCACCATTAAAGCCGATAGGGCCTGAAGGGTATAAGTGAGTGCCCAATAACGGATGATCAACCTCATTCCAAAAACCAGTCACTTGATGGTTAGGCCATTCAATCAAATCCTTTGGTGTCGGTATCATTCCAAACGGGGCCCGGTGTTGATCTGCTATTTCAAAAATCTCTTTCGCTGTCTTGGTTGCCGTAAATGCAGGAACAAGTACTCTAAGCAAATCGTCTGACTCTTGATTCCACCCTCCAGTATTGAATATAGGGTCTTTTTTCATTTCGGAATACCCCATGGCGTCTAATACAGATTTAGTTTGTCTCGGCATTGACGCAACACCTATCCAGCCATCCAAACATTCATAAATACCCCAAAGAGCTCTAGGATTATTACCACTTCGAGTCTGTTCCCCGCCAAACCACATAGCGGAGGGTCCCCCGCCTTCCAAGGTCGCAGCTTGAATTTCCTGCACGGAAAGATCAAATATTTCTCCGGTCCCAGTACTTTTGGCGGAATAAATGCCTGCCAGTAAGGCACCAAACCCTTGAACACCGCTTTGATAGTAGGCCTGATGTCCTACAGTGAAAAGAGGTGGTTTATCAATATCTCCGGCCAGATACATCTGACCTCCGGATGCTGCCGCTGTTATTGATGATGCTTTCCAATGAGCTTGAGGTCCAAATTGTCCGTATGGGCTAATTTGGGCCACCGACAAATCTTTCTTTAAATCGCACATATCGTTTAAATCTAATCCATAGCTCGCAAGATATCCTGGAGGATAACTATCTAGAACTCCATGGGAAGACAATAAGAGATTTCGTAGAGTATCTAGGTCGGACTCACTATCGAAATCAATTACAACTGACTTTTTCCCTCCACCGAGATAAGCAAACAATAAACTCTTTTCTGGATCTGGAATATCCTCAGGCCATGGCGGCTGCCATCTTATGTTATGGCCTTCTGGGGGTTCTATAACAATCACTTCGGCCCCATAAATAGCGAAAAACCTTGCGGCATAGGCAGTGGATACATCCCTGCCAATCTCGATTATTCTTAGACCACTTAAAACCTGGGTATTACCTAAACTCACGTGTTCAACCTTTCTGAGAAAATTACATTCCCTGGATAATTCCTCGAATGTATCCTATTTGACCTAGATGTTGACATGGTTCGACGACCATGTGGGCTAAAACACCACCTTTAGTCACTTCTGGTAGTTGGCGATGTAAACGCTCAAAAGGAGATCTTTTGTCCATTTCATCGGGCTCGATAGTCCTTACACATTCAAGTGTCTCCGCCCTAACAGCCTTAAAATAGGCAAGTAAATCATCAAGAGAAATTACCGGCATATCTTTTACTTGCTGGCCGGTGTATCCCAGGCCGGTGTCGGTCGGTGGGATACTCATTTTTTCTGCCCATCCACCTCTGATCCATAATTGCTCCTCTTCTCTCACCCCGTAATTCAAAAGAATATCCTCAGCTCTTGATGCATGCCATAAAGCGAAATCTATATGATGCGATTCTTCAGACGGCATGAATCGTCTTTCTTCGTGGCTTAATCCATCCATCAGCTTTTCTGTTGCTGATTCGTATTCGTCAAATTGAAGTTTCAATATTTCCCTGAAATCCATAGAATTACCTTTTAGTATATGTATTAGTCTTTTCCTGACATTTGCCGAGATTCAAAGCATAATACAAAATAAATAGTGGATGAGCTACAACCGAGTTCGAGTTTGGAGGTAAATATGAGACTGAAAGGTAAAACAGCCATAGTCACAGGAGCAAGCAATGGAATGGGGTCTTCAGAATCTAAATTGTTTGCTAGCGAAGGGGCGAATGTCATCTTAGCCGACGTAGATTCCGAATCCGGACAACGCTTGGTTGAGGAAATATCTGAAGCTGGAGGCAACGCACATTTCGAAATTTGTGATGTTTCTAGTGAAGAGAATTGGCAAACAATGTCTGACAACGTACTGAGTAAATATGGCTCCGTAGACATCTTAGTAAACAACGCCGGCATCAGTAGTACGTCTACTTCTGATTTGTTGAGTACTGATGATTGGAACAACATAATGAATGTCAATTCGACTGGAGTTTTCCTGGGAACAAAGACAGCCGCGGAAATTATGAAGTCCCAAGGTGGAGGGTCAATAGTAAATATATCTTCAATCATGGGATTTGTTGGAGGAGAATACGGGCATCCCGCCTATCACGCCTCTAAAGGCTCAGTCAGAATTTTCAGTAAAGCCATGGCAGTAAGATATGGACCATATGGAGTACGTGTAAATACGGTGCATCCCGGCTTCATGCCTCCTATGACCTCTTCGAATCATGGGATTGCAAGCAAACGGGACGAGTATGTCGCCCAGACACCTTTGCGAAGGACCGGGGAATCGATTGAAGTAGCCTATGGAGTTCTATTTCTAGCATCTGACGAAGCTTCCTTTGTGACGGGAACTGAACTCGTTATCGATGGTGGTTATATAGCTCAATAATCTCAAAAATTGCGTTCTGTGTAGCTTCGATTAAAATATCTGTAACTGAGTATGGAGGAAAAATGTATGAGCAGAATTAATAAATGTATAGAACTCATTGAACAAGGTCAGGCAATTTTTGCCGTTTCCGCGGGAGAGTTGACCTACGAGAACGGTAAAGAGATGTCTCAAACTTGGGCTGATTTGATCCAGTATGATTTTGAGCATCACCCTTTTGATACCGTCGGTTTAAGTAAATTCATGAAGGGACTGAGGGATGGTGGGCCGACTCCAAGTGGCCATCTCACACCAACGGTTATCACAACCGTTCCTTCAAACTGCATGACCCCAGAAGAGGTCATATATAATGCCTGGCAAATCAGACATGTGCTGTCAACAGGGGTACACGGTATCCTACATACTCATACTAGAAGAGCAGACGCCGTTGCAATGTTTGTGGCGGCCTCACGATATGTCTTCCAGACCATTGGAAGAGATCAAGGCATACCGGAAGGTTTACGAGGTGGGGGCGGGCAACGAGAACCAGCGGCGATATGGGATATGGATCCGACAGAATATATGAGGAAGGCGGACCCATGGCCGTTGAACCCAAATGGTGAACTCCTATTGGGTCTTAAAATTGAAGATAGGTTTTGCTTACCAGATGCGGACAATATTGCTGCGGTACCTGGAATTTCGTTTGCCGAGTGGGGGCCCGGCGATATGGGTATGTCTCATGGTGATCCAGACCTTCATGACCCTCCCTATACAAAGGAAATGGACGAGGCTAGAAATATAGTCAAAAGGGCCTGCGATAAATCTGGTTTAACCTTTTTGTGCAGTTGGCAGGATGAAAATCTCACTATAGAAGAACGAGCTAGACATGCATTACATGAAATCGGGGCGAGAATTGTACATGTCCCAGATGAAAGCATAGCTGATAAATTGCGGAAGGAAATGGGCCGTAAAATGGCTTGGTAAACCACATCAAATGGACAAAAGGAGGCCGCAGCATTGACTGCGGTCTCTTTTTGCCCAAAGGATTTTATTCTTGAAAGAGCCGACAACTATTGAAATTCCTATTAAGGATTACCAAAATACGATATACGAATGGGAAGGCAATAGTCCTACTTTGGTCTTCTGCCACGCCACCGGGTTCCATGGTCGTATTTGGGGCCGTGTCATCGAAAAACTGGAAGGATGTCATTGCATTTCCATTGACCTAAGAGGTCACGGAAAAAGTACGAACACTCAGCCACCATTTCCTTGGGATTCTTTTGTTCCCGACGTGATTAAAATAATCGAAACAATGGAATTAAGAAACGTTGTAGGTATCGGACATTCCATGGGGGGGCACGTAATAACCTCTGTTGCGACAAAGATGGATGATATCGTCAAAGGACTGGTCCTCTGTGATCCGAGTTTATTTGTTGATCAAAGGTATAGAAGGAAGGATGAAACTGGTAAACTTCATTATTCCCATCCGGTTTCAAAAAGAAGAAATGAGTGGGAAAGTCCTTCCCAGATGTATGAACGATTGTCACAGCACAAAAATTTTGCTTCCTGGGAAAAAGCAGTCCTAATGGATTATTGTCAGCATGGCTTAGAAAAACAAGGAAATTCCTATAGGCTCTCATGTCCGCCATCGGCGGAAGCCGCAATGTATGGTGCCTATATAAACCCTGCCGTCCTTGAATGCCTAAAAGGTTACGAAAACCCGGTATCAATCCTGTTAGCTAGGGCTATGAAATCTACTGAAAGTTTTGATGATTTCGGACCATCCATCACTCGAGATGATTTGGGTAACATGTTCCCTAATGCGACTGTACAAAGGTATCCAGAGCACTCTCATTTTTTACCGATGGAAAACACAAATTTAATCGCCGACGCAATAAGAAATCTTTGCATGTCACTCTAAAAATAAAAGACAAATCCGACAACTATCAAGTATCCTACATTACGAATCCAAATGAGTTAAATTAAAGAGGTGAGTCTATGGCACAAAAAGTCATCGAAAATTCCGTAACCGCCTACCTCGGGCACGAGGACAGTCCGGATATATCGAATCCTATACATTCCACAGAGATTGCTAAAGCCTATGGTTTTCCCGGAGCGTTGGTGGGAGGCGTAACGGTATGGGGCTGGGCTACAGATACAATATTAGAGGCTCTAGGAGAAGAATGGCTAAAAGTCGGTTGGGCGGAATACTCTTTCCGACAACCAACAATTCCTGGAGACCTACTTACCATAAGGGCAACGGAGGAAAATACCGCAAAATCTTGGTCTGTAGAGATGATTAACGAAGAAGAGGTAGTCTGTGTGGTAGGCAAAGTTGGTCTAGGGAAGGCTGATTGGGCCAGCGAATTCGTTCGGTCGACCTCGTTAAACCCGACTGAAGAAGGACAAAAGAAAAAATCACTGACGCTGGAGACCGCTGAAATTGGGGTTGATTGGGCTGCCAAGAAGGTTGATTTTACTGTCGAGACAGCAGCCGAATTCACCTCGGAGAAACAACCAACGAACAACCCATTGTTCGTTGGTAGTAATCCTATCGCCCATCCATCGTGGACAGCCGGATGGGCCGAACAGTTGATGAGACACAATTACGATATACCTTCCTCAATGCACACCAGGAGCCGGATCCAGCATTTGAACGTGGTTCCGGTTGGAAGTCAAGTGATCGGAGCCGCCCATATGGTTGATGCCTACGAGAGAAAAGCCCATCATTTCGTCAACTTTGATGTGCTTTTGCAGGATCAAAATGGAACAGATATAGCCCAACTGCGACATTGGACCATATTTAAGATAGCAACTCTTGAAGAAAGAGCAAATGCAATAAATTAGGTTGGTTACTCAGTTTTCCCAGTGAAAATGGGAAGGCGTTTTTCTATAAATGCTTTCCTAGCTTCCTTCCCATCTAAACTACCCAATGATTTGCCTATATTAAGTAGTTCATAATGAAGTTGTTTTTCAACATCGATCCGGTTTGCCGCCCTAAGCACCTTTTTTGTCGCCCTTGCTGTAATCGGGGATAAATTAGTCAGAGAATCCAGATATTTGTTGAATTCCTCCTCAAACAATTCATCAGAAACGACACGACTAACCATCCCCAACTCCATGGCTTCATCACCTGTAACAGCTTTGTTTTCAAGGAGGAATTTCATGGCTTGTTCATAACCTATTGCTTGAGACAATGTCATTGACAAGCCACCGTCAGGGGACCCGCCAATTCGGGGGTATCCTGCCAAAAGGCGCGCCGAGTTAGCCATTATACGAATATCAGTAGCCATAGCTAAGGCCAACCCCGCCCCTACTGCTACACCGTTGATCCCGCCAACAATCGGCTTGTCGCATTCCTCTCTTAAAGTCAGATAGAAGCGGCTCACCCAACCAAGATCATCTAAATATCTATCTTGGTCTGACATTGGTATAAATCTATCTTGGTCTTCCTCAGGGGTTAGGTCCAAGCCTGCACAAAAAGAATCTTCTGTACCTGTCAAACCAATAATCCATACGTCGTCTTCTTTCGTCGCATTCCTTATTGCTTCAATTACTCCCCAAGCCAATTCCAAGGAAGCCGCATTCTTTTTGCCCGGCCTATTCATTCTGATTACCCGAACATGGCCTCTGTCACAAACTTGAACCAAATCAGTCATTGGAACGTCTCCGTTGAAGTCCTCTATTAGTGGATTTTAGAACAAAAATATTTTAAAACTTAGATTATTAGTCACCTAATGACTTTATTTGTTCTTCCACTCTGCCTAAATCTTCGTATTGTTCTAAACTTAGGTGGTAACACCTTTTGAGATACAACTCTGCGATGCCGGACGCCCTTTCTCCTTCCTTACATGCCCATTCAATCAAAATCGGCATCTGGAAAATTTCCGAGAAATAAGTAGAGATAGCGTTTAGGTCCGCCTCTGTTTCAACCACGAGAGATTCTTCATCTGATTCAATGGCGTATCGCATTCGGCCGACAAGTTTTGTTAATTCGCTCAACCGATCAGGTTCACTCATCATAGAGTAAACAATATCGTTCACTTGGTAATTTGATTTTTCAGAAAGTGCTGCGTGTTGGTCATTAACACTGACATCTGAGCCATCTTCGTATAGTTCCAAATAAGCCTGAACCACATCATTTACTTTCATCATTGCTGATGTCACATCCGAGGCGGTGTATCCGCCACCAAATATCAAATCGTCATGCCTCGTCTCTGCCAGGTTTTTCAAAAATTCTACATCCTCGACCTCTTCGGGAGCAGGAGGAAAAGCAAAAGCCGACATGTCACCAGGTCCAATTTCACCTACTTGATTCATCAAAAATGGTGGGACGTATTTGCTTACATCTACAGTGATTGGAAGAAGGACTATATATGAGGCAAAGCAAGACCCAGTGGACACATCATTGAAATAGACCAATGCGTGTCCTTTTGGAGCGTCAGACTCTCCCAGTTCAAATTGCAAATCCATATCTTTTGAAGATTCCTTTTATCTAACTATTCACTATATACCCACCGTCCCGACCATTATATGCCAGATAATACACGACCCATATAAGTAACCTTGTCATAATTTCAATATAATAGAGCCTGTAACGGACACCCTTAGGGACATCATATGCAGCTGTATAAGAAATTAATGAGACCGCTTCTATTCACATTGGAGCCAGAAACGGCTTGGCAACTATCGGACCTTGGCCTTTCTCAAACTTGGTTCTGGAAATTTATGGGGAGTGGTTTCCAACATCACAACGAGCTTTTAGAAGCAACGGTGGCAGGTATCCCTATAAGAAACCCAGTTGGTTTGGCGGCCGGGTATGACAAAAACTGCAGATTCTTATCCTCCCTTCAAGAGCTCGGTTTCGGATATGTTATGGGTGGCACCGTAACCAAGGAGTCGAGGCCTGGCAATCCCAAACCAAGGGTTATTAGACTCAAAGATCAATCCGCGTTGATCAATGCCCTAGGCTTCCCTGGAGATGGCCTTGAAAGGATTTTATCAGAAATATTCAAAATAGCATCTGTCCCAAAAAAATCAGTCCGCATCATCAGCGTTTCTGGAACAGATGTTCCTGACATTGCTGAATGCCATCAACAATTGGAGCCTTTTTGTGATGCAATAGAATTGAACATAAGTTCACCAAACACTAAAGGTCTAAGAATTTTTCAAGAGCCAAGCAAACTTAGATCACTGTTGGCTGAAGTAAGTCAGAACAAATCCAAACCTCTCCTTGTAAAAATGCCTCCTTATAAATCAGAGGATGGTGATGATGAAAAAGCATTGAATTTAGGCCGCATTTGCCTTGAAGAAAAAGTGGAATCTCTGACCATATCTAACACGATACCGATTGCGCATGATGGGCTTGCTGTTGGGCAAGGAGGGCTTAGCGGAAGTCCTTTATTTGAAAATACTATAGCGATGGTTAAAACTTACCAAGCAGAATTCGGGGATAGCATAGAAATTAATGCCTGTGGAGGAATTTCAAACGGGTATCAAGCCTACGAGGCTTTAAAGGCAGGAGCCAGTTCGATCCAAATTCTCACCTCCCTTATCTATCAAGGACCAAGGGTTGTCCAAAGGATCAATAAGGAGCTATCTGAACTTTTTACAAATAAAGGTGATCCTAGAAATTAACTAGTCTTGCGCATCAACGATTCTACGTCTGTCCTCAAGGGCATCGAAATTTGAGCACCCCTCTTGGTTGTTGCAAGTGCTCCAGCCGCGGAGCCCAGTTTGACCGCTGCATTAAGAGTTAAACCTTCAGATATTGCGACAGCCAACCCTGCTGTAAAGGCGTCCCCAGCAGCTACGGAGTCAACACTTAGCACCCTCAAACTAGGTACGTGTACCAGTTCGTTTACTGATAAAAAAAAGAGTCCTTCACGGCCCATGGTAATAATACATATCGCCCGAGTAAGATCCTTCATTTTCAATAAAGCTGTATGAACAGATTTCACATTATTTAATTCACAATCTAGAAGTAATTCAGCTTCTCTTTGGTTAGGGGTAAGAAAATCTACTTTTCTTATAAGTTGATCAATGTCTCGTACAAATGGTGCTGGATCCCAAATTACGGGAACATTATTACGCTGTGCTATGTTCGCTGCCTCTAGGTTAATTTCAAGCGGCACTTCGTTTTGAAGCATCAAGCAGCTCGCACCGACTATACAGTCCTGAAGGGAATTCAACTCAGCTTGACCACACATCATATTGGCACCAGATGACACAACAATAGTATTTTCAGACTTTGAATCTACCGTTATCAAAGCTATACCTGTACTGTGATTTAAATCTTTTTTTATGCGACTGACATCCACCGCTTCAGATTTCAGGTCTGTTAATACTTGTCCTGAGAAAACATCGGCCCCCACTCTTCCAATCATTGTCACGTTTGCGCCTAATCTTGAGGCTGCAACTGCTTGATTGGCACCTTTACCGCCATTTTCAATAACAAATGACTCCGAAAAAATGGTTTCACCATCTTTAGGCAACTCCCCTACAGTTGAAATTAAATCAACATTCAGGCTGCCAAATACCACGAGATATGGAATCGACATGCCTTCTATAAACCTATCTGATTCTTTGATAAAAGATCTTCTAAATAGACAGCCACACCGTCTTCATTCGGACTTTTGGCCAGGTCATCACACACTTCAAAAACGACAGATTCTCCTCCAACCATTGCAACCCCTGTGCCGGCCCACTTAAGCATTTCTACATCATTAAACCCATTTCCAAAAGCTATCACTTCTTCAACCTTCACATCAGTCTGGGAGCAAAGCCATGCTAAAGCTTTATCTTTACCTGCATCAACACTAAGTATTTCGTAGAAATGTGGTAGTGAGCGGGTGGAGTACAGCTCAGCGGAATATTTTGATTTTAAACTTAACTCTAATTCCGCCACCACCGCTGGGTTTCCAACTCCTAAGACACGATATAAATCTCTTCCAACTTCTTCCAAAGAATCGACTAGAAATATTTTTACCCCATTTCGTTCTCCGTACGCCTCAGCCCAGTCGGTCATTTCTTCAACATAAACATCGTCTCCTGCGTAGCCCACTATCTCCACATCAGATTGGGCTAGTAATCGAACTGAAAGTGACACCTGATCGGGTGAAAGAAAACTCTCCCACACCTTTTTTTCTCCTTTATCGAAACTCACCAATGCACCTTGAAAAGACACGATTGTCTCTATCATGGGGGCTTCTCGGAGAAAAATCAGAGCAGATTTTAGGCTCCTACCTGTGGCAACTGAAACCAAAGCACCTCGGCTGGCGCATTCTTGCAATATTTCCAGCATGTAGGGGGAAATCGAAGAAGAGTCCCCTTTTAACGTGCCGTCAATATCAAGTGCAATAATCTTATATTTCAAATACTTAATTTCTCCGAGACTGAGATAGTTTGTGCTAAGATCACCGTGATTTTTGCTAATCCACATACAGGTAGATTTATGCACATCACACCCAGATTAATACTATGGGCTTGTATTGCTCCCTTAGTAGTTTATTTGATAATACAGGCCTTTGGATAAAAAAATAAATATCCACTGGATAAGAACAGTTGAGGGAGAAGAGCAGTTGAGTGGAAAAAAAGTCCTGATAACAGGGTTGGCAGGAAAAATAGGTGGGATAATCCGATCAAACTTATCACCTAAATACTCATTAAGTGGTCTCGACCTTGAAAAAGTACCGGGATTCCCTACCACCGTTGCTAATCTTTCAAATTTGGATGAAATAATACCTGCCTTCCAAGGTATTAACACAGTTGTCCATTTGGCAGCAGATCCGAACCATCAAGGTGATTGGGAAACCAATTTGGAAAACAACATAATAGGTACCCGGAACGTATATGAGGCTGCCCGCCTTTCAGGAGTAAAACGAATTGTTTTTGCCAGCAGTAATCATGCCCTGGGGTTTTATCCATTAAAGGATAATCCATATAAACAAATCTATGAGGGAGACTTCCGAAAAGTACGTCACCCGATTATTCCTTTATCCACCAATCTGGTACGGCCCGACGGCTATTATGGGGTGAGCAAAGCATTCGGAGAATCCTTAGGTAGCTATTTCCACGACGAGTACGGAATGTCGGTTATATGCATGCGAATAGGGTGGGTGATGGAACCAGACGATCCCACCTTTGCACCGTCCGCCCTGTCTTTATGGATGAGTCATAAAGACACGGCTAGTCTGATCGCCTGCAGCATAGATGCACCAGAGTCTGTGGGATTTGCTATCGTCTACGGGATGTCAGATAACATTTATGGGATATGGGATATGGAAGAAGGGCGAAAAATAATAGGCTTTGAACCTGAAGATAACGCAGGTACGCAATGGGCTCCGTCAAAAAAACGGTCTTCAGTCATGAAGTCTAGAGACCCACAAGAATGATTGATTGCAAAGGGAGAAAAGGAAATGAAAATACAGAGATTTGAAACTGGTGTTGTCAGCCTGCCTAGAGAGGAAGGCCCTCTGTCAGGAGGGGTTGGAAGTAGGGCAGAATTTATAACTATAAAAATCATCACCGATGACGGTATTGAGGGAATAGGCTACTCAGGGTTCGCGAGTTCAATAATGGTAAAGGCATTGAAAGAAACCGTTGACGCATTGCTTGAACATATTATTGGAGAAGACCCCAGGCGAGTAGAACATATTAATACTTATCTGAGAAATCTGGCAGGAGGTGGGGCCCCGGCGGGCCTTGTGACGCGAGGAGTTTCAGGAATTGATGTTGCCCTATGGGATATTAAAGGCAAAGCTGCGTCAGAACCCGTACACAGATTACTCGGGGGATTCAGAGATACTGTGCCAACTTATGCCAGCGGTTATTTATGGCGGACGTTCGACTTGGGCCGGTTAGAAAGTACAAGTAAAGAACTTGTATCTCAGGGTTTCAAGGCGATGAAGTTTCGCATGGGAGCTGAAGATAGTGCTCAAAAAGAAATAGCTAGAATGGAAACGATGAGAAATTCGGTGGGTCCGGACATTACTGTCATGCTGGACATCAATCAAGGCTGGGACGTCAACACCGCCATTTCCATAGGAAGAGAACTTGCAGCATATAATCTTTTTTGGCTAGAAGACCCAATCAATCATCAGGATTTTGAGGGTTTATCGCGCATCGCCGATGCCCTAGACACGCCAATTGCAGCTGGAGAATACCATTACGGAATAGAGCCATTTAGGACTCAAGTAGAACGAAGATCTATCGATATTGTGATGGTAGATTTGCTCAGGGTCGGAGGTATAACGCAATGGATGAAAGCAGCTCATCTTGCCGAGGCTTACAATTTACCAGTTGTTACACATTTGGCTACCGAGGTTTTGATGCACTGTTTGGCTGCTTGCCCGAACGGTATATATGTGGAACACATGCCATGGACCTTTGCCATGTTCAATGAGGAACCCGAGATCGTCGGAGGGGAGATTGTCTTACCCCAAACCCCTGGATTAGGACTGTCATTTAACGAAGACAATTTGCGGAAATTTGCGGTTTCTTGATTTTCAAGGGTCCCTGACAATAATTTTATGACTACTTAGACCAAAGCAGTATGGTAAACTGAGGGGTGGATTTATACCTCGGTTTTCACTTTTTAGAATCTCTGAAGGAGTTTTGTATTGGCAACGCAGACACCAAAAAATTACAGCGTTATTGGAAAGAGACCTGTCCGCCACGATGGAGCAGATAAAGTTACAGGAAAAGCTCAATATGGGGCGGATTTAAACCTGCCTAGAATGTTATTTGGCAAGGTTTTACGAAGTCCACACGCACATGCCCGCATTAAGTCAATAGATCTCTCTGCAGCCCTTGCTCACCCGGAGGTCAAGGCTATAGTCACTTCCAGTGACTTATCTCCTTTGCCCGATAAACCTGCAGAGGTTGGTGAAGATCTCTATGCGAATATGAAATATGTGAGAGATAGGATTTTAGCTTCTGATAAAGTTTTATTCAAAGGCCACCCAATAGCAGCTATCGCCGCTAGTGGGCTTCATGACGCAGAAGAACTTTTATCCTTAATCAAGGTGGAATATGAAGTTCTGGAATCGGTGACAGACGTCGAATCTGCGATGGCTGAAAATGCCCCAATTCTCCATGACACTATTAGATTTGCCTCGATGTCAGGGGACGAAGTTCACAATTCCAACATTGCTAGTCACGATCAATACATACTCGGCGATATAAATCAGGGGTTTAAAAAGGCAGACCTAACCATTGAAAGAGAATATCGCACTAAAACAGTTCATCAGGGTTATATCGAACCACAAAACGGTACAGCTTCCTGGAGGTCAGATGGGCACGTTACTATTTGGTGCAGCAGCCAAGGTCATTTCGGGATCAGGGATCAAGTCTCCACTGTCCTAGGCCTGCCTGTATCAAAAGTAACTGTAGTACCGATGGAAATCGGCGGCGGTTTCGGAGGGAAGCTTCCATGCTACTTAGAACCATTAGCCGCGCTTCTATCCAAAAAAACTGGCAACCCAGTTAAGATGTTCATGACACGATCCGAAGTTATTGAGGCATCTGGGCCAACATCTGGAAGTTTTGTTAGGGTGAAGATAGGTGTCACAAATGACGGAAAAATTACTGCCGCCCAAGGTTATCTTGCTTTTGAAGCAGGTGCATTCCCAGGCTCCCCCATAGGAGGGGCTACCGCATGTATGCTTTCCCCTTATGACATCGAGAATTTACAGTTGGATGGATATGATGTGGTCGACAACAAACCGAAAACTACAGCATATCGAGCGCCCGGGGCTCCAATAGGTGCCTTAGCGGTAGAAACTGTTATGGACGAGATCGCGGAGAAGCTAAAAATCGACCCGGTGGATCTACGTTTATTGAATGCTGCCAAGGAAGGCACAAGAAGATCAGACGGGGTTGTCAACGGCAAAATTGGAATGATTGAGCTTTCGGAAATTGTAAAAAATCATGACCATTACCAAACACCTTTGGAAAAAGTTGAAGGTAAGTTAAAAGGAAGAGGGATAGCTTTCGGGTACTGGAGAAATAACACCGGCCCCGCGGCATGCGTTGCCATTGTTACACCGGATGGAGTAGTCAATCTATCAGAAGGTTCTGTTGATGTCGGAGGTTCTAGAACTGCAATATCACAGCAACTTGCCGAAGTCCTCTCCATACCTGTGGAAGACGTCAACCCACAAGTTGCAGATACTGATTCCATAGGCTATACATCAGTAACCGGTGGCAGTGGGGTTGCTTTCAAATCTGGGTGGGCTGCATTTGAAGCGGCGCAAGAAGTTAAAAAGGAAATGTTAAAAAGAGCTAGTTTGGTATGGGACGCGAAGGAAGAGGAAATTGAATATACTAACGGAATTGCCCAACACAAATCCGACCCTGAACTCAAACTGACTTTTAAGGAAATTGCAGCGGCTTCAAATGGCACAGGTGGACCCATTGTTGGTAGCGCCGGAGTCAACCCTAGAGGCGTGGGGGGGTCATTCGCGGCGATGCTGGTAGACGTAGAAGTAGATGAGGAAACCGGCAAGACGACAGTCCTTCGCTGCACTCCTTTCACCGACGTAGGCAAGGCAATTCATCCAGACTACGTAGAAGGTCAAATACAGGGAGGTACAGCACAAGGTATCGGCTGGGCTTTAAACGAGGAATACTTTATGAGTGACGACGGTAAAGTCATGAATTCAAGCCTTTTAGATTACAGAATGCCCACAAGTTTGGACCTGCCCATGATAGATTCTGTGGTCGTAGAGGTATTCAATCCAGGGCACCCTTTCGGTGTGAGAGGGGTAGGGGAATCCCCTCTAGTACCAACGCTCGCTGCAATGGCCAATGCTTTATATGACGCCACCGGAGTGAGAATGCGGGAATTACCAATGTCTCCTACAGCCATAAAAAAGGCCCTAGATGACGCAAAAGTTTAAATTCAGAGCTAGATTTAATACCATTTAAGGTACGGACCAAAAGAAATTAACGAGGTTTAATAATGCCAAAACAATTCCAATTTAAAGAAGATGCCCGATCTCAGTTGATGAAAGGTATCGATCTTGTCGCCCGCACTGTGGGGATAACTTTAGGACCTAATGGTCGGAATGTAATCCTAGAAAAAGAGTTCGGGCCTCCTCAGATATGTAGTGATGGAGTAACCATTGCCAAAGAGATCGAACTACCAGAACCATTCCCCAATATGGGCGCACAGTTGCTCAAGGAAGCGGCCTCGAAAACAAATGACGATGTTGGAGATGGTACAACCACATCGACTATTTTAGCCCAGGCTATATTAAAAAACGGGTTCAAGAATATAGCGGCAGGTGCTGACCCCATGGCCTTGAAAAGAGGTATTGACGAAGTAGTCGACGTAATAACAAAAGAATTAATAAATGTCTCAAAAGATGTTACCGGAGACGAACAGATTGCTCAGGTAGCTGTGCTCTCAGCACATGATGAGAAAATGGGCAACTTGATAGGTGAGGTGATGAGTAAGGTTGGAAAAGATGGCGTCGTCACTGTTGAAGAATCACCCGGCCTAGACTATGAAGTTGAGTATGTAGAAGGCATGGAAATAGACCGGGGATATTTGTCTCCTTATTTCGTGACTGATCAGGACAGAATGGTCACAGAGCTTAATGAGCCACACATCCTTATTACTTCTGAAAAAATAACCAGTCTGGAGGATTTACTCCCATTTCTTGAAAAATTTAGCGCTGTCGGCAGAGAATTAGTACTGATAGCTGAAGATATAGAGGAGCAGGCACTGGCGACACTCGTTGTAAACAAAATGAAAGGGACACTAAATTGCCTTGGGGTAAAAGCTCCTGCTTTTGGGGATAGAAGAAAAGCGATTCTCGAGGATATGTCCATCCTTTTTGGTGGGACTGTAATAAGTGGTGAAACGGGTAGGAATCTTAATTCTATAGAAATTTCAGACCTGGGAAGATGCAGAAGAGTGATATCCACCAAGGACTCCACCACTTTTGTCGAAGGGGGTGGAGAGGCAAGCCTCATCGATGCAAGAGTTAGCAATATAAAGTCTCAAGCTCAAGAAACCAAATCTGATTACGACCGCGAAAAATTGGAAGAGCGTGCAGCAAAGCTATCTGGTGGTGTCTCTATAATAAAGGTCGGAGCTTCAACGGAAATTGAATTAAAGGAAAAGAAACAAAGGGTGGAAGATGCCTTATCCGCTACTCGAGCAGCTATGGCAGAGGGAATACTCCCAGGAGGCGGCACGTCACTTATTCGAATCGCCGCTGATTTACGTGCCAATTACTCAGGTAGTTCCGACGAGGCGACTGGGGCCAGAATTGTGTTGGACTCTGTAGATGCCCCTGTTGTCCTTCTAGTACAAAATGCCGGTTTTAGTGGCGCTGTAGTACTGGAGGCCATCAAACAAGGAAGTGGCGACTATGGGTTTGATGCTGAAAATGATAGGTATGGGAGCATGTATGAATTCGGCGTGATTGACCCAGTGAAAGTCACCAGGTCGGCTCTTGAAAATGCTGCCAGCATAGCTGGTATGGTCCTAACCACAGAATCTCTTGTTACAGAGCTGGACCCTCCTAAATTACCCGCACCATTTGACGACTAAATTTTAATTCTCGACAGGGCGGATTAAAAAACCGCCCCAAAGGGAAGGTCCTATGTCAACCGATAAAGAAATTGAAACCCCTATAGACCCGAACGTCACTATTTCCGTGGAAATGGTGAGTAAAAACTTCGGGCCTCACAAAGCTGTATCCAACTTATCTTTTTCAATCAAAAGAGGCGAGATAGTCGGGTTTCTTGGCCCGAATGGTGCCGGGAAAACAACCACCATGAGACTGTTGACTTCCTACTACACTCCAGACACCGGTAAAGTGTTTATAAACGGAATAGACAATTCAGAGAACGATTTAGAAACCAGAAAAAGCATTGGATATTTAGCAGAAAACAATCCCTTGTATGAAGATTTATTAGTCAGTGAATATCTCGATTTTATAGCGGACCTAAGGGGACTTTCAGGCAATGAGAGAACCCGCAACTTGGAACAAACCGTCGAAGAAGCCAGCTTACAAGAAGTTTTCTATCGGCCTATAAGTGAACTTTCCAAAGGCTATCACCAAAGGGTTGGACTGGCAGGTGCAATAATTCATCGTCCTTCAATCCTGATACTGGACGAACCTACTGAAGGATTAGACCCAAACCAACGTTTATCAATGAGGAATCTAATTAAGTCTTTGGGTCAAGAACGAACTGTTTTAGTGACAACTCACGTCATGCAGGAAGTGGAAAACACCTGTGAGAGAGTTCTCCTTATAAACAGAGGTCAGCTTGTGGCCGACAGCCCAGTCGATGAAATTTTCCAACTCACACCAGGGCTAAGAAAAATATATGTGGAGGCTGAAGGTAGTCAAATTGAATCAGGCCTCTCTGCGTTAGATTCGGTAGATTCTGTCCAACGATTGGATCCAATTGATTCTAGAAAAAGATACATCGTCAATCTATCAGGCTTGGAAGATCCAAGGCCATCTATATTTAGGATCGCCGCAAGTAATGGATGGATATTGTGGGAATTGCATGAAGAACGTATGCGTCTAGAAGATGTATTCCACACCCTCACATCAGAAAATGAGACTGAGAGGTCAAAACAAGGGCCATGAAGTCTCCATTTTTAGCTTTAATCAAAAAAGATCTCAAAGGCTATTTTGACCAACCCACCGGTTACATATTAATCGTGGTGTTCGTCGCTATGCTGTCTTGGTCATTCTTCCAATCAGCCCTCTTAACGGGAGAGGCTTCTCTAAGGCCTTTATTCACCGTTGATTTCGCCATAGACAAGCCATCCTTACCGTGGCTATTAGCCCTTTTTATACCGGCCGCCACAATGAGATTGTTGTCAGAAGAACAACGGGACGGGACCTTAGAAACCTTACTTACCCAGCCTATTAGAGGTTGGATTGTGCTTTTAGCAAAATTCACATCAGGATTATTATTTGTGTCGATAGCTATCGTGGCTACCATCGGCATACCTCTATCTTTAACCAGTGCTGGAGATTTAGATTGGGGTGCCTCAATCTCCCAATATATTGGTAGTATTTTTCTTGCCGGTTCTTTGGTTTCTATAGGATTATTTACCTCTAGTCTTACAAGAAACCAAATAGTCTCTTTCATACTAGGCCTGACCGTAAGCATGGCCCTCATGATAATGGGGCTAGAAATCGTGGCAATAACCTTACCTTCTACTGCTGCGAATTTATTACAGTTGCTAAGTCCGATAACTCATTTCAACAACATTGGAAGAGGGATTATAGATTTTAGGGACATACTTTACTTCTTGTCGCTGATTTCCACCTTCCTTTGTGGGACCTTTCTGATAATGAGAAGTAGGACTCTAAGCCATAAAACGCCTCAGTACCGAAACTTACAACTCGGGGTGGCTGGGTTTATCGTTCTTAGCATTCTCATTGGGTGGTTTGGAACTTCAATTAAAGGCAGGTTGGATCTTACTGAAGATAAAATTTTCACCTTAAGTCCGGCGACCGAAGAAATCGTGAGCCAGCTGGATGATTTATTGACAATAGACATATACATGTCCAAAGATCCTCCTGTACAGGTTTCACCCGTATCAAGGGATATTAATGATTTCTTAGACGACGTGGAGGCCAGTTCAGATGGGATGGTCAAGGTGGTACGGCAATTTCCAGAAGATGATGAAAAAGCTTTGAAAAAAGCGACTAACGCCGGGATACCCCCGATTCAGTTTAATCTGAGATCCCAGGGAGAATTGCAAATCAAAACGGGCTATATGGGATTGGCGCTAACCTACCTAGACAAACGTGAGGTAATCCCTTTCATACAAAGTGTTGACGGATTTGAATACCGGCTTGCCAGTTTGGTTAACAAGATGCTTGACGATAGATCTCAAAAGAAAATTGTCGCATTTTTATCGGGCCACCAGGAAATGGAAATATCCGGCGAATTGCAGTCTTTTGCTTCAGTCTTAAATCAACAATACCAAGTAAAAACATTAGCGGCTGAAGAAGGTATTCCTATAGACTTAGAAAGTGTGGATGTACTCATGATTATATCTCCCAAATCTCGTATAGGAGAAACCCATAGAGAATCCATCAAAGATTATATCTCCCATGGTGGTAAGGCTTTCATAGCTATAGAACCAGTCCTCGTAGACTTCAACCAATTAGCTGGCATATCAAACAGAGACAGTTCGGCAGATTTCATACTATCGGAATTTGGTATATCCGTGGAGTCAGATTTAGTCTTCGATCTTCAGTCTAATGAAACCCTAGCCTTTGGAACTGGAGGTGCCGGGAATGTATACCTACCCTACCCGTATTGGGTAAAGGCAAAAGTTGTCGAAAGTAAAATTGGAGGGGAAGTCAGTAATGTAGTAATGCCTTGGGCTAGCACAGTTGGTATCTTAGACTTACCTGATTCCCAATACACTGTGAGCCCGTTGATTTCAACGACTGAATTCGGCTTCATCGACATGAATTTAAGGAATCTGAGACCAAATTCCCCCACATTCTCTGAAGCCACAGGAGATAACTTTGTTCTAAGTGACCTTGGCGTAGCCCTGGAACACAGCAATGGGTCCAGAATGGTCATCACAGGAGATGCTGATTGGATCTCCGAAACTGCAACTCGTTTTAACAGTAACGTCCTATTGGGACTCAACATCATCGACTGGCTTGCACAGGAGGATAATTTAGCTTCAGTAAGATCAAAGGTGGTTTCTGAACGTAACTTGGTATTTTCCTCTGACAGTCACAGAAATATAGTGCAGTACTCAAACATAGGGGGAGTGCCCCTAGCTTTCGTCATTTTAGGACTTGCCAGGTTCATGCAACGCAGAAGCAAAGGTTTCAGAAACAGGTGGGCAGTCGGAGCAACTCCCAAAAGTGAAGGCTCTGACCAGAACGAGGTTTCAGACTAATGAAAAGCAGGCAAGTTGGATACGTACTCATAGCACTGATAGTCATAGGTATCTCGGGACTATTCTACAGAATCGTTATAGGCGGTACTGACGAATTTATTTTAGAAGGACTTTTACCCATAAGCGAAGATATTATAAATCAGGTTGATATTAAGACGGATGATGGGCTAGCATCCGAATTGATAAAGGTAAATGACTCTTATTGGGAAGTGGCCGATAATCCGATTTTCGCCCCAAAATTAGCTGCCTTTTGGGAACATGTGAATGATGTGTCTGGAGCTCAATTAGTTGCCAAAAAAACTAAGTACCACAAACTATTAGGCGTAGATGACGAAAACAGTACTAAGATTTCTTTCTATGTAGGCCCCTCTCTCCAGGAGCAATTTCATATTGGGAAATGGTCACCGGATGTAAGACTTTGTTATGTGAGAAAATCTGGTAAAACCGAAGTGTATTCCATACCTTGCTCACAGAATGGGATTTTTTCCTCAGACCCTGATTCCTGGAGAAACCCTATTGTAATATCGATACCACCGGCAGATGTAACGTCTTTTGATTTTATTTACCCAGACAGCAATGAGAATTTTTCTATTTATAAAACCCAAGAGAGCGATTGGGTGGTTGCAGGCCCAGATGGAATACTTGAAGGTCTAGCGAACCTTCAAATAATGGATTATTTATTGCAATCAATACAGGTTCTCCCTGCAGCAGGATTTGAGAATGATCAGGACGCCAAATCTCTCGATTTCGACGCTCCCGATGGCTCGGTACGCATTAACACATCAGAAGAATCTAATTCACCGACAACACGGTTGAAATTAATAAAGAAAGACGACGAGTCCTATTATGTAAAAACACCAAGCCAATCTACCGTATTTTTAATTCAGTACATATTAGGTGATTTTTTACTGATGAAGAAATCAGATATTTTAGTATCTGACTAACGCATTCGATTTATCCGGACTGCCTGGCAATTTTCCTTCTCCGAGCATGGCCTCTCATTGCGTGAGTTAAAATCAACAGCACAACTGCAGTAAATCCAACAGCAATATCCTCATCCTTATTAAAGAGATGAGTAAGGAGCATAATAGACAAATAGGCGAAGATTATGCTGGTTAAAGAGGTTAGCCAAAGTTTCTGAGTTAAAAGCGAAACTATACCTGCTACAAAAAAAGCAAATAAACCTATCCCACCAAATAGGGCGATAGCAATACCACCCGCAATGGCCATTCCATCCCCTCCCTTAAAGCGAGTAAATATAGAATTCCAATGACCAAATATTGCTGCACTTGCTGGAAGCAAAATTAGAGGTCCCTCCACACCCATCATGCCTGACACTATGACCGCCAAGGCTCCTTTTGCTATATCAAATACAAGAACTATTAGAGCCGGCCAGCGCCCTACATTCTTCATGACATTGGAGGCCCCTGCCAGCCCAGTCCCAATAGAAAATATATCTATTCCTTTTATTCTACTGATTCTATGGGCAAAGGGAAGGGCACCAAATATATAACTAACCAAGCAGGCTAATATAAGTGTCAAATATTGTTCCATTTATAACATTCTCATACAAAAATTCAGAGGTTAATACTAACTTAATTCTATAAATCTAGCATTAAAAGGATGAATTAATAATTAAATCTGCAAAATTATTTAACCGATTCTTGGATGAAAGTAACTATATCTAAAGTGGATGTACCTGGGCCAAATATCCCTTTTATGCCAATATCCGTAAGATAGCGGTGGTCTGACTCAGGTATTATCCCGCCTGCAACAATCAAAACATCCCCCATTTCCCTGTTGTTCAATTCCCTAATTATCTGAGGGAAAAGTTCAATATGAGCACCAGACAATATGCTGAGACCAATTACATCCACATCTTCTTGCATTGCTGCTTGAGCTATCATTTCCGGGGTTTGTCTGATACCAGTGTAAATCACCTCCATACCTGCATCACGAAGCGCCCGCGCTATCACTTTGGCACCTCTATCGTGACCATCTAACCCCGGCTTTGCAACCAGTACTCTGATAATTTTGGATGTCATATCATCTCCGGGCCGTTTTTTGATCGACTAATTCTATTAGAACGCCTCTAGTGGATTTTGGATGTATAAACCCTATGGTTCCTGATAAACCGTCCCGTGGTTCTTTATCTATCAGTTGCACTCCCGCTAGATCTAGCTCATTGAGTTTGGATTCCAGATTATCTACCTCGAAGCATATATGGTGAACTCCTTCGCCTCTTCTATCTATGAATTTAGCAACTCCATTTTCATTGTCAATAGGTTGAATAAATTCCAGTTGAGAAGCCCCAACCCTCACTAAGGCTGCTTTGACACCCTGATCTTCGATAGTTTCTATCTCCCCGGACTTAGTAACTCCAAACAGATTTTCATAAAATTCCAGAGTCTCTTCAATATTCAAAACAGCAATGCACACATGATTTATATGCCTCGCGCTACATGTAGATTCGTTATTCACCTAACTATCCTTGTTTTTTCAAAATGTTTCTTGCAATAACTAATTTTTGAATTTCGGAAGTCCCTTCATATATTTCTGTGACTCTAGCATCCCTAAAGTATCTTTCCACCGGCGTTGGGGCAAAATATCCTGCACCTCCATGTATTTGAACAGCCTTGTGAGCACTCTCCATTGCAACTTTAGATGCGTACAGTTTTGACATAGAGGCTTCCGTCGCAAATGGTAGATTCGCGTCTCTAAGGGATGCAGATTTCATCACTAATTGCCTAGCTGCCTCGATTTCGGTAGCCATCTCTGCAATCATCCATTGGATCCCCTGTAAATCTGAAAGAGGCCCGCCAAAAGCCTCTCGATGTATTGCATAGTCAACGGCCGCTTCCAAGGCTGCTTGTGCTATCCCAACGCATTGAGCCCCAATTGAAATTCTACTTGCATTTAAAACTTCCATAGTTTGCCCAAACCCTTGTTCATCCCCACCCATTCTATTTTTTCCTGGGACCAGCACGTTATCGAAAATGATCTCCCCAACAGTGGAAGCCCTGACCCCCATTTTTCCATGAATTTGGTTTGTTACTATCCCTCCGGTATCCGATTCCACTATTAAAGCTTCTATACCCCTATGTTTTTTAGAGGTGTCCGAGGTTGCTAAAGTCACCAGTATAGAGGCCTCCGGAGCATTACTAATCCAAGTCTTTATGCCATTCACGACGTAGTGTCCATTAGACTTAACAGCCGAGGTTTTTATAGCTGCAGCATCACTACCGGCTCCGGGTTCGGACAAAGCAAAGGCTCCGATTTTTTTACCCGATGCAAGATCCGGTAAATAGTTACGTTTTTGTTCTTCGTTACCAAACATGTTTATAAATTGGGTGCATAAAGATAGATGGGCTATATAAACTACCGAAGTAGCAGCGCATCCCTTTGCTATTTCCTCGGCGGCTATTGCCAATTGCCTTGTCGTCCCACCACTACCACCATATTCCTCAGGTATCGTAAGGCCGAATAAACCCAAATCGCCTATCCCAGATACGTTATCCCAAGGAAACAATGCGCTTTCATCATATCCAGCCGCTCTAGGGGCCAATTCATTTTTAGAATAATCCGATACTGTGTTTTTTAACAAAATTTCATCATCACTTAAAAGAAGATCAGACATTTTTTTGCTCCTCTCAGTCTATTAAAATGGGGTGAATTCTGTTTGTTCTCCAAAAATGTCTCGGAATACATCTGATATTTCTCCGACTGTAGCATATGATTCCACACACTTTATTAATACTGGCATTGTATTTGATCCATTTTTCGTTACGGCCCTCAAATTTTCTAAGGAGTCGTGTACCTCTTTATCATTTCGTTCAGATTTCACTTTTGCCAATCGTGCCAGTTGATTTTGAGTTTCACTAGGTGATATTGTTTGCAATTTTTCAATCGGGGGTGTTGGTGACTGATATTGATTAACCCCAACCACCACTCTATCTAAGCTTTCTACTTCTTTCTGGTGTTGGTAGGCGCTGTTATGAATTTCTTGTATCTGAAATCCTTCTCTTAGTGCCTCTACAGCTCCTCCCATCCCATCCATAGATTCAATGTATCTAAATGCTTGGGATTCCAATTCATCCGTCAGATGCTCAACATAATAGGAGCCTGCCAGTGGGTCCACCGATTCAGACACTCCGCTTTCATGGGCCAGTATTTGCTGGGTCCTAAGAGATATTTGAACTGATTCTTCTGTAGGTAAGGCTAATGCTTCATCCTTGGAATTGACATGCAGTGACTGGGTCCCCCCTAATACAGCTGCCAAGGCTTGGATCGTGGTTCTTATTACATTGTTATCAGGCTGTTGAGCAGTCAATGTCACCCCTGCTGTCTGTGTATGGAAGCGCATCATACAAGAGCGGTCATTCTTGGCATTGAACCTTTCCTTCATTATTTTGGCCCACATCCTTCTAGCTGCTCGATATTTGGCGACTTCCTCAAACAAATTGCTTTGCGCAACAAAGAAAAATGACAGGCGTCCTGCAAAAGCGTCAACGTCCAAGCCTGAGGATATAGCCGCCTCAACATAAGCAATAGCATTTGAAAAAGTAAAGGCTAATTCTTGCACTGCGTTGGCTCCGGCCTCACTCATATGGTAGCCACTGATACTTATGGTGTTCCATTTCGGAACATTCTTACTGCAAAACTGAAAAACATCAGTTATTAGACGCATTGATGGTTCAGGGGGGTAGATATAAGTGCCCCTAGCTATATATTCTTTGAGAATATCGTTTTGTATAGTTCCACTCAGCGCCTCTGGCATTACTCCTTGTTTCTTGCCTACCGCAATATACAAAGCAAGTAGAACCGAAGCAGTGGCATTTATAGTCATGGATGTACTTACTTTGTCCAAGGGAATCTTATCGAACAAAATTTCCATATCAGCCAGACTAGATATCGGTACACCGGTACGACCTACCTCGCCTGTTGCCATTGGGTGATCTGAGTCATATCCCGTCTGAGTTGGTAAATCAAAAGCTACACTCAATCCCGTCTGACCTTGATCCAGTAAGTAGCGATACCTACGGTTTGATTCCTCTGGAGAAGCCAACCCGGCGTATTGCCTCATGGTCCAAAGACGCCCCCTGTACATATTTGGCTGAACTCCACGTGTAAAAGGGTATTCCCCTGGGTATTCATCTGTAAATTCAGTGGGCCCCGTCTTGGTTCGTTCGGTATAGATCGTGTTTATCGGTATCCCTGACATTGTTTCAAAGGAATCCTTTCTTTCCCCGAATCTTTCTTTTAAAGGACTCAGTGTAGTCTCTTCCCATTCTTCTATTGTTCTTTTTGCCATAAAACAGATTCTCCAACACAATTAGGTGATATTTCCATTGTGAGTTTATTGGGTTATAAAAAAACGTGTCAAACTGATCAGTACGGTGTAATGTTGTAATTACTTTAAGTTTTAATTGATATTGAGTTTATATCAAACCTAGAATCTGGCAAAATAGAAACTTTAACAAAGGACTATCAAACGCGTGGACGATAGACTCGTTTCTGGCAGTACTCACGAAGAGGATCATAGCCTTGACACAAATTTACGTCCCAAGAATTTATCTACTTATGTGGGTCAGGATGGTATAAAAAACACGCTTTCGATATCAATGACGGCAGCCAAACAGAGAGGTGAACCATTGGACCACCTTCTGCTTTATGGCCCTCCTGGACTCGGGAAAACAACCCTATCAAATATCGTAGCTACCGAGATGGAAGTTAGAATAAAAACCACATCTGGGCCAGCCATCGAAAGAGCTGGAGACATGGTGGCAATATTAAGTCAACTCCAACAAGATGATGTTCTTTTTATAGATGAAATACACCGTTTGAGTCGAGTAGTAGAGGAAGTTCTGTATCCAGCAATGGAAGATTTTTTTGTGACTTGGGTTATAGATAAAGGACTCAAGGCAAGAAGCATGAATCTCTCTCTAAAACCTTTTACCTTAATTGGTGCAACTACCCGTTATGGAATGATTAGTTCACCACTTAGGGATAGGTTCGGTTCCATTCATCGACTGGAGTTTTATACCGTACAGGACATGGAACAGATTCTTCTTCGATCAGCAAGAATTCTTGATGTAGCGTACAGCCCAGACGGTCTTCATGAAATTGCAAAACGGGCGCGAGGAACCCCAAGGGTCGCAAATAGGTTATTAAGACGAGTGAGGGATTATGCCCAAGTCGTGGCTGACAACATAATAACCCAAGATGTAGCACTCAAAGCTTTAACTGATTTAAAAATAGATGATTTAGGCCTCGACGGGGTGGATGTGAACGTAGTTAAATGCATTATTGAAAAATTTGACGGAGGGCCGGTCGGCATAGACACGATAGCTGCCTCAATTAATGAAGAGTCTGAAACTATTGAGGATGTGTACGAACCATATTTGATTCAAATGGGATTCCTAGATCGTACACAAAGGGGAAGGGTAGCCACTAGAAGGGCCTATGAGCATTTAGGATATGAATTTAATCAGCCATCTTCGAGTCGGCTTCAATCCCGTATGGAACTTTGATTTACTACACATCTTATTGTTTTTTCCTAGAGCGTCGTTTAGTTTTCCATTTAGCAAGTATCACAACAAAAAGAACGGAAGCCACTACACCGGCACCGGCTAACAAAGTAAGAGTTTCAAATTGTTCTTCAACAAAATTCTGGACATTTTCACCGAACAGAAATATCACAACACCAAGGCTAAGAAACCTCATCCCCCGCCCAATAATAGATGCAATGAGAAATCGTTTCATATCTAGGTTCAGTACACCTGCCAGGATAGTGAACACTTTATAAGGTATAGGCGTGACAGCGGCCACCAAAACAGCCCAAATACCATATTTATCGAACAGCGTTTCTCCTGATTGAATCCTACTTTCTGAGACAAATCTACCAAGTAATGGTCTCCCGAATTGGGACCCAAGCCGATGTCCCAGTACAGCCCCCAACACAGAGGCCAATGTGCACAGGGCAGCAAGCCATATGGCCGAACTGGGTTTGATGATGGCCATAGGAATCAGTAACGGGTCAGGGGGAATAGGAGAAATAGTGGACTCTAAGAAAGCTGTTACAAACAGTATTAGAATTGCCCAATCTGTTTCGGCAAATTCTCTGATCCAATTCGACAACTCATGAAGAATTTCAAACATACTTGTTTATGTAATTCCCGCTCTAGATAAAACCTCTTTAATGTTTAGCACATCTGCTTGTCTCACGCCTCGGTCAATTTCATCCACTACAAAGGTAATAGCGGTATTAACTGGCGTCGGTATTCCAGCCAAGGCACCTTGTTCTGAAATATATCCATTCATCAAGGTAACTTCCGTCTTCCGGCCTTTGGTTACGTCCTGTGACATAGACGATTTCCAATCACTTGCTCCTGGATTTGGTAAGAATTTTTCATCTAATTCTTCATAAATATCGCCTTCATCCGCTCGTGACCAAACGTCTGCAGTAATGCCTTTTATTGGTTCAACATCGAAATTTTGAGCTAAGGCAACTCGACAAGATTCTTTTGAAATTTCGATTTGTAATCTTCTTGCTTCCGGTAGCTCTGCCGCGCCGTTTGAACCAAGCCCTGTCATGGCAGTTATAGGATTTGAGGAGGCATTTGTAGTAAGTTTTGACCATCTCTCGCCCCATATGTTTGAGGTAGCTTTTGAGCCATCGATACAAGACAAAAGTTCCGCAATCTCCTCTGCTCTCGGGGTAATCCTGCCGTGCAACTCCCCGACCCTGAAAACATCATGCCCACGATCTCTACCTGGCTGGCCACCTCGATTTACATGACCTGGTTCCCAAAGTCCGACTGTTATCCCCGACATAACGCAACCAATTTCTCTTTCAAAGCCTACTATTGAAGCTAAGGTTAAGTCATTCATACAGTTTTGGTTACTCACAAGCACACCATTACTGGCCAACAGGTTTTTCGCAAAATGGGCCGCCCACACAGTGTCATATGATTTCATAGCAAAAAATATAATGTCGTATTTATCTTTGAGTTGGGAGGCATCGGAAAAATGATGGGCCCGTACAGGGACATTAAACGGGCCTTGAGAACCCGAAACGTCAATCCCGTCGGCATTCATTTTATCGACATGTTCCCCCCACATGTCGATGAGGACGAGATCGTGTCCTTCTCTCGTCAGAAAAGCTCCGATATAACTTCCAGCCGCACCTGTTCCGACCACTGCCATTTTCTTACCCATATGTTCACCTCACAATTTCATTCAGATATTTCCAATTCTATTTGATGGTCTTTGTGGCCGTCGGACACTACTGCTTTGTAAGTAACGTGTTTTACATTAATTCCCATTGCCGGCTGATCCTCATCGTCAACTACATCCACTGGCACACCATTCACTTTAATATTTAAGGGAACTCCCACATCTACTGATAGTGAGGAGAGTAATTTCTCTTGGTCTCTTAATAAATTAACGGCTTTTTCCTGGCTAACCACTTCAAAATTAATATTTCCTCCTGGTATTAGCTGAGCTAATTTACTCCTATCAGCAGATATAACGGTGGCTATCTTAGTGTACCCACCAGTAGTCCCCCTATCAGAAAGTAAAATAATGGGCTTGCCGTCACCTGGAACTTGAATGACTCCAAATGCAGTCCCATCAGATATGACATCAGGGCCATCCAAATGTTCCAACATCGGTCCATCCAACCTACAGCCCATCCGATCTGAATTGGGAGTAACTTCATAGGAACTTGAAGTCAGAGTTTGAATGGCTGCTGGAACAAACATACCATCTTGCGGACCTAGTATGATTCTAAGTGTTTCATCATCCCCAAAGGTAGGTGGGTTTTCCAAAACCAGTTCCCCTGCAAAATTTTCCTCTGCCATACCAATATGAAGGACATCTCCGTCCTTTAACGCCCTACCTCCGTAACCCCCAAATTCGCCCGGCAGATAAGTTGAATAGCTCCCCATCACCGATCGAGTTTTATCTCCGAAAAATCCTCCTGAAATCGATACATAAGACCGTATCCCGTTACCTGTTGGTCCGGAAAAAGAAAGTATTGATCCTGCACTGACTGGCAACGTCTCCCACAAATTCACCTCGGTGCCATCTATAGTGGGAGAAAGATCTCCCCCTGTTATGGCGATGAAAGAATCATCCGAAAATTTAATCTCTGGGCCGAATAAGACAGCCTCCATCGCTGGAGTATTTTCATGGTTGCCCGTCAGTAAATTGGCACAGCGAAATGAAAATTTGTCCAGAGCTCCTGTTTCAGGAACACCTAATTCTTGGTAGCCTGAGCGGCCGGCATCTTGAATGGTGGTTAGTGTACCAGCCTTTAAAATCTCTATCACTGTACTTGAACCTCATAGCTACCATTCGAAGACATTTCAAATATTTCCTCATATTCAGACTCAGAGCTAATGGGTACAAAACGTATGTAGTCCCCCGGGTTCACTATGGATGGGTGAGGCCTATTCGGATCGAACATTGTAACTGGGGTCTGGCCTATCAATCGCCACCCTCCCGGACTAGAAACTGGATACACACCGGTTTGGGAATCCGCAATAGCCACAGAACCTTTAGGAACACTTATCCTGGGAGTTTCTAGTCTTGGGCAATGAATTCTTGGGTCTAAATCTCCCAAGTACGGAAAACCAGGGCTAAAACCTAAGGCGTAGACTAAATACTCCGTTTCGGAATGGATACCAATGACCTCTTCCACTGACAGGTTTGTTAATTCAGACACTGACTCGAGGTCAAGGCCATAATTTGATCCATAAAGAGTGGGAATCAAAACTGTTTTGGTATTGGTGTCTTCTGAAACTTCGTTGCAGTCCCAAAGGTCAGCTACACATTCAGTCAAACCGTCAAACGAAAATATCAACGGATCGAAATGAATTACAAATGAACTATATGTCGGCACAATTTCTTTTATGCCGGGCCAATTCTGTCCTTTAATAATGGAAATCATATTGTGAACTTTTTGGTTGACTTCAACCGAGATATTATTGCCTGCCACCACCATCAAAGCGGAGTCACCCATAGGGGCAAAAACAGGAGAGGTATTCACCGTTATATCATCCATGCATTTCCTTCAAACGAGATTTGATAGTGGGGTAATTTCAACCCCATTCGCCACGAATTGTTCCTTCAATGTTTGGGCCATATCAACTGCTCCGGGGGTATCACCATGAAGGCATATCGAATCTGCTTGAACTTCAATTATATCGCCTTCCACAGACACAATTTTGCCTTCGGTCACCATCTGTAAACTTCTATCAACTACCTCATTAAGATCATGAATAACAGATCCTTCTTGAGATCTGGACACCAAAGTGCCATCGCTATGCACAGCTCTATCTGCAAAAACTTCCCTAGCAACCCGCATTCCGATATTTTTTGCAACATCTATCCATGCTGATCCCGCCAGTGCTAGCAAAATAATTTCGGAATCCACTTCAAGAACTGCTTCACATATTGATTTCCCTAAATCAGCATCACCAACGGCTTGGTTGTACATAGCTCCATGAGGTTTTACATGCTGCAAATTCCGGCCCGATGTGAACGCTTTTAAAGCTCCAGCTTGATATACCACATCATTGCGCACTTCTTCAGGGGTGGCATTCATGTTTCTTCTACCGAACCCATTAAGATCAGGGTAACTAGGGTGTGCCCCAACCCCAACCCCATGTGATTCTGCCAATTCGACGGTTTTACGCATCCACATTGGATCTCCTGCATGAAATCCACAGGCGATATTGGCCGAAGAAATGTGTTTTATCACTTCTTCATCAAATCCCATTTTATACATGCCAAAACTTTCACCCATGTCACAATTAAAATCTATCTTTAAATTCAATTTAAATTTCCCTCCTCGATAAAAACTTCGTAACTTTTTCCCCATCGCCAAATTTAAGGCTTGACGACACTCCCATCCGCCCTACGTACCGTGTCCCAAGCACCGCCATAAGCTCTATCCTTGAAGGGGAATTTTGCCGCAAGCGCCTCATTAATATCAATACCTAGACCAGGAGATCCGTTAGGCCACATATATCCGTCCTTCACCTCGGGACACCCAGGAAACACCTCCTTACTGTTATCACCAAATATTGCATATTCCTGAATCCCAAAATTAATAGTGTTTAGATCCAGCATAAGATTTGCGGCATGACCCACAGGAGAGGTATCACCTGGGCCATGCCAAGCCGTACGCACATTAAAAGCCTCGCACAAAGCTGCTAATTTCCTTGCAGGGGTAATTCCACCTATCTGTGATATGTGGATCCGCAAAAAATCGATAAGTCTGTCTTTCACCATAGGAATAACTTCATGAGGGTTGTTGTAAAGTTCTCCCATTGCTATTGGAGTACTGGTTTGATGCCTCACCATTCTGAAGTAATCGTTATCTTCAGGTGAAAATAGATCTTCCAGGAAATAAAGTTTGTATTGCTCAACTTCCTTAGCAAACCCAATCCCTTGGATTGGCGGTATCCGTTCGTGAACATCGTGAAGTATTTCAATATCCCAACCAACTTTTGACCTTATGTATTCAAAAAGCCCCAACGCTGACTTCATATAGGGTCCAGGCTCAAATATTCCGCCAGGGTGGGCATGTAAAGTATCTGATAACGGTTCAAATATTCGGTCAGTTCCCAATCTTGGGCCATATTTTGAGGAAATAGACTCACCAGACGAACCTTTATTGCCATATGTCACATAACCTGGAGTAACAACCTGAACACGAATGTGGTGGAATCCTTCTTCCATATACATTCGCACATCATCCTCTACTTCCTGATATTCACTCCCATTCGCGTGAACATAAACAGCAGCTGAACTTCTAGCCTTCCCACCGAGCAAATCATAAACGGGCATTCCGGCCAATTTACCCTTAATATCCCACAAAGCTTGGTCAATCCCACTTAAAGCGTTATTTAACACTGGCCCGTTTCGCCAGTAGGATGAAACGTAGGAAGATTGCCATATGTCTTCTATATCTGCCGGATCTTTGCCAATCAAAAATGGTTTTAAGTAATCCTCAACAGCTGCAAACACCGCGGTCGGCCTTTGAGTAAAAGTCGCGCACCCTACCCCGTATATTTCTGGTTCGTTTGTCTCAATTTTTACTATCACTAGGCGAATATTATCGGGCTCAGTAAATATGGTGCGAACGTCTCTGATTCTCAAATTACTCATAACGTCCCTTTGACACGGTTATTCTTGTTTTGAAAATTTAGGATAAAGCAGTTTTGGAGCGGCAGAAGGGATTCGAACCCTCGGCCCTTTGCTTGGGAAGCAAATGCTCTACCCCTGAGCTACTGCCGCGCGAAAGCCTCATTATAGGATAAATTTAGCTACGAAATCCAGTAATTTCATCTAAAGGTTGAATGCTTCCAGAAAATGGGAAAAACCTGTCCTGAAAATGTCCTCTAAAAGGACACTTCAATTAAATCAGGGCTGTTTCCCAATGATTGAAATCCACGGCATCTGCTTGATCAGTTAGAATTACTTTGAGTCAAAAGTCATTAAATAGTTTAGATCGGAGATTAACTATGGCACTAAAGCCTTTAATACTCGAAATGGGTACAGGAATAGATCTGCATGGACAAAATACAACTGAGGCCGCTCGAAGAGCTGTCTGGAACGCCGTACATCAAAGTAGCATCATGGGGTTGGGGTTGTTTGGCCCTGACACTTCAAAAAACATGGTGGTTGAAGTTACGATTGCCACAACCCGACCAGATGAAGTCGATGAAGATATCGTGTTGGGGGTCTTACCTCATGGAAGCGGGAAATTGAAAGTTATACAAGGTGGTATGGAAATTGAAGGAACTGAAGGGTCTGGAGATTTTACTTTAATAGTCAATGCTGCCGTAATTGCTAAAGTTGATATTTAATTTAAGATTTTTTTGTGGGAGTTTATTTAAACCATGACATCAAAATACGATACTGAATGCCAGGTTGTTAAAAAAGGTAACCTGGAAGTTGAGATATCATCTGGCCAAATGACAAGATTAGCAGGGGTATCGCAGGGGCTCGTGGGGGCTGAAGGCATACACCTCGCAGTGGCCACAGTACCACCTGGATGTGCCTCTAGTCCCCATCATCATGTGAATTGCGAATCAGCGATATATGTGTCGAAGGGAAAAGGAAGATTTCTAACTGGGCCTAGCTTGGGCACCACCTTGGAGATTGAAGCTGGTGATTTTCTATATGTACCACAAAACTCGATCCACCAGCCAATCAACGATAGTTTGACAGAACCTCTGGAACTGATCGTGGCGAGAAACACTCCAGTGGAGATAGTGGAAGAATACACCCCGTAAAGGGGCTTTCTAAAAGTATCTAACCCGATTGAAGTTCACGGCGAACTTTATTTGCCGTCTGCTCAAGATGTTCCAATTGTTTCTGCTTATCCTCTGGCCAAGCAGGAGCATCTGATTTGACCATTAAAATTACATCATCAACCGCGGAGAGCAGTTGTATAGTAGCAAGTTTGGTTTGATCTGAATTTACTACCTCATCCGATTTAATGTCACAATCAGTACATAGTGGGAACCGGGCAAATTTACCCTTTTTGCATATTGGGCATTCATCAATATCACCGATTTGAAACCATTCAAAGTGATCCCCGCAAAACGTGTGAACAGGGGATATATTTTCAAAACAATCCCAAAACTTGCACTGATTACTCAAAAGAAACCCTTAACCCGCTACAGATAGATATAATTGAAATGTATAATACCAAGCTGACGCTGAAATTAGCTATCGGGTCTTAATAGTGGCAAAGACACTTTTCTCATAGCTAAATTCTATGAAATGGGCCTGTAGCTCAGCCCGGTTAGAGCGCAGTCCTGATAAGACTGAGGTCCCTGGTTCGAGTCCAGGCAGGCCCACCATTTCATCTAATCACGGTACTAGTTCTCTCAATAAGAAGGTGGCAAAATGGCCCGAGTTCCTTACATAAAAAGAGACGACTTACCAGAATCCCAGCAAAATATTTATGACAACATATCGAAAACAAGAGGGCATGTGGCAAACGTATTTTCTGCTCTTCTGAACAATCCTGAAGCCACCAAAGCCGTGACCACGGTAGGAGAATACATTCGGTATAACTCCCATCTGGACCCCATCATTAGGGAAACTGCCATACTCACCACTGCAAATGAGATGAAAAACGGGTACGAATGGGCGCAACACGAACCGATAGCAAGGGAAGTCGGGGTAAGAGATGAAGTGATTGATTCCATTCTATCTGGTAAGGGCCCTATGGGATTGCCAGCAAAAGAAGGAATATTTATTCAGTCAGCCAAAGAATTAGTTAAAAACGGTACCTTAACTTCCCGAACATACCAGGCGCTTGAGCACCTGCTTGGGCCTCAAGTGACAATAGATTTTCTAGTCACAGTCGGGTATTACTCAATGCTCTCACGGCTCATCCACTCATTAGACGTAGATTTCGACGAAGGTCTCACTCTGAATGACCAATTTGAGACAAACTAATTCCCATTGTTGTTAGGGTGAGATGACCATTCCATAGTTCGCTAAGCTCCACCGCTTTTGGGGTTTCATATATGCTGTATTAATGAAAATAACGTCTGTTGAAATATCTGTCTTTGAGCTTCCCATGTACCCCATCGTCACACAAGTCGTGCCAGTGGGAAATCCCTCAGAACTCAGGTGGCAACAAGCTTTTCCTAAAGGTGGACCGGTTCCGGTACAGGTTATGCAAGTCATGACTGACGAAGGTATCCATGGAATTTGTACTGTAGGGGATTGGAGATATACCGAACTAACATGGAGACAAATAGCACAACTGAGAGAACTAGTAGTCGGAGAAAATCCTCTCGAAAAAGATCTCCTTTTATCTAAACTAAAATCAGTAAGCCGTTTTTTTGAACCGGGTTGGTATGGAGGATTTGATAACTGCCTTTGGGATATAGAAGGAAAGGTCAAAAATTTACCGGTATCTGAACTACTTGGCGGAGCAAAGGGGAAAATACAAGCCTATTACAACACTGCCGGGGTCACTCCCGAAGAACTGCTCCTTGATGGAGAAGCCGGGATTGAGGCGGGATTCACGGTACTAAAAGATCATCTTCCATTTGGTGTCGAGAAAAATATAGAAACGTTTAAAGCATTTAGAACAGTATTTGGTGACAATATAGGTCTAATGCATGACGCAGCCTTGGTGAATTACACTTTCGACGAAGCTGTAGAAATCGGGAAGGAATTGGAAGACCTAAATTTCATATGGCTTGAAGAACCTTTACCAGACCGCCATCATGAAGATTATGTAAATTTATGTCAGCAACTAAAAATACCTGTTGCTGGAGCTGAGACTCTTATGAATGAACCAGAAATCAGCCAGCTGTGGTTGAAAACAGGTGCAATTGATATTCTCCGAGTCAATGGCAGACATGGAACAACCCCCATTGTGAATGCATCCAAATTCGCAGCCCAATTGAATACAACTGTTGAACCGAATGCCTATGGCCCTCTTTTTGGCATAGTTCATGCACATATTAATTGCGGAATTTCAAACATAGATTGGTTTGAGAATGCCCCTCCAGCAAGAGGAGCTGAATTGGGTGAGGAAATAGGTTTACTTAACCCCATTAGACCTGTTTCTGGATGGGTAACCCCGCCATCAGGACCCGGTTGGGGTTCAGAATGGGATTGGAATCGATTCGAAAAGAAAAGGGTGGCTGTTATTTAATCTGCGGTCACCCTAGAAAAATTCGGTGTAAGGTTCAGAATCTACTGGCGTGTAATCAGAAGGTGGAAACTCCTTTAGGGCCTCCTCATTTATGTCCGTCCCCCACCCTGGACCGACTGGAGGGGTGGCAAAGCCTTCGTGAATTGGAATCTGATTCGTCAATATAGCTTCATATCTGCCCAAAAAGCTCACAAATATCTCTTGTTTGAAACAGTTAGGAATATTCATATCCAAATGAAGGCTTGCTGCGGTCGATATTGGGCCGTTGGAATTATGCGGAGCCACACTAACATATTGTGTTTCTGCGGCAGAGGCTATTTTCCTAAGTTCCGAAATCCCCCCAGCGTGACATATATCTGGCTGGATGATAGAAATAGCTTTTTCATCTAGCAATGGTTGGAAATCCCAGCGGTTGTACAGCTGTTCACCAGTCGATACCGGGACCCTAGATTTTCTTGCAAATTCGCCCATCAACTTTGGATTATCAAACTGTATAGGCTCCTCAATCCAGGAGATCTTATAAGGAATAAGTTCTTCGGCAACTTGCAATGCACTCCAAAAATCCAATCTAGCCCTAACATCGATTCCTATCTGTATGTCTGGTCCAATCGCATCTCTTACAGCCTTTACTAACTCAACTCCCTTTTTTATTCTCTCAAGAGTAGTTACATATTGACCTTTGAATGGATAAAACTTTAGGCATGGGTACCCTGATTTCACTGTTTGTACAGCCGCCTCGGCGTGGTCTTTAGGGGTAACAGCATTCTCAAACCAGCCATTTGCGTATAGTGGGACCGCATCCCGAACTTTCCCACCTAACAATTCGTACACCGGTACTCCTAGAGCCTTACCTTTTAAATCCCATAACGCTAGATCTATAGCACTTATAGCACTCATAGTTACCGCACCACCCGTCCATGTCACTCTCCGATACAAGGATGTCCAAATAAATTCGATCGCGAAAGGGTCTTTTCCAATCAGAAATTTGGAAAAATCTTCAATTTCTGCTGTGAGGCCTAGATCTTTGTATTGAAGACTACCCTCACCGACACCGTAAATACCTGTGTCAGTATAAATTTTAAGGAACAACCAGTTGTTGGCATCTGATTTATGTGGCGTTGCAGACATGTGAAATGTTTTAATTTCTGTGATTTTCAATTACCGTACTCCCATGAAATGCATATATTATGACTTGGCCTTTTATATCACTTAGTAGGGGCGAAGTCATATTTCATAGAGATTAAAATCGTAGTTAAATGACAAAAATATCAGAAATAAGCGAATTTGACCTTATAGCCAGGCTGGAAGCAGTGCTGGAACAAAACGTTACACCCAATACAAAAAGCAAAATACAAGTCGCCATCGGAGATGACGCTGCGGTAATAGGTAACCTCGGTAATCTACAGGTTGTCACTACCGATGCTATGGTGGACAAGGTACATTTCGTCAGTAATGAAGTAGATATGCGGAACCTGGGTTGGAAATCGCTTGCTGTAAATTACAGCGACATAGCCTCCATGGGATGTGAACCAGTATATTCAGTGGTTACCCTAGGATTGAGGGCAGACATATTGGTCGAACAATTGGAAAATCTCTATTTAGGTTTCTCAGATCTCTTAAATACCTACGGGGGAGAATTGGTCGGTGGGGATATAGTGAAGTCAGACACATTTTTCATTTCCATTACAGTAGTTGGTTCCACAGACAAACCCGAAACTATGAAAAGGAAAACAGCCGTTCCAGGGGATGTTATCGCTGTCACCGGGGCTCTTGGTTGTTCGAATGCTGGCCTCAGACTCCTTTTAAATGGCGAGCTCAAAAAATCATCACATTTCTACGAGGCGCATTATCTGCCAAAACCACGAATTCCCGAAGGTATCAGTCTCTTGGATATGGGAATTAAGACAGGAATGGACATTAGTGATGGATTCTTGAATGATCTTAAGAAAATATGCGTCGCCAGCAGCGTTAATGCCACTATAAATATAGATTCCATTCCCGTACACGAAGAACTGAAATTATCATTTCCCGATAATTTCAAGGAAATGGCAGTAAGTGGTGGTGAAGACTATGAATTATTGATCACGGGTCACGAATCCCTTATCAAATACATCTCTGATTCAACCAAAATGGATCTACACATTGTTGGAGAAATAGAAATTGGTTCAGGGCATGTAAATGCCGTGGATAATTCCGGGACCCAAATATCAATAACAACAGGCGGATGGGACCACTTCACGGAGAATTAATAGCATGGAAGAAATCGCTCTTGATATCAAGGGTCAAGGAACTTTAAGGGCCACCGAAATAATTTCAGATCTTCGGATCGTTGCAGAGACACTTTATGGACCTATGAAAATGGTGGGGTTCTGGGACTACCAAAAAGATATGCACTTATGCCCCCACATGGAACGTAGGCAAGATTGCCCACATACCCTAAAGAAAGATGACCCCGGCTTTGTTAGCTATACAACCACTCTAGAAAGGGAACGCCATTGCAATCTTGCTGTATCATTCCCGCATGCAGAAATAACACTTTATCTTTCATAAATAGAGACCTAAGAGGTGTCATATGCCAGCAAATATCACAAGGCCTTCATTGAAACCATATGGTGTTTATCCGGTCCACGATATTCTGACAAAAGCGTCGCTAAAGTTCCCCGATAAAACCGCCATAATTGATGGTGATAACAGCTACACTTTCTCTGAGTTAGAAGAATATAGCTCACAATTTTCGGGTGCTTTAAAAACATTAGGAATCTCGAAAGGTGATCGGGTTGGAATACTTGCCCCCAATTGCGCTGAATTTGTCATAGCATTCCACGGAATAAGCCGATCAGGAGCAATAGTATCTACACTAAATTCAGGATATCGGGAAAGGGAAATTGCACACCAAGTGCAGGACAGCGGGTGTGAAATTTTAGTAGTTCATGAATCGCTAAATGAAATCCTAGAAGAAGCCAAAAAGTTAATTACAAATGAAGTCCGATCAATTTCTATAACATCCGATAAAGCTACTCTAGGGTCATTTTGGGAATTATTGAGCCACTCTGAAGCATATACTGCGACAAATATAGACCCAGAAAATGATCTGGCAGCCCTTCCGTATTCATCAGGTACAACGGGCCTTAGCAAAGGGGTAATGTTGTCTCATTTCAACGTGGTAAGCAATGTGGAACAGATCATGGGTCTTTCCGGCGGGGCATCGATGGGAGAGGACGACATAATTCTTGTACACCTTCCACTATTTCACATATACGGTATGAATGTTTTGATGAATCCTTGCATAGCTGCTGGTTCAACCCAAGTAATGATGGGACGATTCGATATGGAAGAGTTTTTAGACTTAATCGAAACTCATCGAGTGACGAAGCTTTTCACCGTACCGCCAGTAGGATTAGGGTTGAGTCAGTATCCAGGGGTGGCATCGAGGGACTTGTCATGCATCAAATTTGCCATGTTCGGAGCAGCACCCCTTTCTTCCGAATTACAGTTAAAAATATCTGAAGTTTTGAATTGCCCTGTTATTCAAGGATATGGAATGACTGAGTCATCTCCTGTAACGAATATAGATTTCACAGAACCGGATCTTCTAAAAGCCGGCTCAATTGGACCGGCCGTATCAGATACTGAAGAAAAAATAGTCGATGTTGAAGACCCTACTAAAGAATTGACCCCCGGGGAGGTAGGAGAGTTGGTAATCAGGGGCCCCCAAGTCATGAAGGGGTATTTCAATAACCCTGAAGCTACACAGGAAACTATTACGTCGGATGGATGGCTGCACACTGGTGACATAGGCAAAATGGATGAGGACGGCTACGTTTGGATTCTTGATAGGAAGAAAGAATTAATCAAATATAAAGGGTTCCAAGTACCACCGGCTGAGTTAGAAGGCTTGCTAATAGAACATCCAGAAATATCTGACGCAGCCGTGATTGGAAAACCAGATGAAGAATCCGGAGAGATTCCTAAAGCTTTCGTAGTCAAGACAAAAGGAAGTAATATCTCTGAAGATGCTGTTATGTCTTTCGTCTCATCAAAGGTAGCGACCTTTAAGTACGTTAGAGAAGTAGAATTTATCGATACAATTCCTAAGAATGCATCCGGTAAGATTTTGAGGAGACTCTTAAAGGATCAGCAGGAGTAGACCGATATTTAAAATTTGGTGCCATATGTGTTGCATGTGTCGAATGACACTCCCCCTATAGCAGCACCTGTCAGATCAGCCATGGCCAAATTAGATCGTGAGAGATTAGCTCCCACAAGAGATGCTCCAGAAAGATTGGTTCTCCTTAAATCCCCATCGCTTAAATTGACCCGTAAAAGTATTGATCCTGAAATATTTGCCTCTAGCAATCCAATAGATTGCATGTCGGAATCAGTGAAATCGGAATTTTTCAGAATTGCCCAACGCAAATCCACGTTCTTTAAGTTAGCTCTCTTCAGTGAAGCTAATGACAAGTCTGCTGCTCCCATATTTGAGTGACTCAAATTAGCTGAATTTAAAACCGCGCCAGTTAAGTCTGTATATCTCATATCACATGAACTCATATCCACAGCGGAAAAATCTATACCTGACAGATTTGTTTCAGATAGATCTGACCCAGCTAAGGAACTTCCTGACGCAAGAACTATTTCCACCTCAGCCCGGTTCAATTTTTGCATAGACAAACACCAACCTATCTCTAAAACGTCTAGTTAACAATAACAAACAAGGTGTATTTTATTCGAACTGAGTCCATATAAGTGTAAACACCCGTGACTAAATCACTCATATGTAATCTAATATTAAGTGAGATTTTATTTAATGTCAGTAAAACTATACTCATATGCAAATTAGAAGAATCGGTCGATACCAACTTCTTGAGATCGTTGGGAAAGGCGGTCAAGGAACCGTTTATCGTGGACACGACCCTTCCACCGGTCAGATAGTTGCGGTCAAAATTCTCGCCGAAGCACACAGTGATGGTGACTTCCTTGAGAGGTTCCAGCGAGAAGCCTCAATTCTTGCATCCCTTGAACATCCACATGTTATAAAGGTGTTCGATCATGGCGAAGAAGAGGGTCGACATTACATAGTCACCGAATATGTCCCTGAGAACTTAGCTCGAATAATTGAGCAGGGTGACCCGCTTCCGACAAGAAGAGCCTTAACAGTAGCGGCTCAAATTGCCTCAGCTCTTGCAGTAACACATGAAAATGGTGTGACCCACAGGGATGTTAAGCCAGCAAACGTTCTAATCTCTGATTCCGGCGACGTGAAATTAACTGATTTTGGGATCGCCACAGCTGATGTGATGAACACAGTGAGCACTCCTGATTCTACGGTTGGAACCCCACTGTATATGTCCCCCGAGCAAATTCAAAGCCGTGACATAGATGGCAGATCTGATATTTATTCACTTGGCTGTCTTCTTTACCAAATCCTTACCGGAACTCCTCCTTTTCAAGGAGAAAGTGCCTACGACATATTCAATGCCCATATGAACGGTGAATACGAACCACTCTCTAGCGTTATAGAAAGCTGTCCAGAAGAACTAGATAATCTTCTCAGCAAAGCTTTAGCGACAAGTGTAAATGACAGATTTCAATCGGCTGATGAATTAATGGACGCTATTGATGAGGTGGCAGATCAACTTACAGATACTGGTGATCAAACATTAGCCACCAGGGTTATGCCTAGGACAATAAGATCGTTGTCTAAACGTAATCCTATTTGGAAAAGAAGAAACACATGGGCGACAGGAGTTGCCGCTGTAGCCATTTTGGCTATCATTGGATTCGCCGCCACCACAATGTTGGGAGGGGGATCCGCCGTCGGTCTGGCAACAGGTGTAACAGATACAACAGAATCCTCTTTGGTACCTCAAGCCCCTATCATAATACCTGAAGAACCTGAATTGGCCGCTGACCTACCAATCGCAGAAAATATCGTATTTTCTTCTGGCCCTAATCCTGACTATCTATATGCACAAATTTCGCTTCCTGCTGTTGCTGGTGTAGGTCACCTATCCAATATCTCTGCCTCTACAAGAGGCCTTGCCGGTAATGAGGCAAAGTTGAACGTAGAAAGCGTAAAAACAGATGCATTAATGGCACCTCCAAACGTTATTTTCCTGAGAGCAATGGAAATAACCGTTGATGCGGGTGAAGTTGTTACAGACACTTTACCGGGCATAATCGAGTTCCAAGTCAAAAGACAATGGCTAGAAGAATCCGGGATCCAAAAAAATGATATCGGCCTTTACCGCTTCAAAGATGAGTGGCAGGTTTTGCCAACAATACATGAAGGTTCATTTATTGGATCTGAAGATTTATTTTACGAAAGATTTTCAGCCACAACTCCAGGGTTTTCTAGATTCGCCATAGGCCTTACCCTTCAAACTCAAGATGCTCAGTCTACAGAGCCTGATCCAAGCAAAGAAGCTGCTTCCCCTCAACAACCTCCAGCTGATTCGGCTATTGAACCTTCAAAACCTCAATCAGCCAACGAATTTCCTACTCCTACGCCCCTTGCATTAGTTGGTTTACAGACAACTGAAGTCCCAACACCAGAACCTACCGCTACACCCATACCCCCAACACCGATCCCGGCTGTGGTAACACCTCAGACTTCTGTAGAGGCATTACCAACACAAGACCCAGTTCCTACCGGTACACCCATACCCCCAACACAAGTTCCTACCCCCACACGAGTCCCT
>JAPYSB010000023.1 GCA_029936675.1 Dehalococcoidia bacterium | reverse complement strand
TCTTTCTAGAGGACAGATGCAGGAAACTGCAAATAGTAACAATATTAAAAATGGAATGGATGACTATCTTGAACGGATCTATTTCAAGACTGCCTCACTATTTTCCACCTCGGGGGAATCCGGGGCTATTTTAAGTGGAGCTTCTGAACCAATAGTGCAGAGTCTGAAGACATACAGTGAAAAGATAGGGATGGCCTTTCAAGTAGTGGACGATGTTTTGGATATCACAGGGACCCCACAGGAAATAGGTAAACCAGTCGGTAGTGATTTATTGAATGGGGTAATCACATTGCCAACAATATATGCAATTGAGGATTCGGTTTGCAGAAAAAAAGTGGGTTTATTTCTTGAAGATCCTTCGAACACGGAACTACATTCGGAGATTGTCGATATCATAAAGCATTCAGATGTTGGAGAGAGATCTTATAAGTATGCCGATCAATTGATTGAAGAGGCCAAACTATCTCTGCAACCCCTCGAAGATAATGACTGCAAAAGATCCCTGACGGACTTAGCCGATTTCATTATTGCTAGAAACAACTAGGCCAATTTAAGTAGCATCCCAACTATAGGGGCTTCTAGAAGAAATTTGGCTCGATCAGAAGAAGAGCTTTGCATCTATAAGAAATGACCCGAGGTACCATTAGACAATAGAATCATTGTAACAGTTAGAAATCAGATATCTGAGTGGGGTTTTAGCGTCGATCGTCTGGATATCTGAATACTTAACTAGCCGACTTCATAAAAAAGGGCCACCGTTTGGTAACCTTTTGGTTTGTTGTGCACCTATAGGTTTTGCTTATAATTAATTAAGTATTTTCATTTACGCTGGTTTCCCCAGTCAAATCACGTCAATAGTTATGTGAGATAATCCATCAGGTTCCCCAAAAACAATTTGTAAAGAAGGTGCAAAATGCCTGCTATAAACGGTGCTCAAGCGATGTTTCAGCAACTGGTGATGGAAGGTGTAACTGATATATTTTCCTTGCCGGGAGCGCAAATAATGTCTGCTTTTGATGTTCTCCACGATATGCAGGACCAGATCAATCTTATTCATACCCGACATGAACAGGCAACCACTTACATGGCTGACGGTTACGCCAAAGTCTCAGGAAAGCCAGGCGTCGCGATGGTGGTTCCAGGTCCCGGGGCTTTAAATGCTACAGCTGGGTTAGGGACTGCCTATGCCTCATCCAGCCCAGTCCTTCTCATATCAGGCCAAATCCCTAGTACATTGCTAGGCAAGGACACCGGACAGCTCCATGAAGTATCGGAACAATTGGATGTTTTTAAGCCCATTACCAAATGGAACTACAGGATATCCGACGTCTCGGAAGTTTCTTCCTCTGTACACGAGGCGTTTAAGCAAATGACTACAGGAAAACCAGGACCAGTAGAGCTGGAGATAGCCCCTGATATTTTGACTCAGTCTGGCACTGTCGATTTAATTGAAAAAGAGCTGTATCCAAACCCTAAAGCAACCAGCGAACAAATTATGGCTGCAGTAAAACTGATTTCATCTGCAAAATCCCCTACCATTGTTGCCGGAGGTGGAAGTGTTTCCTCTGGGGCATCCGGCCAAGTTCGCCAGCTTGCAGAACTCCTTCAAATTCCCGTAATGACGTCCCCACAAGCAAAAGGAATTATTCCAGAAGATAGTCATCTAGCAACGGGAGTCAATTCCGCCGTCGGCCCAGCCAAGACAGTTCTACCGGATACGGATTTAGTCATAGCCATAGGCACAAGATTGTCCCTCAGGGGTATTTCGCCAAACGACATGCCACCAATTCTCCAAATTGATGTAGAAAAGGATCAAATAGGTAAACAATATCCTGTTGAACTAGGTATCGTCGGAGATGCCTCAGAAACTCTAACGTCATTGATCGGTGCTTTATCGGTAGATGACTCTAAGTTGGCAGAACGACGTGAGAGGGCTGAAAGATTAAAAAAGCAGTTTGCAGACGAGGTGATTAAACTTGCGTCACCGCAAGTATCAATCATAGATAAAATATCCGGAGTTTTACCGGATGATGCAATTGTGGTGCAAGGTATGACGAACATCGGATATTGGAGTAGCGCGGCTATGCCTATGGGTAGCACCAGGAATTACGTCACGTCATCATATTTTGGGACTCTAGGGTACGCTTTCCCAACCGCGTTAGGATGCCAAACTGCCTTTCCAGATCGAAAAGTTGTAGCACTCTGCGGTGATGGTGGTTTTATGTACAGCCCTCAGGAACTTTCAACCGCAATGAGATATGGGCTCAACACAGTGGCTGTGGTGTTCAATAACGGTGCATTCGGTGCTTCGAGGTGGGATCAGCAGCACCAATTTAATGGCCGATATATTGGAACGGATCTATTTAACCCAGATTTTGTGGCAATGGCAAAATCCTTTGGTGCTGAAGGTATAAAAACAGACGCTGACAATATAGACCAAGGTCTTGCCGAGGCTCTCGCATTAGACAAACCTACCCTACTAGAAGTAGAGATCCAAAACATGATGCCACCATTTCAAATAGTTGAATAGCTGGGGCTATGAGAATCAACCCGGCGAATAGGTAGCTAATTCCTCAAAGGGAAAGAGGTTTGGTCGTCTCCTTCGGTATTCAAAAAAACTCAAATCCGACGTTGTAACCCCTGGGCTGTTCACTAAAACGACTTCCTTTGCTATCGGCTGGTAGGCGGGCCTGGGGGAGACGACTCCTTTAGCCACCACCACACGATATTTTTCAGGATAAACCCCCACGGTATACATTTGCTCTCGACTTGTATTCCCGCACCTCAGGGAGGTCAGAACCAAAGTATGATTATCGTCAGTGTCAAGCACCGCAGTTAATCCACCATCGTAATATCGGAAACCTCCATGGGTAGGCCGGTTATCTTCAAACTTCCCATTGAAAAGTGTTCTCAGTACCCCAGTTACTTTGACAGGGGCACCATGCATATTATCGGTTTTGCCTCCAACTTCAATTGTGAATCGAGATCCGATGCCTGCTTCGACACAGGCTTTTACAGAATCTGGATCCCACAGAGTCTGCAGGTACCCTTTGATGCCCATGGTTTTTGCGACGGCCAATATGTGTGTGGAATCAGCACTGCTACCGCCTCCGATATTATCTCCAACATCCATTAAGACGTATGGACCATCCTTCTCACTTATGTAATTTTGATCTGCATATGACAAAGCTTCTTCAATTGAAGGTGTATCTCCAACAAATTGCTCCCTGATATCCCAGGCTTCTTTAGCCATCCATTGAGAAGCATCTTTGGCAGCCTCTGTATCTCCGTCTGATATGGAAATAAACCCCATTCCCATTTCCTCGACATCAGCGTATGGGTAACCCTCAGCTACACTTCCATGAATTATGTTATGAAAGGAGAGGGTCTTATCGAGATTGTCCATGACAGACTTCATGGGGTTTTCGTCTGTGAATTGTTTAACTATATTGATAACGACGGGGGGGATTTCTAACCACATCACAGGATCAATATCACCTTTGATAGTATCTCGAATCATTTCGGCACACTCAAATGCTCTTATTTTCGGATCCAAATGTGGATTTGTCCTGTAAACCGTTGCGACGTCCACATTCCCTATCATTTTTCGTGAAAGATTAGCATGCATATCCACACTCAAACCAACCTTTACGTCAGGGCCTACCAAGGTCCTGACGCGTTCGGCAATTTCACCATCGGCATCAGGATACTCTTCCGATACTGCAGCTCCATGTAATGACAGCAATACTCCATCCCATGGCCCATGATTTTCCAATAGTGACAACATTTCTTGGCTTATGGATTCAAAAGCATCTGCGGTTATAGTGCCAATAGGACCTGTAATGGCAAACAAAAGGGGATGTACTTGTACATCCTTATCTTCTGAAATCTGCAAAAAGCCAGCATTAGTCGTTTGTGATGATTGATACTCCTGGGTTATCTCGTGCCCTCTATAGATGTTGAAGGCAGCATAATCAGCTGGCACTTGTGAAAAGGTGTTTGTCTCGTGAGAAATTCCCAATAATGCTAGTTTCATCTTTCACTACTCTCAATGTCCTGTTAAGTAAGTTTGTGTATTATAGGCCCTTGTAATGGATCATAAGCCGTCAACATTTCACCGACGCGGTTTGAGGAGAGATACATATATGGACCAGGAACACTCTTTTGATATCAGTGGTGAGCTTTATAACAGGGCTCTCCATTCTCTCGCTGGCGGGGTGAATTCCAATGTCCGTTTGGCAGAGACACCCCATCCCTTGTTTTACGACAAAGCCAAAGGCAGCAAAATTTATGATGTCGATGGAAACCAATACATAGATTACGTCCTCGGCCAGGGTCCGATGATTTTTGGGCACTCACCTGAATTCCTGCTTCAGGCAGTAGAAGAAGCATCCAAATTGGGACAACTTTTCGCAGGCCAGCACCTATTGGAGCTGGAAGCCGCGGAGGCAGTGAAAAAGTTAGTTCCAAATGCTGAACTCGTTCGATTCGCAAGTTCAGGAACCGAGGCAGTCGAGGCCGCCTTTCGATTGGCAAGGGCATATACGAAAAGGAACGTAATAATAAAATTTGAAGGCCACTATCACGGTTGGTCAGATAGTGTTTTGTTCAATACAGCGGCGCCGCTCAGGCCTTTGAAAAACAGCACCTTTCCGAAGCCTGAACCTATGAGCCAAGGGGTTGCTGATCATTCTGAGTCTGGTCTAATAATTTTGCCTTGGAATAACTTTGAGGCGATAAACACAGTCTTTGAACAAAGGGGTGATGAAATCGCCGCAGTAATAACAGAGCCCATAATGTGCAACACAAATTGCATAATGCCAAAACCCGGTTACCTAGAGCATCTAAAGGAATCTTGCGATCGGAACAACTCTTTACTCATATTTGATGAAGTTATAACGGGCTTTAGAGTCAATTCGGGCGGGGCTCAATCTTTTTTTGGAATCACCCCGCATCTGGCCACTTTTGCTAAAGCCGCTGCAGGAGGGTTTCCTGTCTCGATACTCACCGGGAGTAAAGAAATAATGTCCTTAATTGGTACCGGGACCGTCATGCACGGTGGAACCTTAAATGCAAATGTAATGTCGATGGCTGCGACAAAATCATCTATGGAACATTTATCGGATATGGAAATACAAACCAATCAAAAATTAAATGATCTTGGAACAAAACTTATGGCAGGGCTTCAGGACATAAACTCCAGATTGGAAGCGGGGATGCTGGTACAAGGGCCCGGTTCTGTCTTCGCTGTAAGTTTCACCGATGGTAAAGAGGTTTTTGACTACCGAAGCCACGTAGAAAATTCTGACCCAGATAGATACGTCGTATTTGTATCAGAGATGATGAAAAAAGGCATCAGGATAAATTCACGAGGAATTTGGTTTCTTTCAGAATCTCATACCGACGGGGATATACAATCTACCTTATCCGCTGCCTCGGAAGTTTTGGAATCGATGGTGTTGTAAGCTAGTTACCCGGCCCTCTCATATATTTGAACCCTATGGCGGTTGCTTTCTGTTACGTATACCCTACCATCATCGTCTAATTTTACCGAGGTAGGGCCCCAAAATAACTTTTCTATATGGGCAGATTCTTCATGTGGATCTCCCCCAAATTGAACCGGACTGGGTTCCAAATTCGACCTAGATCTGGGCTCTGCCTCCTCGTAATTACCGTCGAAATATTCATCTGCCCATTTCGAGATGGTGGCTTGGCCTCTGAGGCTTTGTATGAAATTGCCGTTTTTATCCAGGATCTCAAGTCTTTCGTTGCCCCAGTCAGTGACATAAATATATCCATCTTCATCTACCGCCACTCCTGATGGATTCCTGAATTGCCCATTCCCTGAACCTCGACTCCCAAAGGATCTAACGAACTCGCCACTGGAATCATATTTAACTATACGATCATTTCCCCAATCGGCCACATACACGAAACCGTCACCACTAACAAAAACACCCCATGGCATATTAAGGGTATCTTGATCTTTGTTTCCAAAACTCAAAATGAAATTGCCATCTTTCGTAAACTTTTGAATTCTGTTATTCATATGATCGGCGACAAAAAGATTCCCACCAGAATCAAACGCAATTCCAGAAGGACCATTTAATTCACCTTCTTTAGAGCCAGACTGACCCCAATACTTAATGGGGTCACCTTCATGTGAAAAGACATTGATCCGGTTATTCAATTCGTCGCTAAGGTAGATGTTCCCACTTTGATCTGAGGCCATACCGATTGGCCATTTAAATTGACCAAGGCTTTCGCCGTAGCCACCATAAATACCAAAATATTCGCTGTCGATGTCATACATAGTGATACGTAACTGCGCTGTGGCAGGAGCATATGCTCTGCTAACGGTATGCATTCTTCCATTTTTCCCAATAGCCGTATCCACGGGGAACATGAAGCCTCTACCATCCATTACACATATTCCTATGGTATGGCTGTATTTTAAAAATGGTTTTTCGGTACGGGTTGTAGTCACTAAAAGTACCCCACGAACATCAAGATTGTTGGAATTCTGGAACCGATGCAACAACGCTCATCAATTCTGAAATTTTGTTTGCCGCATTCTCTGGATCTTTAAGCAGATTAATACTTGGGATTCCGTTTGCTTGAGCAAATTCAACCAAGGTATCGTATATAAATTGAGAGGTTTGGATTGCCCCCAATTGATCTAGACATTTATCGACGCATACCTCAGCAGATATCGATTCTCCTTCATCACTCATGACATTTTGAACAATCTTTTTCACACCAGGTTTGGATAGGTCACCAAGGTGTTGAGAAGCAAAATTCACACGCTCTGTCAAAGAACCTGTCTCAATCCATTCGAGACCTTGGTGCCAGCCTTCCACAGATGGAGGATTTAGCAGTTGCTGTCCCATAAATGTGATCTGGCTGTTACGTTCTGAAATACGGATATTAGGGGTGACAAATTCCTCAGTGGTCCTCAAGACATTACCCATCAATTCAGCGGGACTTTTAATTTTTTTATAATGACAGGTTTCAGATTTGAAGAATTCAGAATTAAAAAGCACCCTGATCATTTCACCAATATCATATCCGCTGTCAAAATATGCCCTTTCCAAAATGGAAATTGCTTCTAAGTCCTGGGGTTCCTTATAAGGCCAAGACGGAACAGGAGGTTCATCAGCAACAAAAAAATGATACAGGTGCCTCGAGATGAACCGGGCGGTGGCTGGTTGTTCACATATTATGTTTATAATCTCCTCGCCATCGAAGTTTCCTTTGTGTCCCAAAAAGGTCTTTTCTCCATCGTCATGATCGTCTTCTTTGTATTCATAGCGCCATGCTAATTTTCCGTAGGGCATTATTGAATTTCGAACAGCCAACTGTTTTATATAATCTGAATTGGCAATACTCCAACCTGTGAAGGCCCTGGAACATTCCTTGATATCGTCTTCACTGTAATTACCAACTCCCATAGAAAACAGTTCTAGAAGTTCTCTTCCATAATTCTCGTTAATAGCACCATTATGATTGTCCACATTATCCAACCATATAATCATTGCTGGGTCTCTAGATAACTTAAGCAGTAGTTTGTCTAGTTTCCCAAAGCCATTGCTGCGAAACATACGCAATTGATCACTCATTGGTTTTCCGTTTGTGACCTTTGTGTACCCAGTTGCAAAAACATTGTGCCAAAAAAGAGCAATCTTTTCTCTCAAAGGGGAATCTGTTGATACCAACCTATACAACCAATAAGATCCGGCACCAGAAGTATCGTGTGTCACAGATTGGTCAGGGAAATATCGCCTGACCAATGCATTGTTGATCCGTGATGAATCTTCATTGTCAATCAAGGAATCTACGACTCCTTCATAGCCGGTCGAAATATATTGGTCCAGTTGTTCTTTTGTAGCACCAAATCCAGCTCTTCTGAGCAAATGAGCCATCAACTTAACATCAGTACTCGTACTTACCATTAGTTTCTTTCACCTCAGTCATGCTAGTTTCAATTAATTTATCATAAATCTCGGTTGGATTCCCAACTCTCACCAGGTTTTTTGCCCCGTTTTTATATAATATAAAATCAGCACGGAACTATCGTAACAAAATGATCTATTTGGGAGCCTCAATTGCCTATTGCTGAATTACCCGATGCCAACATTCACTTCGAACGCAAAGGTTCAGGGAAAACAACTTACGTGTTTTGTCACGGTCTTGGAGGGAATGGATCCAGATTTGAAAAGGAAGATATGGATTGGTATGCCGACCATTTCGATGTAATTTCTTGGGATAACCGAGGGCTGGGGAGATCAGGCTCTGCAAAAAAATATTCACTCCCGCTTTATGCAAACGATTTGAAAAATTTACTTGATTATTTGGATATTGAAAAAGCAATTATATTTGGCGTGTCATGGGGAGGCGTATTGGCTCAAAGGTTCGCCACCATGTTCCCTGAGGTATGCCTAGCCATCGTGTTGGACTCCACTTCAAGTGAGGTTAATCTTAAGGCATCAGAGAATTGGTATACCAGGGGGGAAATAGCACGATTGGGGGCTAAAACAGCCTTAGCGGGAAAGGAACTCTCACAAGCATTCGATGGTCATAAAACGGCTTCTAGCAACACATATGCAGAAGTCTTACCTGAACACCTGGATTCTTATGTCGCTCAATGTAGGGCGACTGGTGGGCTCAGAGAACATCCACTTACTCCTGATCTGGAGTCTTTGCATGTACCAACACTTGTGGTTGGTGCTGGTAAGGACACCGTTGCGGGGGCTGGAGGGTCAGTGATATTGGATAGGACGCTACCAAAATCCGAATTACACATTTTCCCGAATGCTGGCCATGGTGTATATGCCACCGAACGTGAAGGTTTCAGAAAATTATTACTAGATTTTCTGGGTAGATCGGATTTAATCTAATTCAGGGTCAATGATAATAGGTAAGGCTATTTCTACTCTTGCTCCACCCATTGGGCTTTCTGAAATTTCTATCCTTCCAGAATGAATCTCAACTTGTTGAGTAACCAGAGAAAGCCCTAAACCAGACCCTTGACCATAATTATTAGACCCTCTTTTAAATCGTTCTAGAACCATTTTCCTTTCGTGTTCTTCAACCCCAACCCCGTTGTCATCCACAATAATACGGGCCCAGTTTTCTTCAACTAAAACATCTATCGCAATTTCCAGCTGTCCTGGTGAAAGATTCGCATGGACGTAGGAATTTTGGATTAAATTATTAAACAAAACAGTCAAGCCTTCCCTCCAACCAAATATAAGTGGCGGTGGGTCTGGAAATTGAATATCAATATTGCCACCACCATGATTACTTATTTGGCGGGCAGATAATTCATTAACTAAGGGGGCCAAATCCACTTCCTCAAAGACATTTATTTCAGAAAGATCACCACGAGCCAGTAACCTTAAAGACTCCAAAGTTGAAAAAAGCCTGTCCTGTTGAATTATTACCTCATTTAATATATTTCTTCTTTCATCAGTGGGTATTTCTCCATGCTTTTCCAATAATTCCAAATTCATTTTCATACTGGTCAACGGGGTTCTTAGCTCATGAGCCAAATTAGAGGCAAAACCTCTTGATGTCTCCAATGCTTTTTCAGTGCGAGTCGAACTAGAATCCAATCTCGAAATCATAGAATTCAAACTTCTACTTAGAACTTTAACCTCAGACAGTGAATACAAATGCTCTACAGGTATACGGATAGACAAATCTGAAGAATCATTTATGTTTTCTGCGTAATTTTGCAGTCGTTTCAAAGGTTTAAGAAGAACTCCACAAAGTATCCAGGTCACTAAAGCTGACAATAAAATTGCTATTATGCCCACGGAAATGAAAGTCCGTCTAAAATCCTGCATTGTCGTGTTAACGAAGTCTCTAGAAACCGCGGCTTGAATACCTATTTTGCCAAATGTAGGTGTGCGAAGTATTACAGGAATTTGTATGGTCTTTGTCAAAACCCTCCATTCTTGCCCATCGACCGAAACATTAGAATATCCGTTGTTAGAGGTGGTTAATATTTGGGGAAATCCATCCGTATAAAGAAACAGATCGTTATTCAAAAAAATACGGGTTGGTATTTGCACATCAAACAAATTCTCTAATGAGGCATTAGAAACTTCAGAGCGTTGGACAAATCGTCGCAATTTCAAAATAGTAGCAAGCGAACCTTCTGAGGAGACGGCCTGCACTTGCCAGTTCAATCTTGCATCTATCTGTTTGCGAAGATCTTCTTCGGTGAGTTGATTAATGACCGCACCAGATAAAATCACAATTAGAGTGGTTACAAAAAATACGAGTAAGGTTATTAAGAATCGAAAACTCACGTATTTAGTACGAACCCCACTCCCCTGACTGTCTGTATAATCCTTTTTTGTCCATCAATTTCCAACTTTTTACGTAGATATCCAATGAAAACGTCGACAACATTTGTATCTACGTCAAAATCGTATCCCCACACCTTATTCAACAGCTGCTCTCTGCTCATCACCATACTTGGGTTATTTGCCAAAACGTGAATAAGATCAAATTCCTTTTTAGTCAGATCCAAGGAATGCCCATAATAATCGACAGTCCTACGCATAGGATCAACTTTCAATTCACCTATAGATACAATTTTGGAATCATTTAACGAACGTCTTCTTAGTAATGCGTGAATCCGAGCCAGCAACTCTTCAAACGAGAAAGGCTTAACCACATAGTCGTCCGCCCCAGCCTCTAAACCTGAAACCCTGTCCGATACCTCGTCTCTAGCAGACAAAATACATATCGGGATATCTATATCTAGGCTTCGGAGGTACTTGGTAACCTGAATACCGTCTACTTCCGGCATATTAATATCAAGGATGAGAATGTCAGGAAGCTCTTTTTCTATTTCCTCAATGGCTATCTCACCGTTAAAAGCTGAACGGACTTTGAAACCCTCGAACCTCAAACTCCTTTCGAGGGCCTCACAAATGGCTGTATCGTCGTCTGCTATCAATACCGATGAAGTCATTGGATATCTATTTAATAGTAGGTCGCTTTTTTAGATTTCCCGTCGATATATAGAATCTTACTCTCGCCTTCTACTGCTGACAGTTCACCATTCTCCACGGCTGCCGATATTTTCGCCCTTATTTCCTCGATACCCATAAAAGGCTTTTTGTGATGCTGACCTCTTTTACCATATGGCATCTGACCCTTTTCGATGCGTTCCTCTAACCCAGCCAGCTTTTCCTCAGCCTCTTCTTGAGTTATTTCACCACTTCCCACTGCTGCCGATATTTTCGCTTTTATTGTTTCAATATCCATAAAAGGCTTTTTGTGGTGCTGACCTCTTTTTCCATGTAGCATCTGACCCTTTTCGATGCGTTCCTCTAACCCAGCCAGCTTGGCATCAGCTTCCTCTTGAGTTATCTCACCGTTCTCCACAGCTGCCGATATTTTCGCCTTTATTTCCTCAATACCCATAAAAGGCTTTTTGTGATGCTGACCTCTTTTACCATGTGGCATCTGACCCTTTTCGATGCGTTCCTCTAACCCAGCCAGCTTGGCATCAGCTTCCTCTTGAGTTATCTCACCGTTCTCCACAGCTGCCGATATTTTCGCCCTTATTTCCTCGATATCCATAAAAGGCTTGAATCCGGCCTTATGGCTTTCTGAAAATCTATTTTTAAGTATTTCTATACCAGTATCCACTTGAGCTTGAGAAATTTCCCCACTTTCAACCGCTGACTGAATTATTGCATTCAAGGCTTCGAGATCCAGCTCGGGCGCAAATATTTCCCTCTTTACCCCGTTTGGGTCGTCAGCATAAATCGGGGAACAAGCTATTGAAGCGAGTGCCACCGGGACAATAAACGCCCCTGCCAATACCAACCTTATATTTTTTAGTCGAATCATTTTCTCTCTCCATTTTGTATTATCTAATAAACCGATAGAGAAAGACTAGTAAAGTTTCATTAAGGAACCTTGAGAATATACTAAGAATATACTAAGAATATATAATTCCGTATTTCGGTTCAGCATTGTCGGTATTAGTAATATGATACCTATTAAAACAAATATAATTTTGGAGTAACTTACGGAATGGCATCAAACCCAGAAGAAGCATTAAAGGATTCAGTTGAGGCTTTAGGAACCACATCCAAATTGTATAGAGAGACTCTTCACCTGCCTATGCATCACATATCGGTCGGAATCACTCCTATAGCCTTTTACGTAGATGAGGAGAACGTACCTAAGTATTTTGCTGACTTCTACTCTGAAATACGCCCCGAGTGGATAGGGAGTACCTGTACATTGGAATCTTACTCTGAGGTTGTAAAAGACGACGAAAAAGTGGCCTACCTTCTTAAAGCCTCACGCTTAGACAAAGATGGTTCCGTAATGTCCACATTCGAAGGAATTTTTACACTAGGTAAAATAGAGCAAGACTGGCGATTGATTAGTCGGAATATTTTTAATGTTTCCAAAGAATCCAAAATTAAACAACGAGAGTTGATCGACAAATGGAACGAGAAAAACCAAACACCGGAATAGTCTATTATCGAGAATCATCTACAAAAAACAACGATCGGGCCATTTTTAAATGTTCCTTTGCATCCAATATGTCCGCTTTTACAGATAATTACGACTTAACCATATACAGCTATCGTCTCGCACTTTCAAAGGGTGATATTTATGGGAATTTTTGAACGTTACCTTTCCATTTGGGTCGCCTTTTGCATAGCAACGGGTGTCTTCCTTGGGAATATATTTCCTGGCAGTTTCGATTTCATTGCTAAATTAGAATTTTCCCATGTTAATTTTGTTGTCGCTATTTTTATTTGGATTATGATTTACCCGATGATGGTTCAAATTGATTTTGCATCAATCAAAGATGTTAAGAATAGCCCATCCGGGCTCCTGCTGACGCTGGCAGTAAATTGGCTGGTTAAGCCATTCACTATGGCGTTCCTTGGCTGGCTATTTTTTAAAATTCTTTTCTCTGATTGGGTAGATCCTTCAACAGCGACGGAATACATCGCCGGCATGATCTTATTGGGAGTTGCGCCGTGCACCGCGATGGTTTTTGTCTGGAGTCATATGACTAGAGGAGACCCCAACTATACCCTGGTGCAGGTTTCTGTGAATGACATTATTATGATATTTGCTTTCGCCCCTATAGCAGGGCTCCTACTCGGAATCAGTGATATCGCAGTGCCATGGTCTACTCTCATATACTCGGTACTTTTATATGTGGCGTTACCCTTAATGGCAGGTGTGTTAACCAGGAAAATATTTGACCGCACTGCTGATAAGACGGGCCTCGCGACCTTGCTAAGCAGACTCAAACCCTGGTCAATACTTGGGTTATTGCTAACGGTTGTATTGCTCTTTGGTTTTCAAGCCGA
>JAPYSB010000009.1 GCA_029936675.1 Dehalococcoidia bacterium | reverse complement strand
TTTGTGATTCAGATGCTCAATTCGGATTATGTGAAGCCGATATTTTAGGGGAATACAAATTGCCCATTTCTGGAGTCCTTGGTGACCAGCATGCCTCTTTGTTTGGGCAGGCTTGTTTTTCGGTGGGTTCAGCAAAGTGTACTTATGGGACAGGGGCTTTTTTATTAATGAATACCGGGAAAAATATCAAGATTTCTGACAGAGGGTTACTGTCTACATTGGCCTGGAAAGTTAAAGGTGAAGTTGAGTATGCCTTAGAAGGTAGCGTCTTTTCAGCTGGAGCAACCGTCCAATGGTTGAGAGATGGATTGGAACTCATTGAATCTTCTTCAGAAGTAGAAGTATTGGCCCGTTCTGTCCAAGATAACGGAGGCATATATCTAGTTCCGGCATTTACGGGTTTGGGAGCCCCTCATTGGGACATGAATGCCAGAGCCACTATGGTTGGTATGACGAGAGGAACCAATAAAGGCCACATAGCTAGAGCTGCCCTAGAAGCTATTAGCTACCAATGCCAAGAAGTTTTGAAAATTATGCAGCTGGATTCTGGTTATGAAATATCTGAACTTAAGGTGGATGGTGGTGCTAGCACTAACGATCTTCTGATGCAGATGCAGGCGGACATTAGTAACCTTAAGGTGAACAGGTCACGAGTTCAGGAGACCACCGTTCTAGGTGCAGCATTTATAGCGGGTATGGGAGCCGGATTCTGGAACTCCAAGTCAGACATATCTTCAATATGGGATTCGCAGGGAGTATATACTCCTTTAATGACTGGTGAAGAAAGAACCGAGAAATTAAGTTTCTGGGCTAAGGCTGTGGAAAGATCAAAAGAATGGATTTCTTAAATACGGGAGACAAAATATGCCTTCAATTATGCCTGATGATTTAGAAAAAATTGCTGTAGGTTTACTTATTGGAGCAGGGACTTCAGAAGATGAAGCCAGAGTGGTATCGCGTTTGTCTATTGCTGCCAATTTAGCTGGACATGATTCACACGGGATAATTCAGATACCCAGTTATATTGACAGGGTTAATAGAGGCCATATAGTTCCAGGGGCAGAATATGAGGTCGTGAAAGATACACCTACCACGACAGTAGTCGATGGTCATTGGGGATTTGGGTATGTTGTCACCGAACGGCTTATGAGGCAAACAATTGAGAAGGCAAAATCGCAGAACATAGCAGCTGCTACTGTGTATCGACAAAGTCATATTGGTCGCCTTGCTGCCTATCCTATGATAGCTGCAGAAGCCGGTATGATTGGAATGATCACTGCTGATTCTGGCCGTTCGTCGAAAGCGGTGGTTCCTTTTGGTGGCCGGGAGAGACGGCTAGGTACGAATCCGATTTCTATCGCTATGCCAAGTAATTTGGAGGGGCCCTTCTTTTTAGATATGGCCACTAGCGCGGTGGCTGCAGGGAAAATAAATTTGGCCCAGGCTAGAGGGGATTCTATCCCAAGTGGTTGGATCATAAAAGAAGATGGAACAGACACAACGGACCCAAATGAATTGAAAAATGGGGGAGCCATTTTACCTTTAGGAGGAGATCAGGGCCACAAGGGTTACGGCCTGTCATCAATTGTAGAAATATTTTCAGGAATATTAACCGGGTTAGGGTTTGGACATGATCCTTCCGGTAGACATAATGACGGTTGCTTCATATCAGTTTTTAATGTGTCAGCTTTTAGAGATTTGAAAGATTTTAAAGAAGAGGTTACTGAATTCGCTTCCTACTTAAAAAGTTCAGAGACAGCACCTGGATTCGAAGAAATTTTGTATCCTGGTGAAATTGAATATAGAAACGAAACAAGACAGAAAAAAGAAGGTATTTTTATAGAAGAATCTACGTGGAAGGATCTGAAGTCCTTGGCAGACAGTTACAATATAAAATCTGAATTGCCATTTTGACCCAATGGCACTGCTTAAATCGCTCCTGCTATAACGTCTCCCATAACCGTTGTGTTTACTTGGTTTCCTCCATCGCTAGAAATGTCGGCAGTTCTATAGCCTTCTGAAAGGGCGGCCTCAATAGATTTCTCAATTGAATCGGCCTCATCGTGCATCCCAAACGATAGCCTAAGCATCATTGCTGTGCTGAGTATTGAGCCGATCGGGTTGGCGATTCCTTTTCCAGCTATGTCAGGTGCGCTGCCATGTATTGGTTCGTACAGGCTTACCTTACTACTTGTACCAGAATTGCCTGGTAGGCTAGATAGACTGGCCGACGGCAACATTCCCATAGAGCCAGATAAAACCGACGCCTCATCAGTCAAAATATCCCCGAAGGTGTTTTCCGAAACAATGACGTCAAAGTCCGAGGGATTTCTGATTAATTGCATCGCGGCATTATCGACTAAAATATGATCTAACTCGACCTCTGGATACCCTTTTCCCATTTCCACCGCTATCTCTCTCCAGAGTCTTGAAGATTCAAGGACATTCTGTTTATCTACAGAAGTTAGCTTTTTTCGGCGTCCCATAGCCAACTCAAATCCCACTTTTAAAATTCTTACGATCTCAGCTTCGGTATATTTAAGGGTATCAACGCCCCTTCTTCCCCTCGATGTGTTCCATCGCTTTTTCGGTTTCCCAAAATATAACCCACCGGTTAATTCTCTCAATACCATCATATCCACCCCTTTCAAAATTTCAGGTTTCAAGGGACTTGAATTTATTAGCGAGGGGTAAACTTTGACTGGTCTTAAATTAGCAAATAAATCTAAGGATTTTCGAATAGCCAATATGCCATCTTCTGGGCGTACATCAGCATTTGGGTCATCCCATTTTGGGCCGCCAACGGCACCGAATAAAATCGCATCTGAGTCAATGCAAGTGTCCATGGTTTCCTGAGGCAACGGTGTTCCGTAATCATCAATAGCATTGCCCCCTACCCTGCCCGACTTAATTTGGAATTCGTGGCCGAATCGATTACCTATTGCTTCTAAAACTTTTATCGACTCAGTAACTACTTCTGGCCCTATTCCATCTCCTGGTAATACTGCTATAGATATGTTCATAGTGCCCTCCGCTTCTTTAGATTTTGGTTTAATTGGCCACAATATTTAGTAATTTTCCTGGAACATAAATTGTCTTTCTTATCGCTAATCCTGTTATATGTTTCTCGATACTGGAATTTTGCAAGGCGAGTTGATTTGCATCGGATTCAGTTATGTTTGCAGGAGCAGGTATTTTCGCTCGAACTTTCCCATTGATTTGTACCACCAATGTAAACTCCTCGTCTTGGGCCAGGGATTCATCATATACAGGCCACAACTGAGTGTGTATGCTAAATTCCATACCTGAGATTTCCCATAATTCCTCGGCTAAATGGGGGACAATTGGTGCCATCATTACGTAAAGATCGCGAGTAAAACGCAACCAGTCTATGTAGCTGATCTTCTGGGGTATATGACTTTCAGCTAGAGAATTTGTGAATTCCATAAGAGCGGATATGGCAGTGTTGTATTTGAATTTTTCTATATCCTCTCCTACCCTCATAATGGTTTTATGTAAAAGCCTGTTTAGTTCTTTTTTTGAGTCGAGGTTAGAATTTTGTGCAAAAGTGCCGGGATCGTAATTGGATATGTCCCAAACTTTATTGAGCCAGCGAGCGGCTCCATTAATCCCAGAATCATTCCATTCGCCGCCTTGCTCCCAGGGTCCGATAAACATTAAATAAGTTCTAACCGTATCCGCTCCAACTACAGAAACGTAATCGTCCGGGGCGATCACATTTCCGCGAGACTTACTCATCTTCGCGCCTTTGTAAATTATTGTTCCTTGATTGAACAGCCTTTTAAACGGTTCATCGTATTTGATCAAGCCAAGATCACGTGCGGCCTTGACGAAGAACCTTGAATACAGCAAATGCATTACGGCATGTTCTACTCCGCCAGTGTATTGATCCACGGGATTCCAGAGTTGAGCAGATTTTTCATCAAATGCGGCGGCCGAATGCTTTGGGCTTGCATACCTTAGAAAATACCATGATGAGTCCACAAAGGTATCCATAGTGTCTGTTTCTCTCTTGCCAGGTTTACCGCAATCAGGGCACTCGGCATTAACGAATTCGTTATGTAGGGCCAAGGGAGACTCGCCTGTTGGTAGAAATTCAGCATCTTCTGGCAGTAACACAGGAAGATCCTCTTTCTTGACAGGTACAACGCCGCAATCATTACAGTAAATTATGGGTATTGGTGTGCCCCAATATCTCTGTCGGGAAATAAGCCAGTCTCTCATCCTATAGTTGACAGTTTTAGTACCCAGGTTCCTGTCTTCGATATGATCTGCTATTCTCAGTCGGCCTTCACTATTGCTCAAACCGTTAAATTCTAGTGAATTTACCTGTGTCCCTGGAGCTACATATGCCTCATCTAATTCGTTGCCATCCCACTCTGGGGGTGCTACAACTATTTTGATTGGGAGATCGTATTTTTTTGCAAATGTAAAATCTCTTGTATCGTGTGCCGGAACACCCATTACGATTCCGGTTCCATATGTGTTTAGCACATAGTCGCCTATCAGTATAGGTATTCGATCCTGGGTAAGAGGATTGACACAGTAGGTGCCTAAGAACACTCCTGTCTTTTCCCTATCGATGGCTAATCGTTCGACTTCAGTGGCTTTCCGAGCACTATTTATATAGGCCTTTACAGAATCTTCTTGCTCGGGGGCAGTTAAAGCCTCTACTAATTGGTGCTCTGGTGCCAATACCACGAAAGTAACTCCGTAAACAGTATCAATTCGGGTAGTAAACGTAACTAATGTTTCGGAGTCTAGTTTGTATTCCGAGATATCAAAACCGAATTCCACTCCTTCACTTTTCCCAATCCAATTTGTTTGCATCGTATTTATGCGGTCTGGCCAGTCCATTTTCGACTGATCCAATAATTCCTCAGCGTATGCGGTGATACGGAAGAACCACTGGTTCATATCTCTATGAGTCACAGTAGTGTCACACCTTTCACATACCCCGTCTATTACCTGCTCATTTGCTAGAACGGTCACACATGAGGGACACCAGTTGACAGGAGCAAAATCGCGATAAGCTAACCCGTTTTGGTAGAACTGCAAGAAAAACCATTGATTCCATTTGTAATATTCTGGTAGGCATGTAACTACTTCCCTCTCCCAATCATACATCGGGCCCATAGAAGCCAGTTGTTGGCGCATCCTTCCAATGTTGTCCATTGTCCAGGAATGCGGATGGATACCTCGTTGTATGGCCGCGTTTTCTGCATTCAGACCAAATGCATCGAACCCCATTGGGTGGAGAACATTGTATCCTTGCATATTTCTAAATCTTGCATGTATATCTGCCCCAGTCATTGCATACCAATGCCCAACATGTAGGTCTCCTGAGGGGTAGGGGTACATTGTTAATTCATACCACTTAGGTCTAGGATCGTTGTCGTCAACTTTATATATTTGGGAATCGCGCCATCGACTTTGCCACTTAGGCTCTATACTTTCATGAGGGAAGCGCGTTTCTATTATTTTGATTGGCATCTAAATTATCTCTTCTCGATTTTTCAGCTATTTGCCCAGGGCGGATACTATGGCATCTCCAACAGAAGACGTCGTTGAAGAACCATACAAATCTGGGGTTAAAATTTCTCCTTCGGAAAGGACTGATAATACAGCCTTCTCTACATCGGTTGCAGCATCTACATGGCCTAGGTGTCGGAGAAGCATAGCCCCAGTAAGAATTTGGGCCATTGGGTTAGCAATACCTTTACCCATGATATCTGGAGCACTGCCATGCACAGGTTCGAACATTGAAGGATATCTTCGTTTTGGGTCTAAATTAGCACTTGATGCTAGCCCCATACTTCCAGTGATTATTGCGGCAATGTCTGTCAAAATATCTCCAAAAAGATTACTAGCAACAACCACGTCAAAATATTCCGGTTTTCTAATGAAATCCATTGCCGCTGCGTCCACCAATAAGGAATCTGTAGATATATCCGGATATTCTACAGATATCCTTTCAAAGGCCCTGTCCCATACCAACATTCCGTATCCTTGCGCATTAGATTTGGTGATAGAGGTTAGGTGTTTCTTTTTATTTCTCCTGCGGGCCAATTCAAAGGAGTAGCGGATTACCCTCTCACAACCTTTCCTTGTAAAAACCCCGGTTTGAATACCCACTTCTTCCGGAAAATCCAAATACTGGAATCCTCCGACGTTTGCATATTCCCCTTCTGTATTTTCCCGGATCACTACCATATCGATATCGAATGGTTTTTTCCCCGACAGCGGTGATTCAATACCCTCATATAGGACACTAGGCCGTTCACATACGTATTGGTCAAATTTTCTTCGAATAGGAAGTAATAGGCCGTTAAGGGTTATATGGTCTTGAATGTCAGGGTGACCTACAGCCCCTAGGAAAATCGCATCGTAATTAGACAAAGTATCGAGACCATCCGAAGGCATCATGGACCCAGTATCCATATAAAATTTAGAACTCCAAGGGTATTCACTGAAGGAAAGTTCAAAGTCATAGTTTTCTGAGACCGCGTCTAAAACCTTTATTCCTTCCTCTACTACTTCAATGCCTATACCATCTCCTCGGATTACAGCAATATTATTCTGAGCCATCTTATTTAGTTACACCTTACCACTAATGATTTTTGGAGCCGTAAAATAATACCTGAAATGATCAGGGTTTTTATACCCAAAAGGTATTCATATAGTTGCGTCAATAGCCTCTACCCCGAATGTTAATACATCTAGCGGAGGGTATATTGAGGGATCCAGATATTCTTTTCCAAGTTGATGGACTTTGAGCGCATTTTTAAGCACCTTATATGAAAAGAGAGACCAACCCGGGGATAAGCCCATTACTCCATCAACGGGGTAGCAATAATAAATCATGTCAATGTGTTGATGATGTCCGTCCTCTGGATCATCGATATCCTCGATTAATATATGTCTTGGTGGTTCAATAATTTCAGGGTAATCAAAATTCAAAGTCGGTACATTAGGATTTTTAGATATTTTTGACACCAATGCTGTTTCTTCAAGAATTTCTCGCAATACCGCTTCGACCGGATCCTCATTCGGCTCCACATGGCCTCCTGGTGGTAGCCACAATTTTATCTTTTTATGCCAGTGTAGTAGAACACCCCGGTCCCATACGACATATCCAGTAGCAGTGTAATGACGCATTAAAATCGATGAATTATCTCCGTAAAGCCACTCGCTTTGTTTTTGAAGTTAAAATGGGTTGTCATTAAGTCCATGTAGCTTCCAACATTGACTTTAACACGTATCTTGCATATATTCTTGCCGAGCGAAATACGCGTAAATGGGGAGCCTCAAATGGCTGAGAGGGTACTTTAATGCCGACCCGAGACCTGAACTGGATAATGCCAGCGGAGGGAGTTATGGATCAAATCTCGGATCACCCTCCATGGGTGATTTTTTTTGTCTGAATAATTTAGATGACCAAGGAGATATTAAATGGAAGATCCTTTAGTTATAGCAGGTAAGGAATTTAGCTCCAGGCTGATGGTCGGGACCGGGCGCCATAGAACTATGCAGGAAATGATAGATTCAGTGAGAGCCTCCGGTGCACAGATAATAACCGTGGCTATAGGTAGGCTGAATTTACAAGATGTTAATGAAAAAACCATTTTGGACTATTTCGATTGGGATAACTACACAATTTTACCGAATACTGCCGGCAGTAAAACTTCAGAAGAAGCCGTACTGACGGCTCGGTTAGCCCGAGAAGTGACAGGTTCTTCCTGGGTCAAGCTTGAAGTTATTCCTGATATTAGCCATTTACTACCAGACCCAATTGGGACTTACGATGCTGCGAAAGAACTGATCAAGGATGGATTTGATGTGCTGCCTTATATTCATGCAGATCCGGTGCTGGCCCATAGATTAGCTGAACTGGGGTGTGCAACAGTAATGCCTTTGGGGTCAACTATTGGCTCAGGGCAAGGTATATTGACCATGGAAGAAATTGAAATGATTATTAGCGATGTGGAGGTTCCTGTGGTGGTAGACGCAGGTTTGGCTGTTCCTTCTGATGCATCTAAAGCATTAGAAGCAGGGGCGGACGCTGTATTAGTAAATACGGCCATTGCTCAAGCTAACGATCCTGCGGCAATGGGAGAATCTTTCAAATTAGGAGTGGCTGCCGGCCGTAAGGCCTTTCTGGCAGGCCGAATTGATAGAAGAGGGGCAATATCAAGCAGCCCCGGTGCAGGGGTAAATTCTGGTTAGAAGGTGATTATCGATATCCAAAGAAGTCCACTACTATGTCTGGTAACTAATAGGAATCGCACGTCTCGAAGAGGTTTAGAAGCCGTGGTTAGACAGGCAGTTGAAGGTGGAACGAACATGATTCAATTTCGGGATAGAGATATGCAAGAAGCTGATAGGTTGCATGTTGCGGTTAAGTTGAGAGAAATAACTGAGAATAAAGCTCTTTTTATTGTAAATGGAGATGTTGATTTGGCAAAGAAAGTCAGAGCTGATGGCATCCATTTTCCTGAAAAACATGTTTTTGATGCAGATAGTGAAAAATTGAAGAAGAGTTTTATACTCGGTAAGTCAGTGCATAGCCTAGAAATGGCTACAAAAGCTGCGTCAGAAGGTATCGATTATTTGATTGTTGGCACTTTATTTCCATCTAAATCCCACCCTCAAGGGCGATCTAGCGGGACTAAGATAATAGAGGATATAAGTAGAAAGGTATCGGTTCCTCTAATAGGTATTGGCGGGATATCGAGTCAAAATTGTCAAAAAGTGATTGATTCTGGGGCTTCAGGTGTTGCAGTCATTGGAGCGATTTCTGAGGCTGATGACCCTAGGTTGGAATCCCAGATAATTTTAGAAAATATAAGTACCATTTAAAGTTTGACCCAATGAATATCAACCTCAATGGCAAAATCCACGAAATCAATTCAGGGTCATCTCTGACTGCACTGATTGATGATTTGGGACTTACTGGAAGGAAAGCAATTGCAATAGCTTTCAATGGGGAGGTTCTTTCTCGTGAAAGATATGAAGAAATAATCCTGAATGAAGGTGATTCACTTGAAATCGTGAGAGCTATAGGCGGGGGTGGTTAGAAGGAATTCGATTTATTGTTTAAGCGCCTTAATTACGATGGCAAAGGGTACTGAATTTACCCTATCTCTATATTCGGTCCAGTAGTTACCTTTATATGGGCTGAGGTGCTCTTTATCAAATTCTAGTGGTTTTGGCTCAAGGAGCACTTTTACTGTAAATCCGTTATCGACAACGTTGGTAAACAGCTCTTCTACGGTTCTGAAATAAGTTACTCCAAAATACTCTTGATCATCCTCCTTCCACATCTCCACAGGGGGGTTAAAGTAATCGGTGACGTTCAATGTACTTGTATCAGCATCCCATTCGAAAGCCCCAAGAGGGTGCGTGGTGCTCAATATTAATTGCCCCCCTTTTTTAAGAATTCGGTTGCATTCACTGAAAAAAACATCAAGGTGTTCTATAAATTCTAGGGCAAAAACGGAAATTATACCGTCGAATGTCCTATCCCGAAAGTAGGTTAGATTTTGAATATCGGCTTGAAGAAAATCTATGGTTGTTTTTTGTTTTACCGATTCAGAAACGGCATGTGATAATTGACTGGGCGAAAAATCTACAGCAGTTACCCTTGCTCCCAATTTTGCTAAAGCCATCGCATTCTGTGAACCACCGCTACCAAGCTCCACTAAATTTTTACCAGTAACATCGTCTAATAAATTCAAAGAATTTTCCCCATAGGACAAAGGTGCATAATGCACCTCGTCTACTGATATATCGCTTTCAGACTGGTAATTAGCAGACATTAAATTCCAGCCATGTTGAACACCGACGATATGTTTTGGAGTTTCCAACTAACTAACACCTCTAGTTGTATATTCAATTAATAATAACTGAATTGGTACACTATTCGCTCAAACTAATCTTGCGGAGGAGTTCAAATGGCAGATCAAACATCTTTTAGTATTGGTGACGTTATAGATCCAAAAGATTCCACCTGGGCTTTCGATACCCATTCTGATGGACCTTCGGGGACTTTACCGTTTACAGAAGAGATTCTTGTTAATGAATCAAGTGGGTTTCATTTCGGTATGAGCCAAAATGCTGGGATGGGCTGGAACCCGGCCGAATTGTTGAGAAAACATTTTTTGATTTTGTCGACTTCAGGTGGACTAAGAGATCAAGATGGCTCACCAATTGCCCTTGGCCTTCACACCGGCCACTTTGAATTAGCATTGCAGGTCGAAGCTGCGGCTCGGGAATTTAAACTTGCCAAGACAATCCCATTTTCCCTCATGTGCTCGGATCCATGTGATGGACGCACGCAGGGTACCACGGGAATGATGGATTCACTTCCATACAGGAATGACGCGGCGCAGGTTTTTAGGAGGCAGGCTCGATCCTTGCCAACGGCCAAAGGTATTTTAGGGATTGCATCTTGCGACAAAGGGCTTCCAGCAATGATGATGGCGTTGGCGGGACTTAGGGATTTGCCAGTAGTTGTGGTCCCGGGAGGTTCGACCTTGGCTGTCCGTGAAGGAGAAGATACTGGAATGATCCAGTCCATTGGGGCAAGGTTTGCTCAAGGGGAAGTGACATTGGACTATGCTCAGGACGTTGGCTGTAAGGCTTGCGCTTCACCTGGAGGGGGATGCCACTTTCTTGGTACAGCGGGAACATCACAAGTTATAGCTGAATCATTGGGACTAGCTATTCCCCACAGTGCTTTATGCCCGTCGGGTACAACTGCTTGGAAAAATGTGGCCCAACGTAGCGCAAGAGCATTGCTGCTCATGGAATCCGAAAACACATTGTCCTCTGACATTATCACTGACGCCGCCCTTAGGAATGCCATGGTTGTACATGCTGCTTGCGGAGGGTCTACTAACCTTTTGTTGCATCTTCCCGCAATAGCTCATGCTGCGGGTAGGACTAGGATGACTGTCGATGATTGGAACATGGTAAATAAAAACACTCCTAGAATAGTCGATGTCCTTCCAAATGGGCCAGTAGGGTTTCCAACTTCGGAACTTTATACTGCAGGTGGAGTGCCAGAGGTGATGCTGCATCTTCGTGCCATGGGTCTATTGGACACTAATGTCAAAACAGTAACGGGCCAAAATTTAGGAGAAAACCTGGATTGGTGGGAAGATTCTGAAAGGAGGCATGATGTTAGAAAAAGACTGTCAGAAATCAATTCTGTAAATCCGGATCATGTGATCATGACCCCTGAGGATGCAAAGAAAAGGGGCTTAACAAGTACGGTTACTTTTCCAATGGGGAACATTGCCCCTCAGGGCTCCGTAATCAAAAGCACGGCAATAGACCCATCGGTGGTGGATAAAGACGGGATATACAGAAAAACTGGACCTGCCAGGGTTTTCTCTTCTGAAAATGAGGCCATAAAGGCAATCAAAAGCACTGATGATAAATCGAAAATCCAGGCCGGAGATATTATGGTTGTGAAATGCGCAGGACCCCAAGGTACCGGTATGGAAGAACTCTATCAAATCACCGCCGCATTAAAACATCTTTCCTACGGTAAACATGTTGCCTTGATAACAGATGCCAGATTTTCCGGGGTGTCCACTGGCGCTTGTATAGGACACGTGGGACCGGAAGCTCTGGCAGGCGGTCCGATCGCAAAATTGAAAGATGGGGATCAAATCGAGATTATAATTGACCGTATTAACCTAATTGGGAGTATAAATCTCGTTGGTGAATTAGGTAATGATATGGGGCCTGATTGGGGCGATAAAGAACTTTCTAAAAGACCGATTCCCGGGGATTTGTCACCTCATCCTAAATTGCCGGAAGATACAAGACTTTGGGCTGCACTACAATCCGCTTCTGGAGGAACATGGGGAGGATGTGTTTTTGATGTGGATGATATTGTAAAAACTTTGGAAGCAGGCCAGGCTGTCTTAGAAAATATTTAATCTCTATCAGGGGCAATCCGGGTCCGATTATTTAGGACCCGGAAGACAGAATTAAACTTTGACAAGCTTTTGCATTGATCGCAACTCTCTTGGCGGATCCATACTACTGCCGTAATCACTCCATGAAACTTCAGCCACATAAATATCGCCTTTAGAGTCAACCGCAATGCCATGTGGTGAGAAAAATCTACCGCTTTGCTCACCATAGCTTTGCCTTCCGATTCGAGCTTGAACCTCGCCCTTTAAATTAAGAACTGAGATTCTTGGGCCTAGGTCTGTGCCCATGTCGTTTGATCCGATACCTGCAAAATATTCACCCACGTACATCAACTCTTCACCAGTGCCAGAATCGATGGTGCTTATCGCGGTTCGCGATAAATTTACCCACTGGGTCTCGAAATTTCCATTGCTATCAAATACCTGGATTCGGTGATTTTCTCTATCGGCTATATAGACCCAGCCATTTGAATCTACGTTGACCCCGTGGACAATATTGAACTGCCCAGGATTAGTTCCGGATTCCCCCCATGAAAGCAATAATTCACCGTCAGGTGAGAATTTATGAACACTAGCATTTGTATAGCCGTCTGCTACATAGAAATTACCTGTATTGGGCTCGATGGCAACATGGGTAGGTCTGGCGAAAGGTATGCCGCTCATAGGCGCTGCTGATTTACCAGGAGTTCCGACGGTTAAAAGTAATTTTCCATCTGATGTAAATTTCCTGACAGTATGGTCTCCATTGTCTACACAGTACACTTCATCATCGGGCCCGACTGTGACGCCGTGTGGATTTGAAAATACACCATCTCCCCACGTATCGATGACGTTTCCCTCTGGGTCGAATACAATCATTGGTGTGGTTCCTCTATTGAAAACATACACCCTGTCTTTGGAATCGACATCTACTGCTGTAGCTTCTTTATACACCCACCCTTCAGGTAGAGTACCCCAATTTTGCCCCGAAACTTGGTAACGAAAATTCCCTTCCCCTAATACAGCCGGTGCTGTATCAGTCTCGCTAACGATAGAATGACCGTCATCCCTTACCCCGAATTCCCAATTTTGATCTTCGTTCGACATTTGATGCCTCCTTATGTCTCTCGTGACCATACATTATAGAGCTCTCTCTATTGATCTATGAGCAGCCTTAAATGGTTTGCTCCTTCCGGTTATAATAGGTCAAATTGAAACAGAGAGGAAATTATGGCTCATGAAAAGACAGACTTGGCCGCGACCATTGAAACCGATCAAGCCGAATGGCTCACTGAGCAAACCGCCGAGTTTGGGTTGCCGGATGATTCGAAAGCCCTTCGCATCCTGATAGACTATGCGATGGAAGAACTCGATGCCCAATTGATATTTGCGAGTGAAAACGCGAGATGCCGACACTGCGGGTAAAAATGTGATTAAATCACCGATTCATTATCAAAACATTCAAGAAATCACTGAGTTATACCTTGGTGGTGAAGAGACGCCGGTTAGTGTAGTTCAGCATTTTCTCGCAAGAATGGATTCTTTGGATTCCAGCTATTTAAGTTACGCAACTGTTATGGCAGATCAGGCTCTTGAACAAGCTGAAACATTATCTAAGGAACTGCGAGATGGGCAAATACGTGGGCCATTACATGGCATTCCCGTAGCAGTTAAGGATTTGTGTTACACGAAAGGGGTTAGAACTATGGGAGGTACAGCTGTTCTTGAAGAAAACATTCCTGACTATGATTCGACTGTTGTTTCACGATTAAAGACTGCGGGGGCGGTTATTTTAGGTAAATTGAACCTAACTGAAGGAGCCATGGGAGGATACAACCCCAAAAGATCTATACCTAAAAACCCTTGGGATACCGACAAATGGGCTGGTTCATCGTCAAGTGGGTCTGGAGTAGCCACAGCCTTGGGCCTTTGCACGGGTTCCCTTGGTAGTGACACTGGAGGATCTATTAGGTTTCCCTCGTCGGCATGCGGACTGGTTGGAATTAAACCGACTTACGGGCGTGTAAGCCGATTCGGCGTCCTAGATTTAGCACAGACACTTGACCATGTGGGTCCTATGACCCGTGATGTTAGAGATGCAGCCCTAATACTGGCTGCGATTTCCGGAATTGATGAAAATGATTTAACTACGGTTCCGGCTATGGCCCTGAATTTTAACGATATTGAGAATACGAATTTAGATGGTGTAACGATAGGTTATTCAGAACACTATTCAGAGGAAGGGGTGGATGGAGAGGTCATTAAAGCCACTCGAAATGTTTTAGAAATTTTGCAGCACCATGGTGCCACAATAAAAAATATTGAACTAGATGACATTGATTCCTTCCTTCCCGCTTGGAAAACGCTATGTACCGCTGAGGCCTTGAATGCTCATTCCTCCTTCTTCCCAGAAAGAGCATTAGAATATGGCTTGTGGTTCAAAGGGTGGTTAGAACATGGTTTATCTGTGACTAGTCAAGAATATATAGATGCATCTCGCCAGCGAGCCTTGTGCAATGGCAAGTTAAGAAAATCCTTTGTCGGCATAGATGCAATGATATCTCCCACGGTAATAAGGCCTCCTCACTATGTTGATGATTCCATAAGTTATGGACCTATGGATGATAGGAGAGGGACATCCTTCCAAAGATTTACGGTTCCCTTCGATTACAATGGCTACCCTACGGTATCTGCCCCGTCTGGGCTCAATGAGGAGGGGCTTCCACTCAGTGTTCAAGTGTCAGGACATCCTTTATCGGAATCGATGCTTTGCAGAATCGCTCGGACCTATGAAAAGAGCTTGGGCCTTACAGATTTCCATCCTGATCTACAAGGCTAATTGTTAGGCTTTTTTGGTTGACTGAAACACTTACCTCCAATAAGATTCACTAGCCGGTTTTTGCCTTTCTGGTTAAAAAATATATCTGCTGGACTCGCTACAGGTATATTTTTCATTGTGGAAGACATGACGTGTAATTTGACGGTAAATAATAAATAGGACGTATTTAGCACATGCCTAAAGTAAACACGGTCACCTTGTCATCAATTCTTGATGCCCGTGAAGTGACTCTGCCCGATTTCGATAGACAACATCTAGATGATGTGGCATTTGTGACAGCCATGACATTAGTTATGATGGGTAACTATTGCCAGACAGGTCATTTTGGCGGGCCGTTGGCCTACACACCTTATACGGTTGCCACTCACTTAATTGGCCCCGAATTAGGTGGCCTTAAATACGATTATCGAAGGCCGAAGCATCCCTATTCAGACAAGTTCATGCTGGCCGGAGGACATAATGCTCCAGTTACATACGCTCTTTGGATGGTCTTAGGGGAGGCCTTATACAAGAAATACCAAAACACTGGAGATAAGAAATATCTGGCAGATTACAGCCAAACATTACTTCCAATTGATTGCCTAGGATTTAGAAGATCTAACCAGGGAATGCAAACCATTCTTAAACAAAATGGGCTGGTTGAACATCCAGCGATGGCACAGGCTAAGGTGAGAGGTATACGTGCATTGTCGGGACATTCTGAGAGTACAGACGTGACCAATGATGTGAATGGAGGGCCTTCTGGAATAGGGATTGCTACAGCTGCGGGTAAAGCTACATTCTGGGATATTATAGGTGCTTCCGAATCACCGAAAGTGATGGCAGTGGAGGGTGAGTTTGCAATGACATCTGGTCATTCGCAAGAGATGAAGACCCAAGCGGTTGCCCAACAAGTCGGGAAAAGACTGAGGATTCTTATGTCTTACAACAACGCTGGGATTGACGATGAATTAATTGGTGGAGTTATACAGCCTCAATACGAATCCTATAGGATCGTAGATCAATGGACTTCATATGGCTGGAATGTATTTTCTGTAGATGATGCTAATGATATGGGCCAGGTAGTGGCGGCATTCAAAGCCATGGAGGATACTGACCCTTCTGACCGTAGACCGATGATCTTAATAGGAAAGACTACCAAAGGCTGGTGGCCTGGCGCGGAAAATGGACAAATACCAGGATATGGGAACCAGATTACAAGTTTTCAAAGCCACCCTTACACTTTCGCAATGAATTCCGAATATTTCTTGGCTCTTGCAGCGACCTTCGAAAATCGATTTGATGTGAAATTTAAAGGTATTTCAGATGGACCAATTTCGGATGAAAGAGAACGCTTGATTCAGTATAAAGAGAATATTGATATTGTAATGTCAGTGTTGGATGAGAATGGTTTAGGGGATTGGGTAGCTGACAGGTTGGTGAAAATCGGGGAGCAAGTGAAGGATCAAATTCCAACCCGAGTCGATACAAGCATCGATCCTTTTCTGGATGAAAGATTAGACTATAGGACCCTTTCGCTGGAACCACAGACAGTAACTGCAACAAACCCCGTTTCGGGAGAAAAGAAAGAGCTAGAAATTAAAATGTTTGAGGAACCTGGAGTTCCTAAGGGAAGCAGGAGGGCTATATCGGAAATCGTTAAATGGGTCAATTACGTGACAGATAATAGGCTAGTCTTAGCGGCCGCTGATCTTGCTGACTCTATCAACGTTGAGAAAGGCTCAATATGGGGAGAATTTGACCCACTCACAAATCCGGCTGGGGTTCGCCTCCGATCTGCAATACAGGAGGCTGGCAATGTATCAACGGCAATTGGATTAGTGAGCCAATCAGCTTCACTTGACCCTAGAAAACATTCGGGAGTTTGGGCACTGAGTGGTACTTATGGTGCTTTTACACCACTTATGTACTTGCCGGTGAGAGTCTGGAGCCAGCAAAACCAAGATAGCCCCTTCAGATTAGGAGTTTTGAATATTCTTGCAGGGCACTCTGGCCCTGAAACTGCAGCCGATGCCCGCACACACTTTGGCATATTTTCTCCACAAGTATGGAAACTGTTCCCAAGAGGTCAAGTGATAAACCTTAATTTCTGGGACTATAACGATGTCGCCCCAGGATATCTGGCAGCGGCAGAAATAGCAGCTAGAGATCCTAAAGTGGGAGTCATAGTTTTAGAGGTAGCAAGGCCAGATTTTCCGGTGGTAGATAGAAGTAAATTGGCTGATCAGGACATCAAAGCTGCGGCCAAGGGTTTTTATATATTGAAGGATTTTGATACATCTAAACCCAAGGAAGGTTATGTTGTAGTACAAGGCTCTTCATGCACTAGTAATTTGGTAAATCAAATGGAACAGATTGAATCCGAAGGTCATAACGTCCGTATAATATCCGCTGTTTCAGAAGAGCTATTTAATCGGCAATCTCAAGAATATAAGGATCATGTGCTACCTGCTTCGGCCAAGTACAATATGATGATCATAAGTACCGGAACCAAAAGAATGTGGCCTGTCACAGGGGTCGGGCCCCTAACGGAAGAGTATTCATTAGTCTCGGATCACGATGATATGTGGTTAACTGGAGGGTCCGAAGGTGAAGTTTTGAAAGAGGCGAGGTTGGACCCCGATACAATTTTTCAATCGGTTGCCAAATTCGCGAGCGAGCATTCTAATAGGATGAAACGTCAGTCGGAACTGTTAGCGGAATAGAAATCGGGACATAGTGTGATCTTCACTTTTGAATGTCCACGCTAAAAAGGTGGGGACTTTTTTGATACACCTCGTCAATTAGAGTTGCATATCCCATATTCGTCACAATACGCCCAGACCCAGTTTTTTCCTTTCTGCTGGTATTAATACCGATCAGGGCCCCATCCCTGTTGATCAAAGCTCCTCCGCTGCTACCGGGGTTGAGAGCCGCGTCAGTTTGTACCATCTGAATACCAGTATCTTCTTCATAAAGGTTGGCTGAGACTATTCCTGAAGTAACGGAGTAGTTTTCATTTAATGGATACCCCAAGGCATAAACTTCCAAACCAACTGAAGGAGGACCAACAAGAGGTATATCAAATATTTCTAAATCAAAAGCATTTATTTCAATAATTGCTATATCTATCTCTTCATCTTCAAATATGACTTTTCCTTCGTATTTATTTCCATTATAGAGCTCTATTAGCACACTAGATGGATTTTCAATGACGTGTTCATTTGTGATTATGAGCGTTGTTAAGAGATCGTTTCCTGACACCATAACCCCACTCCCCCCGCTTGCTCCAGACAGGATTTTCACTACTTTTTTTGTTGCTTGGGCTAACACATCTATTGCGGTGATTGTTGGGGTTGGTGTTATTGTCGGTGAAAGGGTTGGTATAGGAGTATAAGTTGGAGTGCTGGTAGGTAAAGGTGAAGGCGTAATGGTCGGCGCTGGAGTATTTGTGGGCGGTATGGAGGTGGTGGTGGGTACTGTAGTATATGTTGGAAGTGGAGTATATGTAGGAAGTGGAGTATATGTAGGAAAAGGACTTGGGGTGTTAGTTATTGTAGGAAGCGGGGTTGGTATAGAAGTTGGTTGAGGAGTGTTGGTTTTTGTGGCGGTACCATATACCGCGATGGATGTTGCCGTCAAAGCAATAGAAAGCTGACTGTCAACCTCACGGCTAATTTCAAAATTGTCTAACCTAGCCTCTACAGTTGCTCTGACAATTTTATCTAAGTCTTCAAAAATTGGTACAAACGGAGTGACTGTTTCATCATTCTGTGTAAGTGAATTATTGGTAATATCCGGGCTTGAATCTATCTGACATGAGATCAAAGCGAAACCAACGAAAAATATGTAAATGAACTTTTTGTACAATTCGAGTACTCATAAAGGATTTGTTATCAAAACGGGTCAGCCAAAATACTATAGGTAGTATTGTCACCTGAGGGACTTGCGAAAGTCTACAGGAGGTTCAAGTTTGGATGGGACTTTTAATGGGGAAAATGAAACAGTATGAGGATGTATTGCATTAATGTAAGGAACAATTAACCTTCAAATACCAATAAAATAGAGGTCAAATTTACATGGGCACCTTTGGATTTTCAGCAGAGAAACTGAAAAACATCGAATCTTACTTGCAGGAAAAATACATAGATACTAATAGGTATGTAGGGACTCTTACTGGAATATATAGGAACGGTCAAATAGGATTCATATCCACTCTAGGGTTAATGGACAGGGAGTCCCGTAAACCCGTTGAACGGGATACCATATTTCGAATATATTCAATGACAAAACCAATAACTTCTGTAGCTTTGATGTCTTTGTATGAAAAGGGTTTGTTCCAGTTAGACGACCCTGTCTCGGAATATATCCCATCCTTCAAAGACCTGAAGGTTTACGCAGAAGGAATTCCTGGAAACTACAAAACGAACTATCCTGATAGAGAAATGACAATAAGAGATCTACTTAGTCATCAATCTGGATTAACTTACGGGTTTATGGAACGAACGAATGTTGACGCTGCATATCGAGAACTTGGTATCGAAAAGGAGTCACAGGAAAACCTCGAAAAATTCGTGAATGTGTTAAGTACCATTCCATTGGAATTTTCACCGGGTATGGCTTGGAATTATTCTGTTTCAACAGATGTTTGTGGTTATCTGATAGAAGTCATATCAGGTAAATCTTTAGATAGCTTCTTTGAAGAAGAAATATTCCAACCTTTAGGGATGCCCGATACCGGCTTCTACGTTCCCCCCATCAAAACCCAGCGTTTGTCGTCCAATTACGAGTATAGAGAAGGGAAAGAGCCGATATTGGTTGATGACGCTAATTCTGGGTCTTACATCAATTCTCCTACCCTTCTTTCTGGTGGAGGAGGTCTCGTATCAACATTGGATGATTATATGGCGTTTTGTAAAATGATTTTAGGAAAAGGGGCCCTAGAGGGACACAGAATATTAAGTCGAAAAACTTTAGATTTGATGAGTTCTAATCATCTTACTAACGGAAAGGATTTAAGGAGTTGTGCGTATGGTAGGTGGAGTGAAACCTCATATACTGGGATAGGCTTTGGTTTGGGATTTTCAGTTTTGCTGGACCCTGCAGCCTCGCAGATTTCTGGCAGTAAGGGTGAATTAGCTTGGGGTGGAGCCGCTAGTACAGCTTTTTGGATAGATCCTTTAGAAGACATGGCTGTAGTTTTTCTGACTCAGTTAATACCTTCCAGTACATACAATGTTCGAAGAGAATTACGTTCGCTGGTGTATTCCGCTTTATCGGATTAATTAGACCGAACTGATTTCACCCGGGCATTTGCAGAGCCATAATTGGTTCCCGATCCTTTCCTTCTTTTCCAGCTGGATGAACGTCTAGGATGATTCCGTGAATTTTGAGGGTTTGAATTCTTACTGGGAGCAGATCGCCTGTCGGGATCAAACGAAGTTCCGTAGTCAAAATCAGTAACAGTTTTTCTCTCAATCTGTGATTTCAGGATTTTTTCAATTCGGGTAATCATTGATGCGTCTTCGGGGATTGAAAGAGTTATGGCTTCACCAAGATTTTCTGCTCTTCCTGTGCGGCCGATCCTGTGAATATATGCATCTACAGTGTTTGGCATATCATAGTTTATTACATGTGAAATTTCCGGAATATCAATTCCACGAGAGGCGATGTCAGTAGCCACTAAAAAGTCAAATTTACCTCTTCGGAAACCATCTATGGCCTGAGTTCTCTTATTTTGCGACATGTTACCTTGGAGGGCTGCTGCGTTGTATTTTCTCTTATCTAGCTCAGCAAATAGCCTTTTGGTTCTATGTTTTGTTCTAGTAAAAACTATTACTTGGCCTGTTGCTGTCGAGTCTATTAGCCGAAAAAACAACTGGCTCTTAAGCTTTTCTGTGACTGGATAAAGAGAATGAGCAACCGTCTTTGCTGGAGCTATAACTCCTATTTGAACTTCAGTTGGGTTAACCAAAATGTCTTTGGCCAAATTTCTAATATCACTTGGCATAGTAGCGGCAAAAAATAGAGTTTGCCTCTTAGATGGTAAATGAGTGATTATTTTTCGTATATCAGGAAGGAAACCCATGTCGCACATTGTGTCGGCTTCATCCAACACCAACGTGTCTAAAGTTGACAATTCGATAGTTGATTCTCTGATGTGATCCAACAGGCGACCAGGGCAAGCAACTACTATGTCTACACCTTTTCGCAATTTTTCGTCCTGACGAATTTTGGAAACTCCTCCATACAAGGTAATGGACCTGATCTTCAACCCTGAGCTCAGTTGAGATATATGTTGGTCGATTTGGTCAGCTAGTTCTCTGGTGGGGGCTATTACTAAAGCTCTAATTTTGCCTGTATAACCAGCCGATAATTTTTGTAATAATGGAATTGCAAAAGCAGCAGTCTTTCCAGTTCCAGTTTGTGCTAAGCCTAATAAATCCCGGCCTTCTATTGAAAGTGGGATAGCTTTATTTTGTATTGGGGTAAGAGTCGTGTATCCAGCTGATCGAATGCCCGCCATTAGACGTTTGTCGAGGCCGAGGTCGTTAAATTCCAAAAAAAACCTTCCTAAAATAAATGGTCATGGTGACCCCAGCGGGATTCGAACCCGCGATCTCCGCCTTGAAAGGGCGGTGTCCTAGACCGCTAGACGATGGGGCCATGTTAGTTTCAAAAAATCGTCTGTTGTTTAAACAACACTAAACAGTCTATGTCCTCAGTTGGGATAGAGCAACGATTATTTAGATGAAAAATAACCCTATGGATATATCGCCAATTGGGTTAATCCCAAGTCTTCAGGCATTTCACACATGATGTTCATGTTTTGAATGGCCTGGCCTGCAGCACCCTTCACGAGGTTGTCTATACAACTGATTACCATCAATCTACCTGCCCTCACGTCGACCGTTGGATATATGACGCAATCATTACCTCCGAGAGTTTGTTTTGTCATTGGAGGAGAATCAACAACGTGAGTAAATATTTCATCTTTGTAAAAGTCTTTATAAAGAGCTTTTACTTCTGATTTGAGGTCCACTCCTGTTTCGATGAAACTATTCTTTAATGGTGCGTAGCAAGAAGCTAATATACCTCGTGTCATTGGGATCAGGTGAGGTAGGAAAGTGAGGTTGATATGTTGGTTAGAAAGTAAATCTAATTCCTGTGAAATTTCTGGCATGTGGCGATGACCATCCACCCCATATGCACTCACATTTTCATTTACTTCTGAATAATGGATTTTGAGTGAAAGACCCCTTCCAGCTCCTGATACTCCAGATTTAGCATCAACAATGACCTCCGGTTCTATAATCCCTGCCTTCAAGGCTGGTGCGAGGCCTAATATGGAGGCAGTCGGATAGCACCCCGGGTTGGCAGCAATTCGACAATCTTTGATTGCTGAACGGTGCAGTTCTGGTAATCCATACGCACTCGACTCCAACAGTTCCGGACAAGGATGTTCTACGTTATACCATTCCGAATAAGTGTCCAGGTCCCGAATACGAAAGTCCGCACTGATATCTACGCTTTTTATTCCAGAGTGGACTACTTCCTTTAAAGCCTCAGCACTGGCAGCATGGGGTAATGCAGAAAACACAAAATCTACACTTTTGTCCAGAGTTGGTGATATTTCTATATCTAAATTAGCCAAATGAGGAAAGATGTCAGAAATATTTTTACCGGCTCCACTTCGGCCAGTTACGCAAGTAATATCGACCTCTTTGTGCCCACTTAAAATACGGGCAACCTCAGCTCCCGCATAACCAGTAACATTGATAATTCCTACTTTCATAGTAAACCTTCGGTATATTTTCAATAATTTACGGAGATATATTCTAGTACATTAATGGCATTCGCATCCTATTGATACCTTTTGAATGAAGGGCATAGCTCAGTGAGAGAACATTGATTGCATTTGGGTTTTTGGGCCTTGCAAGTGTCTCGTCCATGCTTAATTAAATACATATGGAATTGGAAAACCTCTTCAGGTTCCACTAAGGATTCCAAAACATCGTGGGCTTTCTCAGCTGATATCTTTTTCCCTATCAAAGATAGTCTTTGGGCCACTCTGTAAATGTGCGTGTCTACGGGCATAGCAGGCATTCCGAATGAAAAACAGAGAATGATGGCCGCAGTTTTAGGACCAACCCCCTTTAGTTTTATAAGCCAAGCCTTTGCCTCTTTGAGGGGCATTTCAGCGAGGAAACTAAGATCAAAAGAGCCCAAGCTTTTTCTGATTTCGTTTAGTACCGACTTTATCCGCGGAGCCTTTGTTTTTGAGAGACCACCACGTCTTATAGCAACTTCAATGTCATCAACGTCAGCATCGGCTATGTGATTCAAATCACCGAATACAGCCAATAGATTATGAAAAGCTCTTTCGGAATTGATGTCCGAGGTGTGTTGAGACAAAATGGTATAGACCAGTTCTTCGGCGGCATTGTATCGGGGTTTCCATGGGATAGACCCATAAATACCGGAAAGCAATTCGGAAACCGCTTTAACTTTCAGCTTTTTTGTTTTCGATCCATTTCTAATTCCAATCATATCAACAAACAATCCTTGCGAAACACTATAATCTGCTTCATAGAAAAGTAAAGATGTTAGGCACCTGGTAAATGACTACAGTTGGAATAATAGCGAACCCATCGGCTGGTAAAGATATAAGACGACTTATTTCTCAAAGCAGATTCGTTTCAAATCAAGAAAAGGTGAATCTTCTACGGAGAGTCATTAAAGGACTTTCTGGAGTTGGAGTAAATGAAGTATTACTTATGCCAGATTATGGCCATATCGCACAAGAAGCTGTCTCCAATTTGCAAGAGGCTATTTCTGTAAAATTTCTTGAAATGACAATCCTAAATTCCGAACAAGATACCATTGCCGCAGCAAAATTGATGCAAAAGCAAGGGGTTTCTGCCATTGTCACATTAGGAGGTGACGGTACCAATCGTGCGGTGGCTCTAGGCACATGCGAGGTTCCGATTATGCCATTGTCCACAGGCACCAATAATGTGTTTCCATTCTTGATTGAAGGAACCTTGGCCGGAATGGCAGCAGGAACGGTGGCATGTCATCTAGTCGACACAAAGTTATGTGCCCCTAGGTGTAAAAAAATGAGTGTCTATAAAAGTCGAGATATGGCTATGGACCTGGTTGATACGGCTTTAGTGGACATCGCTATCTCAACAGAAAGCTATGTTGGTGCACGGGCTATTTGGGATATAAACACAGTGTCGGAGGTGTTTTTGGCCATCGCTAAACCTGACAGCATAGGTCTTTCCTCTATCGGGGGACTTACGAAACCAATATCTGCAACGGATTCCCATGGACTTCACATTGAAATAGACAAACCAGTCGGTTCCAAGTATGTTTCTGCTCCTCTGACTGCAGGCAATATAGCCAAAGTTGGAATCAAGAATATTTCTAACATGGTGCCGAACCATCCATATGTCGTAAAAAAGACTCCCTGCACCATCGCTTTAGATGGTGAGCGATCCATTCCTTTACGGTATGGGGATTCAGTCACGATTGTTTTAACTGGGGATGGTCCTCCCGTAATAGACCCTCACAAAACCTTAAAAATAGTCGGTCAAAATAGATTGTATTTTGTGGATTAGTATTTAAGAACCAATTAATGAGCTTACTTTGTTATAGTCATCAACGGCAGAATCCTTCTCCCCGATAGCCCAAAGCGCCATGCCACGGTTGTTATATGCATACCAATATTCACTATCAATTTCTATGGCTTGTGTGAAATCCTCGATAGCGTTCGTGAATTCCTTTTTATCTGAGAGTGCCATTCCGCGATTATTATATGCATCCCTATATTTGTTGTTTAATTCGATTGCTTTATTGAAATCCCTGATTGCATTGTCGGGTTCACCAAGGCATCGTAGGCAAATCCCTCTATTATTCAATGAAATAGAATCTAATGGATCAACGCCTATTATTGTCGAAAAGTCCGATATAGCTTCTTCATACTTTCCTTTATCTAGGTATGCATTGCCCCTGCGAAACAATAAAACTATATCTTCTGGAGTGGAATGCAAAAGAGAGGTTAGGGACTCGATCAAATCCTGTAGGTAATCCATATCACTTTTGGAACTTAAGTCGGGATCATTTTTCCAATTCAATGACATTAGAAGATCCTTTATCTGATATAGAGAATTCTTGGGCATCTTTTACCCTCAGTCTGGTAGAGAGCAGGGTGTTTGGCGGGAAATTTTGAGGGTCGTAATATCCTAAATCAGTGCTTTCATTTGACATAATTAAATACCCTGAAATTTTTTCACAAAGAAACAATGCGGTCACATATTGGACCAGTTTTCCGTTTGGGTATTCGATAGCAGTGTATTCCGCAAGGTCAGAATACAATTTTATGAATGCCTTTGCGCTCACTATGATATTAGTTTCCTCCAGGACCTCTCTTACTACACAGGTGGTCAAATTTTCCCCTATTTCTAGACGACCTCCTGGTAGACCCCACCAACCTATATCAGTTCGTTTTTGAAGAAGCACGTGCCCAAATCGGTCATAGATTATTCCCGAGGCTGAAATTCCGATTTCATCGGGACCTTTTCGCAAAGGGGTACCGCGACAATCAACTGGATATTTATACATCGGTTCGGATCTTGTCATTTGGCCACCGAACCTACAATGTTGGGAATAGTGATCGGGATCCCCACATTGAGGTTGAATATGTCATATTCTAATTTGGTAAACGGAGAAACTTTTATGGCACCTAGTATGTCTCTCTTAAGATGGCATCCAGTGGTGGCAAAAATCCATATAGGGTCTAGGAGTTGCTGTAGTAATTTTCCAGAGAAACTTTCCGCAACAGTATGTTCATAGAAAAAAAAATTTCCACCAGGCTTAAGGACCCTATAAATTTCCAATATAACTTTTTCAACATCATGGACCATACAGAGAACCAAAGTTGTGACAACTGAATCAAATGTGTTGTCCTCGAATGGCAGTGTTTCTCCAAATGATTTTACGATTGATATATCTTTGTTGAAATGATTGACCCTCTGGTTAAGTTTATTTCTCATGTGAGCGTCCGGTTCGACTATGGTTAGAGGATTAGCTTTTTGAAAATATGGCAGATTTGCTCCCGTTCCACCGCCGACTTCTAGCGTTTTACCTTGGCTTTTACCCGCTGTTAAATGCCGGTAAGGGATGACTTTGGATTCAACAATTGAATTTAAAACATCGTACCATTCAGCGAAGAACCATTTAGATATAGACATTGTTTGGTTAACTCAGTGATGACACCCTCTGGCTGGTATGTCCCAAACAACTTCCACCACGCCATCACGAACTCCAATAAAATTATCCCATCTGTTAACCAATATATCCTGCTGGGAGGTACAAATAAGCATAGTTTGCCCGATTTCGAAAATATTTTTCCCTTCTACTGTGAGGACACTATAGGAATCCTGCATTTCTGAGAAGCCTAGATTGTCTTGCCCTTCGATGGTTGGTGTTGAACCAAGAGGTCCTCCTAAGCACCGCAATCCTGCATCTATTACAATCTCAGATTCAGTCATGTCAATAACAGTTGTTAAAACCTTTCCTGCTAGAGAAAATTCTTCCATATATTTTGTGGGGCCGCTCATGAGAGCATAGGTGCCCCCCTCTACTTCGGTGACACCTTCTATTTGAGGAGCAACGTCGTAAGAAAAAGTTTCCCCTGACGAAACGATTGCCACTTCAATTCCATGATCTTCAATCGCGGTTTTAACTTCCAGACATTTGTCAATATACCGTTTACCTTCTATGAACCGTGTTTCCTTATCTGCGAAGCCATCGACAGTTTGATGACTCATAACGCCCAAAAACTTTACTGAAGCCAGTGATTCCGCCAATTTTGCTAGTTCAACTCCTTGCTCGGGGGTCCGAATGCCTGCCCGACCCATGGAGGTGTCAACTTCTATCAAGACTCCAATTTCAGAACCTATTTCTTGGGCAACAAAAGACAAAGCATTTAAATTTGCCTTATTGTCGATGCAAACTTTCACATCCGCTCTTTTTGCTAGGTATGCCAACCTTTTTTGTTTATCTTCACCTACAATTTCGCTGGTGACTAGAATATCCCTTATGCCACCTTCTACCATGACTTCGGCCTCTGAAATTTTGGCTGTGCACACTCCGTTTAAAGTGCCACCAATTTCTATTTGGCGCCACAATATATCGGGGCATTTTATGTTCTTTGCATGTTGACGCATTTTACAGGTGGTATTGGAATAAGTTTCTGCAATAACAGAAAAATTTGATTCCATTGACTCCAAATCAATAAGAAGACTTGGAGTTTCTATCAAATCAATTGTGGCGCCTAGGTTTGGACGATATGTTTGCATAATATTTTCCTGACTTTATTTGAATGCCCCGCGCGCAGCCGTTTCAATAACTGATTCCAGCCGGTCATTTTTTATGAGGTTTACAAAATCGTAAAGATTAAAGGTGTCTGAGTAGTTGGCCGGCCTGAGTAAAATTTTGTCACCGATTTTCAAATTCATTTCGACAGCATCAAAAACAAGGTATCCATGTTCGGCGCTCATTTTCTCTATCACAGCGTTTTCATAATTGACGACGAATGGAACTCCCCGATCTATGCTAATACCTTTTTGCCCACAATCTATGTATGCCCGCCCCGGCTCGGGGGTGCTCATAACTGTTGACACTACCGAGCAGGTTGGGACAGAGCCATTCACCTCGAAGGGATAATTTCCAGATATCAAACCAGTTATCTCTGGCGGTAGGTTCGATTGAACTTTCGACAATGGTTGATTTGAAGTGTTTATTAACAATTCATTTGAGGTGAAAGAATGGGATTGAAGAAGGGCTTCTGCAGACAATATTCCCTTAAAAGACTCTTCTAAACCGTCACTACCTTTAGAGACCGTGATCAGCCCTTTCCAATAAATTTTGAAATGCTCCACGAGTAGTTTTACAAGCTCTATTAATTCCTGATGAGTTCCTATTCCAACTGAGTCCGATTTATTCGGGATCCTGAGCAGGACAGAGAGGTTTTCCATGGAAAGATATTTTAGGAAATTTAAATGCGCCAAACTGGAAAGAGACACCGTTATATGGGCTGTGTTGACCAGTCGATGTAAAGATTCAACTTTACCGACACCAACCGGTGGGGATTCAATGATTATATTTTTAAAACCATGATTTACAAAAGACTGCGCCTGCTGAAAGGTATCAACAAACACTGGAAGGTCGTGATCAGAATTTGTTTGATATCGGGCAATTTCGGCTGTCCCGTGTGTGCCAACGTTGGGAATCAGTTTACAGGACGTACCATTTAAGGAGGATTGTGCATTCTTTATATTGGACTTTAAAAGGTCGGTATTTATCACCATGGTTGGAGTGTCTAATTCGAGATAATGATGACCGATAGGTTTTGATGTGGGTCTTTCCATTTATAATGTCCTTGAAAGTATATCGATTAATATATCAGAAAGAGGTACCTTCATATATATGGAGCCTTTTACAGCGCACACGCAGGGAACTCACCAAATATACCCCTCAGAAAACGGCCTTTCTTACACCATTACCGGGAAGGACGGGAAGAGGGAAGGTTTTATAAAATATGATTCTGTAGAATCTGTTTACGTTGAATCCATCAGTAGCCAATCAAGATTCACTTTTATTTGGCTCGCAATGTTAGTGATTTTAATCTTTATAGCTATGATCGCCTTAGAGGGGTTTTTCATAAAAGTCATTGCCTTATCTGTACTCACTTTAATGGGATCTTTTCTCTTGTTTGATCACTATTCTCAAGAAAATCAGCCGTGCCTTGTAATCCAATCTAACGGATTTTCGGCGAGATTTCCCCTTGAGAAAGATTTGGCCGACTATGAATTGAAAAATTTGATGGGAACAATCCTGGAATATGTGAACGCTGATAATTTTACACACGCCAGTGTAAATAGGGTTTTTATTCCGCGGTAATTCCTATTCTCAGGTTTGGTACGGCATCCATGTCCAGCTGTAGAGGGAACCCATTTTTGAGGTTAAAAAATGCGGCAGCCCCTATCATAGCTCCGTTGTCGGTACAAAGTGGAGCACGTGGTACAAAGATGGGTACATCTATAACTTCCTTCATTCTTTTCCTTAACCGACTATTGGCCGCGACACCGCCACCAAGAATGACTGCCTTACTATTGCTTTCAAGAACTGCTTGTTTCGTATTTCTTATTAGGCAATCGACGATAGCTTCTTGAAAAGCAAAAGAATATTCTTTTGTTTGGTAGACACTTGGGCCTTTGTTGTCAACAACGGGATAAAACCCTTCAGACTCGGCCCGCCTTACCAACGCTGTTTTAAGACCACTAAAACTGAAATCCAAAGAATCCTTTATTTGAGGTCTGGGCAAGGAGTTTATTTCATCTTTAGCTCCCTCCGACATTTTTTGAATTTCAGGTCCCCCAGGGAAACCTAACCCAAGCACTCTAGCAGCTTTATCAAAGGCTTCTCCTGCAGCATCGTCGCGGGTTTTGCCTAGCAATTCATATTCTAAGTGATTCTTCATTAATATTAGGTCGGTATGACCTCCCGATGCTATTAGGCAAACTATGGGGAACCCCGCCTTGGAGTCCGGCTCCAAGTTTTCAAGCCAGGCTGAATAAATATGCCCTTCCAGGTGGTTTATTCCTATTAAAGGTTTGTCCCAAGACATCGATAAACCCTTTGCTGAATTCACACCTATCAAAAGAGAACCTGCTAAGCCTGGGCCATATGTGACGGCAATTGCATCGATATCCCTGTGAGTCATTTCAGCTGTATTTAGAGCTTCATTAACAACTGGAATAAGAGATGTGAAATGTTCCCTTGAAGCTATTTCAGGGATGATGCCCCCATATTTCTTATGCATCTCCGATTGGGATGCCACTATGTTTGCCCGAATTGATGTTCCATCCGTTACCACGGCTGCCGCAGTGTCATCGCAAGAAGTTTCTATTCCCAAAACATTCATGATGACGAATTTCTCATTTTAGATATACTGTCACATACGGAAAAATTATCATTAAAAACTGCACTGCCCGCTACCAATATATTGGCTCCACTCCGTACCGCCGCCAAGGTAGTGTCTGGATTTATCCCGCCATCGACCTGTACGGGTATGGAGAGTCCTTGAGATTTTATTTCCTTAGAAAGGGTTTGAATCTTTTTTAGGCTTTCTGGTATAAAACTTTGCCCTCCAGCGCCTGGTTCTACTGACATAATCAATATTCGGTCGACCGTGTGAAGAATACCGAACACCTTTTCAATGGGGGTACTAGGATTTACCGCTACACATTTCATAACATCAAATTTATCCAGTTCCACTAATGTGTCCGCCAATGTCGGGCAGGCCTCGTAATGAACTGTAACCGAATCAGCTCCTGCAAGCGCAAATTCAGAAAAATGATTTTCAGGATGCATGGTCATCATGTGGACATCTAATGGTAAAAAAGACAAACTTCTCACAGCTTTTATAATCGGGGTCCCAAATGTGATCGAAGGGACAAAATGCCCGTCCATAACATCGATATGAATGCCGTCAGCCCCGCAAGTTTCGGCATCGTGAATTTGTTTTTCCAACTGAGAAAAATCGGCGGACAGTATGGATGGATACAGCTTAAATTCGGTCATCTTATCCATCCAGTTTTTGATAGCCGGCTTTAATAGCTTGCTGCACCATCCTGAAGGACGTACCACCTACAGTGTTTCGGGAACTAATCGAAGACTCTACGCTGATTTCGTAGACGTCTTCGTCAAATAACGTAGAAAAATTTCTATACTCTTCTAAAGAAACCTCACTGAACATTTTATGGTTAATGGAAGCGTAGTCTGATAACTCGCTAATTATTCCATGAGCTTCTCGAAACGGAGCTCCTTTAATTACTAAATAATCAGCGAGGTCAGTAGCTAGAACCATACCGCCTTCGGCAGAGTGTCGAGCTTTTTCTGAATTTACATATATACCGGGTAGCATCCCGACAAAAACTTCCAAGACGGATGTTAAAGTATCATGACTATCGAAAAATCCTTCTTTATCTTCCTGCAAATCCCGATTGTAAGTCATCGGCAAGCCTTTCAAAACTGTCAGCATAGAAATTAAGTTACCGTACACCCGTCCGGTTTTACCTCTTGAAATCTCAGCAAAATCAGGGTTTCTCTTTTGCGGCATGATACTGCTTCCGGTAGTGTATTCTGCCGGTAATTTAATAAGCGAAAACTCTTCTGTTGTCCAAAGAATCAGTTCTTCAGAGAGCCTAGAAATATGCATCATACATATTGACGCTGCGGATAAATAATCAATTACAAAATCCCTGTCCGAAACGGCATCCATACTATTTCCAGAAATCCCCGAGAATCCTAATTCCCTGGCAACGTAAGAACGGTCCAAATCATATGGGAGTCCAGCCAAGGCCCCACTTCCCAGCGGTAAAATATCAGTTCTTTGATATGCCTCTTTAAATCTAGTTTTATCCCTTGTGAGCATTTCAAAATACGCCATTAAATGATGGGCAAGAAGCACAGGCTGTGCTTTTTGTAAATGGGTGTATCCAGGAATGATTATGTTGTTATATTGGGATGCAAGATCCAATAAAACGCGCTGGAGAACTGTAAGTTGTCCTATAACAATATTTATCGAATCTTTAACATACATTCGCATGTCTAACGAGACTTGATCATTTCTGGAACGGGCAGTATGGAGTTTACCGGCCACGGAACCTATTTTTTCATGCAACCGGTTTTCAATATTCATGTGAATATCTTCCAATTCTGGCCGCCAGGTAAAATTGCCAGTCTCAATTTCCGATTCTATCTCTAGTAATCCCGTGAGAATAGCATCCCTATCAGGCAAAGTTATTATTTTTTGATTGCAAAGCATAGAAGCATGAACAATAGAGCCTTTTATGTCCTGTTTGTACAACCGTCGATCATAATGCAAGGAGACGGTAAAGTCTCCGACCTTGTCTGATAGCTCTTTAATAACTGGGTTTTGATCTTTTTTGCTGCTCATATAGCGGTACCTGAACCTATTTCTTTCTCACATACATAATATACGACAGAGACTTTTTACATAGATAACATAGGATTATAGTAACGTAGTACAAATAACATGACACAACTCACTCAAAATAGCACTCAAATCAAAAATAATTACTGTGTAATAGATCTTGAAACCACCGGTTTGGACAACCATACCGACGCAATAATTGAAATAGCTGCCATTAAATTTGATTTTGACGGTATATCTGAAACCTATCAAACTTTTGTGAATCCTGGAAGAAAAATACCGCCCTTTATAAGTGATCTCACCGGTATTTTTGACAAAGATGTTCTAGTAGCTCCTGAATTCAATACGATCATCCCAAAATTGAAAGAATTTATCGGGGACTCAATATTGGTCGGACATAACGTTGGGTTTGATGTTGGGTTCCTTAGGGAATTCGGATTTAATTTTGAAGGAACCATATTCGACACTCTGGATTTATCTTATGTTATTCACCCTACCCAATTAGATTACAGTCTAACTGGACTTAGTTTGTTTTTGGATTTGGATATCTCAAATGCCCATAGAGCCATGGCAGATTGTGAAAACACGATGAATCTTTTCATGAATTTAATCACCACAATAAAAAATTTGAAACTTCAAACTTTTGCACAAATCAACAACATGGCAACAAAGGGATCATGGGAAAGCCTCCCTGTTTTGCAGGGATTGTTATCTGAAAGGTTATTATCTGAGAAAACTAACAAAAATGCCCTCCCACCGGAGAGAGAGCCTTCGGCAGAGTCTCACACAGAAGTTCAAACAAAAGATCAAATGTTTTCTACTGATTTGCAAGAAATTTTCTCCGACCATGGCGCTCTGGCTTACTTTTTGACTGCCTTTGAGGAGCGACAAGAGCAATTGGATATGGCAGTGATGGTGAAAGAAACAATTGAAAATAACAGCACTTCAGTCATAGAAGCAGGAACGGGGGTAGGTAAATCTATGGCGTATTTGATTCCTGCAATCCAGTACGCAAAAGACAACGATACGCGGGTGGTGATTTCGACCAACACAATAAACCTGCAAGATCAATTGATGGAAGAAGATTTACCAATTGCGGCTTGGGTAGTGAGGGCAGCTCATAAACCTGATGCGACTAGTGATGTTAGATACTCCGTATTAAAGGGTAGGCGCAATTACCTATGCCTTAAAAAATTCCGCTACTTCGCCTCAAGAGAACAACTGGATAAAACTGAAACTATTTTAATAGCGAAAATTCTAGTTTGGTTGGATACTACTTTAACAGGAGATCAGGCGGAATTAAATTTATCTAGAACCCAACACAGGTTTCTCTGGTCAAGGTTGAACGCTGAAGGAGCCTTTATGTGTGGGGGGTACAACGGGAAATGTTTTTTAAAACAGGCTCGAGAGGAAGCAAGTACTTCAGATTTAGTTGTCGTAAATCATTCGCTCCTTATGGCGGATCTTAAATCTGGTAGGTCCCTACTCCCAGAATTCGGAGCTTTGGTGATAGATGAGGCTCATCATCTTGAGGATCAAGCGACTCAGGCGTTCGGGTTTCAGGTTTCCCACGGTCTTGCTGGTGAAACCCTTTCATCGTTGAGAGGCCGAGATTCGATATTCTCAAATATAGAGACCTTATTTGCGCCACTGAAAATGAATGCGGAAGATGTAAGAGGATTATCAAACTCAAGTGAATCTGTTGCCTTATCACTAAAAAATTTGCAGGATAGCTTCAATACTCTTTTTTCCTCTGCCACGGAAATTATGAAACAATCAACTGTCCATAAGTCAGCTTTCCTACCATCGGATAAGTACCGAATCAAGATTGGCGAGGAGCCACCATTGTGGGACGATCTGTGTTCGCTGGGACGAGAAATTGAAGAAAAGGTTTCCGCTATATCCAAAGGATTGATTGCAGCGAACAGAATCTTGGAAAAATATGACAACCATCATAGCATCGTCGAGGTTTTGGGAGATATTCAGAATACTCAAAATTCTATTAGTGAGGTAAATAATATCATTCAGCATTTTCTTTTTGAGCGGACAGAAAATTATGTTTATTGGATATCACTGGACCATAACCCTGACTATTCCACATTGTCTGGAGCGCCTATTGAGGTTGGTGACCAACTAAAAAACCAACTGTTTGACCAACAATTTTCTGTGATAATAACAAGTGCCACTTTGAGCACAGACGGCTCTTTTCAGCATATCAACCAAAGATTAGGAATAAATCCAGAGTACCAGTTGCTGTTAGGATCCCCTTTCCCTTATGAGGATTTGGCAACTGTAGTGATGCCAACAGATATACCGGATCCGAGGGAACCCTATTATGAAGAAATGGTTGCTAAGAATATATACCAAGCTGCCATGGCTGCAGGCGGCCGCACCATTGCATTATTCACGTCATATTCCTCTTTGAAAACAGTATTCCAATTCCTTAAAGATAAATATTCTGGAGATCATTTGGACATACTGGCCCAGGGTATGTCAGGAACTCCAAGGCAATTGATAGAGAGGATGAAAAAACATCCTGAAACAGTGTTACTGGGAACTGCATCCTTTTGGGAAGGAATAGACCTCCGGGGAGATGCCCTGCAAGTGTTAGTGATAACACGATTACCTTTCGATGTGCCTACTGATCCGATCTATGCAGCTCGAGCTGAAAAATACTCAAACCCATTTATGGAATACGCTCTCCCGAGTGCTATTATCCGTTTTCGCCAAGGGTTTGGAAGATTAGTCCGTTCGAGCAAAGACCGAGGAGCGGTTTTTATTTTAGATAGCCGAGTAGTCAACAGCAGGTATGGACATAAATTCATCAAAGCTTTGCCTAAAATGGAAATTCAACGCCCGAAATCAGACGAGGTCGAAAGTATAGTTTCCAGCTGGCTTGGCCTCTAAGTTGATACTGACTTCCAAATATCCATACGCCCTTGCCGAGACTCTTTATAGCGGACAGGCCTTCAGGTGGGATCCCATACTAAATGGAGAGGTGCATGAAGGGATTCTAGACGGGGTCAGAGTAAGGTTAAGTCAAAAAGAAGACGGGATACACTGTAGTGCAGGGTGTGAGGGCTCGTTCAACGAAGAGGTTATTAAAAAATATCTTCGGATAGAGGATGATTTACCACTAATTTATTCCAAATTATCATCGGATACCTATTTCACTCTGTCAAAAGATTTGTATCAAGGGCTTCATATTTTAAGGCAGGACCCTTGGGAATGCCTGGTAACATTCATTTGTTCGGCGAACAATAATATTCCCAGAATTAAATCTTTGGTGAAGGGGATATCTGAATCCTGCGGAGAAAAAATCAAAGACCAATTTGGCTACTTTTACTCCTTCCCCAATCCAGTTTCTATTTCAGAGGTTGGGGAGTTAGGCTTGAGGGAGATCGGGTTAGGCTTTCGCGCCAAGTACGTGGCAAAAGTAGCCGATATGGTAGCTAGAAACGAAATAGACCTTAAAAGCTTCAGGTTTTTGGAATACCAGGAAGCGTTGACTGAATTACTTAAATTTCCCGGGGTGGGAGATAAGGTAGCCAACTGTGTTTTGTTATTTTCAATGGATAAACTTCAAGCGTTTCCAGTTGACGTATGGATAAAACGTGTTCTACGGGAAAATTATCTCAACGAATCTGACGAATCTATTCCAGACAATAAACTTCGAGATTGGGCTCAAAACCGTTTCGGTGAATTCGCCGGATATGCCAATCAGTATCTTTTTCACCAAAGAAGGCTAATTTAACATCGGAATTAGGTGGAATAATTTAATTTTCAGGCTTTGATTGAACAATAAATTCCTCGGGATTAAATTCCTCTGGCATCACAAGTTTTCTAACGGGATAATTTATTTCGATTCCTTCAGAAGCGAACCTAGCGTGTATTCTTTTCATAAGCTCGCTTTTTAATGTGAAAGTGCCCTGACGATCCACGGCTTGTAAAAAGATATAAAAATCTACATTCGAATCACCGAAATTTGAGAACCCGAAAAATGGATCAACATCTTTAACGGAATGAGGAGACTCTTTTATCAGGGATGCGGCCTCTTCCAAGGCAATGGTCTCCACGTGACTTAAATCAGATTCATAGCTTACCCCACAAGTAACTATTATGTTCATCGCTGGGGTGGGACTGAAATAGTTAGTTACAATACTTCCCGCCATACGAGAGTTTGGGATAATCACCAGATTATTAAACCGGGTCCGAATTTTGGTACTTCGCCAACCCACGCTTTCCACATAACCCGCTGGCCCACCGTCTAATTCTATAAAATCACCTGTCTTTAATTCTCCTTCAGTGACGACGTATGTCCCTGCAAAAAAATTACTTAATGTCGGTTGAACCGCCAAAGCGACGGCCAAGCCGCCTATCCCCAAACCCGCTAGTATTGGACTGGCCGATATTCCTAAACTGTCTATAGCGACTAGGCCACCTATTGCATATATCGTTATCGGCAATATTCTTCTGAGTATGGGGAGCAAAGTGTCATCCAGTGTCGTGGCCGTATTCATTGCCACATTTCTTAAATACCACCTGATTGTTCGATCAGCGAGGTGGGAAGTAGTGAAGGTTGCGATGAAAATTGCCAAGACCTTCCAGAGCTGGAAAGCATATTCGCTCGTTCCGTTCAGAGAGGTGAATATCCCCTCCTCTATTCTTGAAATAGTGAAATATCCGAACAGCAATCCTAAAGTTATGACGAATAAAACAACGGGGCCTTTAATAGAACCGACTATCACCAACAACAGTCGGTCAGCTTTATCCTTGTTTGAGCGTTTTGTCAAAATAGCCAATATTACCCGAAGGAGTATGGCTAACGTCACAAAAGCAGCTAAAATGAGGCCGGCTGCTATGGCCCCGATGAAGGAAGAATCAGTTAATTGGTCTATATCCATTCTAATTACCGTTCACAAATTTAGGATTACATTGGGTATTATAAGGCTACAATTGAAATCTTGTTGCTCAGCTTTAGCCGAATTTATTAAAATCTGGGAAACAGAGAATTATTACTTTTCTCTAACCTGTTTCAGAACGACTATCCGATAGTAATTCAGTTGTGAGGTATAATTTGCGCCTATATTTTGTTGAATTGAAACATATGAATTGCCAGATTGACTAATGGACGAAAAAGCATACATTGACACACGGACCCAAATAGAACAGAAGGCCTTATCTTCACTTTCTCAAATCCGGACCGTGGACGATCTCGAGTCTTGGAGAATTGACACACTCGGACGTAACGGAACAGTCACTGGGTTGTTACGGGGAATTTCTGATTTACCTGTTGACAGCCGAAAAGAAGCAGGCAGTGAAGCTAATTCTTTAAAAGATATTTTAACAAAAAAATACGAAGATCATAAAGCTGATATTGAAAACAGTGACAGTATTCAAACGGAAAACGAATCTGACTTTTTGGACGTTACCTTACCCGGAAGAAATATAGCATTAGGAAGTCTCCATCCAACAACAGCCGTTGTTAGGGAAATATGCCAGGTCTTTGAATCAATGGGTTTCCAGACCATCGAAGGACCTGAAGTGGAATTAGACATATACAATTTTCAAAAACTAAACATTCCAGAAGAGCACCCAGCGAGGGACATGTGGAATAGCTTATGGATTGATAGGGAGTTGGCCGACGGCTCTCGCCCACTACTCTTGCGGACCCATACCTCACCAATGCAAATTAGGACCATGGAATCGCAGTCCCCTCCAGTTCGGGTGGTGGTTCCCGGGAAAACCTACAGATACGAGGCAACAGATGCTACTCACGAATGGCAGTTTTGCCAGATAGAAGGCTTAGCGGTCGATAAAGATATAACTTTTGCCAATCTAAAAGGTACTCTGGAAGAGTTTGCAAGAAGAATTTTCGGTGATAAGAGAAAAGCCAGATTTAGATGTGATTTTTTCCCTTTTGTAGAACCAGGAGCTGAAGTTTCCATCGATTGTTTTAAATGCGGAGGTAATGGCTGCCGAGTGTGTGGTAATACGGGATGGATCGAAATTATGGGAGCCGGTATGGTGCACCCAAAGGTCCTGGCAGGGGTGGGTTATGACCCTGAAATATACAGCGGTTTTGCTTGGGGTATGGGGGCTGAACGAATAGCAATGCTAAAGTATGGAATTGACGATATCAGGCATTTTTATTCGAATGATATGAAATTTTTGAAACAATTTTCTTAATAGGCTCATATTTATGAAAATTCCACTTTCTTGGTTACGCAACTACGTCGAAATAGACTCTGATGTCACAGATTTAGCCCACTCGTTAACAATGGCAGGTTTAGAAGTCGGTTCTATAGAACACATTGGCAATAAGTGGGATTCTGACTCTTTGGTTGTGGCCCAAGTTATCCAATTAGAGCCGCATCCCAATGCAGATCGACTCAGACTGCCTACGTTAGACCTCGGGAAAGGAGAAAAGGCGAAAGTAGTCTGCGGTGCCCCAAATTTAGAAATTGGACAAAAAATAGTCTTCGCAAAAGAAGGCGCGAACCTTTTTAACCCAAGGTCAGGGAAACATGAAATTTTAAAAGGTGCCAATATTCGGGGAATTGAATCGAAAGGAATGGTTTGCTCGGCTCTAGAATTGGGTATTGGAGAAGACAATGGTGGGATACTGGTGTTGGATGACGCATCTGTTACGGGTACTCCGGTTAAAGAGTTGCTGTCTGATTCAATTCTTGACACTGAACTAACGCCAAATCGCCCTGATTGTTTGTCGGTCATCGGTACCGCATACGAAATTGCAGCTCTGCTTGGCACAAATATTACTAAACCGGAATCTTCGTACCAAAGTGGGGATACTAAGGTAGATGACCGCATAAAGGTGTCAATACAAGATCCTTTTAACTGCCCAAGGTACACAGGATCATTTATCGAAAAAGTTACGGTTGCCCCTTCGCCTCTATGGCTTCAGGATATATTAGTTAAATCAGGGCAGCGACCAATTAACAACATAGTAGATATAACTAACTATGTGATGTTGGAATATGGTCAGCCGTTGCACGCATTTGACTTTAACAAGTTGGAAGGAGATGAAATTATAGTTAGACAGGCTGTTGAATGTGAATCATTGGAAACTCTTGATTCTCAGCTGAAAACCCTTACCCCTCCAATGCTAGTTATAGCTGATACCTCCAAACCTATTGGGCTCGCCGGAATTATGGGAGGCATAAATACTGAAATAGATGAAGAGACAACAGACATATTTCTGGAGGCGGCTAATTTCAATGCTGCTAATACTAGGGCTACAAGAAGCGCCCTCGGGCTCAATACAGAAGCCTCATATCGGTTTGAGCGGGAAATACGACATGAACTCGCCCCCGTCGCATTGAAAAGGGCCACTTATCTCATTAGCCAATTGTGTGGTGGGATACCGGCCGAAGGAATCATAGATACTTTCAATGCGCCTCACCATATTAAAACAATAGAAATTACTGAAACCCGATTTGAAAAGATACTGGGTGTTTCGGTGTCCATGAAAGATATATGGAATATTATAAAGAGACTTGGCTTTGAGAAAATAGAAGAGGATTTGACCCAGACCATTAATGTGACCCCTCCATTCTGGAGGTCAGATATTTCAATACAAGACGACATTATAGAAGAATATGCTCGTATATATGGGTATGATAATTTGCCCACTAGCAATTTAGCCTCCCCGATTCCAAGCCAGGGTTCCGAAAACCCTCAGACAGTGAGGGAGCATATTAGAGATAGGCTCGTTTCTGCCGGAATGAACGAGACCATTTCATACTCCATTACAGATCTTGAGACCATAAATTTGTTTGATTCAATTCCTAATGATCAGCAGCCTATATCAATTGCGAATCCGATGGACGCCTCCAAAAAATATCTCCGACCCACATTGGTACCCAATGTTCTTGAAACATTGTCTAGAAACAGGCGTACAGACCAGCAAAACGGGCTTAGGTTGTTTGAAATCGGGCGAGTATTTCTTCCTTTACAGACAGATGAAATTGACTCTATGCCTGTGGAAAAAGAGGAAATCGTTGGTGCCATCACAGGATTTAGCACTTCCACGGATTTATGGTCGGAATCAGGCCGGCTTATGGATTTTTTCGACGCGAAAGGCATCGTTGAGCATACATTCCGTGGGTTGAGCGGGGTTTTGTCGTTTACCAAAAATGATGGAACCATGTATGAAACAGGTAAAAAGGCGGATATTTTTCTTAATGAAGTTTTGATCGGGCAAATCGGTGAACTGAAATCTGATCTAAGTGAATTTTTTGATCTTTCTACTAGCCCTGTTGTAATTTTTCACCTTTCTCTGGAGGCCATTCAAACAGTGGCACAGGTCCAATTTATAAACTACTCCGAACCTAGTCGGTACCCATCTTCTTTTAGGGATTTGGCTTTGATATCTAACAAAGAAGTCGATTCTGAGTCGATTGTGAGCACCATCATGGAAAACAAACTTGTGGCTGATTCATTCCCCATAGATAAATACGTGGGTGTCGAAGTGCCGGACGGAAAACAGTCCCTAACAGTAAGAATCATATTTCAGTCAAATGAAAAAACCTTATCTGCAAAGGAGATAGATAGGGCTCATATTCAAATAATCAAATCCCTCGAACACCGATACAAAATTTCAGAACGGTATTCCTGAAGCAAAAAATAAAGCGATTTATCCCAATGGTCACACATCATCACGGACATCATCACGAAGATATGCTTAGCGTTGAGGATGCTAGAGATCATATTTTGAATCAAATCGGAGTTCTTGATGCTCAAAATTTCCCAATCACTGACGCATTAGGATTGGTGATTGCAGATCAGATTAGGTCTGGGATAAATATTCCTCCCTTGGATAATTCTGCAATGGATGGATATGCAGTCCGGTCAGCTGACGTATCAACGGCAACATATCAACATCCAGTAATGCTTGAAATACTGGAAACTATCCCCGCAGGGTCTCTACCAAGAAAAATATTGAGACCCGGAACAGCTTCAAGAATTATGACGGGAGCACCTATTCCAGAGCATTGTGACGCAGTTATACCTTTTGAAGACACAACAGAAAAAGAATTTTCAAAATCTGGTGAATTGGCCGAAATAGGCATAAGAATACCTGCATTTCCGGGCACTAACGTAAGATCCAAAGGCAAGGACATAATGAAGGGTGATTCCGTGTTGCTGGGAGGTCATATAATCACAGCGGCTACTGTTGGAGTTCTAGCCTCTATGGGTATGTCTCATGTCCGAGCTATTAGAAAGCCTGTGGTTTCAATACTTTCAACCGGGAATGAATTGCTTACCCCTGGGGAAAAACCTGCTGAGGGCAAAATATTTGATAGTAATTCGAGCTCCATTATTGCTTCTGTAAGTCAGCTTGGAGCCATACCAAAGTACATTGGGATAGCCCGAGATGAGATGGAATCAGTCCGTGACAAGCTTAGCGAAGCGATGGAAAGTGATTTAGTTATTTCCTCGGCCGGTGTTTCCAAAGGTGATTATGACATGGTTAAAGATGTAATGTCAGAGCATGGGGATTTACAGTTCTGGTCTGTCCGAATGAGACCGGCCAAGCCATTGGCTTTTGGCACATTGAATAAAGATTCCAAGACATCCGTGCCGTTAATCGGATTACCTGGTAATCCTGTCAGTTCCCTCGTGGCTTTTGAGCAATTTTGCAGGCCAGCAATTCTGAAAATGATGGGTAAAACTAACATGCATCGACCCACTATCCAGGCCGTATTAAAAGATTCGATAGTGAACTACGATTCACGCCGTGTTTACGCAAGAGTAATAGTTAAACAAACTGAGGATGGTTACACGGCTATAACTACCGGCCATCAAGATTCAAATATCCTAACTTCCATGGTTCATGCAAATGGTCTCGCCATATGCCCAGAGGAAGAAGAAAGCAAAGAGCCAGGTGATATAGTAACAGTCATTATGCTCAACGATTGATATTGCTGTAATTGAGATCAATTACGGATTATAATAAGCGACAATTTTGTGGATATAGAGGAGACCTAAATGTCACAATCCCTTGCCTACTTCCGAGGACAGATAGTTCCTATTGAGCAAGCAAACGTGAATGTCATGACACATGCATTACATTATGGAACGGCTGTCTTTGAAGGTATCAGAGGTAATTGGAGCGACTCTGAGGAGAAGATGTTTGTCTACCGAATGCGAGAACATTACATAAGATTGTTGCAAGGCTGCCGAATGTTGATGATGGACATAGGTAAAACAGCAGATGAACTCTGCGACATTACTGAAAATTTGATAAAAGATTGCGGCTACAAACAAGATTTATACATCAGACCTCTAGCCTACAAAAGCGAAGAACTAATTGCCAATCTAAAATTGCAAGACCTCAGCAGCGATTTCACTTTGATAATGGTCCCGTTTGGGGCCTATTTAGAATCTGACGGAGCTTTAAATTGTTGCACTTCCTCATGGCGTAGGGTGGATGATACGATCATACCTCCACGTGTCAAAATTTCAGGCCACTACGTGAATAGCATACTGGCAAAAACCGAAGCTACTCTGGCAGGATTTGACGAGGCTGTTATGTTAACCCCAGATGGATTCGTCTCAGAAGGTTCTGGTGAGAATTTGTTTATGATTAATGATGGAATATTAGTTATACCACCAGTCTCTGACAATAATCTGACTGGCATTACAAGAGACTCTGCAATTACTATCGCCAAAGAAGACCTAGGGATGGAGGTCCTTGAGAGGAGGATTAGGAGAAGCGAGCTTTATTTTGCCGATGAAGTGTTTTTAACTGGTACAGCTGCCCATATTCAGGCCGTAGGTAGGCTAGATAGTAGGAATATAGCTGATGGGGAAACCGGAGAGTATACCTTGGCTATAAACGAGATATATCAAAAGGCAATACGAGGTGAGAATCCTAAGTATCGCGGTTGGTGTACAGAGGTATCGGTAAACTAGGCCCCTAATTACAATTTTGATAAATTTGAAATGTTTGGATTCCACTTAGACTATTATCTTTGCTGTGTGATAGCCGTTTCTGGTTTGTTATTCACCGCTACGGCCAACCGCAATTCCTCAGCAGCGGTTATGCCGTATTATCTTGGTATCATTTTGATGTTGACTGCAGCGATTCTGTTTTTTAGTACAGACAACAGGATAGTTAATGACTATCAAGGCGGATTAGATGCAAATGAGCAGACTGTCCTCTTTGCTTTGTCGACTCTTACAGCTTTAATAATTCGTAAGCTATTTTCAGCGGGGAAAAAGATAATCCGAAACAATTCCAATTAATTCTGATGCAAGATTTCATTTATACCATTATTGATTTTGACCAGAGATTGTTCCTAGCCATTAATTCCAAGGTTGGAACTTCTTCTATCATTGACTCGTCGGCTAGGATTATTGGCAGCGATTATTTGGTTCCCGTTTTTCTGTCGTTGATGCTAATTTTCCTTTGGTACAAAGAAAACTCTACCCTCAGGAGATTAAAAACCCGACTCACGGTCTTGAATAGTATTTTCACCCTTGTGGTGGCCTGTTTAATTGTTATTATGTTAAATCAAATTTTGTTTAGAGAAAGACCGTTTAACTTGATAGAAGCAAATTTGATTTTCTATGCGCCAACAGACTCTTCGTTCCCATCAAACTCTGTAGCGGCTGTAGTGGCACTCACCATTCCTGTTCTTAAAACTTACAGAAAGATAGGCTGTTTGATGTTATGGTCTAGTTTATGCTTAGCATTCTGCAGGATATATGTGGGCATTCACTTTCCTGGTGATGTACTTGGCGGAATACTAACGGCATTAGTCTCATTTTTTTTGTCGACCCTTCTGATGAACCTTTTTTCAAAACAACTGTATCTTTTATTGTTGCTAGTTGAAAAATGGAAAGGGTTAAAAATAGTCAGGTTATAACTGGAAGTAGGATTGTTGCCAATCCGAGATATAAAACCAATCCTATGACATCAGTTAGCGTGGTGACAGCAACTGCAGAGGCTAGAGCTGGATCTATATTCAAAGCCTTTAGAATTAGGGGAAGTGATACCCCACTAATGCTTGCCACAATCAAATTTCCTAGCATAGCAACACCTACCACCGCGCCAATATATTCACTGCCGTGCCAGTAATAAGCGACAATTCCTGCAACCAATCCAAGCATGACACCATGAATTAAGCCTATACCTATTTCTTTACCTAAAAGGCGGGCAGAATCAGATTTTCGGATCTCCCCTAGAGCCATTGATCTCACTACCAGTGTCAAAGTTTGAGTACCTGCTATGCCACCCTGCCCTGCTATAACGGGAATAAAAACTGCTAAAACCAAAACCTGTGACAAGGTTGACTGGAATAGAGTTATTACTCCGGCTGCAAAGCCGACGGTGATCAGATTAATGAACAACCAAGGAAAACGACCTTTGATTGAAACCCATATTGGGCCTAGAAGTTTTTCTTCTTCATCTACTCCCACCATCCGATACATATCTTCTGTAGCTTCTTCCTGTAATACGAAAATCATGTCCTCTATTTTCAGTGTACCTACAAGACGACCAAACTCGTCAGTGACCGGCAAGGTAAGTAAATTGTACCGTTCCATAATTCGAGCGCATTCTTCTCTGTCGGTATCCGCCGCTACAGAAATTATGCTCGGGAAAATTATGGAAGAGACAGGATCCCCTAAAGGTGCTGTAACCAGTCTTGTTATGTTGAAAATACCAACTAAAAATTCTTTATCATCTACCACAAGAACACTAGATACGTCGTCAAGATCAGTATAGGAGAAACTACGGATATACTCAGTTGCCGCCCCCACCGTCATCGATTGATTAACACTAAGAAAAGAAGTGGTCATAAGGCCACCGGCATCTTTGGCATCATAAGACATTAATGCCAATATCTCGTCCGCATGGCGCATATGCTGGGTCAGAAGATACGAATCCGATTGAGAAAAATTCTTTAGTATGTCGGCAGCGATTGGAGGTGAAGTCAGTTCTAAGATGCGTGATACGTCCGATAGAGGTATGTCGGTCATTAAATGTATGAATTCGCTCGTTTCTAATTCTTCTGCAATTAAGGCGAAATCAGCTGGCTTGACCCAGGAGATTAAATTTAATTGATGTTCTCGATTTAATCGTAGGATCACATCGGCCTGGTCCGCTGAGGGAAGAGAAAGAAACGAGAATAATGCTGTTCCCCTATTCTTTGATTCCATATGGGAGGACAAAGAATAAACCTTTTGGTCTATGTCTTCGGTGGTTCCCAGAGGTCTTGCTAGGTTACCAATAATGGAATTGAGCATATAAAAACAAACCCTTTATATCTCAGTGAAAATTAAGCACGATAAAAGGTTAAAACTTAAGAAGGGGGATTTAAAGATATTTGAGGATCATATTATTGGAGATATTCATAGCAATGAATCAGCTAAGAATTCGCATTTTGAAATTTTCGAACCTTCCCAATATTCAGCCCTTCAGCAGGATAAAACCTTTCTGCTCTTATCTCCGCAATAAGAGTTTCCCGATCAGGAATATTGTTTTCAAATATAGTGAAACTTCTTCCAATGCCCTGAATAGAGTGTGAGTCACTGCCACCAGAGGCTGGCATATTCAGATGATTCGCTATGTCGAGCGTAAATGAATTTTCCTTTTCACTGTTAGCGCCATTGGTCACTTCAATACAGTCCACCAAAGAAAACAATTCGTGTTCCGCCGCTTGTTCAGGAGTTTCAGGGGGAACTTTCCATCCACCAAAAAGCAAATTAACATTGTATGGAGGCCGATTGAAAAAATTTCTTAATGGGTGGGCGGCTATCAAAATACCGCCCACTTCATCTATTTTTTCTCTTAACACCTTTAGTTTATGAATACCACTGACATAGGAATCCAGACCAATAGCTATTATATGCCCCATATCAGTGTTAACTTCTAAGCCAGTAGCCACAGTCAGATCGGCTTCACCGAATTCCGCTTCAATTTGAGTTGATGTCCATCCTCCACCATGCTCTGATAGGAAAACACCGTTAAGACCAATTCTTTTAGCTTCTGCGATTAGCTGTTCTGGCAGTAGCCCACTATCGGTACTTCCTTTGACTGTATGAACGTGAAGATCAAAATTAAACAAACATAAACCTTTGTGCCAACCTATACATTCTAAATTGAGGTCTGGGGCGATTCAAGTCTTAATTGGGAATAAATGAATTCATATAGCCAAATATGGTATCAACCACCCGAAAATTAAGAGAAACCCTCCTACTATACCTAGCATTGGTCGGAAAATCAGTGAAAGGAATTTATAGGATATAACTAGAAATAGAAGGGAAATACCGATCACGAAGAAGGTGTAAAAAAAATTAGGGCTAAAAAAACCCGATCCCGGCCTCATATTCGATAAATATGAGAATAGAAGGGCAAACAATATGCCTATCACCACGCAGGTAGGGTTCCAAATCATTATCGAAGAAAATATAATTTTGGAAGGAGCTAGTGTGCTGAACATATCGTGTATAGCCCCTATGCCGTTTCTATACATAACGAAAATGGCAAAACATCCAAAGGCAATCGACATCGAAGCAAACAGTAATCCGGATGCCGCTCCTGCTATTATGATATTCACCAACTAAACCTGAAATTTATCCCGGGAAACATTGTCAACAACATAAGATTCCAATTGATGTTTATGAGTTATTAACAAAGATAGTGCAGTCGCTATCTCTTTACGTTTGACTATTGTGAATAAAGAGGGGCCACTGCCTGTTAAGTGAATTTCTTGTACCCCTACTTTATTGAAAACAGAAAGCGCCTCTTTTATACTCGGAATGGTCTTCTTTGCGACATCCAGAAAGCCATTGAACATTAATTGAGGAGGGCAATCTCCCCCGTTTCTTATGCGCGCCTCAAGTTTTCGAGACAGGCCGCCGGAGGTATAGCTATCTTCTCCCAGGTAAGAGTACATCGATTTTGTTTTCGCTTTCATTTTAAAGTCAGGCACAATAATAACAATCCAACCTACTTCACAATCGGGTAGTCTCCGAATTAGTTCTCCCCTGCCATGGACAAAAGAAGTGCCTCCCTCCAGAAAAAAAGGTACATCTGATCCAATAGTAGATGCAAATGCAATTAGTTCGGTAAATGGAAGATTTAAACTCCAAATTTTATTAAGAATTTTTATAGTTGCAGCAGCATCGCTACTACCACCTCCCAGCCCAGCTGATACAGGGATTTGCTTCTGTAAAACCATTCTAGCCCCAACATTCACAGCATATTGTTTGCGCATATTTTTTGCAGCTAGATAAACAATATTTTCATTTGGGTCCAAATCAAAACCAGGGCTTTCCAAAGTAAGGTGATCATCGATCTCAATTTGCAAATTATCGAATAAGGATATTGTTTGGATTATGGAGGATATATCGTGAAATCCATCCCGTCTCTTACCTAGAATTTCTAAACTTAAATTCAACTTGGCTGGGGCTTTGATCTGCATATCTTTAAATTGTTATTGAGGTTTGAAGAGGTACTTTCTATTATGAAATTTTTTAAACACGGCAACCCATTCTTCAACGCTTAAAGCCGCCGGTCTCAGTTCGCTATTAAGACCTAATTGAGAACTAACGTCTTTAACTTCTTGGATGCTTATTCTCAATCCTTGGGATAGGGAATTATGCAACTGTTTTCTGGGAGCAGCAAAGCCGCAGGTTAAAAACATAAAATAATCATGCTGGAGGCATTTAGGCAGCAGGGGACTCTCTTTCCTTTCCAATGATACTACTCCAGATACAACCTTCGGTTGTGGGGAAAAGGATCTAGGCTGAACATTGAAATGGAAATTGGTATGATAATAGGCTTGAAAAAAACTAGATAAAATATTGGATTTGCCTTGGGTTGCCGTGATATTTCGAGCAACTTCCTTCTGCAACATTACAACACTCAATTGAGGAGGCAGATCAGAGAGCAAGATATTTCTCAGAATATTGGTACCCGCATTGTAAGGCAAATTGGCGACCAATTTATATCGAGTTGTGCTAGCTATGAAATTTCTTAGATCAACCTTGCGAGCATCCCCTTCGACAATTTCTAATTTGGGATTTGAAGCTATGTCCTTCAAGGGCCCGATTATTAAGTCATGATCCAATTCTATTGCTGTTACAAAACATCCTTCCAATAAGAGCCTTTTGGTCAGATGTCCTTTTCCCGGACCTATTTCCAAAATGTGATCATTTTCATTCACTTTGGCGGCAGTCACAATCTTCCTTAATACGGTGCCGTCGTGGAGAAAATGTTGGCCTAGGGATTTTTTTGCTGGGTTAATTAAGTGAGCCATATCATTCAAATGTGATTAAGAGGAAAATATCATGTTTTCATAAACGGGCCGTGCACCTTTCTTTGATGTGAAGAAACAACATATACAATTGGCATGGCTCTAATCAGGCTTCCCTACGGCACCCGAGAGTATCTGTTTACCGCTGCTTTCTTCCGAACCTGACGGAGTTCGCAGTCTCTCGCCGCGTAGGACCCGACTATCAACACCTATACAAATTGCAAGAGGCAGTTTCTGACGCACCTATGATAGGAATTCAGCCTCGCTAGAGCGGTTTGCGAATACAGGGCACCGCTAACTCCCCGCCTAGCACGACCCACATCCATACTAGGTCAGTGAAATAAGAGTGTCAACGGATAAATTAAAGGGAGTGTGGGCCGATATGGTGGGGAAGGAGGGACTCGAACCCACACGCCTCTCGGCACTAGATCCTAAATCTAGCTCGTCTACCAATTCCGACACTTCCCCGAAAGAGGTGAATTATACATTAGGTGTATTAATTAGAGGGAGTAACTTGTGAAATTCACCGATGTTTCCTACAGTTATCAAAGTAATAGGCAATTTTCTTAGCGATAACTTAAGGAGAGGTAATGAGTACAATTCAAATCACTCAGTCCGATCTGCAGGCTTCTTTGCCTGACACGACTTCAGACATTCAGACGGGTCATATAAAAAATGAGGTTTCCATAACAAGAGATATACATGGAATTCCTCATGTAACGGGTTCGAACAGCTATGATGCTTTTTTCGGCCAGGGGTTTGCAACCGCTCAAGATCGGCTATGGCACATGGAATTTGACAGGCGTAAGGCCTTCGGCAGATGGGCGGAATTAGTGGGTGAACCGGGATTGGAGTCAGACATAACGATGCGAAAATTCCAGATAGAAGATTCGGTAATTGATGATCTAACACACTTAAATTCTGAAACCATCCTGATGCTAACGGCCTATTCAGATGGAGTAAATGCTTTTATCAACAGCACTTCTTCTCTACCCGTCGAATACAAGCTCACAAATGCGAAGCCTGAACCTTGGTCGCCGAAAGATTGTTTAGCGGTGTATAAAGTCAGACATATTATGATGGGCGTTTTTGAAGGAAAGTATTGGCGTGCCCAACTCTTAAACCATTTAGGTCCAGAGCGAACAGCCGATTTAGTAAAAGGTTACCAGCCAGGCCATTTATTGATTACTCCGCCACTAGATACCTATACCGGACCCGGTTTGCAGGGCCTTGAAAGTTTACAGGCATCAATTGAATCCATTCGATGGATGCAAGAAGATCCTGAGGCTGGTAGCAATAGTTGGGCTTTACACGGTAATAAGACAAATTCAGGTAAACCCTTATTGGCAGGAGATCCACATAGAGGTCTTGATACCCCAAATTGCTATTATCAGAATCAGGTCACATGTCCAGATTTTGATGTGGTAGGCCTCTCATTCCCTGGTTGTCCGGGATTTCCACATTTTGGCCATAATGAAAAAGTCGCATGGTGTGTAACGCACGCCATGGCAGATTATCAAGACTTGTACGTTGAAAAGATAGAATCTAATTCTGTCGGCGCTACTTATGAGTGGAAGGGAGATACGTTAGAAGTTGAATGGAAGGAAGAGTCAATAAAAGTGGCAGGTCTGCCTGACCATCAAATTACATTAAAGGCGACAAAGCACGGGCCAATCATATCTGAAAATCCCTCCGGGACAAGGGGCATTGCCTTCAAATACACTTCTACCACGGACACAAACCATGGTTTTGAAGCACTCCTTCCACAGATGACCGCTGATTCGGTATCTGGTGCGGAACAGGCTATGGAAAAATGGGTAGATCCATGTAATAACTACATGCTTGTCGATATTCATGGTGATATCCAATACCTTAATAGAGGCCAGATTCCAATAAGGGGTATTGAAAACGCATGGCTTCCCGTTCCTGGTTGGACAGGCAAACATGAATGGCAAGGCAATATTCCTTTCGAAAAAATGCCAAGATCAACTAACCCGAAAAACGGATTCATAGTGACCGCTAATAACAAGATAATCGGAGAACAGTTTCCCTACTATATGGCATTAGATTACGCTCCTGAATTTAGAGCAAGACGTATCCTTGAAAGAATTGAGGCACTTGAAAAAGCAACAGTTGAAGATATGATTTCTATCCATTCGGAACGAACCTCGATACCCGCCTCAGTTTATGTTCCTCATATACTAAACCTCGATAATTTAGATCCGCTTGAAGCTAAGGCCCAGGACCTTCTCAAAAATTGGACCTATCAAATGGACCCCGACTCCCCTGCGGCAACAATATATTCAGCATTTAGATGGAAATTGCACGTAAGGGTTATTGGATCTTTACTGGGATCATTAGCTGATCAGGCTCTAGTTTCCGGGGGACGTGGTGCCCCAACCCACGTGAATCATCTTGCTATTCGGTTAATGGAGGGTCTTAAGAATCAGGATGCCTCACTATTACCCGACGAAGAAACGTGGCCGATAGCTATATCCAAAGCCTTTTCAGAGGCAATAAAATATTTAGAAGAAACCGTTGGGGACGAGGCTGAAAATTGGGAATGGGGCAAGCTTCATTTTACAAATCCGACCCACACGTTGGCCGAAATATATGGATCTTGTAAAGATTTGCTGAATCCGCCATCGGTTTCGATGGGAGGAGATGGTGATACTCCTCAAGCAGGTAGCTTTGCCATGTCAAATCCGTTCGTCATGACAGGAATGTCTGTCGCACGATACGTTTTCGACCCATCTGATTGGGATAATTCACGTTGGATAGTTCCGCTTGGATCATCTGGGCATCCCGGTAGTCCCCATTATGCAGACCAGACAGAGAAGTGGTCTAAAATTGAGGTAATAAAGATGGCTTATTCTTCACAGGCTGTTCAAGAGATCACTGTAACCCAACAGCATTTAATTCCAGTAATGAAGTAGACACATTCCCAGTGAAAGACTCTATGGATCAAAACTACGATGTAGTTGTGTTGGGAGCAGGAGCAGCTGGTCTCATGGCTGCTTTCATCGCTGGTAAAAGGGGTCGAAAAGTACTTGTAATTGAAAAATCCAATAAGGTTGGGAAAAAAATTTTGATGTCCGGTGGTGGACGATGTAATTTTACCAACGAATTGGTGGAATCAGAGAATTTTCTTTCAAGGAATGTTCATTTCTGTAAATCGGCATTGAGCAGATTCACATCTAGGGATTTTGTGGACCTAGTTGAACAACACGATATTGAATATGAAATAAGAAAGAAGAACCAATTCTTCTGCCTAGGGTCATCTAAAGACATATTAAATATGCTGTTGAGAGAATGTAAATTGGCGGGAGTGCATATTCAAACCGATACTGAGATCAAGAATATTGTTAATGAACCAAGTAATACTGGTATCTCCGATAAATCAAGAGCACCCTTTTTGATTAAAGGCCTATCGGAAATGAAATGTTCAAGTCGCCACGTTGAAATTAGGTGCAATTCTTTGATTATTGCAACTGGAGCTTTATCCATCCCTACTCTTGGAGGGAGCGGGTACGGATATGATATTGCTGAGCAGTTTGATCTTTCGGTTACAAAAAAATCTGCGGGATTAGTTCCTTTCATGTTTTCAGAACCATTGAAATCGGTGTTTTCCAGACTTTCAGGGATCTCTACTTTGATTGAAGTTGAGTCCAATGGCTATTTCTTTGAGGATAGCGTGCTGTTTACTCATAGAGGGTTGAGTGGCCCAGCAATGCTGCAAATATCCAATTACTGGAACCCGGGAGATGAATTAAAGATAAATCTCATTCCGGAGGCCGACATAGGTGAGGAATTGATTGAATTGAGAAAACAGTCGGATAAAAGGTTAATCAGATCCTATTTAAACAAATATTTGCCTAGGGCTCTCGTTTTGGAACTTCAATCCGTTTGGTGGCAAGATTTGTCTGAGGTACCGATCACCCAAATAAACAGCAAGATGCTTGGAAACATAGGTGAGAAATTAAATGTTTGGCGTTTGAAACCTTCCGGCACAGAGGGCTACCGAACAGCCGAAGTCACAGTCGGTGGCGTAAACACAGATGGTATAAGCTCCCAGACGATGGAGGCCAAAAAGCACCGCGGCCTCTATTTTGTCGGTGAAGTATTAGATGTGACTGGTCAGTTGGGAGGTTTTAATTTTCAGTGGGCCTGGGCCTCTGGCCACGCTGCAGGACTTGTAGCGTAAAGCTACTACTCCTTCAAGTTTACACTTTTGCCTATTATACTGAGGGTTCAGCTTTCCCGAATTCGGATATGCCAGGAAATCAAACCACAAAATTAAAAAGGTAAATTAATGCCGAAACTTGAAATATTAAGCGAACCGCAAAGGGAAATGCTTCTTAACTGGCCAAGTCCGGAAAATGAAGATTCTCCCTGGACCCCGATGATCAAACCTTTGTCAGAATGTAAAGTTGCTTTAGTAACCACTGCCGGGCTCCATGTTAGAGGGGATAAACCTTTCACCACAGCGAAAAACGGTGGGGATGCTTCTTTTCGTGTGATACCTAGGGTTACTGACCCAGCGGATATTGTTCAAAGCCACACGAGTATAGGTTTTGATCGTACTAGCATCTACAAAGACATTAACATCACCTTCCCAATTGACAGGCTTAATGAACTCGTGGCACTGGGAAAAATCGGGTCACTTTCTGATAACTACTATTCCTTCATGGGAGCTTTAAGAAACATTTCTGGGTTAATTGACGAGTATGGCCCTGAGGTAGCCAAGAGTTTGTTGGATGAGCAAGTTGATGTAGTGCTACTAACTCCTACTTGACCGGCCTGTACCAACGCTGTAAGCGTTATCGCGCGGGTCTTGGAAGAAGCTGGATTAGTCAGTACTGGCATTGCCCTGGTGGAAGAACATGCAAGAAAGATAAAACCACCTCGTATATTGTCAGTTCCATTCAACTTTGGGAACACTCTAGGGGAAGTAAATAACCCAAGCTTTCAGCATGAAATACTAGAAGCGACCTTTGATCTGCTAGATAGACCAGAAGGCCCAGTCCTGGAAATTTTCGAGACTGATGAGATAGAAAGAGTGGTTTTATCTCGTTCAGAGGTAAAAACAGCCGCAGTTTCCAAGAAAAAGGAAGATACCTTCGTAGAGCTGGCGAATATAAAAGCCAATTATGAAAAGTGGTTGGGAATGAACAAAGGTAGAACTGCCGTGGGATTGAGTAACATTGGAATTGATCAATTCCCTGCCGTCGTAGAATTTTTGAAAGAATTTATAGAAGGCAAGACCCATGACTCTGAAATACGCCCTGAACAATTCAGTATTGCGCACTTCATACGGTATTGTGTTGACGACTTAAAATCATACTATCTAGAATCCAGGATTGCAGTGGATCCTAAAGCATCTATGAATGAATTGTACCGCTGGCTTTGGTCTGAAACTGCCTTGAGCGACCTATTGGGCGAACTTGCTGAAGTCATGAATGATTCTGAGGACAAGGAAATTAAAGCCGTAGCTTTCGGTATTGCCAGATAGCGGACTCTATCTACTTAATGTTTCCCTGTTTTAACCAAACGTATAGGCAGTTAGTATTGTATGTTTGGTTAATCAATATTTGAAAAAAGCCCAAAACCAAACCGCGTGACTCACCCTTTTACTTGATCTAACGTATATGTGCACTAGATGCTTATCTAGGCACATTAGTTACATAAGGAGTAAACATGGGTAGTATATCTGCTAACAAATTGGGAGGACTGGGTCTTTTAGTGGATCCAGGTTTCGCCGCTCTTGTTTTTTTTAGTGGTTTTTATGGTCCTTGGTACCACAGGATCAGGAGACCCGAGAAATTTTGAGGCTACCTTTGATAAACAATCTTCCCTAGCCCATTTCCTAGGACTTTTACCGGGTATTTCATTAATATTTTTCCTGTATGGATTAAATGCTCTGGGGAACGACATCAAAAAGAATGGACAAAACGAGGCATTGTTTCGTTTAGGTTCTATGGGTGTTTTTTTTGGAATTCTAGGTATTGTTTTAAGCACAAGCCTGAATAGCGCGACACAATTCGACGGCCTTTCAGGCCTGCCGACAGGATATCAATATACAATCAATCCCATTGGCGGGGCTACCCAGTCGTATACAGGGCTGATTTTTTCAATCGGGTTCACCTTGATTGCCTTAGCTGTGTCCTCTAATCGGAACGGGGTGCAAAAAATATTAGCCTACATCGTTGCTGTAATTGGATTAATCAACATTGTTGCCAGCTTTATAAACTTCGTAGACACTTCCACTTGGGAAGCCCCTTCATAATTACTCCAATCACCTATTTAATTGTATCTATATGGACAGCTACCTTAGGATTGGACCTTATGAAAAAGGCATAGTTAAAAAGCAGAATTTTTCGGAGTGAAGGGATCAGATCTTTGGATCTGGTCCTTTTTTATGAGTGAAAATAGCTGTGTAGTTCCTTAATTGTAAATTCCGCCCCTCAAAAAGTAACACTTATTCAGGATTGTGAAATTGCGTGCTCTATCAAAAACGATGACTATAAGATTAGTGGTACGGCTTCCCTGATTGAATTTGAATCATGGGAGCCTCGGGTACATTGTGATGGTGGCTGCCTAGTGATGGTGGCTGCCTACTTGACCGGATGGGGTACGGGCTTTCCCTTAGATTAACCACCTTGGGATATAGGCATATGGGAATCAGAGGAATCTCCGTGGGTTTCGTTTCAAAAAAGAATCTAATCTTCTGGAAGATATGCATTCCCAACAATAGTTACGGTTCCGTCTTCCTTTTCCATCCAAACTCTTATCTCGGTGGTACCTTCAGAGGAATTGGATTCGTCGGCAATTACACCTTTTGCCGTCACTTTGTCTCCAGGCCATACGATGTTTGTAAATTTAACGTCCAGCTTACCGCCACTATACCACCGGTCCCCAAACGCTCTATCAAGCATATCTCCAATATAGGAGATCGTCATTTTACCTCCGACTACTACTTCTTCAAATCCCAGTTCTTCAGATGCTCTTTTGTCAGTGTGGTAACTCTTATTTCCATGGAAAAAAGTTCCGCACATCTCAAGGTCTATTTGACTCGATACTGGTTTTAAGGATTCTCCCTTTGGGACATCAAATTTTCTAACGCCTTCTTTTTCAGACGGTTTTCTTAGGGTGACCTTCCCTGAATTTTGTTCTAGTAAATAGCTTTGGTGGTGACGCATCGCACCCAATAATTCATCTTTCTCGTTAAATATTTCAGATTCCTGCAGTACTACAGTCCTGTTTCTCCACTCATAAATATCCAACACCTTGGAACGGACGTTTAATTTTGCCTCTGCCGGCAGAGGTGCATGGAAATCAACTTCTTGACGCATCCACAGGTTTCCAAAATTATTTCTAAAACTTGCCCCTTTAATAGACTCCGCATCTATGATTACCATGGATGGGGTTATGAGTTTGTCTTCTAATGCGATGTTTTCGTAAATGGATCGATCGACCCGCAAGCCCTCAAAGTAATCGTCGACGCTTTTTTCGGATATCTCAAATAAACGTGGTTGTAACTCCTTACCGACAAATGCTTCATCTGGCTGGTGTTGTTCCAAAGTCATTCTTGTCCCTCCTTTTTAAGTATAAGATCTAATATTGTCTTTGCTGTCTTGAACGCCCCCCCATGCTTCCATAGGAAATGTTAGGGTCAATGACAACATCTAAAAGAGCCGGCTTGCCTGAGGCAAATGCTCTTTCCAATGCTGGTTTTATTTCGTTGGGATCAGTTACCCTTTCAGAATGCCCTCCCATACCTTCCATGATTTTGGCGTAGTCAGTGTCTTGAGAAAGGAAAGTTGCCAAAGCTCTACCTCCTCTTCCCAAAACACCCTGGGTTGTCTGATTCCAAGCACCATTATTTCCAAGGACACAAACGATTGGGAGCTTAAATCGGACAAAGGATTCAACATCAAACCCTGTCAAACCAAATGCCCCATCCCCGTACACGATGCAAACCTGTTTGCCGGGCCTGGCGAGTTGTGCCGCGGCAGCGAATCCACTACCTGCCCCCAAACACCCGAATTGTCCTGGGTCCAGCCAATGTCCAGGCTTGTTGATGTTTAATACCCTGGCAGCAAAAGTGACAATATCGCCACCATCTCCAATGACTGTGGCATCTTCATCTAGAACATCCCTTAATTCTTTAACAAGTCTCATAGGATGTATAGGAGATGAATCACTTGCCATCATTTCGGTATCGGCTTCTTTTAACGCCTTATCCTCCGTCATAACCTCTTCCACCCAAGCCGTGCCTTTCGATTGGTAACTAGAATCATCGAGAGATTCCATCATCTGGTTCATAATGGCACCGACGTCTCCTACAACCCCCACATCTACCGCCCTGTTTTGACCAATTTTATTTGCGTCCATCATGATCTCTATTAACTTGGGATTCTGAGGGAAGAGTCGGTCTTCACCATAGCTAAGTCTGAAATCAATTGGAGTCCCAATTAAGACAACCGCGTCTGATTTTACAAGTCCATAGCGTCTTCCCAAACTCCCCAAATTTGGGTGGCTGGAGTGGAGACTTCCTCTACCCATAGCATTTAAGAAAACCGGTGCGTTGATCTTTTCTACAAACTGTCTTAATTCTTCGGAGGCGTCACACCACCAAACATCAGAGCCGGCTAAAACCATCGGGCGTTCTGCATCTTTAAGAATGTCTACGATCTTTTGAATATATTCTGGGTCTCCAAAAGCTCTTGATTCAGTTCTGTACCTGTCTGGATACTTAACATTTTCCTCTTCTGTTACACCATTTACGATGTCAATAGGAATTTCCAGATAGGCAGGCCCAGGTATTCCGCTGGTAGCAGCTCGAAATGCATTCGACACATATTCAGGAATTCTTTCCACCCTTTTTACTTGTTCTGAAAATTTAGTTACAGGTTTCAAGAATGTTGCACTATCAAAATCCTGAAGACCTCCTCTTAGATGGTCAAATATCCCGGCGTTACCTCCAACCATTATCATGGGGCTAGGTGCTTGGAAGGCGTTAGCAATACCGGTGACAGCATCAGTTACCCCTGGACCGGCGGTCACTATGCAAACCCCCGGTTTACCGGTTACCTTGGCCCACCCTTCGGCTGCATGGGCCGCCACTTGTTCATGCCTGAAATCTATTAGCTCTATACCTTCATCAGCGCAGCCTTCATAAAGGTTGTAAATATGGCCACCATTTAAGGTAAACACATACTCAACTCCCTCTTTTTTCAGGGCTTTGGCAAATAAATGGCCGCCGTCTATCTGTCCCATGTTTTCTCCCTCATGACTTATTGTTACAAAATTGTACCGGTGCTTTGCAGCTTCTTGATGTCGTCCCAACCGTATCCCAGTTCATCCACCAAGACCTGCTCTGTATGCTGACCAACTTCTGGGGCTTCCTTCCAAATACCGGCCGGTGTGTCACTATATATTGTCGGGTGGTTACACATTTGAACCTCTCCAAGTACGGGGTGGTCAAAGGTGGTGATAAAGTCATTCGCAATCACTTGAGGATCATAAGGTAAGTCCTGCACTGTTTGTACCAGAGAGTAAATAAAATCTGTAGAAAACTTTCTGAATATAGAATCCCATTCCTCTGCAGTTTTCTCGGCAAACCTTTTATCGAGGAAGGCAACAACTTCTGCTGAGTGATCTGATCTATTGCTCATGTCTGAGTATCTAGGGTCGCCAATAAACTCCCTAAGGTTCATAGCTTCCATTAGAGGTTCCCAGTATTGATCTGGCTGCAGGTGCATCATCATTATGAAACGTCCGTCGGAGGTCTTATAAACATTAGATAGAGGGTTTACTGGCTCATAACGATTATAGGGGGAAAACCCCAACCCGCCTTGTAACAAGCTCATAGTGACCCCCAGTCCTTGGAGCCACATATTGGCACTCAAATGTGAGGTTTCAACCTTCTGACCTGTGCCTCTTATGCTCCTTGACACCAAAGCTGCCAAAACGCCTTGGCACAACATAATGCCTCCGATCTGATCAGATACTCCTTGCGTTACCTGGGTTGGATAATCTTGATCAGCCTTCGTTGCCGACATCATTAAGCCAGATCGGGCTTGCCCGCAGCCATCAAAGGATGGTTGATCTGCGTCGGGGCCAAGTGGCCCATACCCATTTGCAGACCCGTAAATTAATCGGGGATTTATTTCTCGTAGGGTTTCGTAGCCTAAACCAAGTCTCTCAGCGACGCCTGACCTGAAATTTTGAACAAATACATCAGCATCCTTACAAAGGTCGTAAACAACTTGCCGGCCTTCTGGAGTTTTTAAATTAACCGCAATGCTCCTCTTATTCCTATTGCAGGTTTCAAAATAAGCGATTCTGCCTTCACCGAGGTCCATTTTCAGACTAGATGCCCGGGAAAGGCCTCTCGATGGGTCCCCGTCTAAGGATTCAATTTTTATGACGTCTGCTCCCATGTCTCCCATCATTGAGGTACTAACCGGTCCGAACTGCCATATAGTCCAGTCTAAAACTTTTATTCCTGTAAGAGGTCCATTAACTTCCGACTCGGGGCTGTTGTGGCTGATAATCCACCTCCGTTAATTTTGAAAATTTCCCTTATTGTTTGTTAATAACGATTTATATCATCTTGAAAATTAAAACTCAAAGGAATGAAGCAATGGCTGAACCTTTTGAACACCACTTTGGCCTGGGCCCGTTGAAGGTGCTGCCTGTGATGGATCTGGGCCAGCGGCGAAACGATTTGGGTTTTTGAAATCAAAGTTAAAACATGAACTCGAAAAGAAAAACTGACACTTAGGGTTTCTTTTTTATAAGCACATAGCAGGAGGTTTCCCATATAATTCAATGGGCAACTTAAATTTGTTTTCGTCTGGGTGTCAAATAAAAAATAATGAACAACCATTTTGAAAAGACAGTACGAGCTAAAATGGGCGGCTACAGGGGCGATATAACTTCAACCCAGCTCTCAAAATTGACCTCTTTGCGGATAAACCGGACGTCTCAAGAAGATCTTGAGGATCTTCGCTTCACATCTAGCCTTATTCATCTGGTAGTTATTTGTGAAGGGGATATAGATTTATCTCCCCTGGCGGAGCTGCCTTTACTGGATACATTGAAAATAAGGAATGCTAACCTAGAAAACTTCTTCCCCCTTCAGCATTTAGACAATCTAAGAACGCTCGATGTGAGTGATTCACAGATAGCAGATTTATCACATATTTCACTCTTAAAGAAATTAAAAACTCTGAGATTGAAAAATTGTGATTTAGATGACCTTTCGCCATTAAATAACTTGGGAATGCTTTCAGATTTAAATCTGAATGATAATAATATAGATGATTTAAATCCTATTTCCGGTTTGGATCAATTAAAGAGTTTGGACATAGAAGGTAACGAGGTATCTAATTTGGATCCACTGTCTTCTATTAACGAAGTGGCATGGATACACGCCTCTAGAAACAACATTCAAGATCTAAGCCCACTCACTACCCTGAAATCCTTGGGCTCACTAGATGTCGGGCACAACCGAGTCACCAATATTGACGCCTTGTCAAAAATAACTACCCTAAATTGGTTAGGCCTGGCATTTAATAACATAAGGGATATAAGTCCTATTAATTCTTTACCAAATCTCCGATATCTAGATATTGAGGGAGATTCCTTTAATCAGCAGAGCACACGAATACATTTGCCCAATTTGGCGGCCAAAGGGATAGATATCTTCCAATGATTCTGCCCCAGGTTACAGAGGGCCAGGCGGTAAATTAATTGGGAATGGCACGTTGGGATTTTCTTTAACTAACTGGTTCCAGACTCGGTGTCCTATTTCTTCTGCTTGTTCGATGACCTTAGCTTCATTTATGCTTTTAATTGAAGAATCCTGCATTACCCATTTTCCATCGACCATTACATCTGTCACATCTGAAGAAATTCCATTGTGAATAAACGATGAAACAATCCGGAGGGTTGGTACTAAATGGGCTTTTCTAAAATCGATCATAAATAGATCGGCCTTCTTACCTTTCTCAAGTGATCCCAACTCATCAGCAATACCCAGCGTTCTAGCTCCACCAATTGTCCCCCACTCTAGTACGTCTTCAGGTTGGGGATTCATCTCATCATTTCTCCGAACCCTTTCATGAAAAAGAGCAGCCCTCATCACCTCCACCATGTCTTCCGCCATGTTGTCGGATCCCAGACCAACCGAACAGCCGGACGATAAGAGTTCGCCAATTGGTGCCGCTGCCCCCCTGCGGGCGCCTATAGCAGCATTATGAGATATTCCGGCATTTTTTTGACCCAGCAATGCCATCTCAGAGCTGTCGACATACCTACAATGAGCGGCAACCAGGCGATCACTCAAAAACTCGTTGGCGAAAAGATAATGCGTTGGCAGAACCCCTCTGATACGTTTAATAGCTTCAATTTCCTTATAGCTTTGGGACAAATGAATCGTATATCCAAGTCTATATTTCTCAGCTAAATCTCTTGAAGCTCTCAACAACTCTGGGGAAACGGTCTCTGGAGCATGGGGAGCGACAAAGCCTTTGATTCTGCCATTTGATTTACCATCCCAATTATCGAATAAATCGGATGCCTTCCCGATAGCCGTGTCACGTTTATGGGAGGAATATTCGAATATACCCTCTTGTAACTTAGAATCATCAACGTCATTCATGTTCTCACCTAGGAAAACACGTAGACCGGTCGAATCCAAAGTTTGGGCATATTCTGTAATATCATTTGATATCTCAAGCAAGGTAGTAGTCCCACTTTTAATTGCTTCGATACAGGCCAGGCTTGCAAACACATTCCGTTCGTCTTGATCCAGCAAGCCGCGACCAGTTGTTGGAAACTTTAAAGTTGTGGGGAATCCGAAGTCTTCCAAAATACCTTTGTCAGCTGTGGCTAAAAGATGCGTATGGCAATTGATTAGGCCAGGGAAAATGACTTTACCTGTTCCATCTATTCTTGTTGCAGAAGGGTATTGTTTTTCAAGCAAAAGGCTTTCACCGATATCTTGAATAATCCCATTTTGAATAAAAATAGCTGATTTATAGAGAACCAGCCGATTTAAACTTCCTGTAACAACAGTCGAATCTCGAATCAAATATTTCATCGGATAGCCTCCAAAACAAAGCTAATTATTGAGTGAGGATTCTTTTAACTGGCCTTCTACTGATTTTCGGAACGATTCAGCTCCACTTTTCATCAGCCCATGGGATGCAATGGTTATCAGGTTTGCGCCGGTTACTATCAAATCAGACACCCTGTTTATATCGTTTGGGGAATTTCCTCCTACTCCGACCCATTTGCCAGCGGCTCGTATTTTTGGAACTACCCTATCCATTACCTCCCTTATTTCAGCCTGAGATGCATTACTCATACTTTGACCAAGGTCGCCAGGGGCAACATGCAAAACATCGACTCCTTTAACTGAGCAAATTTCCTCCACATTTGATACCGCTTCCACCTCTTCGATCATAGGGATAACGAGAATATTTTCATTTACAAATTTTATCGACTCGTCCCTAGATATATTCACACCATAATCGTGAGACCTACCACCCCCTATCCCCCGATGGCCTTCAGGATGGTATCTTGCAGCCTTTGCCACAGCTTCAGCCTGAGCCCGGGTGTTCACATGGGGGATTATTATTCCCTGAACACCTCGGTCTAGAAACCTTAAAATTGTGGAGTCCTCATGGTTGGGAATACGAGCAATAGGCGTTATCCCAAACACCTCTGCTCCCCTCACCATATTTTCGACCTGATCAACCGACATAGAGCCGTGTTCACAATCGATCATAACGAAGTCGTAACCAATAGCGCCAAAAAGCTCAACGGCCCCCGGAGAGTATTCATGGATTATGGCTCCGAAGACGGGAAGCCCATTTTCGAGTTTTTCTTTAGTTAGGTTTTTTTGCATTGTTCTTCCTTACAAATAACTCATTTAAGGTATCGAACTAAAACATGGTGTTTTCAATCCGATTTGGATAATAGGTTCCGGGCGATATTTCCCGTTTTATTAAGTTAGGTTAAGTTCTTTATAACCGCTGGTTGCAACTCCATCACACCTACTTCTGTAGGAGGCTTGGCTGCCACTGTACCTCGCGATGATTCTGGTTTGTCTACCTTCCAGGTTACTGTTAACTCCAGTCATCCAAGAATCCACTTTGTTGGATAAGAGACCTTCCCCTTGTTCTAATACATATTCATACCAACTTTCAACTGCCTCGAGGGTAGCTTCTGCACGAGTCAAACCTCGGTCCCTCATATATTGAATTAGGTCTGTTATCCATTCGACATTGTATTCAATACTACGGGGATTGTTTCCTAAGAGTGCGTGAGGGCCTAATATCATAAAAAGATTTGGGAAATTATTGATTTGGAGCCCGAGAAAGGTGGATAATTCCTGATTCCATTGCTCCTTTAAGCTATGCCCACCAATTCCTCTGATATCGATTCTGTCATAGCTACCAAGGATAGCGTTGAAACCTGTGGCATATATTATGAGGTCGAACTCAAATTCCTTTTCTGTGGTCAATATTCCTTTTTGAGTGATTCTCTGAATAGGAGTTTCATTGATATCTAACAGTTCAACGTTCTCTTGGTTGTAAGATTCATAATAGTTAGTCTCTAATGGGACCCGCCTTGTTCCAAACCCATGATCTTTAGGGATCAATTTCTCTGCGACATCTTGATCATTCACGCGATCCCGAATCTTATCTGCTACAAAACCTGACATAGCCTCATTGGCCTTAAGTTCACTCAGAACATCTTTGAAATTACCCTGCCAAATCCCAAAACCTTTGCTGGCATAAAGATGTTCCCAAAATTCGTATCGTTCTTTTTCTGCGACCTCGAAAGCACCTCTTGGATCGACAGTGTGGAGGAATCCTGCCTGGGTTTGGTCACAACGGTCAAACATCTCATCGTATCCCAATCTAATTCGCTTCATCTCTTCTGGATCAATTTCAGCGTTATGCAGGGGGGCACACCAGTTAGGCCTTCTTTGAAACACAGTAAGATATCCGACATTTTTGCAAATTTCTTGGATGGCCTGAACACCACTCGCACCGGTTCCGATGATAGCTACTTTTTTGCCAGCAAAATCTACCGGTCTATGGGGCCAGCGAGAGGTATGGAAAGAAGGACCTTCAAAATCACCGATACCTTCGATATTTGGCATTGTTGGCTGGGATAGTAACCCTACCCCCGCTATCAAAAATCTACTTCTGTACTGTTTACCGTCACCTAGGGTAATTTTCCAACCTCTAGCGGGCTCATCATATACGGCTGACTTCACGTCACTCGAAAATTGAATGTCCTTTAAGAGATCAAATTTGTCTGCTACGTATTGTAAGTAGCTGAGAATTTCAGGTTGGGAGGCGAAATGTTCAGACCAATTCCATTCATCCAAGAGTTCTTGCGAGAAAGAATACGCATAAGAATAACTTTCTGAATCAAACCTGGCTCCTGGATATCTGTTCCAGTACCAGGTGCCACCGACTCCGGTACCTGCCTCAAAGGCACGTACATTTAATCCCGCTTCTCTTAATTTGAGCAACTGATAGAGACCAGAAATACCGGCCCCTATTACAATGGCATCGTAATCAAACTCAATCTTTCTTACTGATTTAGTGACGGCTTTTTTAATAGCTTTCATTCAGTTCCTGTTTGGTCTCAGTTTGATTTAATATACAGCCGACCCAATATTATTACCAATAGCAGAAGGTTAGGGAATTTATTGCGATATAAATATTTCATATGCGATGTTTTCACCCACCAAAGGTTTGAAGGGAACCAACTCGCAGTTTTTCCTGATGCTCAAGGTTTGTCTGAACTCCAAATGCAAGCTATTGCAAAAGAGTTCAATTTTTCTGAGACAACCTTTGTATTCCCTCCGGAATATGGCCAAACAAGGAAAGTACGTATTTTCACACCCACTACTGAAGTGCCTTTTGCCGGTCACCCAAACATCGGGACTGCTTTCGCGTTGGCTAATGAGGGTTTATTCGGAGACATCAAGGAAACAGTGGAAGTTATATTTGAGGAGAAGGCTGGTTTAGTTCCCGTTACTATAACTTTAGATTCATCCAACCAGATTTGGTGTGAACTCTCAGCACCAGAACCACTAACCATCGGAGATTTTATGCCTGCAGTTATGGTGGCCAAAACACTGTCATTAAACGAAGTTGATATCGTTACAAATACTCACTCGCCTGAAGTAGCTTCAGTTGGACTACCGTTTTTGTTTGTAGAAATCGCATCGCTTTCTGCCTTACAAACTGCTCAAATAAATACTAGCGAATTAGACAAACTGATCAAGAAGAAAGTGCCTTCATACATACATCTCTACTGCAGGAAGGTAGAGGGCTTTGATATAAGGGCTCGCATGTTTGCTCCGCTAGACGGAGTTTTTGAGGACCCGGCAACAGGTAGTGCAAATTGTGCTCTTATAGCATTGTTAACTCACTATGATTCGGGCTCTGACTCAGACTGCAAATGGAAGATTTCGCAAGGGACTGAAATTGGTCGTCCAAGTGTTTTATACGGAAGGACTCAGAAAAGGAATGGAGAAATTACCGGGGTCTGGATAGGTGGAAATAGTGTCCTCGTAAGTAAAGGAATCCTACACGTTTAATTCCTGATCACTACAGATGAAAAATTGGAATTCAGGGGTTCTTTTCCCAATTACACGAATATCTCAATAACCTGTTTGAGGATCTCTACATCGATGGGGGTAGTCCCAACCATTTCACCGTCAATGTTTAGGTTATCTTTTGTTTCCGAGGAGAGAGAAAAACTGGGAACTTGGTAATAGGCGACTTCGGGCTCCTCAATATGTGAGCCATCAAAAAGTTTTGGAAGAACTGAAAACAACCTTTGTCGATTTATGCTGCCTCTAACAACGACAAGGTCTATGAGTCCATCATCTAGCTTTGCAGAGGGTGCCATTTTCATTCCTTTCCCGATATGAATTGAATTACAGGCAGCGACAAAAGTAAAATCATCAACGATAACCTTTCCATCTAGAACCAGGTTCGCTCGTCGAGTTTTTCTTCGCAAAATCTCAATAACACTGGAAACCGTATAGCGACGGGGGCCTAGCCAGCGAAGTGTTTCCGCCCTCTCGCCCACATCTGTGACTAATCCCCACCCAATCAGGTTAATCGAATACCTTAGAGTTAGATCCCCTTTAATTTGTGCTACGTCAATGAATTGGGTTCTGCCCCCTATTATGGCTTTAGCAGCTACTAGTGGGTCAGTGAGAGACAGGTCGTGGAGTATAGAATTTCCCGATCCTGCTGGAAGCAATCCTATAGGAAGCGTTTTTTTGTCAGCCCGTTTAAGAACTCCATTTACGACTTCATGGAAAGTACCGTCACCTCCAAGGACCAATAACCCGTCATAGATACTGAAATCCAAACTGCCTGCTAGCTCTTCTGCATGGCCTGGAAAAGCGGTGACTAAAATAGATAACTCTGAATGCTCTGAATCAAAAACAGGCCTCACAAGGTCTAGAATCTTGCTACTTTCCTTTTTCCCGCTATGGGGATTGGCAATTATTGCGAATTTTATTGGGGTAACCTCTATTAATTGAACTGAGTCCAATCATATTAAATTGAAAAAGTAAGTGGACCCTATTTTTAAAATTACTAAAATCAGTTTACTGTGTTGTTTGGGTTGATGGATATTTAGCTACGGATTCAAGGGTATTTTGGTGGGTAAAAAGTGTCCATAATTATGTGTAATTAAGTAGAATTTACGGACGCTTCTAGTTACAAATCATGTGAATTTTACTGTTTTGATGGAACTAGGTGGAATTAAGTTAAAAGAAAAAGGTGGGGATTTGGTGGGGGTTTTTCCACCCTACTCGACCATTGTCCTGGAACCTTTTACTCTGCCTAACTCGAACTAAAGCTATCTGCTAAGAAACTCACCGTGTGAATTGCTGCGAGGTAGTCGAACGACTCCAACTACCTAACTTTTATCAACTCAACCTCAAAGATTAAAGTGGTATTCCCCGGAATAGAACCAACACCTGCAACACCATAGCCGAGTTCAGGTGGGACCACCAAACGCCATTTATCGCCTTCCTTCATCATTTGAAGTGCCTCTTGCCAGCCAGCAATAACTCCATTAACTGGAAGATCGATTGGTTCACCGCGCTCAACTGAACTATCAAATACACGACCGTCCTCGAAGGTTCCGTGATAATGAGCCGATACTGTGCCCGTAGGTCCGGGTGTTGCTCCAGCACCTTCTACTAAAACTTCATACTGCAGTCCTGAATCAGTGGTGATCATTTCCGCCATATTATCTCCTTTGCTAATAATTCAATAGTCACAATTTTGTTGAAACTCAAGTCTACAGTGAAAACGTGGACTGAAACATATTACATCGACGATCCTTTAAAGTAAGTTTAAAAAAGGATGGGGATCTGGTGGGGATTTCATTTTACTTGCCAGAGCAATTCGTATAACCCTGTTGTTCATTACAGCAGACACTTAGCTATAAATTCGGAGGTATTTTTGAAAGAAAATGGTTGGTGACCCGCCACGGACTTGAACCGTGAACCTACTGATTAAGAGT
>JAPYSB010000008.1 GCA_029936675.1 Dehalococcoidia bacterium | reverse complement strand
TCTCAGAATCCCTGGTCCAATTCCTGTAAACGACGATATACTGGAGTCTATGGGAACCCCAATGATAAACCACCGGGGTCCTGAATTTAAGGAAATCTTATATAGAACTACAGAAAGATTAAAAACGGTTTTCTCTACAAAGAATGATGTATACATAATAACTGGCTCCGGAACATCAGCAATGGAAGCGGCCGTGGTGAACACTTTGTCCCCTGGGGACAAAGCTATCAACGCAACAGTCGGGGTTTTCGGCAATAGGTTCGGAGTTATATCTGAACGATATGGTATAGATTTAGTGAGTCTGGAATTCCCATTCGGTTCGGATGTCGACTTAGATGTCCTACGCAATTGTCTTAATGCCAATCCTGACGTGAAAGCTGTAATGGTCACCCACAACGAAACTTCCACTGGAGTTACGAATAACCTGCAAGCCATTTCGACCGTGGTTAAAAAAGAATACGATAAACTGATTTTAGTAGATGGTATAAGCAGTGTTTGCTCCCTACCGCTTGAAACAGACCTCTGGGATCTCGATGTGGTTGCAACCGCTTCTCAAAAAGGTTGGATGCTTCCACCAGGGTTGGCGTTTATTAGTTTTAGTCAAAAGGCATGGGAAGCACATTCACGATCAACTATGCCCAGATTCTATTTAGATATGGCCGAGTACAAGCGGTACTACGAGATAGGTCAGCCTCCTTTCACGCCATCAGTTTCATGTATGTTCGCTCTTGATTTAGCTCTCGACCAAATTATTTCAGAAGGCATGGGGTCCGTCTTTGAAAGGCACGCATCGATTGGTCAATACACAAGAGACTGCATTGCAGAATTGAACCTGAATATATTCCCACACAGTAAAGAGATAGCCTCCAATACTTGCACTGCGGTGGAAGTGCCTGAAGGGGTAGACGGATCTAAACTTGTCTCTAAAATGAGGGATGAGCACAAAGTGGTTATAGCAGGTGGTCAGGCTTCTCTCAGCGGGAAGATTTTCAGAATTGGTCATATGGGGCAAACCACGGAATCAGACATAAAAGGCGCCATGGACGCGTTAAAAATTGTTCTACCAGAAATTGGGTTCAGGAATTAGTAATTCTAACTAGCTGTTAATTTCAAGCCACTGCCGGAGCCTTGTCCAAAAGGTCCTTAAGTTCATCCCCTTCTATAGTTTCGTGCTCTATTAAATGAGATGCCAATGCGGTTAATTTACCTAGGTTAGCATCAATTAAATTTCTGGCAATTTCATAGGCCTGCTGTATCAACCCATGTACTTCTTCATCAATAGTCTGAGCTACTGTGTCGCTATAGTCTTTTTGCTCTGAAATTTCTCTTCCCAGAAACACCAATTCTTCGCGCTTACCGAAAGTTCTAGGGCCCAATTTCTTACTCATACCCAACCGTGTAACCATAGTTCTTGCAATATTTGTGGCTTGCTCCAAATCGTTGCCGGCTCCTGTAGTTACCTCAAAAAATACCAGTTCCTCAGCCACTCTACCTCCCAGCGCCGACGCTAGCCTAGCCTCCAGTTGATTTTGGGTTACGAGTTGAGTTTCTTCCTCTGGAATAAATCGGGTGTGCCCCCCGGTTTGACCTCGGGGCACTATAGTTACTTTATATGGAGGGTCCGCATTTGGGAGCAGATGGGCTACTAAAGCATGCCCTGCTTCATGGAAAGCAACCATCCTCTTTTCTCTATCACTAACTACTTTGTTCTTTCTCTCTGGACCAGCTATTACACGATCTATGGATTCTGCCATCTCATCGTACGTTATTGTCTTTTTATCCCGCCTCGCAGCCAAAATAGCTGATTCGTTAAGCAGGTTCATCAGGTCAGCCCCACTAAACCCTGCGGTCTGCTTGGCTATTGCCTCCATATCGGTATCCTCAGAAATCGGCTTACCTTTTGAATGGACGTTCAATATTTCTTCCCTGCCCTTCACATCTGGGCTATCCAAAGTTACTCTTCTATCAAAACGCCCAGGTCTCAACAAAGCTGGGTCAAGAATATCTGGTCGGTTTGTAGAAGCAAGCACAATAACATTGGATCCCGTGTCGAAACCGTCCATTTCAACCAGTATCTGGTTCAACGTCTGTTCTCTTTCATCATGTCCCCCACCAAGTCCCGCACCTCTATGCCTACCGACAGCATCTATTTCGTCAACAAAAACAATACAGGGACTGTGCTTTTTTGCCTGCTCGAATAAATCTCTAACTCGCGATGCCCCCACACCAACAAACATCTCAACAAACTCGGAACCACTTATAGAAAAAAAAGGGACCTCCGCTTCACCAGCTACAGCGCGGGCCAATAGGGTTTTACCAACTCCAGGTGGGCCCATCAACAAAACGCCTCTAGGAATTTTGGCACCCAAAGCTAAAAACCGCTCTGGAGATTTCAAAAACTCCACAACTTCCTGTAACTCTTCCTTAGCCTCGTCTACCCCAGCAACGTCAGCAAAACTTACAGTCGGATTGTCGCTATCGAAAACCCTAGCTTTCGATTTACCAAAATTAAATGTTTGGCTGGCGCCACCCTGTGCCTGCTTCATCATGAAGAGTAATACAGCCCCAAAAAAAATAATGGGTAGGAAATTAATTAGTATCCCGAAAAAGCTTCCAATACCACCAGTTCCCTTAACAGATACATCCACACCCCCTGGCCCGCTACTAATTCCAGCCACTTCTAACTGTTCCACAATGCTCGAGCCCGATTCTTTCCTCGAGGTGTACTGGGTGCCATCATTCCCAACAGCAGTTAAGCTATCTCCATTTATCTCAATCGATTCTAATTTATTCTCAGCTGCCAGAGACATAATTCTACTGATCGGTATTTCTGAGGACCCTCCAAACGGCTCCTTAAAAACCGTCAGAAATATGGCCATTATTCCGACAGCTATTAGAAGATATATAAACATGCTTCTCATGGAACGCATATTCATCTAGTGTTCTCCATATTCTCCTACACTTGGATAATTTCTAAACTGTACCGCTTTTCTTTAACACATTAGGGCTTTTAATAGTACATGACACTCCTATCTCGGAGCAAAGATTTACGGTTTAATATCTGCACAAAAGTTCACGTTTGCTATAATCTACAACCTTGGATTAGTGCACTAATTTTAGACAGGCTTTGAAAGCCTATTATCTTTTTTGTATAAATGAATAATTTAATGTCGGTGAAATACGCCTTACAGGCTCAGGGGAAATGAATATAGCCCACGACAAATCTAACGAATTCACCAGAGAAGGCATTTGCCAGCTTCTTGCCGAAGACATGATTACACCGATATTTGTGTCTAACTCCAATGAGTCGGAAACTTTCATGGATCAAGTTGACATTGCCGAGGGTAGCCTCCTAATAATTATGGATTTAGGTCTTCTCAATAGACTGCAAATATCTAAAGTATTGGAATTATGCGAAGAAAAAAACCTTCCAACACTGGCTATAATTTCCCCTAATGACCTAATGTCACTTGATACCGATATGATAATCACAGATTTTATTGTTACCCCATTTCTTGAGGAAGAATTAATTATGAGGTCAGTATTTTCTGTAAAAAAGGCAACCATTACACCATCGGAAGAAGAGTTTATAAATAGAGGAGAACTTACAATCAACCCCTCCAATTATGAGGTTCTGATAAATAATAGCAGGGTTAATCTGAGGTTTAAGGAATATGAGTTGCTATTACTTTTGGCATCAAACCCTGGCAGAGTATATGACCGGGCAACGCTCTTGAACCAAATATGGGGCTATGATTATTTTGGTGGAACCAGAACAGTGGATGTGCATATAAGAAGACTAAGAAGCAAAATAGAGAATAATTCAGAAAGCCCTTACATTGAAACTATCTGGAACGTCGGATATAGATTTAGGTCCTCTAACTAGGCTTTACCATTCGTCTAACTTCTTTTACATAATTTTGACCTCCCTCCGATATCCTCAATATAATGCCATCAGTAATCTGGGCATTCTCGTATCAAGGTTATAGGCAAAAAATTGGATGAGACCAAACCAATGGAAACAAACTTGAAAATTCAGGACGAGTTGCTTCTGAAAATGTACAAAGACATGGTTCTTTGTAGAACTCTTGATGAGCGGATTTGGATGCTAAATCGCCAAGGGAAGGCAGCCATCATGGCCTCTTCACAAGGACATGAGGCAGGCCAAATAGGGTCAGTGGCAGCCCTCCGGAAAGGGTATGACCAATGTTACATTTACTATCGGGATCTCGCCGTGCTGCTCACACTTGGGTTGACCCCAGCCGAAATAATTAAAGGTTTTGTTGCGAAGGAAGGAGAGCCATTAAGCGGAGCAAGGCAGTTCCCAACTCATGGTGCCCATCCTGAATATGGCGTGATTAATCTCTCAAATGTCATAGCAACACACATACCACAAGCCGTTGGAGCAGCATTAACTGCAAAGATGAAGAAGGAAGACAGGGTCATAGTGGCGTATTTTGGGGACGGGGCTTCCAGCGCCGGCGATTGCCACGAAGCCATGAACTTTGCTGCCATACACAAGCTTCCCATTATATTTTTTTGCGAAAACAATGGATATGCCATATCTGTCCCTTTATCTAAGCAAATGGCTGTGGCTAATGTCGCTGCAAGGGCTGAAGGGTATGGAATGCCTGGAATAGAAATTGATGGGTGCGATATCGTAGCAGTATACGAAACCACTGTCGAAGCCGTGACAAGAGCTAGGGCCGGCTTAGGGCCTACTTTAATAGAAGCGAATGTCGAACGATATCTTCCTCACACCAGTGATGACGACGACTCCATATACCGATCTTCTCAAGAGATTGAAGAAGCAAAAAAAAGAGATCCCTTAAGGCTACTTAGAGAGCAGCTTTTGGAACGAAAGATACTGGACCTAAAAGAAGATAACTATATTCATGAAAGTGCGAAAGAAATCGTAAATAAAGCAACTGAAGAAGCAGAGAATGCCCCGTATCCAGGAACTACCGATTTTTTCAAACATGTGTATGCGGAGTAGGCAAAGAAAATGGCTGTAATAACTGTATTAGAAGCTATTAGGGAAGCCATGCGCGAAGAGATGCGAAACGATGACCGAGTGTTCATCATGGGGGAAGACATTGGTGCCAGAGGGGGTGTATTTCTTGCCACCGAAGGTTTCTTATCTGAATTCGGTGAGGAAAGAATAATAGACACACCTCTTGCTGAATCTTCAATAGCTGGAATCGCTTTAGGAGCAGCTATGAGTGGGCTCCGGCCTATCGCCGAAATAGAATTCGCCGATTTTATCTGGCCAACTATAAATCAAATTGTTGGCGAGGCCGCAAAGGTACGATATGGTACAGAAGGAAAACTAAACGCACCGATGGTACTACGAGCTCCGCAAGGTGGGGGCGTAAGAGGAGCCCTATATCACTCGCAAAGCGTTGAAGCTATCTTTGCGCATACTCCCGGGTTAAAAGTGGTAACCCCTTCGACTCCGTATGATGCAAAAGGCCTGTTAAAATCCTCGATAAGAGACGACGACCCTGTAATATTCCTCGAGCACAAAAGGACATACCGACTCGTAAAAGGTGAAGTACCGGACCAAGAATATACAATTCCATTGGGAAAAGCCGATGTAAAGAAACTCGGTGAAGACATAAGCATAATCACTTATGGATTGATGGTACACCATTGTTTAGAAGCAGCTCAAATGGCCAGTTTAGAAAACATTAGTGTAGAAGTTCTAGATCTAAGAACTGTTCGGCCTCTGGATATGGAAAGTATCATTAACACAGTTAAAAAAACTGGGAAAACTCTGATAGTTTATGAGGACAATCAAGCGCTTGGAATTGGATCTGAGGTATCGGCTCTAATTTCGCAACACGCCTTTGAGTACTTAGATGCTCCGGTGATCAGATTAGGTGGACCTGAAGTCCCGGCAATGCCCTTCAGTCCACCACTCGAAAATATGTTTATGATAGACGCAGAAAAAATATCAACAGCAATCAAAGAATTAGCAGAGTATTAGGTACCATGAAGATCGAACTTCCACAGGTAGGTGAATCTGTTACAGAAGGGGTCATAGGCAGATGGCTAAAAAATGTAGGGGATAAGATAGAAAAATATGACCCCTTAGTCGAAGTCATCACCGATAAGGTCAATATGGAACTTCCCTCCCCAGTACGTGGAGTTCTTCGGGAAATAATCGCTAATGAAGGCGAAACTGTCCAAATGGGTGGCCTCATTGCCGACATTGAAACAAACGAAAATCAAGAAAATACTAATCACGATAAACTTGAACCAGACGTAACAGATCAGGAAATTGGCACAACGGGTGTCCTTTTAAAAAATACTGCTCCGGTCGGGCCCACTGGATCTGGTGGTCCCATTAGCCGAGATGAATCCTTATCAAATCATGACAAAAGCCCGCCCCCAAAAAGCCGATACTCTCCAGCCGTTTTAAGGCTGGCAGAGGAAAATCAGATAGACCTAGCACAGATAGTGGGTACTGGAATTAACGGAAGAATAACCCGAAAGGACGTCATTTCATTCATTGAAGCCAATTCAACCATAGGGGGAAGGGAAGATTCTACAGGGCCATCGGATCAAGATACCCAATCGAGAAAAGATCAAGAGAAAATTGCTCTCACCCCAGTCAGAAAAATGATAGCGGCCAACATGTCAAAAAGTGCAGCTTTAATCCCGCAGGCTTGGAGCGAAGTGGCTGTAGATGTGACTGGGATGGTATCTAAGAGACAAGACATAAAAGAATCCTTCATGAACAAAGAAGGAATAAACATCACTTACTTACCGTTTGTAATAAAAGCGGTAGCCGAATCACTGAAGAAAAACCCCCTGTTAAATTCAACATGGTCAGAAGAAGGGATCATACTGAAGAAAAACATAAATATTGGAATAGCTGTTGCAGCTCCTGACGGGTTGATAGTGCCAGTAATACACAATGCCGATTTTTTCAGCATAGCTGGATTAGCTGAAATTATGGAAACTCTAATATCCAAGGCCAAAAATGGAAAGTTAAGCCTGCCTGAAGTCCAAGGTGGTACATTTACTTTAAATAATACTGGGGCGTTGGGATCAGTGTCCTCCAGACCATTAGTAAATCATCCTCAAGCAGCCATAATGACCACGGAGGCAATTATTAAGCGTCCGGTCATTAAAGAAGATGCCATAGCCATAAGATCTATGATGAATATCTGCTTATCTTTTGATCACAGAATAATGGACGGGGCCGAGGCAAGTGCCTTCAGTATGTCAGTAAAAAAATTACTCGAGAATATAGGTTCGGAAACACTAATTTACTAAACCGGGGCCAGAATGTTAACTACATACCATGGTTTGGTTAGCTATGACACAGGGCAAATTATACAGCAGAAAACTCATGAGAAAGTGTCAGCTGGAGGAGAAGATGAAACCCTAATTTTCGAGCATCCACATGTTTATACTCTGGGAAGGATGGGAAAACATGAGGATATATTAATTGAAGGACAAATAGTTAAAAAATTAGGAATTGAAATCAGAAATACTGATCGAGGAGGAGAAGTAACATATCATGGGCCCGGACAGTTGGTGGTATACCCGATAGTGAAACTAGATCGCATCGCATATTCACCTTCAGAATATGTTAGAGCGCTCAAAATTTCCATCATTGACTGTCTCGATGAATACGGAATAATCGGAAACGAAAAGGATATGCCGACAGGCATTTGGGTAGAAAACAAGAAAATAGCAGCTATTGGTGTAAGAGTAAGTAAAAAAACCACTTCCCACGGGTTAGCTTTAAATGTTCACACAGATTTATCCTATTTCAGTCACATCATCCCTTGCGGAATTCATGACTGTTTAGTTACTTCAATTAAAGAAGAAGTCATTGAATACCCAACCATGAAGGATGTAGCCTACAGTGTCGGATGTAAGTTAGGGAAAGTACTGAGGAAGCAAATTGTTTGGCAAGACATTTCGTCTAATCAGGATTCTGACCCGTCACCAACCATATAACTCGCTCTGACATATTCGTTGTTCTATCGGCAACCCTTTCAATATCGTGAGCCACCCAAAGCAGATAAGTAGCTCTTTGGATAGTACTTGGATCAGCCATCATAAATGTTAAAAGTTCCCTGTAAACTTGATCATAAAGATCATCTACAATGTCATCATCCTTTCGAACGGATGTTGCTGCCACAGTGTCCCTATTAACAAATGCTTCTGTGCTTCTTCTAAGCATATCGGTAGCGAGATCAGCCATCCGAGGTATGTCTATAAGTGGTTTCAATGGAGGTAGATCTCCCATTGCCAAACTGATTTTTCCTATGCCTTCGGCATAATCACCTATCCTTTCTAGTTCAGTCGCCATCATCATTACCGATATAATCACCCTCAGATCACCTGCCATAGGAGCTTCCAAAGCAATCAAATCTATGCAAGTATTTTCAATCTCCTGTTGTTTTTCATCAATAGCGTCATCATCGTCTATGACTTGCTGAGAAGCCTTAATATCCCGATTTCGTAACGCATCAATTGATTTAAAAACTGACTTCTCCACCATGCTAGACAACTGAATCAACTCGTCCTGGATAATTTTAAGGTTGTTTTCGAAATCTTCTCTTGGCATTTGTCACCCCTCTAGCTAAATCTACCCGTTATATATTCTTCAGTTCTCTGATTAGTTGGATTAGTGAATATTTTCTGCGTATCGTCATGTTCCACAAGATAGCCAGATCGATCTTCATCCACCATGAAAAAGGCCGTTTCATCTGACACTCTTGCCGCTTGTTGCATATTATGGGTAACGATGACGATTGTGTAATTGGCCTTTAATTCTCTCACTAAATCTTCTATAGCCAAAGTGGCGATTGGGTCTAAGGCAGAAGCAGGTTCATCCATTAGTATTACTTCCGGTTGAATGGCAAGCGCCCGGGCAATGCATAATCTTTGTTGTTGACCACCAGAGAGAGTAAAAGCACTATCATTGAGTCTATCCTTCACTTCATCCCATAATGCTGCTTGTTTTAATGATTTTTCTACCGCTTCATCCATATCGCCGGTGAACCCATTGACTTTAAGGCCAAAGGCAATATTTCGATAAATTGACTTAGGAAAAGGGTTAGGTTTTTGAAAGACCATACCAATCCGAGATCTTACCTCCGTTGCATCCACATTTGAGTCATATATGTTCCTGTTTTCAAAGGACACTTGGCCTTTTACAGATGCCCCGATAATCAAATCATTCATTCTATTTAAGCATCTTAAATAGGTGCTTTTCCCGCAACCTGAAGGCCCTATCAAAGCAGTGACGCTTTCTTTTTTAATATCCATATCTACGTCTTTAACTGCCAAGAAGTCTCCGTAATAAACATTTAGACCCCTGATATTAAAAACAGTGCTATTCCCCAATTTATTCCTCCGACCGTGTTTGGTATTTATTTCTCAAAACCACAGCAATTGCGTTCATCGTCAGTAAAATGGCCAATAGAACTATAATGCCCGCAGCAGCCAAACCCCTAAATTCTTCCTGGGGTCTAGCAACCCAGTTATAAATCTGAATTGGCAACACTGTGAATCTTTCCATTGGATGAGCCGGTATAAATGTCATATAAACTAGGGCACTAATGGCTATTACTGGCGCCGCCTCCCCTATTGCTCGGGACATGGCCAGAATGGTACCAGTCAAAATTCCAGGCAGAGCGGACGGAAGGACAACGCCTTTGATAACCTGCCATTTATCTGCCCCCATGGCATAGGCTCCTTGGCGATACGAGTCCGGAACCGCCCTGATAGCTTCTCTAGAAGCCATAATAACTATAGGCAGTACCAAAAGAGCTAGGGTCAGTGCTCCAGCCAGCAAAGTTCTACCTAAAAATTGTTCTGAGCTACCCAAATAGTAAACAAAAAGTGCCATACCCAAGAGTCCATAAACTATAGAGGGTACTCCTGCCAGGTTCGAAACATTTATTTCAATAGCCTTAGTGAGAAGATTTCTTGGAGCATATTCTTCCAGATATATAGCTGCACCGACCCCAATAGGTACCGTCAGTAAAGCGGTCATAAACATCAACCATATTGTGCCAATGAGGGCCGAATATAGGCCAGCTTCCTCAGGCTTCCTCGACGGGTAATCTGTCAGAAATTGCCAGTTCAACCAAGGTATCCCCTTGTCTAAAACATCAAAAATCAAAACACCTAACCCGACGATGCCAACAAGGGTGGAAATGAGGAAAATACAATAAACAGAAGCTCCTATTATTTTTCTTCGCTTACGGTTGGGGTTGATACTATTTGCCACAGGCTTATATTCGTTCATATTAATAAGCCTCTCGGAATCTTCGTACGATCCAAAAACCCAATAAATTCATCAAAAGTGTCATACAGAACAAAACCAGCCCCACTGCAAATATGGTGTTGTACTCCAACGACCCTACCGGTGCTTCCCCTAAACTAAGCTGGACTATATAAGCGGTCATTGTCTGTACACCCTCAAGCGGATTTAACGCCATTCTCGGAGTAGCACCGGCCGCAATAGTTACTAGCATTGTTTCACCAATCGCCCGGGAAATAGCAATGATAAAGGCGGCTATTATTCCTGACAGAGCCGCAGGAACAACAACTCGAAGGCTCACTTCATATCTCGTTGCTCCCAAAGCATAAGCGGCCTCCCTTAAATTCCTAGGTACAGATATCATTGCATCTTCACTAAGCGAAGAAACCATAGGTATAATCATCACCCCCATCACAATGCCAGCACTTAGTGCATTAAATACCAATAAATCATTAAAGATATTTTGTAGAAGTGGTGTAACAAATGTCAGGGCGAAATACCCGTAAACAACTGTCGGGATACCAGCGAGTATCTCTAGTATCGGCTTTATGATTCGTCTAACATTATCCGCAGCATATTCCGAGAGGAATATAGCTGTCATAAGACCAACGGGAAGTGCAACCATAGCCGCAATGACGGTTACTAGAAGGGTACCTGATACAAGCGGCAATACCCCATATGATCTTGGTTTGAGTATCGGTGTCCACCTCGTACCTGTAAGAAATTCCCACGGGCTTACCTCATTAAAAAACCCATATCCCTGGTATAACAAAGTTACTAGAATACCAATGGTTGTCAAGATAGATACAGATGCACAGGCCATGAACAACCATTTCACTATGGATCCTTCAACTCTTATCCAAAATTTTCTTCTGGAATCCAAAATTTGTGCCATCTTGGTTACAAGCCCCTATAATCAAACAATTGTTATGATTTCGCTTGGTTAGTCAGCCATGTGTCTATGTAACCTAAGACATAATTTTTCACATACAAACCTTTCTGAAAATTTATAACTTACTCAGACAACCTAGACTTGTTATCAGCATATGTCGATTCGCTAGATGCAACATATCCTACTTCGTTAGTTAAGCCTGGACCAACTTCCATGTAATAATCCACGAATATTTTTACTTCTGGGCGTTTATAACTATCGGTGTTGACATAAATAAACAAGGGGCGAGATAAAGGGCTGTATTCACCCGAAGGTATTGTCTGAAGGCTTGGCTTAACACAACCGGATCCACTGTCAACACTTAACAGTTTGAGTTTATCAGTATTCTCAGCATAATAAGCAAATCCGAAATATCCTAGAGAACCCTTGTCCCCCGATATCCCTTGGACGAGGACATTGTCATCTGCACTGGCAGTATAATCTGGTCTAGAAACTTGTGCTTCCCCGTTAATTTCCTCCGTGAAGTAATCGAAGGTTCCTGAATCAGTATCTGGACCATAAAGCCTGATTTTCAGATTTGGAAATCCAAGTCTCACGTCTTTCCAATTATAAATTTTGGAATCTGGTTTCCAAATTGCATTCAATTCTTGAATAGTTAAACACTCTACAAAATCATTGGATGGGCTAACTGTAACGGAAAGCCCATCTGTACCAAGACGCATTTTGACATAGCCAATTCCATTTTCATCAGCAACACTAGTTTCTTTGGGATCTTTAATTGGTCGAGAGGCATCAGAAATATCTGTCTCTCCAACTGTGAATCTCTTAAATCCACCTCCTGTTCCCGAGACCCCCACATTAACTCTCACCCTGGGATGAAGTTTATTGAACTCTTCTGCAACCGCCTCCGATATAGGATAAACGGTAGAGGAACCATCTATTTCTATTGTTCCAGTTAATTCTTTTTGTGAGTCGGAACGATTGGAAGTATCATTCCCGCAACCTACAAACCCACAAATAAATATGCCTAGCACAATAAATACTATTGATACGCTTTCCGTGTTTCTCACCAATGCGGTCATTATTGCTTGAATCCTCCAAATTACCGTCAATGTTCAGTGCAAATCAATAGATCTGCTAACCTTACTGTTGGTGGCTGAATTTGGTTGAAAATATGTTTCCAGAGAGAATGTTAATGGAAACGAAACTAAAAATTATTAACACTAGATTAACAAAAATTTAAGTAATGCCTAGAAAAAGGAATTTACTGCAACCTGTCTTCATGGAAACAATGAGTTAAGGAACAGGTAAGGTGAAGTAAAAGGTGCTTCCTTCACCTTCAATGCTATCCGCATACGCTTCTCCTCCATGGGCTTGGACTATATGTTTCACTATCGCTAATCCTAACCCGGTTCCTTCCGCCCTCCGAGACCTATCAACCTTGTAGAAACGCTCAAAAAGATGGGGTAAATGCTCTGGTGCGATACCTATCCCGGTATCTCGCACCGATATTTCAAGAAATTCTCCTTTTTTTCTCGCATTTATGGTCACATCCCGATTAGAAGGGGTAAATTTAACGGCATTTTCTAGTAAATTAACCAAAATTTGCGTGATTTTTTCTTCATTCCCAATCACCTTTAATTCAGGATCCGCTATTGATTGAATCGGTAAATCTTGTCCGTTTTGATTTATAACTATTGAAATTGATTCCCGAATCACATCCTGAATTTGTAAGATCTCCTTTACCCATTCCTCACGTCCGCTTTCCAAACGGGATAATTCTAGTAAGTCAGCCACGAGCAAGGTCATTCGATCAACGTCTCTATCAATTCTTTCCACAAAATCTGAAGCGACTTTTGAATCCTGTAAAGCACCTCCTCGTAAAGTCCCCACCAAGGCTTTAACTGATGCCAAAGGGCTCCTTAATTCATGTGATACGTTACTAACAAATTCCTTTCTTGTGTTTTCCAGTAGCCTGATATTGGTAAGGTCATGTATGTTCATTAAAACGCCCTCATCAGATTGATCCCCTAGTGGAGTTGCTGTAACGCTAAGATATCGCCTTATTTCAGGGATCTCTATCTCTGCCTGCCTAACCTCGCGGTGAATAGAACAATTGGAATGAAGTTGAATTATCTGGAAATCTCTGATTACTTCTGCCACCCTCAATCCGACGCAATTCGAATACTCCAAACTAAAAATAGCTTGGGCGGTCCTATTAAATAAAGTTATTACACTATCTTCATCAGTAACAATTACTCCATCACCCATAGTATCCAATAGAGCGGAAAGAGTGTTTTTCTCTGATGACAAAGAGTTGATTTTTTCCGACATAACCAATGAAAATTCATCCAGCACGCCAGTTAATTCATCAATAGAATTTGATTCCGAAGTTGACACGGGATATTCGGGATAGCTACCAAGAATACCCGAAATACTGGACCGAACTTCCTTCACGGAAGATTTAGATTGAGAAATTAACATAACATTCAGGACCACCGATGAGATTACAAATATAAGGAGTATGCCAAATATAAGAACAACCAAATTGGCTGAGTCAGGAAAATATTGGGCAATGAAAAACAGAATTGCAATCAATATCAAAATAACCAGCACTAGAATCACAATGTTTCTCAAAAAATATAGGTTGGATATTTTCAGCAACATATTAACCCAATTGTCCCACCCATCAATCATCCGTCGAATCGGTAACCTACTCCTCGGATAGTTATCAATTTTTCGGGTCGACTAGGATTTGTCTCAATCTTTTCTCGAATCCAGCGAACATGAACATCCACCGTTCTCACATCTCCAATGTATTCATGACCCCATAGTCTTTTCAAGATCTGATCCCTTGTAAAAGCCCTGCCCGTGTTCGAAGCCAAAAAATAAAGCAGATCAAATTCCTTAGGTTTCATAGAAATCTCTTCACCTCTAACCGTAGCCTTATGGCTTGTTAGATGAATTTCCAGTTCCCCGCATTTTATTACTTCCAAATCATTTACTTTGGTCTGTGAAGAAGCTCGTCTAAGGACATTTCTAACCCGCGCTACCAACTCTCTCATACTAAAAGGTTTGGTTATATAATCATCTGCCCCTATCTCCAGTCCCACCACTCGATCGATCTCCTCAGACTTGGCCGAAATCATAAAAACTGGCATATCTAGATTTTTCCGAAGAATTCTACACACTTCAAATCCATCCATTTTGGGCAACATAACATCCAGCAAAACCAAATCAGGCCGAATTTCTAAGGCTTTTGTTAATCCTTCTTCTCCATCGATAGCAGTAAATACATCGAAATTTTCTTGAGTTAAGGTGTATTTAACGGCCTCCAAGATATTTTCTTCATCCTCAATAATAAGGATTTTTTCACTGCCCACTTAAAATCTCCTTGGAATGTGTGAACCCCGATATCAATTATTACCATTAAATGAGCATATATGTAAGTCCCCAGCTACAAGCTTGGGTGTGAGATGCTCGTCATTGGCCGGTCCGACATAAATAGAACGTTAGCTAACATAATTGATATTAGTATTATGTTGACGAAACACTCAATCCCGATAGCCTTCTTCTGCAGAGCATCTGGGCTTGAAAAAGCCAGAAACACACGGAGCATACCCAGAATTCACCAGAAAAAGCTGGACTAGCCTGGCGCGATGCTCATAAGAAGACCCTTATAAGTGGAACTACGGTTGCATCTGGTTCTTCATATTCTGATACTTTCTGTATTCATTATTGATTTCTAGGCCAACGAGGCGATTAAACTGACCTGGCGATTTCAAGTCGATAGATAAAGAAATCACAAAGAAATTAAATTGTTTACAATATTTTAACCATAGGTACCGATAGTTCACTGGTTATGTCTGTAAACCACTCCACAACTTCAGAGTGCAAAGGGATACCATTTGCTTTTCTATCTTCTTCTTCTTCATATTCAGAAAGCCCAGGATACATAACCCTATCCTGCCCGGGAGCAGGTGGCGTATCCTTCAAAACCTGAAGCATGTTATCCATGTTATCTTTGAACAACTCAACATCGGTAAATGCCTCTATATTGTATGCACAGAAATAGTGGCAACTTGTTCCCCCGGTCCTGCTAGTTTTACCCGATCCCATGACCATAGCACTTATAGCCCCACTTAACCCCGTAGCTAATATTTCCGACATCAAACCAAACCCATAACCTTTGTGCGAACCCTGTTCTCTTGTCCCTCCCAAAGGCAGCTGATAAAAATCCCCACGGTCCGGCATTGGAACTTCGTCCCCTATGGGAGACCCATCAATTTGTGAAATCCAATTAGGAAGTAGGTTGGCCCCGACACGAGCCGCAAGCCCTAGTTTATTACCTGCTATAGCAGAGGTAGCAGCATCAAAAAGAAATGGTGGATTATTCCTTGCAGGCGCTGCTATCGCTATTGGATTAGTACCCAATCTAGGCTCTGCACCAAACGTCGGAAGTACACTCATCCCCCCAGCTGTGGCAGTCATCCCTATCATATCTTCTTTAGCAGCCAGCATTGCGTGATGACCAATTGCACCGGAATGCCCAGCGTTGTGCATTGTCACAACGCCTATCCCAACAGTTGTGGCTTTCTCAATGGCAATCCTCATTGCTTTAGGGCCCAATATAACCGCCAAACCACTATCCGCATCGATGGTTGCAGTACCTTGGGTCTCTCGTTCAATTTTCCAATCTGGACGAGGATTCAAATCTCCTGCATTGTATCTCTCTACATAACTCCGAAGCATGTTAGATACTCCGTGCGTTTCCACTCCTCGAAGATCTGTTGACACAAGCACACTAGCGCCCTCCTTCGCATCTTCTGGCACTACTCCCATCTTTTCAAAAATTTGAGTTACAGTTTCCTGTAGGGATTCATGGTCTACTTTGATGATATCTTCTTTTGGAACTTTGAATCGATCTAACATGTTTTTCTAATCTACCTCCGTCATCCCAAGATGAAACTAATTTTGAACCAGTAATTCCCGTAGTCTACCAATAACCATTTCCAGTTCTGAGTCGGCAATATTGAAGGGATCAACAGCCAATTCATCTGGTGTGCCCAAATTACTGAGATATATAGGTGGGTCTCCTGCTACCATCTGTTCCCAAACCTGATCTCGTGACAACCCATTTCTATCGAGGTCAAATGTAATTAAAGCCGTAGGTATTAGATAATCATATGGATCGCATTTGGTCTGCAACCCGACGCCCGGAATTTCTATTAAGGCATCCACGATTTGATCACACATTTGCTGGTATCTTTTGTTTTCTTCTTCCTCATCTTCAGACAAAAATATTTCTAATGCTTTTGATATACCGATAATTTCCTCTTTTGCAACCTTCAAACCTCTACCTATAAATTGATGGGGGCTCGCGTTGGCATATGCGGCCTCAATGAGATCTGACCTGCCACAAAGCACACCGGTACCTTGTGGACCTTTTATTCCTTTGCCACCGCTATAAATAACCATATCAGCCCCTTCTTTTATGAAGCGGGTAATGTTAGCTCTAGGAGGTAAGTACGAAGCGGCGTCTACAATAACAGGTATTCCTTTGGAATGAGCTACTTCACATACATATTCAAAAGGCAAGGCTCTTCTGGTTATGAACGGTGAAAACAAATATGCAACAGCAGCTGTGTTTTCGGTGAATGCACCTTCCAACTCCCATGGTTGGCACCTGCGGCCATCGCCAATTTCTACAAATTTGGCCCCCACGGACAGGTAACATTGGTCATAAGGAAATCTATGGCTTCTATGTATGATAATTTCATTTTTCATCCCGTTTGTGTCTGGTAGTTTTTTCATTCTAATCGGATCATTACCAGCAACTACCGCTGCTGCCTGCAGAATAAGACCTCCAGCTGCGCCACTGGTGACCATTCCGGCCTCTGCACCGGTGGCTGCTGCTATTTGCTTACCAACAGCTAGATTGAGTTCATCCATATTCACCATAGTGTTAGATGCCCGATTCATGGCATCCATTACTTCCGGTCTAAGCCTACTACCGCCATAAGCAGTCACTGTACCAGTAGCAGATATAATGGGACTGAGCCCTAGAGATTCTAATATGTCTTTACCTGGAGAATACATTAGGAAAACCTCACACGATTCAATAACAGCATAGTAACGCGGATTATACACTTCCCTTTTGGAGTTTAAACTATGAACATCGCATCACCAAAGCTATAAAACCTATATCGGTTCTGGATCGCTTCTTTATAAGCCTTTAAAACATTATCCCTACCGGCAAGGGCGCTGGTTAACATTAGCAAAGTAGATTTAGGCAAGTGGAAATTTGTGATTAAACTATCCACAACACGGAATTGATATCCTGGTTTAATATAAATGTCAGCCCATCCAGAACCTGGACTTAAAGTGGGAGATAAATTGATTCTGGCAGCATTTTCTAGAAGCCGTACCGCCGTGGTCCCTACAGATATAACTCTTCTTCCTTCACTTTTTGCCAGATTTATTCTGTCGCACACGTCTCGGGTAAGTTCCCAGTATTCTGAATGCATTTTATGCTCTGAAGGATCATTGGTCTTCAGCGGGCGGAAGGAATCCCAACCGACATGAAGGGTTACAAATTCTAGCGACACTCCTTTTGCAGATATCCGTTTAAGTAATTTTTTTGTGAAATGGAGACCAGCAGTCGGAGCTGCGATACTTCCTTCTTTTTGAGCGTATACAGTCTGGTACCGGTCAGCAGGTGCTGTTGTTTCATGTATGTATGGAGGAAGAGGCAGCGACCCAAAGTACCCGAAGTTTAACTCAGATTCGAACTCAACTTCTCGACTACCATCAAGGTGTTGCTCTCGAACTCTCCCAATTAATTGTTTACCATCAGTTCCGTTTATTAGAAATTTTGCCCCCTTTCTCATTCTTCGTCCCGGTTTAACCAAGGTCTTCCAAACATTAGCACTGATCTGAGAAAGCAACAGTAGTTCGACTCGGCTTCTTCTATCCACTGTTAATCCATACATCCTTGCTGGTATGACCCTACTATCATTAAATACCAACACATCCCCAGGATTTAAATATTCAGAAATATTATAGAATTTACGGTGCTCAATTCGGCCGTTTTTTCGATCTAGTATCATAAGGCGTGAGTGATCTCTTGGTTCTGATGGAGATTGCGCAATTAATTCTTGTGGAAGTTTGTAGTCAAAATCAGCAGTCTTCAAATTTAGTGCCTATAGAAACCCGATGTTTATTCAGTTCTTTAATTCTACAAGAGCAGTACATATAAAAAGTAAGGTTAAGTTCCCATTATTGGTAGAATAGATTCATCACTTTCAACGAACGTTGGACAAGTTTAAATAAGGGGTGTTATCCATGAGCCATTTTTATCCTGAAGACAAATGGGTCGTTGCAAATGATCTCAACATTCATTACCTTGACTGGGGTGGTGACAAAACAAAGAAACCTCTCATATTGATGCATGGTATTGGTGGTCATTCACATCTTTTTGATGAAATATCCCCTGAATTTTCAGACAAATGGCACGTTGTAGCCATAGATGCTCGGGGTTGTGGCGATAGCGATTGGAGCAGAGGGGGTTACTCGGTTCAAAATTTCGCTTCCGATGTAGCCGCATTTGCCAAAGTCACCGGTCTATACCCATTTGATTATTACGGCCATTCTCAAGGATCCCGAATAGGCATAGCTTTGGGAGCATATTACGGGGATTTTGTTTCGCACCTAGCATTGGGGGATTATGGGCCAATGCCGGACCCTTCGCCTGCTGGTAAAGCCACAGCTAATCAAAGAATGACAAAGGGTACAAAAGAAAAACCAAGAGGATTTTTCACACCTGAACAAGCATTTGATTGGCATAAGGAGTCCGAGCCAACTTTAAACGACAACCAATTATGGCAAATTGTTAAATACACCTATCGCACAAATTGGGATGGGATACTCATACCGAAGACCGATCCAGAGATGAAGTGGCTTTTAGGTAGAACGGCCCTTAAAGAAGGAGAATTCCTGTGGGACTGTATACCCAGAATATCCTGCAACACAATGATTATCAGAGGTGAAACCTCTGCTGTGCTAGATCTTAAGCAAGCCAATGAAATGGCCTCTAAGATACCTTCTAATAAAGGCATTGTTAAAGAAATAGCTGGTGCCGGGCACGGCCTTCATAGTGAAAATCGTGAAGGAACGGTAAAGGCATTGAGAGAATTTTTCTCCGGCCAAAACAATTAAAAATTATATTGATGTCTCTGAATAGCATCATAAATTTCCTTTATGAAGCCGTTACCGATTTTCTATCTAAAAATTGTGTTTTTATGGCGGCGGCTATTTCTTTTTACGCTTTGTTTTCATTGTTTCCACTGGGTTTGGCTGTGGTGTCTGTAATGGCATTCATCATTGGCCCAGACAGTGACAGGACCGAGTTAGCTATCCAAATGGCGGAAGTTCTGCCTGTTTCAAGTGAATTAATCGGTTCAACCATGGAAGGTATCGTGAAAGGTCGTACTATCACCGGGATCGCCAGTTTTCTTGGATTGATATGGGCTTCGTCTGCTGCTTTTGGGGCTATTAGAAGAGGAATCAATACAGCCTGGGGAGTAACACGTCCCAGACCTTTCCTGAGGGAAAGGTTGATAGATATCGGCTTAGTTTTTGGTGCAGGTATACTGGTGTTGATAATCCTTTTGACTGCGCCCGTCATCTCCGTTGTAACAGATCTTTTCGAATATTTTGACCCAGACGGAGATTTCCAAATAGATTTTGTCCTTGGATTAATATCCCAATTAATTTCACCAATATTGGCGTTCATATCTATACTGATACTTTATGCATGGATGCCAAATATAAAAGTAAGAATGCAGTATGTGATACCCGGGGCCCTTATTGCCACTTTAGGGTTTATTGCCGGGCAGTGGTGTTTCATATGGGTGGTGAGTACATTCTCCCTTTACAATGCAGTTTATGGATCAGTGGGAGCACTTTTAGCCTTACAGGCATGGCTTTATATCTCCGCCATCATTTTACTTTTTGGAGCGCAACTTACATCGATGTTTCATAAATATGGCGTTAAAGAAGATGAAAAAAGCAAATTGGATAGAATGTTCCTTGCTTTAAAAAGAAGGGGTAATTTGATTGTTCGTTCAATTAAACCTTAAACATATTCGTTCTTTTTTCTTGGTAATTGCCGTTTTGGCAACTTATGCTTGTTCTAATGATGAGGATCGCTCTCTTGTCATTGATTCAAATGACTTTACTCAAAAAATTACACTTGAAAATATTCATTCAGATAAAAGCCCCCCCGTTACACAAAATTTGTTCCCCTTAGCTGATTTAGTTGAAAATGTCCAACAATCTGTTGTATCCATATCCGTAGACATAGTTTCAAGGGGCCGCTTCTTTGATTTTACTGATGAAGGATCTGGTACCGGCATAATCATCAGTAATGATGGGTATATTGTTACCAATTACCATGTGATACAAAATACATCTGATATAGAAGTATCTCTATCAGATGGCAGAAACTATTCAGCTGAAATAGTAGGCCTTGATGTTTTAACTGATCTCGCCGTCATAAAAATAGAGGCGGACAATCTTTCTACAATTAAATTTGGGGAATCTCGTGCACTTAGGCCCGGAGATTGGGTATTTACGATTGGGAACGCATTAGGTTTGAGGGGTGGGCCAAGCGTGACATTCGGCATCATAAGCGGTGTCGGAAGAACAGTTCAGACTGAAAGAGGAGATTTATACGACATGATCCAAACTGACGCTGCTATCAATCAAGGTAACAGTGGTGGCCCTTTGGTCAGCGACGAGGGAGAAGTCATTGGTATAAACACGGCCGTCTATAGTGGTGCTCAAGGAATAGGGTTTTCAGTATCTTCTTCGGTTGCACAGCCGGTGATCAATAGTCTCATAAAAGAAGGAAAGGTGACCCGTCCATTAATAGGACTCCGTGGCATGAATACGACTAGTACAATTTCAAAGAGGTATGATTTAGGTGTTGCAGAAGGTATATTCGTCACCCAAATATCACCGAATGGTCCCGCAGATAACGGAAAACTAAAGGTAGGGGATGTCATTACCGCAATTAACGGAACCCCAACTCCAACAATGTCAGAATTCTTGCCTCTTCTTTGGGGTTATGATGTAGGTGATATAGTAACAGTGACTTATATTTCTGAAAAATCTCCCTTGGTGACAGAAATAATCTTGGATGTAAGACCTTGAATTAAGGTCGTTCCCCTGAAATTATAGCGATTGACCCCATCCCTTTAGTATCAACAACTAAGTTTCGCAATCCTGCGCCTTCTAAAATTTCAGAAAGCTGGGCAGCTGACATAAAATTCTGAACAGATTCTGGAAGATATTTATAAGCTTCGTAATCCCCAGCGAAAATTCTTCCCAATTTAGGGGTCACCCACCTGAAATAACGCAAAAATAAAACAGATGCCAATCTACCTTGAGGCCTAACAATTTCCAACACAGTAACTTTGCCACCCCGCCTAGTTACTCTTACGATATCGGCCAACGCCTTCGGCAGATCAGAAAAATTTCGTACTCCAAATCCAACCGTAGCACTAGCAAACCTTTCATTCGGAAACGGCAGAATATGTGCATCGCCTATCACAGGAATAAATCTACTATCTAACCCCAATCTAACACTTTTTCTTATAGCAACATCTAACATTTCGGGAGAGAAATCCAGTCCAACAACAATGTTGACATTGGAGTATTTAAGTAAGTCAAAGGCAAAATCACCAGTACCAGAAGCGACATCTAAAATATCCCCCGAAACATGAGCTGTAGCTAATTCCGCCGCTTTTTTTCTCCACATGTAATGCAATCCAACAGTCATGAGGGTATTTAGCAGATCATATCGGCGTGAAATTCTTCCAAACATTGATGCCACAAAAGCCGATCTATCATTACCTTTAAGCTGAACCAAAGTATTTCTAATCCCTCAAATATTTGATCGTAAATGGCACATTATTCGCCAATTCAGTTGCAAGTAACCCTGAAGATCCCATCTGAAGTGAAACTGATTCAGCAGTTTTACCATGCGTGTAAACTCCCAAAGAAGAAGCTTCCAAAGGGCTACTGCCCTGTCCAACGAAGCCTGCAATCAAACCTGCCAATACGTCGCCGGTGCCAGCAGAAGATAAAATGGGATTTGCAAAAGGACTTATTTTTGAAGAACCATTTGGATCACATATCACAGTATTGGCACCTTTTAGAACCACAATAACTCCCCATTGCTTTGAAAATGTTTTTGCAACATTTAGACGGTCCGACTGTATTTCTGACACTGGCAGCCTAGTTAAACGTGACATTTCCTTAGGGTGTGGGGTTAATATAGTGTTAAAAGGTATCTTATCCCACCAGTTCGAAATCTTAGAAAGCATATTCAAACCGTCAGCATCTAAAACAAGTTGCGGAAGTTTAATATTAGACAGAACTAGATTTTGAAAAATTGTGTATGCTGTTCGCGAGGTTCCAAATCCACATCCAATTAATAAAACTTTATAGTCTTCAACTGCTTCAAAAATTTGCCTTGCCATATGTTGGCCGGACCTTATATCCATTCTGTCCTCTTTGAGACTCAAAAAGGTAGCTTCAGGGAACATATTAGCCATAGGATTTACTAAATGTTTGAAGGTTGCGATAGTCACTAGCCCGAGTCCTGTTTTCATAGCTGAGGAGGCTGCAAGAACCGGGGCACCAATGTAGTTATCTGACCCACCTACTACCATCGCTTTTCCATAGCTACCTTTATGGGATGAAATCGATCGACCTGGCAAAATTAGTCTTACATATTCATCGCACAGCAATGCGGTATCTATCTCAACGCTTAAATGATTTGGCAAACCAATATCACAAATAATTATTTCCCCACAAAAATCTGCAGAGGGCTGATTAACATGACAAGGTTTTAAATGACCAAGAGCAAGCGTCACATCTGGTTTAAAAGCCGAGGAATCCACCGCAGAGGTGTCAGAATCGACACCAGATGGGACATCTATAGAAAAAACCTTCGCTTTTTTTCCATTTAAGGCCCTAATACCAGAAAGAACCGTTTTAAAGGGATCACGAATGGGTAACCTTGTACCAATACCTAAAATGCCATCGACTATTACGTGGGCATTCCTTAAAAGCGAATGAACTGAGGAAAAAGAACAATTTTCTTTTCCTTCATTTATATCTATCACTGAAATTCCCATCTCCAAAGTTTCCTGACGCCTTAAGTCAGGTTCCAAACGTGGTTTGAGAATCACAGCAGTAACTGAAGCTCCCCACTTCGCTAAGTGGCCACTAGCTATTAAACAATCAGATCCGTTGTTTCCTGTCCCCACGAGCGAAACCACTTTCAACCCTTTCAACGGCCCCATACTTTTCGCTATGTGGCTTGCTATTGAGAACCCAGCGTTATTCATCAATTCATTGGTGGATATTCCGAGTGTTTCGCTCCTAGCTTCAAGATCCTGCATTTGGTGAGATGAGACGATTTTCAAAACTTTTTACTTCTCAGGGTCTAACCCATATAAGTTGAGCCACTACAGTACTAAAAACAAGTTCATTTTGATTGCATTTTAGGGTTACGATCCCCCTTGGCAAAGATGAGTCGGTTATTCTAATGGAAGTGCCTGGTATAAATCCTTTTTCAACAAAATAGGTTAACAAGTCTTGATTATCCTCAGGAACCCTATCCAAAACATATTTGTTGCCAGGCCTACATTTATCTAACGTTATGGCGTTAGCTGGAATAGTATAACCACTTCCCGGTATCGGATGTCCAAAGGGACAAGTCTGAGGGTTATCTAGTAAGTCTACAACCTTCTGTTCTAGGTATGGAGACATCGTATGTTCCAGCCTATGTGCCTCGATGTGAGCAAACTCAAGATCGATTTTCAAGACATCTACCAAAAGTCTTTCAGCTAGCCGGTGTCTTCGCAAAATAACTTCCGCATATTGACGACCATTTTTGGTTAACACAATTTCTTTGTCTGTGGAGATACCAACCAATTTTTCTCTGGACATCCGTCTGATCATTGCACTGACAGAAGGAAGCGATGTGCCTAATCCTTCACCTAGCGGCAAAGTTTTAAAATGCTCAGACAATTGGGCAACGGAAACTCTGGTCTGTTGTTCCTCAAGGCGAAGAATAGACAAAAGATAGTTTTCCATTGCCATGGATAATCTAGAGGTATTAAAAACAGCTGACGTTATGGCTCTCGAATTTGCCAATCTCCGCACCTATCTCTATAGCACCAGGAAACTCAAGTTACAGTTTAAGTTACCGTTTGGTGTACTGTTTGGCCTTTCGTGCTCCCTTAAGGCCGGGTTTTTTACGCTCTTTCACACGTGAATCTCTAGTAAGTAACCCTGCCTTTTTCAGTTCATCTCTGTATCTGCCGTTGTCAATTTCAGCAAGAGCCCTTGATATGCCATGCCTTATGGCTCCGGCCCGTCCACTAACTCCACCACCTTTTACCTTGGCGACGACCCTAAATTTCCCTTGGGTGTTTGTTACAGTGAAAGGTTCATTTATTATTTGCTGCCATGTACTAAAAGGAAAAGCGTCTTCTATTAATTTATCTTCCACTATAACTGGGCCAGCATCCTGATATAGCCTAACCTGCGCCACTGAAGTTTTCCTTCTACCAACTGCATATGTGTATTGTTGTTCAACCAATGTTTTCTCCTTTCCGAATGAGTCAATTAACCCTTCGTTACTCAGCAGAGTTTATTTGTGCCTGATGAGGGTGTTCGCTTCCCGAATAAACTTTCAATCTACCCAACATTCTCCTTCCTGGTATGTTTTTGGGCAGCATCCCTTTCACAGATTGTCTAATAACACGGTCAGGGTGTTTATCCAACATTTGCCGTAAAGTTCTTTCCGTTAAACCACCATGATATCCACTATGTCGGTAGTATTTCTTTTGTTCTATTTTCTTTCCTGTAACATGAATTTTTTTCGCATTTACTACAACCACATAATCCCCTGTATTCAAATACGGGACATATCCAGGTTTATGTTTGCCCTGCAGAAGGATCGCAATTTCTGAGCTTATTCTACCTAGTGTTTTACCTTCCGCATCAATCACATGCCAATCTGGTTTCAATTCACTGATATTCGGTTGTTCCATTTTTTGTTTTATCGCCATAGCTATATCCCTTAATTCACAGGATTAAATCACAATAGTTTTCATAAATTATTTTTTCAAGGCACAAACCTTTTGCAGGCATTGCATTGCTCCTAGCAGAACCTTCACCACTAATCAGATCTTGTACATCCTGCAATTTTAAGTTCCCTCTACCCAAATCCACCAGACTTCCTACCATACGCCTTACCTGGTGAGGAAGAAAAGCATTTCCTTCAACTTCATAGGTGAGCGTTTCGTGCTCATAAGTCCATTCGGATCGATAAATCATCCTGACAGTAGTTTTGTTATTTTCCACCTTACCGGCAAATTTACTAAAGTCATGTTCTCCGAGGAACAATTTAGCACCCTCACACATGAGGTCTCTATCAAGATTGCCAATGACACAATGTGTATATAATCTCTTCAAAGGTGAATGAAAATTCGAATTAAGAATCGAATATCTGTAAACCCTTGATTTCGCGTCTCTCCTAGGATTGAAATTCTTTCCTACTCGAACCACCTTTTTAACAACAATGTCCTCTGGAAGATAATGATTCATTCCTTTGGCTATCCGGTTTGTTTCGAAATCGGAGTTTGTGTCGAATGTTGCTACTTGGTTTCTGGCATGAACTCCCGCATCTGTTCTACCAGCCGCGGTAATTCTTGTTTTTCTACCAGTGAGCCTTTCTATTGAGTTTTCTAATTCCTCCTGTACACTGTTTGCGTTGGTTTGATATTGAAATCCATGGTATTTGGTTCCTTGATACTCAATTATAAGCGCCAACCTCATGTTTATATTTGGAAATTCTCGTACCTATTCAACCAGCTCTAAAATAGCCATTTCAGAGGCGTCCCCTTTCCTCGGGCCCAGCTTAGTTATTCTGGTATAACCACCATTCCGATCTTGATAGCGATCCCCAAGCTCATCAAATACCTTTTTCACAACAGCTTCGTCTGTGAGCAAGCCTGCCGCTTGTCTCCTATGGTGTAGGCTACCTTTCTTACCCAAGGTTATAATTTTCTCAGCCATCTTTCTGACTTCCTTAGCCTTGGAATCTGTAGTTTTCATCCTCTCGTTTCGTAACAGGTCAGTCGCCATAGTCCTAAGCATAAGAAGCCTATGTCCAGTGGGTCTACCTAATTTCCTGCCTGAAAGTTGATGTCTCACGTTGAATATCTCCTATTCCTATCCTTCATCAACTTCGATTTCAGGATTGTTTTCTGCGGTTTGTTCTTCTTGGTTGGCCTTCAATTCTGGATCTAGATGATCTGGGAGTATTTCCAGTTCTCTAAACCTGTCATAAAGTTCCTTGTAGGATTTTTCTCCGAAATTCCTTATCTCCAACAATTCACTCTTTGACTTTTCCATAACTTCGCCAACCTTATTAAGGGCGGCCCGCTTAAGGCAGTTCAAAGTTCTAGATGAAAGTTCTAACTCTTCAACTGTCATGTTGTAATGCTCTGCCGGTATATCCATTGATACTCCATCAGAGCCTTCCTGGGCGTCTTCCGCCTTGGTGAAAAGAAAAAACTGATTCACCAATATATTTGCAGCCTCTATAACTGCCTCCACAGGATATTTTGACCCATCTGTCCATACTTCAAAATGAAGTTCTTCAAAGTCTGTCCTCTGTCCTACTCTAGTTTGGTTTATGGTGTAATTAACCTTTCTAACCGGCGTAAATACAGCGTCTATAGGAATTACCCCTATGGGATGCCCTTCGCTGCTATCGGCTACCTTATAGCCTTTTCCATAATCAACATTCAAAACCATATTAAGTTCCGCGTCGGGGGAGTCTAAGGTGGCAATATGCTGCTCGGTATTTACTACAGTGATTTCTGAAGAAGGCGTAATATCCGCGGCAGTAATTTTTCCTTCTCCTTTGGTCACCAGTCTAAGCTGTCCCACAGATTCCGATTCGGTCCGTATCCTCAAGTTCTTTACATTGAGCAATATCTCTGAAACCTCTTCTTTGATGTTGTCAATATTTGAATACTCATGCAGAGTTCCTTCGATTTTTACCCAAGTAATAGCGGCGCCAGATAAGGAATTGTATAGAACTCTTCTTAATGGATTCCCTAAAGTTACACCGTAGCCAGGGTCTAAAGGGCCAATTACAAATTTCCCATACGTTTCTGATGCTTCCGCCACCGATATACGTGGATTGGCAACAATGTCCTCCTCTTCCTCTTCAGGAGCATCCAAGATCGACATAGCAGTATAATCCGTTACCATTTAAATAACCTCCTGTATTTACTTTGAGTAATATTCCACAATCTGAACTGTATCAATGACTATTTCACCATCCTCCGCACCGGGTTCAGTGACTATTGAAGCAGTCATTTTATCTTGATCCAGATTGATCCAATGAGGGCTCTGGATAGCTTTACAATTACTTTTTGCTATCTCGAACAATTCCGTTTTCTGGCCCTTCGGCCCCCACGAAATTTCGTCTCCTTGCCCTATCTGATAAGAAGGAATATCTACTTTAGCTCCGTTTACCATGAAATGGCCGTGGTTGACGGCTTGCCTTGACTGCTTTCTTGAAAAGAACATGCCGGTCCTATACAAAGCATTGTCTAGGCGTTTCTCAAGTAAAACCATGAGATTATCGCCAGTTATTCCGTCCATATCTAGGGCCTTTTCATAATAATTCTTGAACTGTTTTTCCATGATTCCATATAAGAATCTAGCCTTTTGTTTTTCTTTCAACTGCAGTCCGTATGCAGAGACACGTCTCCGGCGTGTAAACCCTTGGTTAGATTTGTTTTCTTTCCTAACTTTATAGGCTCCAAAATTATCTAGTCCCAATGATCTGAGTTTTTTCTGAATCGGTCCTGTGTATCTCGCCATATGTTTACACTCTGTTTTTTTCTGTTAGTTTCATGTTTGGTAAGTAGAAAATATTTTCTAAACCCTTCTTCTCTTCGGAGGACGACATCCGTTATGAGGGATGGGAGTAACATCTTTTATGCTACTAACAACTATCCCGGCCCCCTGTATGGCTCTAATCGCGGCCTCCCTTCCAGCTCCTGGTCCCCTTACAAAGATATCTACCTGCCTTACCCCTTCATCCATTGCCTTCTTTGCGGCATCTTCTCCAGCCCTCTGGGCAGCAAAAGCTGTTGATTTACGAGAGCCTCGAAATCCTGCCGTTCCTGCACTTCCCCAGGCAACCGGGTTACCAGTAGGGTCAGTTAAAGTCACTATCGTATTATTGAAGGTGGACTGAATGTACGCTCTACCCAAAGGTACAGGTCCTCTATCCTTTCTTCTTGTCCTCGGCCGTCTAGCCATTATTTAACTCCTTAGGTTACCAATGCTGTTAAGAAATTTCGTTTACCTAGTTGTAGAATGTTTCCTCGAAACAGCCATTTTTCGGCCTCTTTTAGCCCTAGCATTAGTTTTGGTCCTTTGACCCCTTACTGGTAGCCCTCGCCTATGGCGTGTTCCTCGATAGCACCCAATGTCGATCAACCTTCGTATATTTTGGTTGACCTCCCTCCTCAGATCCCCTTCCACCAAACGTCCTTTATCTATGATTTCTCTGACTCGATTCAAATCTTCATCTGACAAATCTTTTACTCGAGGATTGTCAATGATCCCTGCCTGGTTAACTACATCCAATGCCACCGCTGGGCCAATCCCGTAGATACTGGTTAATGCGGTCTCGACCCGTTTCGCGTCTGGTATGTTCACTCCTGCTATTATAGCCATCAGTCACCCTTATCCTTGTCTTTGCTTATGCTTGGGATTTTCGCAGATAATCCTTACCCGACCTTTACGACGAATAACCCGGCACTTAGCGCACCTAACTTTCACGGAAGCGCTAACCTTCATAACTTACTCCATTTCGTACTACTATCGTTTTTCTCAGATTCATTAATAAACTATCTAAATCTATATGTAATCCTACCCCTTGTTAGGTCGTATGGAGATAGGTCCACCAGCACTCTATCACCAGGCAAAACCCGAATATAATTAACCCTCAACTTCCCTGATATATAGGCTAGTACTTCATGCCCATTGGCGAGTTCAACTTTAAAAGACGCATTAGGCAGTGCTTCTAGCACAGTACCTTCTACTTCTATTGACTCTTTCTCCTTTTTAGTCATAAAGCTCCTATCGTTAGTCTTCCTGCCCTTTTTATGTCAAAACCTCAGAACCTTCAGGAGTTATTGCCACAGTATGTTCTGAATGGGCCGATAATTCCCCATCCTCAGTTACCACAGTCCAGCCATCCGGCATTATTTTGGTTTTCCATGTGCCTATATTAAGCATCGGTTCAATCGCTAATACCATACCTTCTTGCAATAAAGGGCCTCTACCGGGACTTCCATAGTTCGGGATTTGCGGTTCTTCATGAAGGGCTCTACCTATCCCATGTCCCACGTATTCCCTGACAACTGAAAACCCTTCAGCTTCTGCATAAACCTGTATCGCATTAGATATGTCAGTCAGCCGGTTCCCAGGTATAGCCTTTGCTATACCGGCAAATAAAGATTCCGCGGTCACGTCGATCAGTTTCTGAGCTGCTTTTGTTACTAGCCCTACCCCTGCCGTGAATGCGCTATCCCCATGATATCCTTCTACTATCGCTCCAAAATCTACACTGACTATATCGCCATCTTGCATCTTACGATCACTCGGAATGCCATGCACAATTTCTTCGTTAAAGGAGAAACAGATCGTAGCTGGAAAGGGCGGCATATGAGGGGATGGTTGATATCCTTTAAATGAAGGAATAGCTCCCCTTTTTTTTATTATCTCCTCCGCTAAAGCGTCCATCTCTGCGCTAGTTACCCCGGGGGCCAAAGCATCTTTCACCGCTGATTTGGCTTCGGCTATAATGCGCCCTGCCTCTCTCATTAAACTAATCTCTCGAGGAGCCTTGACGGTTATCCCTTTGGTGTTAGCGTTTTCGGCCGTCATAAACTAAATTACTCTAACCGTCAGCGAAAAAGCTGAAACACTATTATACAATGAACACGCCAGAGTAATCATCCCAAAGCCTTCCTTAGAGATTTTTCAACCACGCGTATTGGGAGAGACCCATCTATTTCGAGTATATTGCCAATTCCTCTATACCTTTCAACAACTGGGTCAGTTTCTTGTCTATATACCTTTAGCCGCTCCATCGCAACAACCTCTGAATCATCATCTCGTTGAAACAAATCACCACCACATTTATCGCATACACCGTCACTTATGGGAGGGGAGAATTCTTTGTGATATGGAGTTTGGCATTTTCTACACAGCAGTCTTCCAGACAACCTTTTTACCAACTCCAATTCCGGCACCTTGAACAATATTACTTTATCAATCCCACCTAACTCACTTAGGAGATCATCTAATGCTCGTGCTTGCGACAGTGTCCGAGGAAATCCATCTAAAATGAATCCTCCATTATTTTCAGGATCTTCTATCCAGGAACTCACCATATTTATTGTCACGTCGTCGGGTACATATTTACCTTGATCCATATAGGTCTTGGCCAATTTTCCTAACTCAGTATCATTAGCTAGGTTCTCCCTAAACAGATCTCCAGACGACACACTATTAACCTGCACAAGGGAAGCTAGAAAGGAAGCCTGCGTGCCTTTACCCGAACCTGGTGGGCCCATAAGGATTATTTTCATACCCACTCGCCTTTGCATTGATACATGTGAACCCTATAAAAATCCTTCATAGTTACGCATCAATAGCTGAGATTCCAACTGCCGCATAGTATCCAAGGCCACTCCAACCATAATTAGCAAACTAGTACTACTTAAGGTTAAGGCTTGAATTCCAGTTAGCTCAGAGACAAAGTATGGGACTATTGCGATGCCACCGAGAAAAAGAGCTCCTCCCCAAGTGATTCTAATTATCACCCTATTTAAATACTCTTGAGTTGGCAATCCCGGGCGTATCCCAGGTATAAATCCCCCGTTTCTTTGTAAAGTTTCAGCAAGATTCTGCTGTTGGAAAATTACCAGGGTATAGAAAAAAGTAAACATTACTACCAATATAAAAACAGCTATCCAGTAGGGAAGATTTGATGGATCCAAAGTACTTGCAAAAAAAGAAGCGATCGAATTCAAAAACCCATCGCTCAGTGGATCGTTAAAGTAGCTAGCAATCGTCCCTGGCAAGATTATTATTGAAAAAGCAAAAATCAACGGGATCATACCTGCCGTGTTCACTCTGATAGGCAAAAAAGAAGACCCGCTCTGGCGCTGCATTCGTCCTCCACGGAAGACACTTCTGCCATACTGCACTGGCACCCTACGCTGTGCCTCATTAAAAAAGACGATTATATAGATCAATGCAAACGCAATTACTCCAAGCGTAATTAGTGTAGATACATAGTCATTTTCTAGAAATCCTCTTCCCAGCATTTGTGGCAGGCTTGCAACGATGCCACCGAATATGATTAGGGAGACCCCGTTACCAAGACCTCTCTCAGTTATTAGCTCGCCCAGCCACACCAAAAACATGGTACCTGCAACAAGTGACAACATCATGGCAAAGGTATGCAAATTTAGACCAAAATCGACTCCGGGAAGCACTCCAGACGATCTGAGAAGGGTTAACTGCCCCCACCCTTGCATAAAAGCAATCGGAACTGTTAAAAAATGGGTGTATTGGTTGATTTTTTGGCGCCCAAACTCCCCTTCCTGAGATAACTCTTTGAGTCCAGGCATAACTGGGGTGAGTATCTGCATAACGATCGAAGCGGTGATATATGGGTAAACACCTAGAGCCGCCACGCTTAAATTCGATAACGCACCACCACTGAATAAATCCAAGAATCCTAGAAGTGCTTGATCACGAAATGCTTGGGATAAGGCTTGAGTATCAACGCCAGGTACTGGAACGTGAGCAACAAACCTAAAAATAAGAAGCATTGCAAAGGTGAAAAGGATTTTGTATCGTAAATCTGGAACCTTCATCGCATCCAGCATAGACTGGATTAATTGAGGTCGCGATAATTGATCAGATCGAGACGATTGAGCTTGTCGAACCATCTAGTCTATTACCTGTATTGTCCCGCCGGCCGTCTCAATTTTATTCTTAGCAGATTTCGTGAATTTATGAGCAGAGATCTTCAAATTTACCGTTATTTCACCCCTACCTAAAATTTTTAAAGGTAATTTCTCATCTTTAACAACTCCACTTTGAACTAGTCCTTGCGGGGATACTTCGCCCCCGTTCGGGTACATACGACAAATACTATCTATGTTTACTAGATAATATTTTGTTTTAAAAATATTTGTGAACCCTCTCAAAGACGGCATTCTTTTGATCAAAGGTAGTTGACCACCCTCAAACCCTGGTCTAACGCCCCCGCCGCTTCTGGATTTTTGGCCTTTCATCCCTTTACCGGAAAAACTCCCATTTCCACTACCGTCCCCTCGGCCAATCCGTTTTCGCTTCCCAGATTTAGATCCTGAGGGTTTTATTGTGTGATGTTGCATAGTCATATCTAAATACCTAAATTATCAATCCCTATTATTCCCCTTCTCTAACCTCGACCAAGTGCCCTACCTTCTTTAGCATCCCTATAATAGAAGGGGATGCTTCATGCACCACTGTATGGTTTAGTTTTCTAAGTCCCAAACTCTCTATTATTCTTCTTTGTTTTTGAGAATAACCTATGGTGCTTTTTTTCCATGTAACCGAAATCTTTGCCATTTTGCGATACCTTAATCTGATGGATCCTGTGAAAGCGCTTCATTCTTTGCAAGTGCGGTCCGCTGTGCGTATTCCCGCCTCCGAGAAATCTCAACTTCGGGATCCCTTAGCATTTGGAGCCCTTTGAGGGTTGCTTTAACAACATTAGTCGGATTGGTGCTTCGCCTCACTTTAGTAACAATATCCTTCACCCCCACCAATTCAACAACTGCCCTGACTGATTCTCCGGCTATCACCCCTGTGCCAGGAGGGGCTGGCTTCAGCATTACCATACTCCCGCCAAATTTAGCTGAAACGTCATGAGCGATGGTATCTCCCTTCAATGGAATATTCACCATATTTTTTTGTGCATATGCAGAACCTTTGGTGATGGCGTCTGGCACAGCAGAAGCTTTCCCCATGCCTATCCCAACTCGTCCTTCTCCATCGCCAACCACTACAAGGGCACTGAAACTGAGATGTCGCCCACCTTTCACCACCTTCGAGACTCTATTGATGCGAACAGTGCGTTCCGTTATTGGAGACTCTTCTTCTCGATCTTTGTTTCTTCTTCGGTCCTGTTTTTCCTGCATCTATTTAACACCTAAATCTGGGCATATTATTAATATACCTGCTAAAATTTTAACCCCGCTTCCCTAGCCCCTTCGGCAACTGCCTTGATTCTTCCGTGGTATTTATATCCGCCTCGGTCAAATACTATTTCACTTATTCCTTTTTCGGATGCTCTCCTACCTATTGACTCTCCAACCACTTTTGATATTGATATCTTTCCCGAGTCTTTATCTTTATCTTTATCTTTCAATTCATTCTCTAGAGAAGAGGCAGCTGCAATAGTGCTTCCTTCCACATCATCAATCAATTGGGCATATATGTGTGAAATACTTCTATAGACTGCTAACCGCGGTCTCTCGGCGGTGCCTGAAATCTTAGACCTCAGCCTTTTGTGACGAACCACCCTTCTCATCTTTCCATTTAAAGCTGACATAATTTAGGTTCTCCTTGCACTCTTCCCAGGTTTCAGCTTCACCACCTCGCCAGCATACCTGATGCCCTTACCCGTATATACGTTTGGTGGTCTTACCTTGCGAATATGGGAGGCCAATTGGCCAACAACCTGTTTATCAATACCTGACACTTTTATATGCGTATTTCCGTCCACTTCTAATTCAACGCCCGAATCAGGTTGTATTTCCACTGAATGGCTGAACATGACATTCAAAGTTATTCCTTTTCCTTTTTGTTGCACCCTGTACCCGACACCTACTAATTCTAATTCTTTAGTAAATCCCTCACTAACTCCCTCTACCATATTGGATAGCAGGCTTCTGGTCAGTCCATGAAAAGCTTTATGTTCGCTTTCGTCACTAGGTCTAGTGACTTTGAGTATGTCCCCATCTCGGCTAACCATCATATCCTGGTGGAAATTTTGACTTAAACTACCCTTGGGACCTTTTACTGTGACCTCTGTCCCATCGATAGTTACATCAACGCCCGATGGTATTTGTATTAATTGATTTCCAATTCTCGACATAAAAATTCTCCCTACCAAACGTAGAATAAAACCTCACCACCTACCCCACTCCGTTTTGCCTCTATCCCGGTCATAACACCTTTATTTGTTGAGATCACAGCAATTCCCCTATTGCCATATACAATCGGTAATTCGCTATTTTTGGAGTATATGCGAAGACCTGGTTTGCTGATTCGCTTTAATCCAGTTATTGCAGGTTCTCCTTTTTGCCAATAATGGAGGTTCAATTGTATAGTTGAATCAATTTGACCCTCATTCTGTATCTCATACCCTTCCACAAACCCTTCCTTTTCCAATATTTGAGCTATCTCTACCTTTAAGCCAGAGACTGGCACATCGACTGATTCATGGCCAACCATCACTGCATTTCGAATTCTTGTGAGCATATCTGCTATCGGATCTGTTACTGACATATTCTTTTACCTACCAACTTGCCTTTTTTACACCAGGTAGTTCACCCGCATGTGCCATCTCACGAAAGGCTATACGAGACAATCCAAAATATCTGATATAACCATGAGGCCTGCCAGTTAGCAGGCACCGATTTCTTATTCTTACTGGATTAGCATTCCTAGGCAATTTTGACATCTCTATCCTAGCCTCCGCGCGCGCCTCCAAAGATGAATTGGTGTCCTTTATAACGCCCTGAAGTTGTTGTCTTTTCTCAGCATATTTTTCCGCCAGTCTTCGTCTCTTCTCATTTCTTGCAACAGATGATTTCTTTGCCACTTTTATATCCTTAGAAAATTATTAATCCTAATTTTATTCAACTGCTTAGTTTCTTATAAAAGGCATCCCAGCCAATTCTAGAAACCTCATGCCTTCTTGATCATTTACAGCAGATGTAACTATCACAATTTGCATACCACGTATCCTGTCAATGGAGTTGTAATCAATTTCCGGAAATATGGTGTGTTCCCTTATTCCAATTGAATAGTTTCCCCTACCGTCGAAAGAATTCCTTGAAAGGCCTTGGAAGTCCCTTATTCTTGGCAATGACGCATTCAAAAGCCTATCAGTAAATTCGTACATTCTTCGGCCTCTTATAGTCACCATGGCACCTATGGGCATTCCTTCTCTTATCTTGAATCCTGCTATCGATTTCTTAGCCTTAGTGGTCACAGGCCTTTGGCCTGTAATACGGCTCAGATCAGCCGTCACACTTTCAATGGCTTTAGCATTTTGTAAGGCTTCTCCTAACCCAATGTTGATAACCACCTTGTCCAAACGAGGTACCTGCATCACGCTACTGTAGCCAAATTCCTTCATCATCTCCGGACCTATTTCATCTCTTACCTTTTGTAGAAGGCGAGGCACACTACCACTCGGGGGGGCAGATTGATTGGTATTATCATCTGGCATTATTCAATAACCTCTTCGCAATTTTTGCAGATTCTCCCCTTCGAACCGTCTCCCATTATTCTGTTTGATACTTTTGCCGGCTTTTGGCAGTGAGTACAAACAAGCATCACATTAGCAACCGCTACCGGGAGTTCTTTCTCCACAATTTCAGCCCCACTCATGCCTTGAGCTTTTCTGTGTTGTTTAACTATATTGATGCCCTCAACTAAAACTTTTCCTCTACCTGGAAACACACTTTGGACCGGTCCTTGCCTACCTTTATCCTTTCCCTTAATCACCAACACATTGTCGTTTTTCCTTATCTTCATTTCTTATATGACCTCCGGGGCAAGAGACACAATCCTCATGAAATCTTTATCCCTTAATTCTCGAGCTACAGGCCCGAAGATACGAGTTCCTCGAGGCATTTTGTTTTCATCGATGATCACGGCTGCGTTCTCATCAAATTTAATGTGTGACCCGTCTTTTCTTCGGTGGGATTTTGCGGTTCTCACAACTACAGCCTTAACTACCTCGCCCTTTTTCACCCCAGCTGCAGGTGCAGCATCTTTTACTGAGGCAACTATTACATCACCCAGCCAAGCATATTTTCTTCCAGACCCACCTGGCACTCCTATACAACTTATAACTCTTGCGCCAGAGTTGTCTGCAACCTTTAATCTCGTATATATTTGTATCATTGTTGTCGCCTCAACGTTTACTCGCTATCTTTCCCGTCATCTTCATTCATTCCAGGAACAGTTATCTCTCCCGGTTGAACCTCTGCCACATCACCTTCTTGTATTATTTCAGTCACTTTCCACCTTTTGGTTTTAGACAAAGGCCTAGTTTCTACAATCCGAACCGTATCTCCAAGATTGCAAGAGTTTCCCTCATCGTGAACCACAAATTTATTCCAGCGCTTGACGTTTTTTTTATATATCCGGTGGGGCTGGCTCCATTCAACCGAAACGACGACGGTTTTATCCATTTTCTGACTGACTACTCGTCCCACTCTTATCTTTCTACGGTCGTTACTCATAAGGAACTCTCTGATATCTCTCTTTCTCTTATAACTGTCATTATCCTTGCTATCTTCCTCTGAGTTCTTTTTACTTCGGTGGTATCGGTAATTTGCATTGTTGCAGTTCTAAATCTCAAATTCATAAGGGCTTTTTGGATAGAGTCAAGATTCTCTTCTAAATCTTGATCATTCATGTTTCTAATGTCGTCAATCTCCGCCATAATTAGCTCACTGTTGTGGTTTGAAGTTTTTCTTTGGTTTGTTAATTATTCTATTCTTTAGACCTTACATTAGTCCTAGAAACAATTCGGGTTCCCATAGGCATTTTTGATGCGGCCAAAGTAAGTGCATGTTTAGCAATTTCCTCCGGTATGCCAGCCATCTCAAACATTATTTTGCCTGGTTTAACAACTGCAACCCAATGATCTGGAGCTCCCTTACCTTTTCCCATCCTAGTTTCTGCAGCCCTAGCCGTTACACTTTTATCAGGGAACACTCTTACCCACATTCTTCCGCCTCTCCTGGCATACCTAGTCATGGCTCTTCTGGCAGCCTCGATTTGTCGGGAAGTTACCCAAGCGTTTTCCGTGGCCTTAAGTCCAAAATCCCCGAAATTTAGGGAACTGCCAGCAACAGATAATCCTTTTCTCCTACCCCTGTGGTGGTTTCTATATTTCACCCTTTTAGGTTGAAGCATCTGTATTTGCCCCTTCATCTTTCTTGTTGTCTTCGTTCACCGATTCTGTTTGATCCAACGGAGATCCTGTAGAAACGGGATTATCATCTTGAGCCGTAACCATCACCTGGATTGGTGCCACATCTATTTCTTCTATTTCGTTTGAAGCAGCAGTTTGTTCTGAACTAGATGAATTTTCCCCAATTATCGTGGGGTTCAATATTTCTCCTCTGCAAATCCATACTTTTACCCCAATGACACCGAACTCTGTTTTAGCCTCTGCTAAACCATAATCTATGTCTGCCCTAAGGGTGTGCAAAGGAACCCTCCCTTCCATCGCTTTCTCTGCTCTGGCTATATCCGCACCAGCAAGTCTTCCTGAACATGTGATTTTTATTCCCTCAGCCCCAGCCTGCATTGTTCGCATTACTGCCTGTCGAATAGCTCTTCTAAAGGCTATTCTCCTTTCAAGTTGGTCGGCGACGTTGCGAGCTACGAGATAGGCATCTAATTCTGCTTGCCTAACCTCTACTACATTAAGTTTGGCTCTACGGTTTCCTGTAAGGGTTTCCAAATGTTTCCTAAGCTCGTCTACCCTCACCCCTCCTCTACCAATCACAATACCGGGTCTTGCGGTATGGATGGTGACTGCCACCTCATTAGAATCCCTTTCGATATCAACCTTTGATATTCCAGCATCTTCATACATCACATCTATTGCTTGCCGGATATTAATATCCTCTTTCACAAGGCTAGCGTACTCTTTTTGCCCAGCAAACCAAGTAGCATGCCAATCTCTAGTAATGCCTACTCTAAAACCATTAGGGTGAATTTTCTGTCCCAAACTACAGTTCCTCCTCTTCAACTACAACTGTTATATGGCTACTTCTTCTATTAATACGTCCAACTCTTCCCTTCGCTCGAGCTCTAAATCTTTTGAGTCGAGGGCCCTCATTAGCAAATATTTCGATTATTTTTAAATCCTCGCTCCGAGCCATCAGTTCATTTTCTGCATTTGAAGCCGCTGATTTTACAGTTTTTGCAACCCTAGCTGCCGCTGGCGACTGCATAAATTGCAAGGCTATCAAGGCCTCATCGACCTTCATACCCCTAACTAAATTAGCTATAGGCTTCAGTTTTTTTACCGATATCCCTGTATTACTCGATTTTGCTCTTATACTCACTACTGTTCCTCAGTAAACGTTGATCCTTCTATCCGATCCTAGACATTCTTTCCGATTTAGTTGAATGACCTCTAAAAGTTCGAGTTGGTGAAAACTCTCCTAATTTATGGCCAACCATATTTTCAGTGACAAATACCGGCACATGTCTTCTGCCATCGTGAACTGCAATGGTCAATCCCAACATATCAGGCATGATCATGGATGCTCTAGACCAAGTTTTTATCACTTCTCTACTATTTGATTTAACTGCTTGGTCGATTTTTTTGGCCAACTTTGGGTGCACGTACGGCCCTTTCTTTATTGAACGCGACATTTAGATACACCTCTTAATGATTTACCTGTCATATCTTCTTCTTACTATGAATTTACTAGAGGGTTTGTTCTTTTTCCTGGTTCGGTATCCAAGAGCAGGTTTACCCCATGGGGTTTTTGGTCCAGGCATACCTATCGGAGACCTACCTTCACCTCCCCCGTGTGGATGAGCGTTTGGAGCCATTGCAACCCCGCGCACCGATGGCCTTCTACCCAAGTTTCTATTCCTACCAGCTTTACCAAGTTTCACATTTTTCTTATCTAGGGCGCTCAGCTGACCCACCGTCGCCATGCACGTACTTAAAACATTTCTCATTTCTCCGGAGGGTAAGCGCAATAAAGTGTACTTTCCCTCACTAGCCAATACCTGTGCATAGCTACCCGCACTTCTCACAATCTGTCCCCCTTTCCCTTTGGTCAATTCAACATTGTGTACCAAAGTTCCTGACGGTATTTTTTCCAATGGCAATGCATGGCCTGGACGAATATCAGCGTCCTCACCAGATCTAACTCGGTCTCCCACATGTATTTCATTTGGAGCCAGAATATATCGCCAATCACCGTTCTCAAACTTAATAAGCGCTATTCGGCAAGAGCGATTAGGGTCATATTCAATGGTCTCGACGGTTCCCGGCACACCATAATTATCTCTTTTAAAATCTATTACCCTATATCGTCTCTTATGACCTCCACCACGATGCCTCACTGTTACACGTCCAGTAGAATTTCTTCCACCTGTTTTTTTCAAAGGCCTGACTAAGTTCTTTCGCGGCTTTCTTTCAGTTATATCGTCCGTACTCTGAAGTACTAATCCTCTTTGGCCTGGGGTGATTGGTTTTCTAGTTTTTAACGGCATCAAACTCCCTCAAACAAAGTTATTGAATCCCCGGGAGCCACCGAAACAACAGCCTTCTTCCAAGAGGGCCTCTGGGAAAACTTAGGGCCAAAGCGCTTCATTTTCCCTTTCACGTTCATGGTGTTGACTTTAATCACCGTGACCCCGAAAACTTCCTGGACTGCCTCTTTAACTTCCAGTTTGGTAGCGGTTTTGGCGACTTCAAAAACATAGCGACCATCTTCTTGCATCAACGTAGATTTTTCTGTAATCAATGGGCGTTTTAGAATTGCGTATTTATGATGCTTACTCATCTCTGCTTACCTTTTATTCCCAGTCTGAGGGCAGTAACTTTATATTTTGCAGCTGTTGCTGAACTTCCAGAAATGACTTCTCTCCAAAACTTTGTATCGCCATAAGTTCTACTTTGGATAGACCGATCAAATCCTTGATTTCAGTAACGCCTGCTTGCAACAATATGTTTCTAGTTCTGGTCGAAAGGTTGAGCTCTTCTACAGAAGTTATGTTGACTTCTTCAGCAACGATCTCTTCCACTGGATCTTCCACGATTTGGGGTTCAGCATGAGCTTCTTCTTTCTCCACACCAATTTCTTCGCTTGAAGGATTGTTTGAAGAAATTTCCCCCCTATAGACTCCTCCCCATAACTCTTCAATCCTTTTTACTGCGTCAACCGTGATTATTAATTGTTTTTTATTAAGTAACTCTAATGTGTTGAGTACTTGCACTGGTAAAGTTCTTACTCCATCAACATTTCCAGCTGATTGAACCAGTTTTTTATTTGGTCCATCAGTCACTATCAAAGCTGAATTCGAGATGTTCAGATCAGAAAGTATCGACACAATCTCTTTTGTCTTTCCTTCCTTCAATTCTAGAGAATCAAGAAGAAGTAAATCTGAGTGGCGGGCCTTATCAGACAGGACTGACAGCAATGCCAAACGTCTCATCTTTTTGGGAGTCCGCTTCCTGTAGCTTCGCGGGGAAGGGCCGAAGGCTCTTCCGCCACCAACCCACACAGGAGAACTAGTAGAACCCTGTCTGGAGCTTCCTGTGCCCTTTTGTGGTCGAGGTTTAGCTCCGCCGCCTGACACTTCTGATCTGGTTTTGGTTTTGGCCGTGCCTTGCCTCTTGTTGGCCAGCTGGCCAACCATTACTTGATGAACCAAGGCTGATTTAACAGGCACCCCAAAAACATCGTCACGAACTTCCAAATCGCCAGTGTTCTCTCCCTGAATATTTTTTATTTGAAGTTTCACTACTTTTAACTCTTGGTATTGGATTTAGATATAAGTAACACAGAATTACGATGCCCTGGCACAGCACCTTTCACCAACAACAGATTCCTCTCAGCATCCACCATTACGACATCCAAATTCTTCACAGTCACCTTGTCTCCACCCATACGACCTGCCATTCTCATTCCTTTGATGACACGTCCAGGGGTGGTCCCAGCTCCAATTGATCCTGGTGCACGATGCCTGTCAGATTGACCGTGAGTTTTGGGTCCTCCCCGAAAGTTATATCTTTTAACCCCTCCTTGAAACCCTTTCCCTTTCGAAACCCCTGTGACATTAACTTTTTCATCGACCTCAAACATTCCCACGTCAATTTGGGACCCCAGTTCTAAATCTTCATAGTTTTCAGACTTTGTCTCTCTGAGATATCGGAACAGATCGATGCCAGCCACTGCCAAGTGGCCTTTTTTTGGTTTATTTGACTTCTTAATCCTTTCAAATCCCAATTGAACGCTTTGGTATCCATCTTTCTTCAAAGATTTGATCTGTGTGATAGTGCAAGGACCAGCTTCAATAGCGGTAACTGCGTGAGCAGTACCGTCTTCATAAAAATACTGGGTCCCCCCGATTATTTTTCCTATTATCCCTACAATTGACATCTTTCTGTACCTACAATTTGATTGATATGTCCACACCAGCAGGCATGTCCAGATTAGTCAATGAATCTATCGTTTTAGATGTGGGGTTATGTATATCGATAAGTCGGTTATGAGTCCTCATCTCGAAATGCTCTCGAGAATCCTTATCAATATGGGGCGCCCTTAACACACAAAACCGTTTGATAGCAGTGGGTAGTGGCACCGGACCAGCAACCCTAGCTCCAGTCCTTTCAGCAGTTTCAACTATCTGACCGGCGGACTGATCCAAAATTCTGTGATCAAATGCCTTTAATATAACTCTAATTTTTTGAGCGTTTTGTACCATTTCTTAAATGTCCTAAGTGGCCTGAGCTTCCACGACTGACTCAGGAGCTTCCAAATATTTTTCGAATTCCATAGAATATCCCGCCCTTCCTTGAGTGATAGAGCGTAAATCATTTGCGTATCCAAAGCTCTCAGCCAACGGAAGAGATGCTTTAACTATTTGAGTGTCCCCTTGAGCATCTATACTCTCCACCCCAGCCCTTCTCCTACCTAGATCTCCGATTACTTCTCCGAGGTAATCCTCAGGGGTAACAACTTCCAGTTTCATCACAGGTTCCAGAACGACAGGACCGCATCTGTCAATAGCTGTCCTTGTGGCCATTGAACCAGCAATTTCAAATGAAACTTTGGAGGAATCAACATCATGGTAAGTACCATCAATAAGCCTGACCAGAAGATCAATTACTGGAAACCCTGACTTAGGCCCATTTTTCAACGCGCCTCGGACACCGTCCTCCACTGAAGATATAAATTCAGTCGGAATAGATCCCCCTCTGATACGGTTTTCAAACTGTACCCCTTCACCTCTTTCCAGTGGCTCCATCTCTATTATGACGTGGCCGTACTGGCCATGACCTCCAGATTGCCTTACGAATTTGCCTTCGGCAGTTGTTGTTTTCCTAATAGTCTCTCTGAATGCAACTCTTGGTTTTCCAACGTTGGCTTCAACTTTAAATTCTCTCTTCATGCGATCGGTCAGAATTTCCAGGTGCAATTCACCCATTCCTGACATAACGGTCTGACCGGTTTCGTCATCATAAATAATTGTGAAAGTAGGATCTTCATCAGACAATTTGATCAATGCATCAGACAGCTTATCTTGATCTACTCTAGCCTTGGGTTCGATTGCAACAGATACAACTGGATCTGGAAATTCGATCTTTTCTAGTAGAATCGGGTCTTGTATCGAGCTGATGGTTTCGCCAGTGGTCGTATCCTTTAGACCAATTGCTGCAGCAATTTCCCCTGCAAAAACTTCCTCGACGTCTTCCCTTTGGTCTGCATGCATTTTAACTATTCTGCCAAGCCTTTCCCTGTCTCCTGTTACAGTATTCAAAACACTCGTCCCTGACTTAGCTGAACCAGAGTAAACACGGAAATAAACAAGTCTACCGATAAACGGGTCCGTCACAGTTTTGAAGGCAAGTGCCGCGAACGGTTCGTCGTTGTTGGCGTCTCTCGCGATCACATCATCAGTGCCTGGCTTAACACCTTCAACTGGAGGGACATCTAAAGGTGAAGGTAAATAATCTCCTATTGCGTCTAGCAAAGGTTGAACACATTTGTTTTTTAAGGCAGTTCCACAAAGAACAGGAACGACCTTATTGGCAATGGTTACGGCCCGTATAGCCGCCTTAAGTTCTTCCTCCGAGATATCCTCTTCAAGAAGGAATTTTTCCAGAAGATTATCATCTTGCTCCGCTATCTTTTCGATCATTTCTGATCGTCTAACCTCAAATTCTTCCGCAAACTCATCGGGGACTCCACCTTCGGTCATGGTCCCCTCATCATCGAATGTAAAGGATCTACCTTCCACGAGATCAATGACCCCATAGAATTGATCCTCACTCCCCATAGGTATCTGTATTGGAACAGGGTTTGCCTTTAGCCTCTGCACTATGGTGCTTATCGCGTGGTAGTAATCCGCACCCACCTTATCCATTTTGTTTATAAAACATATACGAGGCACCTGATATTTATCAGCTTGTCTCCACACAGTCTCGGACTGTGGTTGAACCCCGGCTACAGAATCAAACACAACAATGCCACCGTCCAAAACCCTAAGGCTCCTCTCCACCTCAGCAGTAAAATCCACGTGCCCGGGAGTATCAATGATATTTAAATCCCAATCTTTCCACTGCGTCGCTGTAGCGGCAGAAACTATGGTTATTCCCCTTTCTCTTTCTTGGTCCATCCAATCGGTAGCTGTGTTCCCATCATCAACGGTACCCAATTTATGGATGCGCCCAGTAAAATATAAAACTCTCTCCGACACAGTTGTTTTACCCGCGTCAATGTGGGCAATAAAACCAATGTTTCTAGTTTGTTTTAGGGAATTTTGTGCCACTGTCCATATCCTTCAATAGGCATTATTCAATAGAGATTACTAAATCGGTCACCAGCGATAATGAGCAAAGGCCCTGTTGGCCTCTGCCATCCTGAAAACCTCTTCTTTCCGCCTCACAGCTGCTCCCTGCCCCCTAGAAGCATCCAACAATTCGGCTGACAACTTCTCTGACATTCCCCTACCTGACCTTTGCCTAGCACCCGTAACAAGCCACCTCATAGCTAAAGCCATACGCCGTGCTGGCCTAACCTCGGCGGGCACCTGGTAATTAGCTCCCCCTACTCTTCTAGAACGTACTTCAATCATAGGAGTGGCGTTTCGAATCGCTTGCTCGAAAACCTCGAACCCGGATCTGCCTGCCTCTCGCTCTGCGCTATCTATGGCAGAGTAAACAATTTTTTGGGCAACTGTTTTTTTCCCATTGGACATGACATTATTTATGAATTTGGCCAGATCGACGCTATTATATTTAGGATCCGGCAAAATCTTTCTTATTTCTGCTCTTCTTCTTCTCGCCATATAACTTCTCTGAATTGATACCTTAATTTACGCTAAGCAACTATCTAGTAATTTAATTTTCTTCTATTCGAGTTCCGTATTTACTACGACTTCTCTTTCGGTCCTGCACTCCAGCTGTATCTAAAACCCCTCGCACGACGTGATACCGTACTCCTGGCAAATCCCGGACCTTACCCCCTCTTATCAAAACGACTGAGTGTTCCTGCAAATTATGTCCCTCACCTGGAATATAGGCCGTGACCTCCATCCCATTGGTCAGTCTCACCCGAGCTACCTTCCTTAAAGCTGAATTAGGCTTCTTAGGTGTCTGGGTTCTAACTTGGACACATACTCCACGTTTATGTGGAGAACGTGCTCCTCGGCTACCCTTGTTCTTCAGAGTGTTCCAAGTAAGATCTAACGCAGGTGCCGTATTTTTCCGTGCCTTCTTGCGCCTCTTCTTCCTTATCAGTTGGTTAACCGTAGGCATAAAATTTCCTGTTTTTTTGTCTCTTTTTTTTGCCGAAATAAGCCACCGCTTTTGGGGCGACAAGGAATAATTATAGCTATGGATAAAATGTGTGTCAACGATTAAAAAGTCTAAAATACACGAACAAATTAGAGGCTGATGTGCATTAGCAAACCAATATCAAATGACTTGAATCAGGTCGGTGCAAATTCAGTTCCTCGTATTTAGGCCTTTTGGAAGAGTAATTTTCATAGTTTTACTCCCCACACATACCTCACCCACAACTGAACTGATCGCTGGTATCAAAATATCTTTATCTATTGAATTGCTCACAACGTATACGTCATTAGCTCCTGTTTCTATAATCTCTTTCACAGCTCCCAATTCCGTGTTGTTTTCGTCCAAAACTACCATACCAATGATTTCATGGTGGAAATAGCTGTTTTCTGAATTCAAGTTCCCAGATTCTTGAGAGTCAATCTTCAGTTCGCATCCCCGGTATTTCTCAGCAGCCTCCCGACTATCAATACCACCTAGCTCTACAATTAATCCTTTTTTGTCATTAGAAACATTAACTATCACCCTAAGCAGGCCATTCAGTTGCAGGGATTGTCCTTTTAAAAATCTCTGTGGAAAATCAGATAGAGATTCGACTCGTAATTGACCTCGGAGACCTCGGACACCCCGTATTATTCCCACTGTGACTAAATCGTCATCCATATTGAACCAACCATGAATAATATTTTCCCGAGTTGCTACGACCCGATTCTACTGATCGCTAGGAAACGTGGAACGTGGAACGTGAGAGTTTTATTCGATCTCCAGGCTGACATGCAATCCATTCTTGACAGCCGCTACCCTTAACAAACTTCTTATTGATTGAGCAACTCTGCCTTGTCGTCCAATCACTCGACCCTTGTCGTCAGGATGAACCTGCAATAAATAGGTGACATCTCCGTCATCTTTCTCACTGGAAGAAACTACAACGTCATCTGGATAAGACACAATAGATTTAGCTATATACTCTATAAGTTCTTTCATATTAACTGAGAATGGAGAGGCAATTGAATTTCATTTGAGAGGATTTACGCTTCTTCCTCGTCTGTAGAGTCTTCATTTCGACTCGAAACTTTTTCTATTATTCTCTTTACAGCATCGGAGGGCTGAGCTCCCTGACTAATCCATTTTTGTGCCTTTTCAGTATCCACAACCATTTCCGGAGGATCAAAGCGGGGGTTATAGTGCCCTAGGTTTTCAACAAAGCGCCCATCTCTCGGCTTACGAGAATCTGCCACAACTATTCGATAGCTTGGTTGGTTCTTAGAGCCTGTCCTTCTAAGCCTAATTCTAAGCATGACAGTTACTCCTGGTTGTTCTTAGCATCGTTAAGATGCTTGATAAGTCTTGATTTCTTTCTGGACACCGTATTTTTGTGCATCGCTCCCTTCCCAGCGGCTTTATCCAAAGCCACTACCGCCCCTTTTGCGGCTACTTCAGCACCTTCTATGTCCCCGTCAGCAATCATCCTCCGCGTCCTCGTAACCAAATTTCTGGCCCGTGATCTTAAGGGTTGGTTGATACTTTTCTTTCTTTCACTAACCCTAAAAGCTTTTGCGCTTGGCACTTTACTCGAGTCTCCTATTGCATTTTCTAAAAACTAATTTTCAATATCATTTCGGGAATCAATATTCCTCAGCCGGGTAACCACATCAACTCCATTAACAGCCTCTAATTTCGTGTACAAATGTCCAAGCTGATCAATCCCATTTGTGTATACCGTCAGCGAAATGACGCACCTATCATCGTACTCTTCAGAATTAATATTGGCAATATTAATTCGTTCGGTAGAGACCACTGATGTAACATCTCCTAACAATCCAACACGGTCCCAACAATCCAATTGAATTCTTACCGGATACAACGTCCTAGATTCTCCCCAATCTACCGGTACTATCCGTTCCAACTCATCTTCAGAGATTATATTTGGACACGATTTCCTGTGTACAGTGACACCTCGTCCCCTCGTAATAAAACCTGTAATTTCATCCCCAATTATTGGATTACAGCATCTGGCAATATTGGTTAGAAGATCTCCTACCCCAAGGACCTGAACTCCTGAAGCCGGTCCTGTTTTAGGTGGTGTCGAGCGAATCAGATCACCAGGAAGTTCAGATTTCAACGATATCCTAGATATCAATTTGGTTGTTGATAATGAACCTCCGCCCAAATCGGCGAACATATCATCAACAGTTTTATACCTAAACATTTCCACCACTATTTCCGGGGTGACATTTAAATCTAATCTTGCTAATTGCTTCTGGAATACTTCTTTCCCACGTTCTATATTTGTTTGGCGCTCTTGTCGGTTAAACCACTGGCGCATCTTGGCTCGTGCTGAAGAAGTTTTGGCATATCCCAGACTAGGGTTAATCCAATCAAGACTTGGCCCTCTAGTGACCTTACTGGTCATTATCTGAATAGTGTCACCGTTTTGTAGCTGATAATTCAAAGCCACCAACTTACCATTCACCTTAGCTCCAACACACCCATGCCCAATATCCGTATGAATTCTGTAGGCAAAATCAAGTGGGGTGGAACCAGTCGGAAGTTCTATGACCTCGCCGTTGGGTGTATAAACAAAAACCTGATTTTGAAAAATATCTGTTTTGAAAGATTCTACGAATTCTACTGCTCCACTCACATCTCGTTGCCATTCCAAAAGTTGTCGCAACCAAGTCATTTTTTCTTCAAACTGAACATCAAGTTCCCCAGTTTCCTTGTAGAGCCAGTGGGCTGCCACGCCATATTCGGCTACCTGATGCATATCATGAGTTCGGATTTGAATCTCCACTGGGGAGGATTCTTCACACAAAACGGCAGTGTGGAGTGACTGGTAGAGATTGTCTTTAGGATTGGCTATGTAGTCATCAAATTGTCCAGGCAAAGGTCTCCATTTAGTATGCATCACTCCAAGAGTTCCATAACAATCTTTAACTTCATTTACTAGGATACGCACAGCAAAAAGGTCATATATTTCACTGACCTCTCTGTTGGATTCATGATACCTTTCTGCCTTCTTATGAATGCTATATATGTGTTTGGGTCTCCCATATATATCCGCTGATATACCAGCTTTATCAAGTTCAGATTTTACTATTTCCACAACTTTGGCAATATACTCTTCCCGCTTGCCACGTTTAGAATTCAATCGAAGGGAAATTTGTTTATATGCATCAGGATCTATTTGTTGGAAAGATAAATCCTCAAGCATCCATTTTATTTCCCAAATGCCCAACCTGTGAGCCAGCGGGGCATATATTTCCAAAGTCTCTTTGGCCATCGCTTCTCGGCGAATTTGAGGCAGTGACCCGACAGTTCTCATGTTATGTAGCCTATCGGCTAGTTTGATTAAAACCACCCTAACATCCTCGGCCATTGCCATAAGCATTTTTCGCAACGTCTCTGCTTGAGCAATGTCTTCTAATGAAGTCTCCTCGAATGCACTCTGGGACCCCGGCAAAAACTGGGAATCTCCCATTACCTCCGCTTTGGTAAGCTTTGTAACCCCATCCACCAACCCTGCCACGTCACTCCCAAATTCCATTGAAAGTTCGGCAAAAGTAACATCACAGTCTTCCAAAACATCGTGAAGAAGAGCAGCAGATAGCGCGTTTGCATCCAAACGGAGATCAGCCAAAAAAAGGGCCGTCTGTTTTGGGTGTTCAAAAAATTCCTCTCCGGAAAGCCGGCTCTGACCAGCGTGTGCTTTTTCGGCAAAAGCATAGGCTTTAGCAACCAGTTCTACCTTGTCGGAGGCAAGGTAATGCCCCATTTTTTCATATAAGGCATCGTCAACAATTACATTCCCAACATTAACCATGGAGCAAAACTCTCCAAACTCTTGGTCACCAAACAAACCAAACCATCACTTGGCTTGCTCCTCTCATTCCTCGTTTGTTTCTACTAGGATATATTTTGAAAGTTTGCAAATTATATCGCAATTTGAACATTATGACGAAGCCACTCTGATCTTAATTTTTAATATAAAATGATTAGGTTCCAAAATAGAGGGAGATGAAATGGAATTCCAAGCCCCACGAGGCACTACTGATGTTTTACCAGATGATCAAGGATATTGGCGCTACGTAGAAAGCACCGCTTCACAGGTCGCTGAAAGCTTCGGATATAGAAGAATTGATACACCAGTGTTTGAAGATACTAATCTGTTCGTTAGAGGAATTGGTGATTCGACAGACATAGTGGAAAAAGAAACCTACACCTTTAAAGATAGAGGGGGGGATTCACTAACCCTTAGACCGGAGGGTACAGCTTCTATTTGTCGAGCCTACCTTCAGCACGGTATGCATAACATGCCCCAACCGGTGAGACTTTTCTATCTTTGCCCAAATTTCAGATACGAAAGACCTCAGGCTGGTCGGTTCAGAGCCTTTCACCAATTTGGCATAGAGGCCTTTGGAGAATCAGACCCCTATATAGATGCAGAGGTCATCGAAGTTTCTTGGAGGTTTTTGAAAGCCGTAGGTATCGATGATATATCCCTCAGCATTAACAGCATTGGTGATATGGATTGCAGACCTAAATACGTCGATGCTTTAAAAACTCACTATCAAAATCATTCATCTTCACTCTGCCCTGATTGCCACAGAAGACTGGATACCAACCCTCTTCGCTTATTAGACTGCAAAATTGAATCGTGCCAACCAATTATTGAATCTGCTCCAAAAGGTACTGAATATCTATGCATCCCGTGCAACACTCACTGGTTACAACTCCAAGAATATTTAACCGCAGTCGGAATCAGATTCAACGTTGATAATACCCTTGTTAGAGGACTCGATTACTATTCGAGAACCGTATATGAAATAACTCCTCCGACTGACAGAAGAACCAATGTGATAGCAGGGGGAGGCCGGTATGACGGTCTACTGGAACAATTGGGTGGCCCAGCGACACCCGGAATAGGGTTTGGGATGGGTATAGAAAGAGTAATTGAGAACATCAAAAGACTTGGAATCAATATTGTGGCTGACTCCAAACTAAACATTATGCTTGCCCATATGGGAGAACCCGCGAAGAAGGAATCGATTCGTTTATCCTCCGAAATACGACAGTTAGGAGCAGAGGCTTTTGTGGGCCCTTCAAGAGGATTAAAAAGCCAAATGCGCTACGCATCTAATATGAATGCATCACACACAATAATTATAGGAGACGATGAACTCTCCAGTGGGACATACACTGTGAGAGATCTGACTAGTGGAGATCAATCTGAAATGACAGCAGATGGAATTCTAAATTTTGTTAAAGACTACGACAATAGCCATAGAGTGAATTAAATGCCTCAAAACGATACCCCGATTTCAGATGTTCTTGCCCAAGCCCAGGAATACATGCAGGAAAACAAAATCGATGGCTGGCTGCTTTACGACTACAGGGGAATGAATCCAATTTTCTGGGACACAATCGGCTATATACCGAATGTGACCAGACCGTGCTGGCTTTGGATCCCAGTAAGTTCTGACCCAAAACTTATAGTAAGTTTCGTAGACCAAAATCGATTCGAGCATTTGGGGTTAAAAACTGATTTGTGGGTAAGCAGAGAGCAAATGATTGATATCCTAAAATCTCATATGCCAGTGCAGGGAAAGGTGGCTATGGAATACTCACCAATGGGAGGTTTGCCTCGGGTCACAAAGGTCGATGGGGGCACTTTAGAGCTTGTTAGAAGCCTAGGGGTTGAAGTTGTCACTTCCGCTGATTTAATCCAATACGCTACACAAAGATGGTCTGATAAGGAGTTAAAGTCACACCTCGAGGCATCAGAGATTCTAACTACGACTGTAAAAGAGGCTTTTACACATATTGGAGAAAATATAGGTTCTAATTTGACAGAATTTGAGGTAGCAGAATTTATACGAGGGAAATTTTTAGAACGAGACCTCAAAACCCCTGATGGGCCTGTGGTGGCGATAAATGACCACGCGGCAGATCCTCATTTTGAACCCACTGAGAGCAACAGGGTCGCAATCAAGACAGGTGACTGGATATTAATAGACCTTTGGGGAAGAATAGGGCATGAGCCCTCCGTATGTGCAGATATAACTTGGACGGCTTTTATTGGCGATACGGTGCCTGCGAAGCATTTAGAAGTATTTGATGCGGTGGTGGGTGGACGGAACGCAGCAGTGTGCTTATTAGAAAAAGCTCACCGTGATGGTAGGCAATTGCAAGGTTGGGAGGTTGATGCTGAAGCTCGTAATTATATTCAGAATACTGGATATGGGAAATATTTCAGTCACAGGTTGGGTCATAGCCTAGGTAAAGAGGTCCATGGAAACGCGGTCAATTTAGATGGATGGGAAACAAATGACACTCGCATTATATCTCCAGGAATTGGGTTTACGGTTGAACCCGGAATATACATACCAGGAGAATTTGGGGTTAGATCTGAAATCGATTTGTTCTATTACGAAACTGGCCCAGCAGTCACAACTGAAAGGCAAACCACACCCTATATAATTCAAGTTTGACAGTCAGAGCAGAGCGACTATGAGTGTAATCCCTGCTGATTGATAGTTTTCGGCAATTTCAATGTTCCAAGTATCAGTGTCGAAACTAAAGCCACGATTCCGCTGTATATAAAAGCGCTTTTTATACCGTAGCTATCCACAAGGAAACCGGCAATGATTGGCGATACAGTTCCAAAAAAGCTAGCCCCATATATTAATGACACCACAGTAGACTGAGCTTTACCTTTAGCGACGTCCATAGCGGCTGCAATAAATATAGTATGAAGAGAGTAAACAAAAGCACCCAGTGCTAGCACGTTAAATATTAACTGAAGGCCATCGTTTGCAAAACTTAAACTTATGTAAAGAACCCCCAACAAAGTCATCGCCGGAACAAGAACAATTTTTCTACCATACCTATCCGACAACCACCCCATAATTGGTTGCGCCGCTATCCCTGTTACTTGGGCACCCGCCATATAAAACCCCACCGTCAATTGGTCTTTACCCAAGCCGCCTTCCGCAAAGGAAGAAAACAAATATAAAGGCAAAAAATACATTATCGATGCCTGACCCATTGCTCTAAAGGCTGTAACAAATATAAGCCCGAGCATAATCTTGTCTTTTAGCAAAATGCCCAGATCACCAAAATATTCCCTTACAGAACCCGTTTCGCTATCGGCAGTTGGAATATTTCTCATCATGAGATATACCAAAACAGCAAACACTAAGGCTGGGGCAACACTGATTCTAAGTACTTCGTCCCATTCAAAGGCAACCAAATATGTAATGGAAATTATGGACCCAACTTTAAAGGCTTCTGTTGTTAGTAGGCCCACAACTATAGGGCCCAACATTTCACCTACTGAACCTCCAGTTCCATGAAGTGATATTGCAAACCCCCGTCTGTCAGGAAACTTCCTTGATAATGAGGCTATCGCCGGGGGATGGTAGAGTGACGGGCCGATTCCCACAAGCATCATGGCAGCAAGGACCCACCAGTAACTAGGAGCTATTCCTAGTAGGAAATACGATATCCCCATCATACTTAGGGAAACAAACAACATCAGCCCAGCTCGGTTTGCGAATCTCTCACCCAAATAACCAGCGACCATTGTCGTAGCACCGCTGGTGCCTCTACCAATGCCAGCAATTACCCCGTACTGGGTCGCCGTGAGGTTCATATCACTCTTTAGCATCGTGAGAAGAAGAGGTAAGGAAGAATTGAAGACATGTTTCACGGCATGGCCCAATATAACTGTAACAGCTAATTGATTTCTCCCTTTTCTGAGCTCCGGGCTTATTTCAGCAGACTCCATTTACATCTCCAACTTCAAAATAATCAAAAAACCGCTGCATCATAACATCTCGTAGTGTACATTCAATCAATTTCTAACTCATCGGATTTCCAATATTCGTGGAAATGATTAAGAGGTCCGTGGCCAGTACCAATCTTTAAGTCATGTCGAATTGAACCGGTAACGAACGCTTTTGCTTGGCTGACAGAATTTCTTGTTGACATCCCTTTAGCGACACCAGCAGCGATTGCGGATGCGAAAGTACAACCAGTCCCATGAGTGTTGAGTGTGTTGACCCTCTTGGTGGTGAAGAGATAAAACGATGTGCCATCATAAAATATGTCAGTAGCTGGGCCTTCATCCATATGGCCGCCTTTCACCACGGCTGATTTACAACCCATTTCTACTAGCCTAACAGCGGCAGCTTTCGCACTATTTGCATCAACAACATTTATACCTGTAATGGCAGTAGCTTCAGGCCCATTTGGGGTAACGACTGAAGCAATCGGAATGAGTTCTGTTTTTAAAGCTTCTATAGCTTCATCATGCAATAACTTATCACCACCTTTTGCCACCATAACGGGATCAACGACTATATTCTCGATTTGGTATTGGGATAACTTCCTGACCACAGCTCTGATTATTTCAGAGCTAAACAACATACCAGTTTTAACAGCATCGGTTCCGATATCTGTCAACACAGAATCAATTTGGTTTTCAATTAAAGTGACTGGCAGTTCCAATATATCTTGTACCCCAGTAGTATTTTGAGCGGTTATGGCTGTTACTGCTGAGGTTCCATAAACTCCATTCGCGGCAAAAGTTTTAAGGTCCGCTTGAATACCGGCACCTCCACCAGAATCTGATCCAGCTATCGTCAAACATTTTGGTGTGGGTTTCGTTCGTGCCTTCATAGTTGATCCCCTAAATTCATCTTCATTTAAACATCAAACCAAAGTTCATCATTGTATGCAGATTCCCAAAACAAAAATTCGTACCTAAGAGCTGTGTGAAATAGGTAATCGGCCCTTTCAGCTGATATTTTTGAATCGTTATTTATATAATTTTCTAACCAAAACACCAAGTCCCCCAGTACTTCAGGTCCATGAAGATCAATCCATTCTCTGTAAACAGAATTGGCCGGATTTACTTTTTCTTCCATCAACCGGGCTCCCCAATCCAAATAAGTACCTTCGGTGACATATAACACCAGAGCAATTTCATCAAAAGTACCTTCCAAAGACGTCCTGACTAAAAAATCCCCAAAAGCTTGAGTAGTAGGAGAAGCCTTAACAGAAAAATAATCTTTTTCAGATGCTCCTAGTTGATTAAAAAATCTCATAAATAGGTCATTTTCTGGATCCAACACACCGGTCAGAAAATCATTGAAAATTGAGGCAGCATTCAAATTTGGAGCTTTTGCAACTGCTTGAGCTGCTAAAACGACTAAATCATTTACAAAAACATAATCCTGAAGGAAATATGTTTTGAATACGTCGGGCGGCAAGGAATTATCGCCCAATTGTGAAACAAACCGATGATAAGTCATCAATTCCCACAGACCACAATATTTTGCTTTCAAATCAGAAGTTAACGTCACTTCCCGGAACCTTTTTTACTTTATTCGGTAGAAAATTTATCTGTGAAAGCAGCTTTTGGATCTAGATTTGCATCTATAATATTCCTCGCTTTCATCCAGTTAGAAAAAGATACCCATCTAACCTCTTCTTGAGTCCCAAATCTGCCATTTTTTCCCTTCCACAAATCCTGGAGCAAATTTGCCCCTGGCCTATCGGTATCTTCATCTATTTCAGGAAAGTATTTCTTCAAGATATCAACACCTGTTTGCGGATCTGAAATGGCATCGGTGTACCCCTTGCCGACGGCTCGGGTGAATCTTTCCACAACATTGGCATTTTCTGATAAATAATCTTCACTCGTCACCATCACTAATTCGTAATAGTCTGGAACGCCCCATTCTTCCATTCGCATCACATTAACAGGATATCCTTCATTTTTAAGAAGTATGCTCTCATGAGTAAAATAAGCTCCGATAATCGCATCTACCCTTTCAGATATCATAGCTGATCCCAATTCCCATCCTACATTCACTAGTTCTATATCTTCCAGCCCATTCAGACCATCAGACTCAAGCATAGTATTCAAGGCATCTTCATTCCAAGGAATGCCTGGATATCCTACCTTTTTCCCTTTCAGATCTTTCGGCGTTTTGTTTCCAGAAGACTGCAATACCATTATAGAATTCAACGGGTGTTGCACCATCCCCAAAACTGAAATGATCGGAACCCCTTCTGAACGCGCTATTAGAACATCCGGTTGGTAATTCATACCAAAATCATCTGCACCCGAAGCTACTGTTTGTAAAACTGTAGAAGGATCTGACGGGGTATATATTTCAACTTCTAAATTTTCATCTTCAAAATAGCCCTTTTCTTGAGCAATATATAATCCGATATGATTAGCATTTGGGTACCAATCCAACGCAAGCTTCACTTGAACAATCTCTGTTGAGGTGTCGCAAGATAAGTTTAGAAAAGCTAACACTGTTAGCAAGATAAATCCCATCAATTTATTTTTCATTCATCATCCTTTAAACATTTGTATTCCATAAGTTTAATTTCTCTGTTCATTGGACCACGGTACAAAGACCTTCTCGAGATAGGTTATTAAAGCAAATAACCCTATCCCTATAAAAGATAGAATTATGATCGCGGCAAATACTCGCTCAGTTTGAAATTGCGGCTTAGATCGAATCATCAGATACCCGAGTCCTTCACTAGAACCAACCCACTCACCGATTACCGCACCTATCACGCTGATCGCTATGGCAACCCTAAGGCCCGAGAACAAATAAGGGAGAGAGGACGGAATCATAATTTTCGAAAACACCTGAGCTTTTTTCCCCCCTAAGGTACGCATTAACTTTTGAATATCGGGATCGATAGATTTCATGCCATCCACAGTATTAACCACAATGGGGAAAAAACTTATCAAGGCTACTACTATTATTTTGGGTGCCAATCCATACCCAATCCAAACCAATAACATGGGAGCTATAACAATAATAGGTACTGTTTGGGAAGCGATGATGAACGGATATAAAGCCTTTTCGATTGTCTGAGAAAGGCAAATAGCGGAGGCTAAAATGACACCCATAACTAAGGCTAAAAAAAATCCTAGAATAATTTCTTCTAGAGTTACTAAGGTATGCCTCATAAGCATACTGTGATCACTATAAATAGTAGTTGCCACAGAAGATGGTGAGGGTAACAGCCAACTAGGTATTTCTTGTATTTTCACAAGTAATTGCCATGCCCCCACAATCAAACATACTATTCCGAAAGCTGGGCTCCATTTAACCAACCAATTTATCATCATCTAATCCTGATCCCAAAGAAAGGAAAGTATTTTAGATTTCAATTCGACAAATGAGCTATCGTTGACGATCTCACGGTTTCTAGGTCTTGGATATGGAACTTCCTCTACCGAATTAATCCGCCCGGGCCGGGATGTCATCACATAAATTCTGTCTGAAAGCATAATGGCTTCATCAACATCATGCGTGACCAATAAAACCGTTCGATGTATCCCTTCCAGCAAATCCAACAACCACATCTGCAGGCGAGATCTATTTAATGCATCAAGGGCGCTAAATGGTTCATCAAGAAGAAGGATATCTGGTTCGGTTATTACAGTCCTGAGAAATGACGCTCTTTGTTTCATACCCCCTGATAAAGTATGCGGGTAGTTTGATTCAAAGCCAGATAGCCCAAAAGATTGGAAATGTGGCTCTACCATTTCATAAGACTGCCTCTTTGATACACCTCTGATTTCCAAACCAAGGATGACATTATCTTTTACTGACCGCCATGGCAGTAAAAGATCCTTTTGCTGCATATATCCCACTGACCCCAATCTGGAGCCAAAATCCAACCCATTTATATTGATATCACCTTCGTCAGGCTCATCAAGACCGGCGATAATGTTAAGAAGAGTACTTTTACCACAACCACTCGGGCCTAACACAGAGATAACTTCAGATTTCTGAATTGTTAAATCCACCCCGTCCAAAATTTTCAACGGGTTCCCGTCCTGATAAATGGTTTTCTTAAGACCAGCAATGTTTATGTGGTTATCTACTATTTTTTCCATTTAAATTTGAGTTCTAACAAAAACGCAAAAAAAAACCGCCCTCTGTGTGGCGGCCAGGATATTGTGTGCTTTTTATTGAGATCCCTCCGCTGGCATTACCCAGATCAGGTATTTGATGGGTCGACAACATCAGCGTTGCCCTCTCAGCCTGGCCGTTCCAAGCTCCCCCAAATTGGTTTAAATTTTTAATGGTCGGATTCTAGCATAAAATCACAACAAAATATGTGATTACTAGGAAGTTTCCAATATATCCTGATGTCGAGGCGAAGGAGGCAGTGCCATAAGAACCAACAACATAGACACAACTGAGGCTGCCGCAAATCCCAAAAAGGCCCATTCATAACTACCATTTCTATCGTATACAAACCCAGATACTACTGGGCCAACAATTATCCCTAACATTTGAATACTGCTTCTAAATCCAGAAATTGTTGCAAATGCTTTCCTTCCAAAATAATCGGCAATAATGGATTGCGGTATAACAGAGATTCCACCTTGAGAGATCGCATAGGTAACCAACCCAGGAATAGAAGCTGACAGGGAATCAGCTGTGGCTAATAACACAATAGACAAAGTCATAAATAGTAGCGAAATTGCCATCATATAACGCCTATTAAAATAATCTCCTAGGTAACTGAGGCCAAAGCGTCCTGGAATACTTATGACACCAACCGAACCCGCATATGCTGCGGCCTCTATGGGGCTAGCTCCCAATCCAACAAAGTACGGAACCAAATGAAGCCCGACCCCTCCAGTAACTAGAGATCTCGCCATGATTGATAAAGATAGAAACCAAAAACTCGAAGTCTGAAGAGCCTCCCGAGCCGTGAAGTCACCTTCAAATTCTTCACTTTTAACGAGTCTTTCATTGGAGGTTTTCTGAGGAATTATTTGTCCATCAGGCAAGAATCCGTACTGCTCCGGTCTATGCCTCATCAAAGCAGCGACAGGCACACCAAGAAATATAACGAAAATACCTACGTAAATCGAAGCATCCCTCCACCCATAGGCATCAATGGCCCATCCCAAGGCTGGCACCAATAACCCTCCCAACCCCACACCGGACCACATAACCCCAAATGCCAATCCTCTTTTTCTATTGAACCAATTAGCAACGGCCGCTGAAGCAGGCACGTGCATTCCAAGGCTGTTCCCCAATGTTATACCAAGAATATAAACCAGCATAAATGTAAGCAGGCTACTAACCTGGCTTAATAAAATGAACCCCAACCCCATCAAGGGTATCCCGACTAACATTAATTTTCTTGGGCCCATTCTATCAACCGCCCATCCTTCTACAGGCCCGATAAATCCAGCTTCAAGTCTAGCCAGAGAGAACACGGCCGACACGGTGGTTCTACTCCAACCAAATTCTTTGCTCAAAGGAATAATGAAGTTGCCAAATCCGTGAAAATTAATTCCAGATGACATGGCCATAACAAAAGCGCCACCAATACAAATCCACCAACCATAGAAGAACTTAAATCTTTTCTGTCCAGGATTCATCGAAGTATCTGGAATATGATTTGGGTCAGCCGGGTTATCTTTTTTTCTAGAGATCAATTGTCATCATTTCAATAATAAATATCTGTGTATTTAGTATGGAAGTTTAACATTGTAGGAATCTAAAAATTTAGATCAATGTTGCAATTGGCAAAGTTTCAATGTTTCCTGGGCTAATAAATCTGGTATTCTGTGTCTGGGTAAGATTCTGTGATGACAAACTCTAATTCAAACACGACTAGGCCGAATCTATTGGCCCTACTGGAGGATCATGGACTTAGAATTACGGCCCCAAGACAAAGAATAGTAGATTATATTCATGCTGCTGCTGAAGGGTTTACCACTGAGCAAATGGCAGATGATCTGCCGAATGTATCCAGGGCTACTGTATTTCGAACTCTGAAAATTCTGCTGAACGCAAACGTTATATGCCGTCTTTCTATACCAGGTGGAAAACCTAGATATTCACTCTCTCGGGTAGATCACCACCATCATACTGTCTGCGTATCATGTGGCAGGGTGGGAGAGTTTAAAGCCTCGACTGTTGAAAGATTATTAAAAGGTATCGAGTCAGACATACCTGGTGCGATTGTTGGCCACAACATAGAGTTCTACATCAAATGTGACGTTTGTGTCTGAGAAAAAAATCTTCCATAAATGGCGCAGCACAGAAAGATCACAAACGAGATCAAAGTCATTACAGGTCCCGAAGGAAGATCGAAATAATAGGATATATATAAGCCAGATACTGTAGAAAACAACCCAAAGATTATTCCTAAAAGCATAGCTCTCGTGAACCTTCGCATCACCATTTGAGACGCAGCAGCAGGAGTTATCAACAACCCTACAACCAAAACCACTCCAACCACGTGCAAGGTAACAACAATGGATATGCCTAACAAAATTAAGAACATGTAATTCAAGGCCCCAGCATTTAACCCTGCTACGACTGACCCCACAGGATCAAATCCAGAAAAAATAAGTTGCTTGTGAAAGGTAACAAGAGTAATTAACACCAGAACAGTTAAAACAAATGAAATCAACATATCGGCCTTAGACACGCCCAAAATCTGTCCGAGTAATATGTCTTCAATGCTTACAGTAAGGCCACCAACCAAAGACATCAAAACTAGCCCCAAAGAGAACAAACCTGCGAACATGACCCCGACGGCCGTGTCCATACTAACGTCCTTCTTGAGAATTAAATAACCAACTGACACGGCAACAACAATTGCCATCGGCACAGAACCCAAAAAGGGGGAGAGGCCAAAGATTAGGGCAATCACTATGCCCGGCATCACTGCGTGAGCCATAGCGTCACCCATAAAACCCATACCTCTAATGACTACATAGGCTCCTAAAATAGGACATATAATCCCAACCATACTCGACACAAATAGAGCTCGCAGCATAAAGTCATATTGGAACGGCTCAAGGATGATGTTAATCATCGTGATGACCTAAGGAATGGCTCAAAAACATTCCGGGGTGGGGTCCATATAATTCTTCCAAAACCGCCGGAGTAAATGCTGTGTCCGGAGATCCTTGTGCACATACGTGCCTATTGAGACATATAACCTCATCGAATCGATCGGCTAGCGTATTAAGATCATGAGTCGCAATTACTATAGTTTTCCCTTGATCTTTCAGTTCTCTCAGCATATCAATCAACCCGAATTGAGATGCCACATCCACTCCGCTGAAAGCCTCGTCTAAAAGCAATATATTCGCTTCTTGACATAAAGCTCTCGCAATAAAAACTCTTTGCCGCTGTCCTCCTGACATTTCGCTAATTAACTGGTCCTTGTAATTCCACATATCTACCCGTTCTAAAGCAGATCGAACCTTCTCTAGGCTTCCTTTTCTTGAAAACCCTAAAAGAGATTTGTTTTTTACTAGACCTAAGTCAACCACTTCTTGAGCCGTCAATGAAAATCTCCAATTAACATTTTCTCTTTGGGGTATATAACTGATAGAACCTTTTGAATCTTTGGGGGAAAGGCCATTAACAAATATCGAACCATGGACTATATCTTGGATCCCAGCGATGGCGTTGAATAAGGTACTTTTCCCACCAGCATTGGGGCCTACCAACGCAGATAAAATCCCCTTACCTACGGAAAATGTAACATCATCCAAAACTAAATTACCGTTAAATTCTACGCATGCTCCAACAGCTCTTATTGCGCATATGCAATTGATCCCACACTTCAAACAGTGATCTTCGACATCCAATTCGGGAAACTGTCCTTGATTTTTCATATGTCACAACTACATTTATTATATTGAGACTTAGTATCAATTGAGGGTATAGATTATATGTCCCAGTCACAAATAGTGTCAATTAAAACAAAACAATCATCGGCTATATTTCTCTATCCGGTCCCATAAAATATTAGCCCTGGCTTTCCCGTTTGCGGCAGCAGGATCTATTGCACATCTGCAACTCCTTGTATAGGACCCAATCGTTTGCAATTCGGTTCTTTTCTCTTTCCATTCCCACGGAGACCCTTTAGCTGTAACAAAAACCTGTTCACAAAGGTCTCTTGTTACAGGAACCGCTTTATAAAATCGTCTTGACCACGATGAACCACCGAATACCCAAAATCCATCCCAAAGTTCCCGGTTAGCCATTCCACGTCTTAGGTGTGCATTGGCATGAAAGCGCTCCATCTGCAGTTCAGGTGGGGTTGCCCAAACTGATCGCAGAATCTGTTCAACGTGTATAAAGCCAATAAAATAGAATCCAAAATCATCCCTTGGTTCGCCTGCTTCCCAATATTGCAACCTTGATAAAAACAAAAGGAAGTCTCCTCTTGTCACATTTCTCATTCCCATTGCCCGGGGATTAACCTCACAATTATCCCCGTATGTGTAAGTGTCGAACTCAGGATCACTGTGCACCGTAGCACCAAACATATTTTTGGGAATGTAGCGAGATAAATTCTGTTCAGGATCGTAATGTGATTTCAAGTTTCGATACTCCAATCCATGACTGGAAGGCAGCTGCCTATCTTCTGGTATCGGTATAAATTCAAAAGTCTGATCACTAAAGATCGGGCTACAAAAACTGTGGCTAGCATTAGACCCGACATTAATGACGTAAATCTTACCCGGCATTTTTTAATTCCTTGCGAGATATCCGGATGCCAATTTCTCCAATAGACATCTGAATTTCATCTATCGTGTCCTGGTCTTCCTCGGATTGGAGTGCCTCCTCTAGCAGTGCTAGAGGAATTTTCCCCCCTATCACCCCTAAGGCCCAAGCGGCATGTATGCGAATTACAGTTTCAGTCATTTTTAAAGCGGTGGATAGCGCTTTAATTGCATTGGGGTCGCCATTATTCCCTAAAGCAACACATGCATTTCTTTTTAACCCTACCAATTTGGTTCTTTTTATAGGGCTATTTTTATATTTTCTACTGAATTCAGCCTGATCCATACTCAATATTTCAACCAGATCTGGTGTTGAAAAGCCAGGCCTTTGATAAAACGCACCAAGATTGCTTTTTGAAGCTTTTTTATTAACAGGACACACGTCCTGACAGATATCACAACCAAAAATCCAATCCCCCATTAGGGCTCTCAATTTCCTAGGAATAACACCTCGAAGCTCGATTGTTAGATAAGAGATGCATTTTTCATTATCTATCACATAAGGGGCTACAATTGCTCCAGTGGGGCAGTCATCTATACATTTCACACAGTTGCCACAAGTTTTTTTTAGCGGGTTATCCGGTTTTAAATTCAAATCGGTAATCACTTGGGATAGAAAAACCCATGACCCATGGGTTGGAGTCAATATATTTGTGTTTTTACCAAACCACCCTACCCCGGACCTTCGTGCAGCAGCCCTATCATTCATTGGTCCATCATCCACAAAGATACGCGTATTTATATCTCTGCCAGAGATTTCTTGCAGTTTTACGCAAAAGTCCTTTAGTTTAGATTTAAGGACTTCATGATAATCATCTCCCCACGCATATCTAGCTACTCGCCCATTCTTAAATGTGCCTGTATCGGGCTCCGTTGTTAGGTAACTTGTCGCTAGGGATATTACTGATTTAGCATTTTCTAAAAGAAGTTGGGGGCGATTCATCTTTCGTACCCGTTCCTTTGTATACCATTGATACCCTTCCATATGCCCGTCATTTATACGTTTAATGGCGGCCTTTTCATCGCTTTCGAATGGTCCAGAATCGGTTATACCAACAAGGTCAAATCCAAGAGAAACGGCACATTCTCTAACTTGATCCTCTAGACTGACAGTACTGAGAGACAATTTAAATCTCCTTTCGAATTATGGCTATCCGCGTCACTGTATTGACACTTTTCACAATTCAGCCATATCATCGTCGCATCCCACTATACGTATCTTGTTATTATGGAGCATCTATCGATCAACCCGTTGGATTGGGTTTTCGGCTCTACGTACCATTCTAATCACATTCGCCTAGTGGATAAACCATTAAGATTATTCAGATAAATTTTGAACATCCCATCCGGAAGAAAAATTTATAATATCTCTAATTTAAACGAATTCGATTTGAGGAGTTGGAAATGCCGAATCTTCGCGAATTAAGAAGGACTTATGGATTTGATGAAGTAGCAATTGCCCCAGGGACAGTAACAGTTAACCCTGAAATGACCGATACCTCATTTAAGTTAGGTGATGTGAGTATCAACATACCAATCCTAGGGTCAGCGATGGATGCCGTGTCCAACCCATATTTCATAGGCAAAATGCACGAACAGGGTGCCCTAAGCGTAATGAACTTGGAAGGGGTACAAACTCGGTATGAAGATCCTGAAGGGGTACTTGCAGAAATCGCCGACACCCCAAATGACATGGTTACCGCCGTAATGCAAAAAGTCTACTCATCACCGATAAAAGAGGCGCTAGTCGGAAAAAGAGTGGAACAAATCAAGGCAACAGGTTCAAAATGTTCCGTTTCTGTAACCCCAGCATTTACAAAAACGTATGCTCCACAAGCAGTTGAAGCGGGAGCAGATATGATTGTGGTTCAATCGACAGTGACTACCGCTCGGCATTTCTCCAACAGCATAAAAGGTCTTCAATTCCCAGAGTTGCTTGAAATGGTGAAAGTGCCAATTTTAGTAGGCAACTGTGTAGGATACGATGTTGCCACGGAAATAATGGAGACTGGTATACACGGTATCCTCATTGGAGTTGGACCAGGTGCAGCATGTACTACCAGGGAGGTCACGGGAGTTGGAATACCTCAAGTGACAGCCACTATGGATTGCGCTCTAGCAAGAGACGATTTTTTCCAGAGAACCGGTAAATACATACCGATCATAACCGACGGTGGGATCAGAACCGGAGGTGAACTTTGTAAAGCAATCGCCAGTGGAGCCGATGCCGTGATGATAGGAACCCCTCTCGCTCAATCGAAGGAAGCGCCGGGACAGGGATTTAATTGGGGAATGGCCAGTCCACACCCGGCTTTACCTAGGGGTACGAGGGTTAATGTTGGAATCAAAGGAACTCTCAAAGAATTGTTTTATGGTCCTTCATCAGTATCGAATGGTACACAAAATTTAGTCGGTGCACTCAAAGCCTGTATGGGTATGGTAGGAGCGCGCAATATCAAAGACATGCACTCAGTCGAAATAGTTGTAGCTCCCTCCATAAAAACTGAGGGTAAACATTACCAACTTGGTTTGGAGTAAGAACTGATAGGATTAATTACATACACCACCAAACCTGTCTGACATATAAGAATAGGCGGTTATCTAATTTCTATAAGTATTGCCCGTTCGTCATTGCTAAAATCTTTCAGAACTGTAGTTATGGCAGAGGGGAAAAACTGTTGGGATAATTTGACAGCTTCAGACGCTTGATCAGAATCGATTTCAAACAATATGGCTCCGGGATTGGACATTTTATCTACCGCTTGAAATAGTAATCTTTTTATCAATTTCAACCCGTCATACCCTCCGTCCAAAGCCACTAGAGGTTCCTTTAACACCTCTTCCTGCAGGAAGGTCAATTTGTCGCTCCTAATGTAAGGCGGATTACTAACCAGTATGTCGATTTTATCTGTAATCGGGTCAAGTAAGTTACCACGCCTCAGTTGGACTCTGGAATACAAACCATGAGCCCTTCTATTATCATCGGCGATTGCTAAAGCAGCTTCACTGATATCTACAGCTATTATGCTAGAAGTAGGAATATTCAAAGCCAGCGAAATCGCTATAGCTCCACTTCCTGTTCCCACATCCACTATCGAAATTTCGTTTTTACCCAACGATTTGGCTTGAACGATAACTGCATCAACCAAAAGCTCCGTTTCCTGCCTTGGAATCAACACATCTTCTGACACAACAAATGGCAGTCCATAGAATTCTTTAAACCCGGTAATGTAGGCAAGAGGCTCTCTCTGGACCCTTCTTTTTACCAAAGAACCAATATTCCTTGAATCATCGATGGAGACGTCTTCGTCTAAATCTCTGAACATAGCTGCTCTGTCAATCTTTAAAACGTGCCTAAGTAAGACTTCTGCCTCTAGTTTAGCGTCAAGTGAACCTGTTTTCATAAGCTCTTCACTTACGACATTAAGGGTTTCTTTGACGTTCATAAACTAGCATTCTCCAATTTGCGCGCCTGGTCCTCCTGAACCAAAGCTTCGATAAACTCCATCAAGTCCCCATCCAGTACCTGCTCAAGGTTGTAGCTGGTCAAACCGATCCTATGATCTGTAATCCTACCCTGTGGGAAATTGTATGTCCGAACTCTTTCTGAACGATCTCCAGAGCCTACTTGAGACCTTCGACTATCGGTAATCTCTTTTTGTTGTTTTTCTATCTCAGCTGCAAGTAATCTCGACCTAAGCACTGCAAGAGCTTTTTCCTTATTTTTATGTTGAGACCTCTCGTCCTGACATGTTGTGACAAGGCCGCTAGGAATATGTGTAATTCGAACGGCAGTAGCGACCTTTTGAACATTTTGTCCACCATGACCACTCGCGTGGTATATATCTATCTGAAGATCTTCTTGGTTAATCTCAACATCTATCTCTTCGGCTTCAGGAAGAACCGCTACGGTAGCAGCAGATGTATGTATCCTTCCACTAGATTCAGTGGTCGGAACTCTCTGAACTCTATGAACACCGCTTTCATGCTTTAATTTGCTGTAAGCTTGGTCACCGCTAACCTGAAAAGTGATTTCCTTTAACCCACCGATCCCTGTAGAATTTGAATTTATTATCTCCAAATTCCAGTCCAATCGCTGAGCCAATCGGGAATACATCCTATATAGATTTGAGGCAAATAAACCCGCCTCTTCCCCTCCAGTTCCAGCTCTAATTTCAATAATTACATTTTTTTCGTCATTAGGATCTTTTGGAACTAAGGCCTTACGTAGTCTTTCTTCAGCCTTTTGTTTTTTTCCTTCAAGAGTCAACTGTTCATCTTTAGCCAGCGATAATATCTCAGGGTCCGATTCAGATCTAAGCATATCTCGCAAATCAGATATTTCTTTGATAACTTCTCTGTACTCTCGAGCAAGTTCCACAACTTCTCTCATTACCGACTGTTCTTTGGCATACTGCTGAACTTTAGTGTAATCAGTCACTACCTCAGGGTCTGCCAATAATTTATTCAATTCCTCATACTTTTCTTCAACTGAGGAAAGCCTTTCTAACATCATTTCATCCTGAGAGTTGAATTGTGAAAACTATGAAATCAAAGAGTAATCATAACTTGAACCCATCTCGATTTCCATGATTTTGGAATTAGATATGTGTAGTTTTTGTTCATGAACAGAAATTCAACAATTATAGGTGCATTGACGTATGGCGCTCGATTTTAAATAATTCGTCGTGAATGCGATCATCTATAGCTCGCTGCCAACATGTCCTTTGAAAATAGTGAGGTTTTTATGACTGAACCCAATGTTGAACTAAGAAAAGTCGCCAGGGAAGATGTTTCACGAATAAATCAGTGGTTGGCAGATGACGAAGTTGCCGAAAATTGGTTTGGAAGATACTCATATGGCAATCCCGCCCATCTGGGATACCACCCAGAACAGGCTGACACTTTTTCCGACCAGCAATGGACAGAAACATTTTCAAATTCGGAGCATGCTATATTTTCCGTTTACACGCCCGATGGTTCTCATATAGGAGAATCTCACATCGCCATTGAAGAATCACTCGGTGATGGGCAAATATCGATCCTAATTGGAGCCAGGGAAATGTGGCACCACGGTTTTGGAACCGCAGCCCTACGAGCAACTTTAAACCAAGCGTTTACCCACTATGGATTATTCAGGGTGTGGGCAGATATACCTGAATATAATGAAGTGGCTCTTAAAATGTTTGAACATCTTGGATTTAAACATGAAGGAACTTTGAGAAAGAGTCGGCCTCACGAAGGGGCAAGATACGACTCCATAGTTATGGGAATGTTGTCAAACGAATATAGCCCTGGCTAAATAGATTCCAACCTAAATTTACAGGAATTAACTATGCTTTACGATGCTGAATCTGGGAACCTATCTATAACTGCAGGTGGGGACGCAATGATAACCAGAAAACTGTCAGTCCACAAAGAAGAAAAATTCTTAGACCTAATTGAATTATTCCGTTCATCAGATGTTGGGTATGTGAATCTTGAGATGCTTATGCATGATTTTGAACACTCTCCCGGGTCCGCTGGCGGAACATTCACAGGGTCAGACCCTTCTAATCTAGCTGAATTAACCTGGTCAGGCATTAACTTAGTATCAACCGCCAACAACCATAGTCATGACTATGGGGAAGGTGGAGTCCTCACAAATCTCAAACATCTTAAGACTTCGGCTCTGACCCATGCTGGTACTGGTCAACATCTAAGTCAGGCTAGGAGTGCAGGGTATCTTGATACTCACAACGGAAGAGTCGCACTGATAGCTGCTGCTTCTACCTTTGCGGAGTCGGGTAGAGCTTTGAGCCAAAGACCAGATCTAAAAGGTAGGCCAGGATTAAACCCCCAACGATTTAAGACAACCTATACAGTAGACAAAGATTCCTTCGACCAACTCAGAAGGACCAATCGCCTCTTGGGGCTCGAACAAAAACGGGACTTTCAAAGGAGGTTCAGGCCAGATGGGGTCATACCAGCGGACACTGAAACAGAGTTCTCTTTCCTTGAAAACCGATTCATGATTGGGGACTCCTTCTCAGAAAATACTGAATTAAATAAAGAAGATCTTAACGAAAACTTGAAATGGATCTCAGATGCAAAAAGAATGTCTGACTGGGTCATAGTTTCATTTCACTGTCATGAAAGTGGAAAAACTATGGCCGAACCACCCAAATTTCTTATTGATTTCGCTCATGAATGCATTGATTCAGGAGCTTCCGTCTTTATAGGGCATGGTCCGCACGTCACAAGGGGAATCGAAATATACAAAGGTGCCCCGATTTTATATAGCTTGGGAAATTTCATTTTCCAAAATGACACCGTCAGATGGCAGCCATCCTATAACTATGACCAAATTGGCTTAGACCACTACTTCACACCAGCGGATTTCTACGATAAGCGTAGCGATGAAGGTAAAAGAGGATTCCCAAGTGATCCAATTTATTGGCAAAGCGTAGTGGCACAAATCAAATTCGAAAACGGAACCCTCTCCTCTTTGGATGTTGTACCCATTGATATGGGATATGGAAAGCCCCGTTCAATGACAGGAAGGCCTTTAATGGCCTCAGGCAAAATTGCAAATCAAGCTTTATCCAGAATAAAAGAATTATCTGAAGATATGGGAACCGACGTATCAATCGATGGGAACCGAGGGATAGTCATAATTTAGATGAATTTCACCTACCAATTAATCGAAGATTAAATCCATATCCTGGTGTGGAATCCCAACGTCGTCATAGACTGGCCCTCGGGCACTGTAGCCTAGTTGGGTATAGAAAGGAGCAGCCTGCATTTGAGCTGAAAGAGTGACTCCTCTAAAGCCCATTGTTCTGGCTAATTGATGCAACCTCACCATGAGTACCTCACCGATTCCTTTTCGTCTCGTAGTTTTTTTAACTGCGACTCGTCCGATATGAGGTAATTCTGATATTTTCTCAGATCCAGGTTGACTGCCCTCCAGTACTAATCTAGCTGTTCCTACCGCTAGCTGACCTTCAGATACCACCACATGTATAACTCGACCAGATTTAATCGCCTTCATAGTATCTAATGCATCAATCTCTTCAATTGCGGAAACAGACTGTTCCAACACAAAAACTTCCACTCGAAGTTCAAGAATATTTTGGAGTTCTTCAGAAGTGGAAACGATTTTGGTTTTGTAATCTTGTGGCATAGCACAAATTAGATAGTAAAAAAATCTTTCAGTCAATTCACTAAAAAGGATGGACCCAATAGGGGATAATATGTAATAAATAATTTTCCATCTCACATGTTCAGATTGAAATAAACCAAGGTGCAGAGGGTGGCAAATCTTGACTCCAAATTTGAAAATAAATACCGAACAAAAAGCTCAGGCATACATTCTTTACTCGTCTGGTCATAGCCAAAACTCAATAATTGAACGGCTTAGAAAACGTTTCACGGAAAATACGATCAGTTTAAGAACACTTAACCGTTGGATATTTAGCTTCAAGAAATTACCTGGGTCAGTAATAAAACTGGAAAACCCGTTCCAATGGGATAAATGTGATGACTACGATATCCCTTGGGCCAATTCATTGAAACTGTTGGAATTATGTCGCCACTATTATGAAAACGAAGATAAGACACCATCTGCAAGGCAGACAAAATGGTGGCGGAGAGTGAGCCAAGCAGCCCCTGATCTTAGAGCAAATCAAATAGCGGAACTTGGAAATCTATATGCAGAGAGGGAAATAGAAGGCATGGTAAGTGGAAATCCACCGGTTTTTGATGATTTGAATGCCTATATCACGTACAAGCCATACCATACCAACCGTACAAGGACCTATGCTCGGTTTATCAATGCGCAGGGGGTAAAACCCGTGAAACCGAAAAATGATGAGAGCAACGCTCGAGTCGGGCTCAAGAATGCTTTGTAGCAATTTGTTTATTTGTTGAAGGGGAAAACCAGTTGAAATCTTTCATATGGAACCGGATACCCGTCAACATACCGGATAATAAGAGGGAATGGATATTACTAGTTTGTATTCCACTTGGTGTTACTGTCTTGTCAACAATGGCAGCAATACTCCTTTTGTAGAACTCAAAAGTCAAATATAAAAATAAGATTGGATCAGCAAATAGCCCGACAGCATTGGGTACCAAAAGTTCCTTTATTTTCCCTTTTGTTCTAAGCGGAAAATAGGCTGCGAAGTCAGCAAACCCTGAAAGAAGTAAAGCACTACCACTGGCAACAGCAATTTTGCTTCCACCTGCAAGGGAATAAAAGGCAATAGCTCCAATGATTATGGCACCTAGAATCAGGTATTCATTAGAAGCTTCGTCTAATGCATCTCTTATAGAAAACCCCAACCATGCAACATTAGCTGCATCAGGGGCCATCAATCCGAAGCCCACAGAAACAACCTCCCATCTCTGAATGGCTCAATTAACTGCAACTATTATCATTACACATAGGGCAGCAAGAATAATGTTTAATCCAATTTTCATATTAATTTCTCTCTGCAGGTTGTTTGTTATTCATACACGGCACTTGGTGTTAATATGCATTTAAATCAGTGCAATAAGAAATATTAATTTTCAGTCAAATAATAATAAGAAATAACGATAATCTATATAGAAACCCACAATGCCTAAAGCGAAAGAAAATGTAGACCAAATGCAATATGCGTATCAGGTATGGAGTCTAAAGATCTCAACTCGCAAGGACATCTATCAAAATATGGTCAGAA
>JAPYSB010000053.1 GCA_029936675.1 Dehalococcoidia bacterium | reverse complement strand
ATGAGGCCGGAAAAAAGAGCAAATGCTATTATCGATAGACTTAAATGAAAATCCGATTGGCTTAATGGAGATGAAATAGTTGTGAACAAAGCACCGATAAAAATAAAGAATAACGAGATCCACTGATACAATCTGAGTTTCCATAAGATGGGTGTTTGGGGTTCACCACGGTATGACTCTTCTATAAATCGGCTTAAACCACTGAAAATAAAGCTTAATCCTATCAACATTGATATCTGTGTACCATTAATCCACAGCTTAATTAGAAATCCACCATATATCATATTTGCTAGTATGGAATAAACAGGAGTCGGATAGACGAATTTTCCTTTCCATCCGGCTAGTTTCACTACGCGAGAACGTTCGTGAAAATACCTAATACCCTGATTGGGTTTGCATAGCGCTCCATGACAACAGCCTTGAATAAGACATCTGAGACGTCCCACCGCTTGTGCTAGAGGCGCCACCACACATGTGGCAGCTGCAATGAATAGGAAGCTGACATTGAGGAATATGCTTGCTATGAGAGATCCCAAAAAGGTGCCTATTACACCGCCATAAAAACCAAATGGTCGGAGCAGTTTTTCCGATCCTTCTATAAATTGAGCCCACAATGCTGAACAGACCATTGTGCTGATGGATACGATAAAGATAGCAAATATATGCTCTTCACCAACCATTGTGCCAACCAAAAGGACGGCAAAGAAAGGGACAAGTGAGCCGTAGAAACCGTGATTCAAAAAACGAATTGAGCCAAAATCCCACTCCTTCCATGAATTTGCAAACTGCTCTGTATTTCGTTTGATAGTATTCCATATAAATTGTCTCTGTTTAGCAAAGAGGGCCACTATAAGACCTGCCAGCACATCAGGTATGGTCTCTTGTCCCGTTACAACACAACTGTAAGTGACTAATATTCCGAATAGAAACCAAAGCAACTTTGCTTTGGGGAATAGACCTGCCAGAGTAAATAGTGAGATGACCGTCCATATGATGTGAAATGAGGGAAAGGTCAAATAAGATGAATCGTGGACGATCATCAAATAGAAGCCGTACGCAGTGCCAAACAGACCTGTAACAGCAAATTCATTTAAATAGGCTTTGGTTTTTGCAACCAATGGACACAAAAGAGTAATTGGAATTGATAAAAGGAAAAAATTTTCAGTAATGGATGAAATAGATAACTGTAAAGTAAAAGATATATTGATGGGAAAACCCCCATTAGGTGATCCAAGATAATCGAGCATTTGATATAGTAGAAACCACGGAATCAATACTAAAACATAAACTGATATTTTATTCCACAAACTTGGAGCATCATCTGATTGGTTTGGAAGACTGATAAGAGAGCAAAATGTATTATTGGGAAATCGCTTCATTAGTCCGTGTTTTTCAAATCCTTTAACATATGCGACAAATCCCAAAATAAGTATAGGCGAAACAAGCCAGATTCCGCTAGCTGAACCAAAATAGAATGAAAGCCCCACAGAGAAAAAACATGCTCCAGTGTAAATCGGGTGAGGGATGAGTCGGTAAATACCTTGCGAGACAAAATTTGCGGGCGGGAAAGGGCTCATAGGTAACCCTTTGCCGTAAAGCGATAGCGTTATAGATCCTACCATCATAAGAAGAAAGCCTGAAACAATTAAAACCAACCCAGCAAGATCAGAATGTAAGGGAGGTAGAACAATCAATGTCTCACTAGCAATAGCCCATAGAATCGCGGCGAACGGTAACACCACTGTAAAGAGTACTCCAAAAAGAATTTTTCCCAGCAAGTTTTCTGTCATTTTCCCCATGATACCACTTCGTGGATAGCCCATGCACTATCTACAATCTTTCCATTTTCGAGCAGGTCTCCACGGCTTCGCCATTTAGACTCATGGCTATTGAGGAATTCGGTCGGGATCATCTTACTGAGGACTGGGGTATCAGAAAAGAGCGTGGAAGCCAGTGACCCCTCTCTCAAAACAATAGTATCGTAAAACCTGAGGGTGATCCCTTTGTTATTAAGAACAACCTTGTCATTCTTAATAGTAGCATCAGCAATTCGATTGCCATTATAGTAAACAAAATTGGAAGTATATTTTCCCTCCAAGATGATCCAGATTAGCATCGTATTTTTGGATAAGAATCTCCCCCACCAAAGTTTGGAGATAGGTAGTTGCCAAGGTAGGATTGTCATATCAATCATTTCCGTATATCCAAACGCACTACTAATAGATATATTGTTAATCTCAACTTCGGCAATCGCCCGCGGTTGTTCGCACGTCCAGATTATGGAACCAGACTTGTCGCTAAAAATGTTCTTTCTGATCGCTTTATCAATAGAGGTCCAGTGCCCAGTTGTCTTTAACTTGTTATGAATCCACTGGAGTGTTCCTTCTGAACGAGTTGGGTGGGATAGTTCTCGTAGTGTCGAAGCTTTCTTGATTTCACCTTGAGCGTTGCAAGTCAGTGTGCTTGAGTAGCTAGCCTGTATCATTTTCCAGCGAAATGTCCCTGAATAACCCATAAAAAGGTTGCCCACCTCATCAATACAGTCCATGTACCACTTACGCAAAAAAAAATCTGAAGAAGTTATGCTCATGTTAAGGAGAGCAATACAATGATTTAACCCAATTCACATCTTTTTTCGACATTTTTCCGCCTAATGTAGCTGCGGTGTTAACCTGGTCTA
>JAPYSB010000022.1 GCA_029936675.1 Dehalococcoidia bacterium | reverse complement strand
ATAGTCATCCATTCCATTTTTAATATTGCCGCTATTTGCAGTTTCCTGCATCTGGCCTCTAGAAAGATCCATAATTGTTTCAGAGAATCTTTTTATCACCCTGATGTTTCCAGTAGAGCAAACATATGTCGCTGAGGCTGCGAAGACGTAGTCCCCGAGAAGGACTGCTGTATGCTGACCCCAGCTCGAACTCACTGTTACCCTTCCTCTTCTTGTATCAGATTCATCCACGGTATCATCGTGGATCAATGTTGCTACGTGCAGCATCTCTACGGCTGTAGCCATTGTTATGACTTTCTCCCCATCGTTGGGATGAAACCCGGCTGTAAGTAGAGTTAAAGCAGGTCGGGCCAGTTTACCGGAGGAATCAAACACATGGATTAGTAAATCTTTGAGAGAAGGTAATTCCGAACTTTCAGAAAATTCCCTCAATCGATCATCAACCAGTTGGAGTTGTTCTGAAATTGGCTCTAGTATTGAGAATGCTTGCAATAGAAGAAGTTCCTAATTGAGACCTAACCTGCTTATTTCCTCGTCTATTACACTCTCTTCAAGTTTGATGAATAATGCCTTTAGTTCGCCTAGTTTTTGCCCAGGCATTACTTCATCTGGATTCCAATTCCACCCATTATCGGTGGCACTGCCTTCAAATCCCAGCATGCTGTGAAGTTTTTCGACACTAAATGGCAGAAAAGGTGAAAATGTGGTCTTAAGGCAGTTTATTACGTTTAAGCAATGATAGAGACTATTGCCCGCCGATTCCGGATCAGTTTTAGAAGCACTCCATGGTGCTTTATCATCAAGATATTTATTCGCTTCTTGGGCTAAAGACATGGAATGTTCTAGAGCCTTTCTAAATCTGCAATTTTCCAGTTCTGTGGCCACCGACAACAAGGTTTTAGTTGCTTTTTCTGTTAATGAAATATCGAGACTGTCTTTGTCCTTCGGTTGAGGAACCACACCATCAAAATATCTTGTTGTCATCGACAAGACCCTGTGAACCAAGTTTCCGAAGGTGGCGACAAGTTCATCGTTGTTTCTCCTGACATATTCTGACCATGAAAAGTTAGAATCGCTTGTTTCAGGCATTATGGAGGCTAACGAAAAACGAAGTGGGTCAGGGTCATATCTTTCCAAATAGTCCTTTAAATTAACAACCCAGTTTCTGCTGGTGGATATCTTCCTTTCTTCCATGTTTACGTATTCGTTGGCAGGAACGTCATATGGAAGATTCAAACCACCGTATCCCATCAGCATCGCTGGCCAAATAACGGTGTGAAACGGGATGTTGTCTTTCCCCATAAAATAGTACGGCTTGGAATCTTCTTTCCAAAAATCTTTCCATTGATCGGGATTGTTTGTTTGTGAGGCCCATTCGATAGAGGCTGACAGATAACCAATGACAGCTTCAAACCATACATATATCCGTTTATCATCGTAGCCATCAAGAGGGATCGGTATTCCCCATGTCATATCCCTCGTAATAGCCCGATCTTTCAAGCCTCCTTCCAAAAACCCCAAAGTGAAATTCTTAACATTAGGTTTCCAATGGTGTTTTTCGGTGACCCAGTTGATCAAATCGTTTTCAAAAGCACTGAGTTTTAGGAAAAAATGTTCAGTATCCCTGAATATTGGAGTTGATTCACAATCCTTGTGTTTGATATCTATTAGATCCTTAGGATCAAGGGTGTTGCCACACCCGTCGCATTGGTCGCCTCTGGCTCCATTGGAATTACAGTTGGGGCAAATACCTTCCACATACCTGTCAGCCAAGAACCTGTTATGTTCCTCGCAAAAAGGCTGCGACATAGTGTCTTTATAAATGAACCCTTTCTCATGTAGTCTTGAAAAGATATCTTGTGTAACGTCAAAATGATTTTGTGTGTGTGTAGTGGTGAAAAGATCCCAATTTATACCAAGTCCATCCCAGTCTTTGAGAAATTCATTTTGGTATTTTTTTGCAACTTCCTCCGGAGATATCCCTTCGTTTTCAGCGGTTATGGTAACTGGAGTTCCATGAGCGTCGCTCCCCGATACCATAATGACGTTATTACCCTTAATGCGATGATATCGAGCGAAAATATCTGCTGGGAGATATGCTCCTGCGACGTGTCCAAGATGAATGGATCCGTTTGCGTATGGCCATGCGACACAGACGAGAATGTTTTCGGGCATATATTAAGAATCATCTCCTGAAAAGGTACACCCGAATATTAGCACATGGTACGTAAGTTGCATGCAACCGATGCGGAAATCGAATTAAGCCAGATTTGTGCCTAACGAGTCAGTTAAAGCCAAGGCCCTATCTCTTAATTGCCCACATCCTGCATCGATATCAATCCCCTTTTCCATTCGTACCGTTGAGGGGACATTAAATATTTTGAGATCGGATTGGAACCTTTGGGCCTCTTTGTAACTGGTCCGTTGGTATGGCCCCTCCCCGGTCGGATTTACAGGAATAAGGTTTACGTGACATAGTAAATCTTTAAGGATTGTGCCTAGCTTGGCAGCATGTTTTGGGGTGTCATTTTGCCCCTTCAATAGTACATATTCTATAAATATTCTGCGTTTGGTTTTCTTTACAAATTTCTGGCATGCTAGAAGTAAATCCTCTATTGGATAACGCTTATTGACCGGCATAGTTTCTGATCTGGTGTCGTTGTCAGGAGCATGTAATGAGACGGCAAGATTTATTTGAATATTCTCTTCTGCTAGCCGCTCAATACCAGGAATCAGGCCTACAGTCGAAATTGTTATATGCCTGGCACCTATTCCAATTCCCTTTTGGTCATTAAGAACCCTAATAGCTTCCATCATATTGTCGTAATTTGCTAAAGGTTCCCCCATACCCATAAAGACCACATTTGTGACCCCTTGAATTTCCCCACGAGACCTCTGGCCGATATCAACTTCTTTCTCATCTTCTGTTCTTGCAAGTCGTTCCATTACCAATACCTGCTCGGTAATCTCCCCGACTGTTAGATTCCTCCTAAAGCCTTGCTGGCCTGTGGCACAGAAGGTACATCCTAGCGCGCATCCCGCTTGAGTGGAGACACAAACTGTTTTTCTGCCTCTACGGTGCCCATCTGCTTCATAGCGCATTAAAACAGTTTCAATTAGTTCTCCATCGGATAGTCTGAATAATGTTTTGTCCGTGCTGCCATCCAACGATTTCTTTGCAATAACAGTTGAAGAACTGCCTATCGAATAGTTCTGAGACAGGACAGACCTTAGTTCCTTGCTTAAATTCGTCATATCGTGGAAGGAAGTCTGACATTCCTTGTAGATAGCCCGCCAAACTTGCTCACCTCTAAATCGAGGTTGCTGCAGGCTTTGTAGATTTTCGAAAAGTTGAGCCTTCGACAACTCCAATATTGAGGGTAGTTTTGAATTTAAAGTAAGAAGTGGGTTTTTAATTTCCATAATGTTGTTGGTATGGGTTCAGATGCTGTCTCAAATTCTTTAAGATACTTATTCATCATCAGTAAGTGTATCAAGTACCAGTTTATATGCCCCGCTGTTTCCAAGTTTGGCCATAATGGCGATTTCCCGGGAAATTTCCTTAATCCCCAACCCGTCAGAGGATAATTTTCGTATAAGTTTAAGGATATCAGTTTGATCTAAAATATTTGTTTCAATTTTAGTTTTCGATAGGACTATTGTGAACTCGCCTTTGGGTGCAATAAAATGAACTAGCGCCTCAGAAGAGGTCCCGTGGAAAGTTTCTTCGTGAACTTTGGTCATCTCTCGCGCTATGAATACTCTTCGATCAGGGTAGAGCAGGGCTACTTTTTCAAGTAGGTTACGAAGCCTTCTCGGAGATTCAAACAACACGACTGGTAGATTTAATTCCCCGTAATGTTTTAAAAATTTTGATAAATCACCTTCCTTCCTCGGTGGAAACCCTGTAAATACGAAACCTTCCAGGGGAAATGGGCACATGGATAGAACGGTGGTTACGGCTGACGGTCCAGGTATTCCCACCACCGAAAATCCGGCTGAATCAACCTCCTTAACTAAATCATAACCAGGGTCACTGATGCCTGGGGTCCCAGCATCGGTAGTTAAAGCGACGTCATGGTTAAGTAATGTGTTAAGTATTTCCGGAATTTTGCGAAATGAATTATCTTTATTGAAACTGGTTTTTTTGGTTTTGATGTCATATCGACTTAGTAATTTTTCAGTAACACGGGTATCTTCAGCCGCTATCAAATCCACCTCAGAAAGGATACGAATTACCCTAAAACTTATATCCTCTAGATTACCTATAGGAGTTCCGACTATATATAGAGTACCCATTAGGTATTTTCGCCCATCAGTTAGTGGAAGTTGATATACTCTGCGTTATCTTTCCAGCAACTGGGATAACTCTTTAGGGTGGGTAAGCATTGGATAGTGGCCAGCTTCCAGTTCATGCCATTGGGCATTTAATTTTTGAGCTGTTCGGAATTGATGGTCCCGCGAAGGGTTTGCACTCAATGTACACCGAACAACTGTGGCATCCCATTTTTGACTCCAAAAGCCATCTAATTCTCCTGGAGCATCAGTCGCTCCTTTTGGGTGCATAGTAACTCTGTCGATAGCCCATTTTCTGAGGTTTGGCTCTAGGTCTTGAAAAAGACGTTCTTCCATTTCCGCCTTGGATGGTCCTCTCGTGAATTCAGTGATAGTTAGCGGGTAGGATGGGTTCCTCACCACAATATCAGCTACTTTTTCACCTGGTTGAGGAGCCAATGCATCCACAAAAAATATATGTTGGATGCGATCACGAGATAATTCGGCTACCTTGCAAGTGACCAGACCTCCAGTGCTAGTTCCAACGAGGGTTATATCTGTCAAATCTTGGTAGCGCAAAAGGTCAGATACCTCTTCTGCTTGGCTTGTGATGGTAATACCAGACCTTATAGATCTCGCGCGTTCCCCACAACCATCAAGGGTTGGACTGTGAACGGTGTGCCCTTTTGCCACCAACTTTTCTACAGTAGGTTTCCAGATCCATCCACCTTGATAAGATCCATGAATCAATACGTAAGTTGACATACACACCTTCCTACAGAGTTGTTGGTGAAAGTATACTACCCGTGGAGCGGAACATACCTGGAATTTCAGGGGTATTAAAAATTGGAATATGCATAAATCAATTAAAATCTCTTTCCTTCTCGTTTTCCTGATCATATTGCTTTTAATCACCCCTAAAGCTAAAGCTTCTGTCAAGGCAGCTCTTTTTATTCCTCAAATTTTGCCGGCGATTCCAATTAAACCTTTAGAATATATTTCTGGCACCCCCACCAGAGAGGAAATAACCTTTAAGTCCTCTGAAGGCTTGTCTGAAGCTGACATTTATATGCCTTCCGGAAATGGGACTCATCCCGCAATCGTTTTCTTTATGGGTATTGTTCCCCCAGACAGAGAGGAAGAGCGGATCCTGGCATTAGCAGAGGGGTTGGCTAGAACCGGTATGGTGGTTTTGATCCCTTGGCTTGATACTCAAACTGAAAACAGGCTAATGGTTGATGACATAGAAATTCTAGTGGACGCGTTCGTGTACCTCCAAGAACATGAACGCGTTGACCGCAAACGAGTTGGAATGGGAGGAATCTGTACAGGCGCTTCGATGGCTGTCGTTGCTGCCCAGTCGGATCGGATTAACGAGGAAGTTGCTTTTGTTAATTTATTTGCGGGTTATTATGATGCTTTCGATCTAGTGAAAGCTACATCGTCAGAGACGAGGTTTAATGGAGACATTGCTTTCCCCTGGGTTCCAGATAAGCTAACCAAGAATATGGTTAATACTCATCTCATCGAAGGTGCGGAACCTGATGATAGAAATATTCTCCAAAACATTATGGACAACGGGACTTGGAATCAAAACCAGCATGATTCATTGACCCTCAGTGGCAAATCCGCATTAACCTTGTTGAGTAAGCCCAATGTGAATGAGGCAAAAAGGGCAATCACTAACCTGAATCCTAAGACAGCCGATTTTCTTAAAAAAGTTTCTCCGAGTACCAATATAGACATGCTGAAGGCAGAGGTTTTATTAATGCATGATCTACACGATAAGCTGATCCCAGCTGAGGAATCAATGAGATTCGCAAGGGATGTAAGGGAAAATGGAGGCAAGGTGTACCATACCGAATTTTCGTTGTTTCAAAATGCAGTCCAAGTCCACATGAATGAAACAGATCAAGCTGGTCGATTAAATTTCATCAAGCAAGCCTACAAACTTTACAAACATATGTACAAAGTTATGTCTCTATCAGGCTAATCTTTGAGTATGGCTGGGTTTCCTCTATACATGGAAAGAAGCATCCCGAGTCCCACAAGCCCGGTTAATGATAGACATGTAATGCTCATACCAGATATAAAAGATGGAATTAACCCAGCTGCGGCGCTTTGAGTTACGGCCGATAAATTTGGGGGATGCCCCTGGGCCCCCATAACCGAAGTCACGATTAGAGTAGAGACAGGGACTGACATCAAGTTACCAGAATTTCTGATTAAATTAATGAATGCAATTACCGCCCCGTTGGTTTTGTCATTTGTGACACTTAAAGTTGCACTGTTGTTGGGACCGTAAAATGAACCCATTCCAGTACTAATAGGTAGAACTCCAAGGATTGGTAACCATCCCGGAGAATTTTCATCGAGGAAAGATAGGATAACTAATCCGGAAGTTGCCATTAACAGACCCGTAATTGTAAATGGTCTCCAACCAAATGTATCGGAAAGTTTGCCAGAAATGGGGCCCGCTATGGCCATTCCGGCCGCTGCTGGCATGAAAACCATTCCAATTTGCTGGGGAGTGTAGAACATCACATATTTCAAATAAAACGGTAGTAAAAACCACATAGAAGACATTCCTAAAAAGCATAGGAAATTTGCAGTAATAGAGGCTGTAAATAGTGGTTTTAGAAAAAGTCTTACATCAAGTACCGGATCATCATATTGAATAGATCTTCTTATAAAGGATATTAGTAACAAAATTGATAAACCTAAAATAGGCCAGGTGTATGGCGAAGTCCAGCCAAATGTAGGCACCATGGCGAAACCAACTAATAATGTAATGAGAAAATTGGTGAAACAAAATGCGCCAACCCAATCAAATTTCCCACCCTCTTTTCGGCCGGAGTCGGACTTAAGGACGGCAATAGTCAAAAAAGCGGCGCCTAAAGTAACTAGGGAGGTGGTCGCAAATACAGCCCTCCATCCAAACAGCCCGGTAATAACCCCTCCAATGGCCGGCCCAGCAATATTTCCCATACCGACAAATAGTAAGATTAGGCCAATAGAGCGTCCTCTTTGCCCTCGACCGAATGCGTCAACAGCGATAGCCATAGAGGTTCCCTGAATCATAGCCCCACCCACACCTTGGAGTACTCTTCCAGAAAACAGAAACATTATTTCTGGGGCTGATGCAGAAACTATTCCTCCGATCGTAAATACCAAAAGCCCGGAAATTATAACTACTTTTCTTCCGATTATGTCTGCAAGACGGCCAAGTGGGAGCACTAGCGCAGCGACTACCACAAGGTATGAAATAAGCACCCACTGAACGGTGGGCAAGTCAGCCCTGAAGTACTCTGCAATCTCAGGTATTATGACGTTTGAGGAACCGCGATCCACCGCCGTTCCAAAGATCGAAAGGGCCGCGGAAAGAAAGGCTAACCATTTGTAATGTTTCGATTTGAACGATTGCAAATAACTAAATTTCATAACAAGCAATCAAAATCATACACCCAAACGATCTTTTGGTTACTAGCATGTACAATGTTGCACCTGGTTGTCTAGAACCAACTGAAGGATTTTCACCCTAGGGGAGTAACGATGTTTTTGATAAGACGAGTTTGCAAAGTCGAACGTAAAGATTCATGGAAGGTTGCCAAGTTATTGACAAGAATATGCGGAGCGTATGAACAAAACACTGGTAGAGGAAAAGCTACTATTTATATAGGTGGGGCAGGGACACCTGCTGAAGAAATCACAGTCTGTGCAGAATGGATACAGGAAACAATAGAAGCAAATAGGCTGCCCAATGTGCCGGATAGTGTTTTAAATGATAACGCTGAATTATTTCAGTTAATATCAGATTACAAGATAGAATTTTTCGAGGTGGCTACAGACGACAAACTCGCAGAACGCTCGTAACATTTGTAGGGGATACTAAATAATTAATTCCCATCCAAAAGAACCAAATGAAGCCTTGAGTTTTCCGACTGTTTTGATCTAATCGCCCTCTTCATCCTGTTTGGTGGCTTCTGGGGCCGGGTTGTCTTTCATAATAGATAATGCAGATGCAAATGGACCAAGGAGTTTTGTGAATTCCATTGGGAATATAAACTTTGTGGAATCGCCTTTGCCCATCTCCTTTAAAGTCTCAAAATATTGTAAGCTGAGGGTTTTGGTGTCTATATTTTGTGCAACGGAATATATTCTGGCTAAGGCAGTGCTGAAACCTTCGGCTCGGAGAACTGAGGCCTGTTGATCGCCTTCTGCTACCAGAATCTCTGATTGGCGTTGCCCTTCGGCCCGTAATATTTCTGCCTGCTTTTCTCCCTCTGCCACTGTTATGGAGGCCTGCCGTGTTCCTTCTGCCTCTGTGACTTCTGCTCTTCTCAATCTCTCCGCCGCCATTTGACGATTCATCGCCGCCTGTATGTCTGTTGCAGGCGATATTTCTTTTATCTCGACTTGTGTGACTTTGATACCCCAACGTCCGGTAATTTCGTCTAGCTTAATCCTTAATTCATCGTTGATCCTCTCACGTTGGGACAACACCTCATCAACCGTCATTTCTCCGACGACGGCCCTCAGTATTGTCGTGGCCATGCCGATTACGGCCTGATGGTAATTGATGACCTCCAACACAACCTTCTGAGCTTCGTGTTCAATTGGGCGAAGAAAAACGAGGAAATCTATGTCTAGTGGTGCATTATCACTAGTAATGTTGGTTTGCCGAGGGATATCTATTACTTCTTCTCGTAGATCAATCCGTGTGGAAGTTTGAATAGGCCAGACCAGAATTCGTAAACCTGGACCCTTAAGACCTGTGACGTCACTAAATTTACCCAAGGTAAATACAGCTAGCCTCTCATACTGACGAACTACTTTAATGATTGGGATCATTTGAAACTCCTTATAATTTTTCCGGTTTTTCAGTGACGATTAATTGGACTCCATCATAATTGCTAACGATAACCGATTTACCGGAATCTATTCTCAAATTACTTAACGAAGTTGCGCTCCACATTTCGGACCCGACCCATACCGTACCGTTCGGATTCAAGGTCCCCCTTACAATACCCTCGCTTCCGATCAAAGTGCCGTAATTGCTAGGGCTTCCGCGAGCTATCGAATCGCGCAACGCTAAAATTAAAAATAAGACTAAAATTGATAAAATGAGAATTACCAATCCCAAAAGCCACATACTCAGGCTGAATATATTGCCCTGCAAGGAATTATCTCCGAAATCTCCATATAAAAGAAACCCCCCAAGCCCGAAACATATCGTTCCACCTATTGCAAAAAGGCCAATTCCTGCACCTTGGGTTTCTATTACAAAAAGTATTAATGCCGCCAATATCAGTACCATGGCAAACCAATTCACGGGTAATTGCCCCATTCCTACAAAAGCTAATGCTGTTGCAAGTAATCCAACAAAGCCCCCTACCAAAATACCAGGATTCACAAATTCAATTGTTAAAGCGATGCTACCGATAGTAAGCAGTATAAAAGTTATATTAGGATCACCGACAGCATCGAGAAATTTTTCCTTCCAGTTACGTTTACCTTCGTATAAGTTCATAGATGAAGTGCTAATAGTCGTTGATCCAGACTTGGTTACCACTGTTTCGCCATCAAGAATAGCGAATAACTGATCCCTATCTTGTGCTATATAGTCAATTATGTGGCTCTCTAAAGCCTCTTTGGCACTATATGCTTTGGCACTTAAAACGGTGGCCTCAAGAGCCTTAACATTTCGACCTCTGGTTTCAGCGATGCTTCTCATAAGAGCCGCTGTGTCTTGAGTTGCTTTACTTGCTAAGGTTTTGTTTAAGTCGGACCCATCCGATAAAACTGGGGATGCGGCGCCGATATTAGTAGTGGGGGCCATTGCAGCTATATGCGAAGCAGCAACCAGGAAGGTGCCTGCCGACCCTGCTCTTGCACCGAATGGCGACACGTATGTAATGATTGGCACATCCGAGTCTAAAAATGAGGAGACTATACTTCGGGTCGTATCTAACATACCCCCTGGGGTGTTTAATTCTATAAGAATGCCAGTTGATTCATTAGATTCCGCTTTTGCAATCATTCTCTCCAAGTAATCAGCTGTTGATGGCTGTATTGGTCCATCTACTTTAAGCACCATGAAATCATTGCTGGTGGAAGCATATCCTGTGTAATGATTAAGAAATGCTAATGAGAAAGAGATAGAAATACAAACGTGGATTGTCAACAGTAATTTACTCATAAATCTCCACCTGGAATGATTTACTATTCCGAACATTTACAATTCAAACTATTCTAGTTTGTCGTCTACCTTAATGCTATTCGTATCCTAAATTTCGACTTTTTATTTCTTAATATCCTAGAGCGGTTGTTGGTCTGAATGAATCCACCCCAGCCCTAAGTAAATTCCTCTCGTAGTCTATCTGAATGGCTGATGGTCGGGCAAAATACGCAGTAGGTGCCGGCTCTTCCTCCAACAGTTCAATATCATGACCGAGACTGACAAGGGCTTTTACTGTAGATTCAGGCATACGACTATCTATATAGGTTTTGCTGCCACTGACATCAATGGTAGGTTGGATAATCGCTTCTTGTGGAGTCATTCCAAACAGAATCACGTTCAAGACCACTTGAGCATTCCTATTCATGATTCTCCTAGCTCCGGGTGCCCCTTGCATAAGAACTGGACGGTTGTTTTTAAGAAGCATAAATGGTGACATATTATTCATTGGACGTTTCCATGGGGCCATAGAATTGGGATATCCCGGCTTAGGTATAAACCAGCCCATGCCACCGACCAAAGCAACACCGGTTCCTGCTGGATTTAACCCTTTGGCAAAAACTCCTGTGTGGGTGCAAGACACTGCGTTCCTATTTTTGTCCACTACGTTTATATGAGTAGTGTCCTCGTTATTAGTATCCATGGCGGGATGTGAGGGTACCGGGACTTTTGGGAATCTCTCATAGTCCCAAGGATTGTGGATAGGGTTTTCCATAAACTCAACCAAGGGTTCACGTTGACCAAGGTTTCTTATTTCGAATGTAGGTTTCTTGACCTCTTTAGCGATTTCTTTGGCATATCCAGTAGAAAGTAATCCATTTAGAGGTACGGTGGAATGTTCCCAGTCTCCAAGGTATCCAAATCTGTCAGCGAAGGCGTGCCTTGCGGCCATCATGAAAGTATGCAGGTAATCGACACTATTATGACCCATAGCCTTTAGGTCAAATTGGTCAAGTATATTCAGGGTCTGGAGATTGGTAATACCACCGCTCGGTGTTTTAACGACGTTAACGCTATGTCCATGAAATGAGGTTTGAGCAGGTTGCTCAATTAAAGGTTTATAATCCGATAAATCCTGCTTTCTCAGCACTCCACCATTCTTTTTCATGTGCTCGTCTATTGCATCTGCTATATGTCCGGAATACATGGCATCTCTTCCCTGACAAGCCAATTTTTTAAGTAAGTCTGCCAGGTCTTTTTGAATAATTTTTGTTCCTGGTTTTGGGTGACTTGTCGGCACCTTACCACCTGGAAGCCAAATGGAGGATAGATTGCTGTCACTATTGAAAGTGTCATACATATTGGCCGCCGACATAGTCAGAAACCAATTAGCCTCAAAGCCTTCTGATGCGAGATGTATAGCAGGCTCCAATACCTGTTCGAATGGGAGTGTTCCAAATCTTTTGTGTGCCTCACAAAAACCTGCACATGTAGCAGGAACCGTGGCTGAAAGAGGCCCAGTGTTGTTGGCGTCATTTACTACATCAAATGTTTTGTATCCGGCACCGGTCGAGGGTCCGATGACATCGTACATGTCATCAGTAGTGCCTTGAGGGGCTCTTCCATTAAAATCGACTCCAAAGGTTCTACCTTCCTCTGCTAGGTGAATTAACATGTAGCCCATTCCGCCTATGCTGGCCATATAGGGCTCTTGAACTACGTTACAAAATCCGATGGCTACTGCGGCATCAATAGCATTGCCGCCTGATTTGAGAATAGAAAGTCCTGCCTCAGCAGATAGTGGGAGAGCCGACGTTACAATGCCGTTTTCAGCTACGACTTCCTCTTTGTTTACTTTCCAAGCACTATATAAAGACATTTCGACTCCTTTAACCTAATTGTTCTCTTCGAATTTCATCCAACCTTGTTCGCTCCTCGTCGGTTAGTGATTCATATGCCTCTCCTTTCTGTAAAATAGAGCCAGTGAATTCAGGCGGGCGTTTTTCCAAGAAAGCTCGTCTACCTTCTTCTCCATCAGCACTAAGTTGGGTCAATAAGGCATTCATTAAAGTTTGCACTCTCCAAGCCTCAGTTATTGGTATGTCCCCGAAGCGAACCACGAATTCTTTCATCATCCTTACGGCTAGGGGAGGCATTTTAACTATCCCGGAGGCAATTTCCTCTGCTCGCGTTATCAGTTCAGCATGAGGAACCACCTCGTTTATAAGGTTCATTCTCAAAGCTTCACTGGCATCAAAAGGTTCATCAGTCAGGAGTATTTTCATGGCATCGGCGTGAGAGACTTGTCGTGTTAAGTATGTTGCCCCTGGGCCACTTCCTACCCAACCTTGGGTTAATAAAGCGAATTTAAATCTAGCGTTTTCACGAGAGGCAAGCCGTATGTCTGTTGATGTCAACATCAAATAGAACCCGGCCCCTGCGGCCCAACCATTTATGGCACCAATGACAGGTTTCCAAATCTGAGGGTAATGGTCTCCCAACCTACCATCTGCACCAATTCTTGCACCATTGACAGTACCAGCCAAAGGCCAAAATATATTTTCTGCTCTTATTCTTTCCCTTTCTTCTGCTGTTATGTCAGGGCGAGAATCTAAATTGTGACCGGCACAAAAATGTTTATCTCCCACCCCAGTCAAGATTACGGCTCGGACATCGGGGTCTTCCCACATATCTTTCCAAATTTCGCTTATGTCATTCGATGTTTGCCTATCTAAGATATTGGCTTTTGTCGGGTTATTTATTGTGACGTACCCGATACCGTCTCTTTTCAGGTAATCAACTGCCATTAGTCACCTCTTTTTTAATAAATTATTTGTTTTTGTACACATTCCTGATAAACATGAGCAGACATACCCATCAATTCCAGATAGACCCTATGGTTGCTGTCTCCCATTTGCGGCGCCGGGGTTACATGAACTGGCTCGCCCTGATCAAATTTCCAAGGCATGCCGGGCATTAGTCTAGCCGTCTCGTCAGGGTAAATCTGCGGTGTTAAATAACCAGACTGAGTGGTATGGGGATCTGAATAGGCCTCAGATATGTTAAGTGAGGGGCCAGACGGGATTCCATAGGATTGGAAAAGCTCCATGGCCTCATAATGTCGAAAAGAAGAGGTAAATTTGGTTATCGCGTCGTCTATTTCCACTTTGTTATCTCGTCGGAACCCGGCAGATGAAAACATCGGATTTTGAAAAATTTCTGTTTTGCCTATTAAATCGATCAAATTTTTCCACTGCTTTTCATTTTGAATACTAATTGCCAGCCACTCATCGTAACCCTTACATTTGTACAAACCGTGAGGGTATTTGATTACATCATCATTGCCAATTGGCAATGGTAACTTGTTAGTCATTTGGTATTCCAACACACCTGTGGGAATTGAAGCAGTGAGAGATTCGGCCATCGAGAAATCTATGTACTGTCCTTTTCCTGTTTTCATTCTATGATTTGTGGCGGCAATAGTAATCATAGCTAATTCCATACCGACCCATGGGTCAGCCCAAAGCCCTCCCCTAATTGGTTTACCATCCCCAAAGCCTGAAATAGTATTCCAACCTGTATAGTGCTGTAGCAAACTTCCATAGGCTACGTAATCTTTATCAGGTCCAGTGTGTCCTGTACCGGCAGAGGAAACTAATATGACGTCAGGTCGCAAAGTTGTTAGAGTTTTATAATCCAATCCAATTCGTTCAAATACCCCAGCAGCGAAATTTTCTATAACCACATCAGAAGTGGTCACCAATTCCTTGGCAATCTCTAAACCCTCGGGCATAGATAAATTGAGAGAGCAGTATTCTTTAGATTGATTGTAAACCTGGAAAGCAGCACTTCGTGAAGACGGGTCTGGCCTTCTTGAACTTCCGATTTTTATAACCTCTGCCCCCAGCAAAGCAAGATGCCGAGTAGCAGTGGGGCCTGCGATTATCCAGCTAAAATCGAGAACCCTTAAGCCGGATAGAGGTAAATTACCCATCTTGGGTAAACCTCTCCAAGATTTCTTCGGTGTGTTCACCCAGCCTCGGGGCAGACAACATATTTTGCGGGATATCGGCGTTATTCAATTTATATGGTAATCCGGGATGTACCAAAGTACCTGCATCAGAATGAGATATCTCGACAAAAAATTCTCTAGAATCTAAATGCCTGTCCACCAACAAATCCTCAATAGTGTTTACGGGAAAACAGGGTATTCTCTTTTCTTGCCCTGATCTAGCAATATCGAATTTAGATCTTGGAAGCGACCACTTTGTAAGTAGCTTCCACAATTCTGAAACGTTGGCTTGTCGGTTCTCTCGGGTTGCAAACCTATCATCATCCGCCCAAGGTGGAT
>JAPYSB010000052.1 GCA_029936675.1 Dehalococcoidia bacterium | reverse complement strand
ACGTGTTGGTATTGCCGAATGGGGCAGAAACTGTGGCCATTCTTGGTTCCGGCACTATAGGGTTAACTGCTGTTGTTGCGGCAAGAGAACTCGGTGCCAGAAAAATTTTCGTTACTGCTCGTCATAAACAGCAGGCTAACATGGCGTGATATGTAAGAGTTACATCAAAGATATATCTAGGGGGCAGATTTGCATAAGTCAAAGGCTGTTATCGCAAGAAATAGGGGAGAGAGGGTTGAAGAGGTTGAGATTTTAGTTCCTGAACCCGGGCCCAATGAAGTATTGATTAAAATCAAGGCCTGTGGCGTGTGCCATACGGATCTTCACTATCGTGAAGGTGCAATCAATAATGAATTCCCTTTTCTGCTAGGGCATGAGGCGGCTGGTTATGTAGAGGAGATAGGGGAGGGGGTGACCAATGTCACGGTAGGGGATTTCGTGATTATCGCCTGGAGATCTCCGTGTGGTAGGTGTCGCTCATGTCTTAAAGGCAAACCCTGGTATTGTTTTGACAGTAGAAACGCTGTTCAGAACATGTCATTGGAGGATGGTTCTACTCTTTCACCTGCTTTGGGCATTGGTGCTTTCTCAGAGTTAACGTTAGTTGACGCAGGACAGGCTATAAAGGTGGATGCAGCTGTTAATCCCAATACGGCTTCTTTGCTGGGTTGTGGTGTAATGGCAGGTCTTGGGGCTGCTATAAATACAGGATCAATTGCGATGGGAGATTCCGTAGCTGTTTTTGGATGTGGAGGTGTTGGAAACGCTGCAATAGTTGGCTCTAAGTTGGCCGGAGCCCAGAAAATAATAGCAGTGGATATAGATGACCGAAAATTGGAGTGGGCCACGGAGTTTGGAGCCACTCACACTGTAAATAGCCGAAGCACTGATCCAGTAGATTTTATCCGTAGTGTTACTGATGGGAATGGAACAAATGTAACTATTGAAGCGGTGGGCAACCCAAAGACATATGAACAAGCCTTTTATGCCAGAGACCATGCAGGGGTTTTGGTATTAGTTGGAGTGCCTGATCCCACCATGAGAATTGAACTTCCCTTGATAGAAGTATTTGGACGGGGAGGTTCCCTAAAATCTTCTTGGTATGGTGACTGCCTTCCTTCCAGGGATTTCCCCAAATTCATTGATCTTCACTTGGATGGAAGGATAAATTTGGACAAATTCGTAACGGAGACAATATCTATATCGGAAGTGGAGACTGCTTTTGAAAAAATGGAGGCTGGGGAAGTCTTAAGATCCGTTGTGGTTTTTGAATGATCTAGTTCAGGTTAGTGACATTTTGAAAATTGAATAATTCAAATGGAAGGAGTTTACATGGTGATAACGATTCGAAGCAGAAAAATGGTTTCTGGTTCTGTTAATAGCCTTATGAAAACAATTGATGACGGGTTCATGCCCATCATTAGTGAGAAGCCGGGATACATAGCCTATTATGTTGTCGACTCCGGTGATGGGCTGGTCACCGCTGTAAGTATATTTGAGGACGAAGAAACGAGTGTTAAATCGAATAATTTGGCCCAGGAGTGGATATCTAAACATTTAGGGGATTTGGTTCCCGGTAAGGCCCAAGTAATATCCGGACCCGTAATGGTCCCAAGTCAAAGTTAAACGAATGGAGAAAATTATGCCCCGATTGAAATATCCGCTTGCTGTTCCAGTTAAGGCAGGCTTAAAGACTATAAATATATTTGAACTTAGGGCTGAGACTTCACTTCGAGACAATGTCAATGATTTTCGAGAATATGCCGATGTTCTTTATAGTGCTCACGCTCCAACTACCATAGGTGAAGAACGATTGAATATTGCAGCAACGGATAGTGACTTTAGAAACGAGTGTATTTTGGTTTTTAAAGATTATATTGATCGCTGTGCAATGTTTCCAAATATTGGACAAATTAACATGCATTTTGGTCTTAAGAACTGGGTTTCTGAGACGCAGACACGTGGCCAAAAAGGGGATTATGAGACACACATTGAATCGATAAGGACTCTTTCAGACTACGCGCGAAGCTCAGGAATTGAAATTGTTTTGGAGAATTTGAATTGCTATTGGGCGCTCAACAATATTTCGGATGATACTGATTTCGCTCAGGTTAACTGGGAAAATTCCAATGAGGCCTTTGGAATGAATCCGGAAGAATGGATTGAGATGTGCCTGGATGTTGATAGAGACAATGTCCAACTTTGTCTCGATACCAGCCATGTGTCGACCTATGGACACAGATTTCCAGAAGAGGAGCGTGCGGGAAAGATTGAGGCTTTTCTCAATCGTCCGGACCTCATTACCCATGTACATTGGAGTGACAATTATCTCTATGACGTTAGAGGGAGAAATGATTCCCATCTGTCTGTGGGCAAGGGTTCAATACCTACTGACTTTCATCGGCGGGTCAAAGCTTTACAAGCGACCATTCTCTTAGAGCATTTTTACACCAAAGAAGAGTTACATGAAGAACTTGAGTATATTGAACGTTTGTAATTATTTTGGGTGAATTCACTTTGGGCATGAGATTATTAAAATTGTCGCTTACCCAGTAAAGTAGTTTGAACCTGATAGGGAGTATGTATGAAAGCAGCTTTTTATAACGGAAACGGTAAAATGCAAATAAAAGAGCATCCTGAGCCAATTCCTGAAAGCGGGGATGCAATTATTCAGGTACGGGCTACTGGAATATGTG
>JAPYSB010000021.1 GCA_029936675.1 Dehalococcoidia bacterium | reverse complement strand
ACCTTCAGCTGATCCGCTTATTCAACTTTCAAGTACCCTATCAGCCAACGAATTTCCTACTCCTACGCCCCTTGCAATAGTTGGTTTACAGACAACTGAAGTCCCAACACCAGAACCTCTGACGACCCAATCTGTGCCAACACCGATCCCAGCCGTTGTAACACCTCAGACCGCTGTAGAGGCACCACCAACACAAGAACCACTTCCTACAGCTACTCCCATACCTCCGACACAAGTTCCTACCCCAACACGAGTCCCTCCGACATCGACTCCTACCCCGAGCCCTGCACCTATCATTACCGAAAAAGTAAAAGACGGGTCTTTGATTCCATTGTCGACTAGCCAACGAGCTCATATCGAATATCCAGGGGACGTTGATGAATGGATATATGTCCCAAGTTCCTCCATGATCGGCAAGTCCGTAAACATTTCAGTGACCACTGACAATTCCGACTCAGATGGATATCTGGAATTTCTTTCCCCTTCAGGTGATGTGATAAAGGAAGATGACGATGGCGGCTATAACCTGAATCCTTTTATCAGCAACGCATTATTATCGGAAAACGGGGTCTACACCATACGGTTCATGCTCTTAGACGGAACCTCAGGAGGTTACACACTTCAGATAGAACCGATGGACCTTACTCTGCAGACTCCTACAATCACCCCAACACCTGTTGTAACCCCTACAATGACACCAGTTAGTTCCCAAACTCCTGTAGCCTCAACTTTGATCGGATATTGGGAATTTAACAATTCTGGCACCTCTGCCTGGGGACAAGGGCAATTTTCATTGACGAATACTTCCTATCACGAAGACAGTCTGTATTTGAATGGAAATTATGAATCTCACGAAAATGGATATACAGCCAAGGTGGAAATTCCCGACTGGAGCAGTGATCAATTTACCGGTTCAATTAACTTTTTGATTCACCCTGAAAGTGACCTGGAATACATGCCAATTTTGGTGTCTGCAGATTGTCCTAACAAGCTTACAGTTGCTATAAAAGAAGGCAGGTTGAATCTACTATTGGGAGAGCAACCATTTGGTGAAGAATATGAACTGGAATTTTCTGGCTACGACCTAGAATTGGTTACAAATACCTGGTACAACCTCACAGTTTCCTTCGATGCCATCGATGAAAGAAGAATTAAAGCATACATAGGGGAGTTTTTAGTTATTGATGAATATATGCCCGATGAATTTGAGCTAAGTACATCCTGCGATTACTCTACATGGTCCGATACGGCCATTAAATACATATCATTTAACAACCATAATAACGCTACAGCTTTCCATGGTTTAGTAGATAATTTGAAGATATATAACGGCGTAGCAGGACCATCTGAAAATCCTAATTTCTCCATAAAATTAGGCACTCAGTCCACTCCGATTATGACTCCAACTCCAACTGTGACTCCAACTCCAACTCCTTCCGCTGATGTTTACAATGAGTCTTCAGATGCCAACTCGCCCCTTGCTATAGATTTTTGCGAAGAAGCCTGCTCTGGGCAGATTGGTAAGGCCGCTATACAAGGACAGATAAACTTCGTAGGTGACGTGGACCTTTACACTGTCGATATTGACCCTGGCATGTTAGTAACCGTGAAGGTCATCAATGAAGACAATTTAGACCCCATGGTAGAACTAAAAGAATCCGATGGCACTTTTTTGCACTGGGATAGATACACAACGACCACCAACGATCTCGACAACGCTACCATCGCTGGACTACTCATAGAAAATGGAGGTAATAAGCAAATTTGGGTCAAAGCCAGCGATTGGCTGCCAGACGGTTCAAACCAAAGTACAGGAACCTACTCAATTTATGTTGACATCGTAAACCCTGATGAATTGTGGTGGGCAGATCCTAACAATGATGATACAGGTGGAGGAGGGGCTCAAATCCAATTTAACCAGGATACGTACGGTGCACTCGATAAATTAGGAGATATAGACGATTGGTCTTTCGAAGGTACTGCTGGTGATACCGTGGAAGTCATCTTAACTAAATTAGTAGATACTGAAACGGCTCCGATGTATCCGATGATACAGCTTTTTGATCCAGATATGGAATGGTATTACTCTAATTCAGAACTTCAAAAAAGTTGGGATCACGAATTTAAGCACGATGGAGATCACACCATGAGTTCTGTGGTCGAATCTTTTGAATGGTCCTTAAAGAAAACTGGTCCATACGTTCTTCGAATAACCACTTTTAATTGGGAATCTGGTTACGGACCATATAGGCTTAGGGTAAATATCGATTCTCCAGAACCCACCCCAACTCCAAGTCCCACCCCGACCATGACACCAACACCCACTCCTACCACAAGTACGAGCACGTGGAATGGCACTTATGGGACAACGGTATTTACAGATAGTGCCTCTCACAATATCGGGGATGGAAGCAGGATGTGGTGGTCTGGAAGTGATGGCAGAAAAACATCATTTTTTTATTCTCGAAACGGTGTGGAAGTAGCCCAAGTGAAAGCCCATGGGCACTATGCTTGTAACGGCACTCCTTCTTACTCAAATATTGGTGCCATGTACTCCACTTACACCTCATACGAGGGATTTGACGACTTTTCCGAATTAAGTAATGTGGCAAATTTTGATTACACTGGCAACACAGTTCTTGTATTTTGCACCAAAGATGTGGCGGAACATCATAATCAGATCGCAAATAACCCGGAACTTAAAAACAACGGCCTCATGGTCTACAGGAAAGGCACTCAGTATGGGGTGGTTGAATTTGTAAACATGTACAACGGGGATTCAAATTATCCTAAGTACATGACTATAAAATGGTGGCTTGGTACCCCTGGAGTAACTGATTTCTCCGACGCACCGTCACAATAGCAATCAGTCTAGAAAACTAAATTGGTGTAGTACAACCCACAGGCAACAGTATTTGTCATCAATAATCTTCTTAATAATTGTTCCAAAATTCGCATAGTTCCTGCTCGTTTTCTTGCAATAATGGTTCCAAGTGGTTTCAAAATCACGGCTGTTGCAAATAGGCTAAGGACAATCATATGGCTAGATGTGAAAACTGCGGGCACGACAACCCTGGTTCAAATCTATTTTGTACAAGTTGTGGGACCAGTTTAGCTAAAGAAAATATCTCTAGCCATTCTGTTTCAACTACTCCAGAAGAACATCTCAAAAAACCCGTGTCAGCCCCGAACACCAGTCTTAATATGGTTCTGGAAGAATTACGAAACGTATTTTTCTCTATAGATGCCCTTAGAAGCTCTGAAAGAAAAACGCTTGAGGATATCAAGGCTAACCTTGAAAATCGTAAATCAGAACTACTGATATCTTTAAATCATATCCTCGAATCTGAATCTAAATTTAAAACTCCAACTCGGATCGAGTATTTGTCTAATTTATTACAGGAAGTTCTAGAGTCAGACAATTGGCCCCAATCAGATTCAGGATTATTGGATATCATAAGGTCCCATGACCTTGAGATCACGTCAGATAACGAATCCAAAAGGATCACCGTTAGCCCTCAGCCAAACCTGGAAAGCACCGGCTCGTCAGTTATAGAACAATCGAGACCACCATTCTTTGGTTGGTCTCGCCTTTGGACAACTCTTTTCTCAGAAAATGCCATGTCCACCTTTCTAGGCCTGGGGATATTGCTTATGACAGTAAGTTCTCTAGTTTTATTAGTAAATTGGTGGTCAGATCAAAATTTGCGACCTTATTTGGTTTTGTTAGCAACGGGGCAAATGCTGGCTTTCATCATGATTGGCCACATAGTCAAATGGAAGATTGGTCTTCATCTATCTGGCCTTGCCTTTATTACTATTGGGGCTGTGTGGTCCATATTCGCTGCTGGAATGCTTGCTTATCTGACATTTGATCCTCTTACCGAATATCCGCGGATACCGGGAATCGACTTACAAATAAATTTACAGCCATTGGCATGGTTAATGGTCAGCGGGATAACAACACCTATTTGGCTTATCCTTGCATACAGATACCAAGGTCATATATTGACACAAGGTGCCGCAATATTATCCACCATAACCTCAGTTTTAATTATTGCCTCATTTGGGAATAGGTGGGAATTTTGGGAATGGGCAATCCTCGCACTACCCTTAATCGCATTGGTTATTCTGTATCTGAGAAAATATATTTATAGCCTCAATCAAACTAATGCTATAGATCAACTGTTATGGACAGCGCTTGCAATAGGAATTACATCTCCTTTCATTCTCACCGCAAATTATCTTGGAAATTCGGTTCAACATCCTGGCCCAATAGCTTTTTCTTTCTTTCTAACAGCAGTCAGCTGCGTTTTAGGCATTAGATTCAGCGGAGTTCGTTGGCTAGAGCATGTAGCCGCATTGTTCCTCCCTGTGTCCGCGTATTTGTTTTTTTATAGCTGGATAGGCCATACCGCCCCGTACATTAAAATAATTCTCAGCCCAATCGGACTTATATATTTTTATATAGGTCTCAAACTAAGGTTTAGTGAATTAAATAAAATAGAACGAGAGTGGCCGATACTTCGTCCTTGGTTTTTGGTTTCTCTCCTTACAATCATTTTCGTTTCTATGCCTTACGATGTTCCTACGTGGACAAGTGTAACCAGCATGATCATAGGAGCTGTAATTGCTTTTTGGATGGCCAATAAATGGCAAGGAGCTCTTTGGCTGTGGATCCCAGTCCTGCCTCTCATAACAGGCAGCTTATATTTCTTATCGTCAATCCCAGAGTATTTATCGATATCTTTCATCGATTGTGGATTTTGCGATACTCATCCTTTCCGCCCATTGGTAGCAGCCTTACTTGCCGCAGCAGGGCTTTTGGGCTTGCGATTGATCAAAGGCAAGTTCAACGCCGCCAATGGAGTTATTTCATGGTCAATTTTACTTATATTCACCTCTCTAATCTTATCGCTGCCACAGGATCAGGAAGGAGAGATTTCAGGAATAGTTAATAAATCCTATGTGGCTACTCTTCCAATTATAATTCTGTCCCTATTGTCGGTTTCGAAGTTGCTGCGTCATGCCTACAGCAAACCTAAATTGGTCTCTTCAAACTTATTCTTACGGCTACCACGGAAATTAACTTTTAATAAAATGGTGCCTGAATGGTCAATCTCATTACCTGAGTTTGATATCATCTCAAAATTTGCTGCCATGTTGCTAATACCCATATGGATAATTTCCGTACTCCAATTTGTTTTTGAAATTCAATCCTGGTTGCCATTTTTCGTACCTGTAGTTTGGTGGATTAGTTCGACAGGGTTTGGATTGGCAGTTATTAGAGGCCAAAACCGTTTATGGCTTTATCTTTGCTCAGTAACAATGCATGCTGCCGTTTACACAACATTAACCTATTCCGGATTTGAAATCAGTACTAATGTAGCTGGATTACTACTTTCGGCTTTCGCTGTGTTTTATGCCCTATTTATCTTCCTATGTTTCCAGAACGAACTCAATTCCAACAACAGAAACTATCGCTCGTTGCTACCAATTTATGTCCCAGTTGGCATGGCTGTACTTTTTGATGCCCTTCTAAGTATTGTGTTATCTGGCTGGGACACTTGGGATAGCTGGGAGGGGTTAACTGTATGTGTAATATACGCCATACTTTCTATTTTAGTCGCTACAATTAGTAAGTCTCGCTTCATACCCTATCTCACTATGGGCTTGATATTCCTAGTAAATATTTTTGCAATCGGAATTGTCGGAGGCACTTGGGGGACACGAGCGGTGGGATGGGCAATGCAAGGTTTTGTTTTTTGGTGGCTCGCAATCGGGATCAGAAAATTTCTCACCTTTAGGACAGAATCTCATCTAGCAATATGGATTAATCCTCTAAACAACTCTGCTCACCGTACAGCCTTATTTGCCGCAGGATTCACGTTTTTATCTTTCCCCTTTGAATTCCAAGGATCTGGTGCAAACTTACTTGCCCCAACATCGGTTATTTCCATCTTGGGTTTACTTTATCTTGGGAAAGCAATTAGTGAGCGCAATTTGACCAATGGTTACATTGCGGCAATTTCTTTATTAATTAGCTGGTACATACAAGTACTCGGAAGAGATTTATCAGGTATCCAGTACTACACTATTCCTGCAGGCTTATATCTCTTAGCTTTAGCTTTCTTCGAAGTGCGGCGAAGTAATGCGAAACCGAGCCTTAGTACCGCAGCCAATATACTGGGGATCCTAATCTTAGGTTGCTCTTCATTCCTCCAGTCTTCACTATATTCACAAGAAAACGTTCTTTTCTTCGTGTTACTCGCTGGGATTGAAGGCGTGTTACTAACCTTATGGGGGTTGTTTGCAAAATTCAAAACCGTCTTTATCGGCGGAATATTAATATTAATAATCAATATCCTTTATCAAGTTGCTTTCCTACTATCAGATTTGAACGGGGCGCTGGTGGCTTTGGGAGTCGGAATATTGATTATCTTGACTGTGGTTGTCATAGAACGTACTAAAACTCGGCTGATTGCAAAGAGTAACGAGTGGTCTGAGGCCCTGGAAAGCTGGCACTGGTGAAATCAACTGGCATTCTCTTTTAATCTTAAAATATGGCCGATATTGACACTAAACCCAACCCAATATAAAGTCGTTTGACTTCGTGAATTTTGGAAAAACGGGAGAGCCTATGAAAGTAACAGGTGTAAAGACTTATGTTATCGAAAATGAAGCAGGAGTAAGAACTGGCGGAGGTGGTCAAACTGAACAATGGTACGTTGGCGGTAAATACTTCCTTATTTTGGAACTATCTACCGATGAAGGAATAGTGGGAATCGGAGAAAAACTCACTGGAAGCTCTTTCACAGGAAAAATGACCTGGAAGGATTTTAAATCTCAAATAGAGTTAGTTCACGAAACTGTTGAGGCTTTTGTTATAGGTCAAGATCCCTTCAATATTGAAAAGATTTACTACGATATGTATGCCGGTAGACATGATTACAGATTACCCAGCCTACACTTCGGAATGGTTATATCAGGAATAGAGATGGCTTTATGGGATATTGTAGGTAAAGCTAATAATCAACCAATTTACAATATGCTTGGTGGGAAGTGTTGGGATAAGCTCAGAGCGTATGCTTACATGCCGCCTATACCCGAAGGGAAACCTGAAAATGCAGGAGCTGTTGCGGAGCAGTTACTCAAAGAAGGTAATACTGCATGTAAGTTTGATCCTTTTCATCCGATAACTGGTGTTCCTAGAGATATAAGTTTAAAAGAAATAACTTATGCGGAAAATATTTTCAAGAGTATAAGGTCTGCTGTAGGCGATGAACTTGAGGTTGGGCTAGGTACACATGGACAGTTAACGACCTACAGTGCCATAAGAGTTGCAAAGGCGATAGAACCATACCAACCATTTTGGTTTGAAGAACCTGTTTCACCTGAAAATATAGACGAGATGGCTAGAGTAGCTGCTCATACTAGCATCCCAATTGCTACTGGTGAGAGGTTAGCCACTATCTTTCAGTTTTCAGAGATATTGAGAAAGCAGGCGGCACAGATTATTCAGATTGATATTGGTCAAGCAGGAGGAATATTAGTAGGAAAAAAAGTTGCTGCTATGGCAGAGGCAAGCTATGCAGTAATTGCACCTCATATGTATTGTGGGCCCGTGGCAGCCGCAGCGGCCATACAGGTGGCTACTTGTTCCCCAAACTTTATGATTGCTGAAGCAAACCAAGGATCTTTGCATAAGAAAATATTTAAGGATCCTATAGTCTTTGAGAATGGATATATAGAAATTCCCACAGGGCCAGGTCTAGGAGTAGAGTTTGACCCTAAGGTTCTAGAAAAACATTTGGTAGGGTGATCGCTGACTGGGGGATAATAAGATGTGATCTCGGTTATTCCCCAGGCAAACCCAGAAATCTAAGGTCTTTTGGGATATTGGATGCGACCCAATCCAATCCTAGGGACCGGTCCAATAAGTTCCCGAAATTTTGACATTCTAGGACTACTCGCAATTTCCTTTTAATTTTATATGAAGATGAATTGTTATCATGCCATTTCAAGCAAATCCGGTTTATTCCAAACTTAAATAATGGTGCCTTAACCCCGTACCGTCTAGATCGACAATTCTGATACCGGATGGATCGTGGGCTAATGGATATCCAACCGGGCCTGTCGAAACATATTCGATCCCCTTAAAGTTTCGATAGTTATTTCTATGAAGATGGCCCGAAAACACGGCAGAGGCCTTATTTTGATCCAAAAGAGAAATAATTTCCTGCCTTCTCGGGAAAGGGATAACGAAATAATTATCCGGCTCATCTGGAGTTTCTAAAAACAGAGGGTGATGAAGGAAAACTATTTTATGGGTTGCATTCATATTCGATGCTTTCTCGAGTTCGTTTTTTAAAAACACAATTAATGAATCCCATTCCCCGGGAATTAGCGAAGGGTCCGAGCATACTGAACTATTTATGGTGATAAAGTAATAATTTTCCATTTGAAATGAGTAATTATCCTCACCAAATAACCTCCTGTAGCTATTTAAAGAATCTGGGGTTGGAGTATTACCAACATCATGGTTCCCAGCCACCCAGTAGATCGGGATGTCTTTGTTTAATTGAGAAGTTATCCTGAACAGTTCCTTTCTCTGGTCATCTGAGTCAGCTTCATTGACCATATCTCCACATATAACTACAAAATCAGGTTTGTATTCATTCGCATACTGAATAGCCTTCGTGAATAGTTTTGTCTCAGGTTCAAACCCATCGAATGCCTGTTCCACATAGTTTAGGGTCAATCCTTCACGTGACCTTGAAATGGCTTCCTCTTCCGTCAATTTACTAATGGAAGAGAACATCCCAAATTGAGGGTCTGCCATTTGGATAAAGCGAATTGACATGTAATCACTCCATACTAGGTTAATCTAATATTGCCGAAGCTAATTGTTCCAAAGCCCTACCTTCGATAGGAGGATTAAACAAGCCGCTCCTGACATCTCTAAAGTATCGCTCAAGTGGGCGAGATTTCTCTAACCCTACTCCCCCGACTATCTTAATCGCTAGATCTGTAATTTCTATCGCCGAGTCGATGGATTTTGTCTTAATAGTACCAATTTCACGGAAAAGCTCTGGTCGGGATTCAGGGTAATTTTCCCAGTCTTCTGAAAAAGAAAATAGAGCTCTTTTAGATATGATGAGCTTGGATTCCATACGACCGATTTGGTGCCTGACGTGAGGTATTTTTGATATCGGGCCTGAGGCTCCCGTTGGCTTTCGATTCATGGCGAAATTTATTGCATAATTTCGAGCTGCATTCGCAACCCCTAAATTTACAGCACTCGTCATGAGAGGAAACCAGGCTGAGCCACCAATCGGGTCACCGATAGAATTCTTATGATTCGACCTGAATAGAAAGTCCTCATCCTTTACCCTTACAGCTTTATAAATAATGTCATGAGATCCTGTGGAGCGCATTGACATTGAATCCCAAGTCTCTTCTATGAAAACCCCTTTAGCATCCATGCTTTGCAGCACCCGTGCGGTATCACCTGTCCCGTCTTCTACAGCTGCAAAAATTATGGCATATGTTAATTCTGGAGCAAGTGTAGACCAGGTTTTACGCCCTTCTAAATCCCACTCACCTTCCCCATTCGGAATTAGGGTGGTGGAAGGCCTTCCTCCTCCTTGAGGTGATCCTAGGTCGGGTTCAGAGGCAATGTTGTTAAGGAGAGCACCTTTTGAAACCACTTCACTAAAAACTCTTTTCCTTATTGAATCGGGCCATTTTTTAGCAATCGCCTCGGTTCCAACTACCATATGATGCATACCCACCGCTAAGGCAGTCGATCCATCCCCAGTACCAATTTCAAATTGGGCGAGAAGAATATCAGTCAACCCATAGCCGGGACCACCATAAGTTTCCGGAACGGCCGCCGCTAGATATCCTATTTCACGCATAAATTGGAAATGCTCATGTGGAAATGAACCATCGCGGTCATGCTTGAAAGAAGTTGGAGATATGTAATTTGCTATCCTTTTGGACTTTTCCAAAAGCTGTTTTTGCTTTTCATTCTTAGGCCACATAATTAACTACTGACCAAAATAGATTGAGCAATCACTTCCAGCTCTTCAAAAATTTCTTCTTGTGTGGCTGAAACGACCCCTACAAGGACTCTATCGACCTCGACTTCTTCGAACCTCGAAATCAATCCTTTATCTGGAGGAAGGCTATGCATAGTTATTTGAATAGTAGAAGGGTCCCTGTCTTCAACATCACAAAGTTCTATAAGCTCCTGTTTAGCCTTAACAATATCTTCGGGAGATAGTCTGATAGGAAGCCATCCGTCTCCCCACTTTGCTACCCGTTTCAAAACATTTTTAGCGTTGCCTCCCAGCAATACCGGAGGGTGAGGGCTTTGAGCTGGCTTAGGGTTGCAAACTATCGGGGGGAAATCTACATATTTACCATGAAATTCAGCTTCTTCTTTGGTCCAAATTTCCTTCATAGCTAAAACATATTCTTTAGCCTGCGTCCACCTGTGATCAAAATCAGCCCCCATAATTTCAGCCTCCTCTCTAAACCACCCAGTCCCTATTCCAAATAAAAACCTACCGCCTGAATAAAAATCCAATGTAGCTATTAGTTTGGCCAAGTCCAAAGGATTATGTTCTGTAATTAAATTAACGGCTGTTCCGATTCCTAAATTTGTTGTTACAGATGAGGCTCTAGAAAGAGCAATCAGCGGATTGACTCCGAGGTACATCTGCTTCGGGATTGATCCGTCAGAAGTTCCTCCGTAGACAGATTTATGATTTACAGGCATTACCGGATGCTCTGGTAACCATACTGAATCGAAACCTAAATCTTCAATCTTACTGGCTATTACCCCGAAATCTCCCATCGAGGTCGTCGCACTCATACTAATACCAATTTTCATTCTTCCTCCTATCAAACGTGACTCATGTTAATACATCAACTTATATAGTAAAAGAAAGCATGAAGACACATTCTGTTAATCTAATCGATAAAGATGGTAAAACCACATTGGAAATATTTGAGGATATAAATGCCAGAACAAGATCAGAATCGAGTCCAATGGGTCTATTCCTCTAGGAATAACTCAGAATTAACTAAAAGGTATGATGAATGGTCCAAGAATTACGATAAAGATTTGACAGAAGATTTTGGCTGGACTGCACCCAAAACAGCAGCCGGCTTTCTAGCCAGACACGTTCGACCCGACTCTCTCGTTCTTGATGCCGGAGCAGGAACTGGCCTAGTCGGTATGGAATTAGCTACGCATGGATTCCAAAAATTAACAGGAATGGATATGTCGAGAGGTATGCTGGAGCAGGCTGACCGGAAAGGTGTTTATGCACAGCTTGATCAAATGACCCTTGGCGAACCTCTAGAATATGATTCTGCCGTATTCGACGCCGTGATCAGTGTGGGGGTAATGACCCTAGGGCACGCCACTCCTGAATCCTTTGACGAATTGGTGAGAATCACCAAACCCAACGGATATATTGTATTCACAATACGAACCGATGTGTATTTAAATAATGGATTCAAAGAAAAACAAGAAGAGATGGCAAAGAAAAAAGTTTGGAAGATTATAGAAGTTAGTGAGGAGTTCCGACCGTTGCCCGTTGGAGAACCTGACGTTATGCATCAAGTTTGGGTATACCAAGTCTTAGAATACTAGCATCGGGTCATTTATCCAAGACCTTTGGATTCTTGTGTAACAAAATTAATCCACCTTTGAAAAAAAGTGTTTCTGTGCATGCGCCATCTATTCAGTGGGTTGTCGAAATCGAAATTTTCAATATTTGGTACCTTCGGATTTCCTTGATCGCGCCTAGCTTCATGGGCGAGACGCCCTTTGTTATATTCAGGATGCCCAATGTGCATTAACTGCTTATGATCAGGGGTCTCGAGGATCGTGTAGCCTGATTCCTTCCCATATGCCAAAGCATTAAGGTCCCCTCTATCGACAGCATCTGTTATTTCCTGATCTTCAAACCCAGCAAACCTGCTTTGCGGGCACACAAATTTGTCATCCAAAGCTCCCATGATCGGATGATTAAAGGCCAAATTATCTAGTTCATAAACCCCAAATAATTTTCTCTCAAAGGTTATTTTTTCAACCCCTGAAAGTTTGGCAAGTGCAAAGCCAGCCCAACACAAGCCTAATGTACTATGGGAGTTATGCCTGGCATCCCCAATAAGTTCGGATATTTCATCCCAGTAATTGACTTCTTCAAATTCCAGGTGTTCAACTGGAGCTCCCGTCACTATTAGTCCATCCAGCTTTTCTTCTTTAACGGCCTCAGAATAAGTAGAGTACAAACGTTCAACATGACCTTCTGGCCATGTTTTATAGGAGTGAGACTCCAGTTTTATCCACACAGGTGCGATATCTACAAGAGATAAACCGAGGGGATTCAATATATTCATCTCATATTGTTCGCCAAGAGGCATGATGTTTAATATTCCGATGCGCAGGGGGATCCGGCCCTGTTTGTTGGATTCCTGAGTTGAAATCCAGTCAAGACCATTTTTTTCTATCGTGGGTATTGCGTGATAATCCGGTCTTACTACAAGAGCCATTGCACACCTTGAGGCTAATTTAGGGTCGTATGATCTTATCCAAAGATCATACGACCCTACAATTCCCTATTTTATAGAATCCAAAGCTTGTTGGAAATCCTCTTTAATGTCATCAATATGTTCAAGTCCTACAGAGACTCTAACCATTGTAGGCTCAACCCCCGAAGATAATTGTTCTTCTTCAGACAACTGCTGATGAGTCGTTGAAGCAGGATGAATTACCAATGTTTTGGCATCTCCTACATTAGCAAGGTGGCTTGCCAGTTCAAGATTATCAATAAATTTAACTGCATTTTCGTAACCACCTTTGAGACTTACAGTCAGCATTGAACCATATCCTCTCTCCAGATATCTCTCAGCAGCCGCTTTATATGGACTAGAATCCAATCCAGGATAATTTACGGATTCAACCTTTGGGTTAGATTCCAACCATTTAGCGAGGTCAAGAGCATTCGTACCATGCCGTTCCACCCTCAAAGACAATGTCTCTAAACCTTGAAGCAATAGGAATGAATTAAAAGGACTAATCGCAGCACCATAATCTCTAAGGACTTCTATCCTAGACCTTAGTCCAAAAGCTATATTTCTGTCTTCAGGAACCCCCAGCATTTTGCAAATATCACTGCCAAAACCAAATGCATCCCAGTGGACCAAACCGTGATAGGCTTCGCTGGGTTCCGTAAAGAGGGGAAATTTCCCATTACCCCAATCAAATGTCCCGGCATCCACTACTATCCCAGCAATGCTGGTCCCATGGCCTCCTATCCATTTTGTCGCACTTTGGACGATTACATCTGCGCCATGGTCAATCGGCCTTATAAGAGCTCCCGCAGCTCCCAAAGTATTATCTACAACCAAAGGTATCCCATGGGAATGTGCTAATTCAGAAAGGGCCTTAAAATCTGGAATATTAAATTCTGGATTACCCATAGATTCAACATAAAGAGCCTTTGTATTCTCTTTAATTAGTGCTTCGAATTTCTCGGGTTCATCCCCGTCAGTAAAACTTACGTTTATGCCCAATCTTGGGAATTGCACTTTGAATTGATTGTATGTACCGCCATATAAGTATGACGTGGAGACCATGTGATCTCCAGCCTGCATCATGTTTGCAATTGCAGCAAATTGAGATGCCTGTCCTGAAGCAGTCGCCAGTCCCATCACTCCCCCTTCCAATGCAGCTACCCTTTTCTCAAACACGTCTGTGGTGGGATTCATAATACGTGTATAAATATTCCCGAATTCTTTCAGTGCGAAAAGATTAGCCCCATGTTCCGCATTATCAAACACAAATGAAGTTGTCTGATATATTGGGACAGCGCGTGCATTAGTTGCTGGGTCTGGGCTTTGACCGGCATGCAATTGCAAAGTTTCAAATCTCTGTTCACTCATAGTATCTCCTTAAATTTTGGAACTTCATCTGATTTACCTATCTGAATTTTCAACAAACTCATAGGCCAAAAAAAAACCCCGCCTAATGACTCAGGAGGGGTTTTGTTTTATCGATTCCCCGCTGAATCAGGTCATACAGCTTCCCATAACGCAACACATCATATGCGCGAAAATAATGTTGTAATCCTGACTTAATTCGTGCGGTTTCATAGGGCGCAAACTTTACCTTCCCTTGCCCGACATGTCAAATTGAGGAAGGACAAAAAAAACGTATCAGCCACTTTGGCAAAAGCAATTTCATTCTTCATATTAGACTACTTATCAGCTTTGAATATCTTGAGCTTACCGAATTTGGCTTTGATCCGAGATGTCGCTCCTTCCTCCAAGACATTTTCTTTGCTGCTGTCTCCACCAAAAATTCCCTTTATTTCAGCACTGGTAGAACCAACGGTCCCTTTGTCTGCGGAGGCATTTTTTACTTTGTTTAGTACCTCTAAATCCCATCCAGATTCTGCCTTTTGATCGGAGGCTCCAGGGTCAGAATCCATTCTTTGTGTAATGAATTCGGAGAACGATCCGACCCCTCCTAATAATCTGACCTTATCTTTAACGAGTTCTTTTTTCACCGAAATATCAAAACTCTCAAATGAAGAAACACTATCCTTTAAACCTTCCTTCGAGCCTTGGTTAAGGTTCTTAACTTGCTCGACATTGATGTCAGCCAAGGCTTCTTGAGAAATCCTCTTCATATGTTTCCGGTTAAATCCTTTGACCGCATCGGGATCCAAATTCTTGATGTGACCCCCGGAAAGCCCCTCGGCAGCGTCAGGATCTAGATTTTCCAGATGCTCTTTCTTCAATTTTGACACAGATACATCTTCTATATTTTTTAGATGTTCTTTATTAAAACCTCCCATAGCTTCAAATTCTATGTTCGCCAGTTGATCCCCAGTAAATCCAGACACAGCTTCCTTGTCCATCTTTTGGAAATGTCCCTTATCAAAACCTGCCATAGCT
>JAPYSB010000007.1 GCA_029936675.1 Dehalococcoidia bacterium | reverse complement strand
CAGCAGGGGCTTGTATTATATAATGCCAGCGCTAAATATCTCCTAAGTAGGATAATTTGAGGTCGTAAAAATGATTCAATCGACCTGTGGACCCAAATTTAAGGAAGTGAAAAATGACTACCAACACAAAAAATTTAAAATTACTGAAACATAAATCTGCGGAAGTCAGTCTGGGCCCAGATCGAGCTCCAGCGAGATCTATGCTACGCGCCGTTGGACTAAGCGACGAGGATATGGAAAAACCATTTATTGCCGTTGCTAATTTGGCCAGCGATGTCACCCCGTGCAATGTGCATTTGACAAGGATCGCAGATAAGGTGAAAGAAGGTATATGGGATGCTCAGAGTGTACCTTTTATGTTTGGCACCATCACGATTAGCGACGGAATATCGATGGGTACGGAGGGTATGAAGGGATCTTTGGTAAGCCGCGAAGTGATTGCAGATTCTATTGAAACCGTGTGTTTTACTGAAGGGATGGACGGTTTGGCGGTTGTAGCAGCATGCGACAAAAATATGCCAGGGGCCATGATGTCCATGGCGCGCCTCAACATACCATCGGTTTTTGTTTATGGAGGTGCCATTCTTCCAGGCAACTATGCAGGTAAGGACATAAATGTCCAAGATATGTATGAAGCGGTTGGGGCATTCTCGACTCAACAAATTTCGTTAGAACAACTGATAGCCATGGAGCGGGTGGCTTGTCCTGGAGAAGGAGCCTGTTCCGGCATGTTTACGGCGAACACTATGGCATCAGCTATTGAGGCGATGGGTATGTCAATACCCGGTGCCGCATCTATTCCTGCGGTGGACCCTCGAAATTTGGATGTGGCTCACGAGGCAGGCAAACATTTATATTACATGCTTGAAAATGGGATTAAACCTAGGGATATCATGACCCGAAAGGCTTTTGAGAATGCGATAAGGTTGGTGTTGGCGATGGGAGGGTCTACCAATGCGGTTCTTCACCTTTTGGCCATTGCAAGAGAGGCAGAGGTCGAATTATCAATAGATGATTTCGATATTCTTTCAAGGGAGACACCATACTTAACTGATCTACGACCTGGAGGAAATTATGTAATGTCTGATGTCGACAGGTCTGGAGGAGTTCAAGTAGTACTAAAGGAATTGCTAAACGCAGGTATGTTACATGGCGATGCCAAGGCTATTAATGGTAAAACCCTAGAAGAGAATCTTTCTGATGTTGATACAAAGCCAGATGAAAGGGTGATTTTTTCGGTTCCTAATGCAAAAAGTTCAACTGGAGGACTAGCTATCCTCAAAGGTAATTTAACTCCTGAAGGAGCTGTCATAAAAGTTGCCGGAACCAAGATTGAAAAACATGAAGGACCAGCAAGAGTATTTGATGGAGAGCGTAGTGCTTTTGAGGCTGTCACTAAGGGATTTATCAAAGATGGTGATGTGGTTGTCATAAGATATGAGGGACCTAAAGGCGGACCGGGAATGCAGGAAATGCTGGCTGTGACGGGAGCAATCATGGGTGCTGGGTTGGGGGAAACGACAGTTCTTATTACTGACGGTAGATTCTCAGGGGCAACTAGAGGTGGTTCAATAGGCCATGTCTCCCCGGAGGCGGCAGTAGGGGGCCCAATCGCGTTGATTGAGGATGGGGACATAATTAGCCTGGATATAGAAGCACGGGACCTGAGCGTAAAATTGACTGCTAAAGAGTTAGAAGAAAGAAGATTAAAATGGAGCCCAAGAAAACCCAATTACGAGAGAGGCGTTTTGGCCAAATATGCCAAATTAGTGTCCTCGGCTTCAGTTGGGGCTGTTACTAGCTAGCTCTCTAATTATTCTAAATAGCTAGTGATATAATTCACTAGCATCAGTCTTAACCGATAGATTGAAGTCTTTATTCCTGCAGATTAAGGGTTAATTTTAGGAAATGAAAACGATACTATTTGCCGCTAGCTGCACTTTCATGCTCGTGACCGTATATATGGTATTTATGTGGGTGCCTACTGAACAGAACCTAGGTGTTTCGCAACGAATATTTTATGTTCATGTTCCTCTTGGCTGGATCGGAATGGTTTCCATTTTTGTAGTCGGTATAGCCAGTGTGATCCATCTGTTAACAAGAAAAAACCTATGGGACTCTATTGCATATTCTGCCGCTGAGCTAGGAGTTATATTTGCTACTCTAATATTGATAACTGGAGCAGTATGGGCCAAACCAGTTTGGGGAGTTTGGTGGTCTTGGGATCCTAAACTCACTACTACCTTAATTCTTTGGTTTGTATACGTCGGTTATCTCATGGTTCGTTCCTTCTCCACCCCGGGGTCTCAAGGGCGGAGGTATGCTTCGGTTGTGGCTTTGATAGGGGCTATTGATGCGCCGGTTATATATTTGGCGTCGATTTGGTGGAGGACTGCCCATCCCAATCTAAATATTGGGCCGCTCGCAGAATCAGATTCTGACTTAGATGGCAAAATGTACATAACATTTATTGTATCGTTGGTTACATTTACCATTTTTTATGTTTATGTGATGTTAGAAAGAGTTCAAATGAGAAAATGCGAAGATGATTTAGACGAGGTTCATCAGTATGTATCCCTTAATTAGTAGGTTTCTTGGATTAGTGTCATTTGTATCTATCGCTGCTGTGTCTATGTTGGTTTTGGAAAAGTCTTTTGTTTTTGCCGATTCGGCATTAGTTGGTGAAGCCAAACAAAATGATCCTGACGCAAATTTAAAATATTTGTTTACAGTGTTTTTTTTAGTATGGGCTATATTTTTCGGATATATTTTCTTTCTTTCTCGAAGGTTAAAAGAAATGAGAAATGAAGTAGCTATGCTAAAAAAAATTATTTCTGAAAAAGAATAACACCTAAAATGAATGACCAGGGTAACGACAGTTATATTTTCGAATCCAAAATGACGAGAAATCGAGGCAAGTTTCTTTTTGCCGCTCTTGTATTGTGCGCCGCTCTGGGGTATTTCGCCTACATGGCTTTTCAAGGGGCAACCGTTTATTACTATACTGTGAGTGAGATATCCAGACAGCCTCCTACTGCTGAAGGACGTATGGTGAGGGTTAGTGGGAAGCTAAAACCAGGGTCTTTTCATAGGGTTGAAGGGTCCACATCAGCGCGTTTTTCATTGGTGGATGGAATAAGTGAAATTGAAGCGGTTCATAACGGAGTGTTACCGGATTTATTTTTTAATGAGCATTCAGAAATTATTCTTGAAGGCGCTCATACCCCAGGGCAGGAATTTGATAGTCAAAATGTGATAGTTAAATGCCCTTCAAAATATGTTGCTGTGGAAGAATCTGAAAAAGATAACAGTTAACCAAGACTTTCTTCTACTAGCTCTACCAAGTCTTTCACCTGCTTGGACCCGCTTTCTCCCTTGGATTGGACACCCTCTTCCATCATCTGCATGCAAAATGGGCATGAAACTCCTACAGTATCGGCACCTGTTTCCAAGAACTGGTCTGTTCTGGAATGGTTAACTCTTTGATTTCCTTCTTCCTCGTACCACATGTGCCCGCCCCCAGCTCCACAGCAGAATCCGTTTCCTCTGCATTTTTCCATTTCCACTAATTCCAACCCTGGTATAGATTTAGCAACCTGTCTCGGCGCCTCATAGATGCCATTATGTCTTCCTAAATAACATGAGTCATGATATGCCAAAGTGGTATTTATGGTGACTACAGGTTTAATTTTTTCTTTCTCAATAAGGTCTGAGATTAATTCGCTGTAGTGCAATACTTCGTACGTGCCACCAAGATGGGGGTACTCATTTTTGATGTTATTAAAGCAATGAGGGCAGCTGGTGAGAATCTTCTTTATGCCATACTTGTTAAAAGTTTCTATGTTTTGCATGGCCAACATTTGATATAAATATTCATTTCCCATCCTTCTGGCTGGATCCCCGCTACAAGTTTCTTCGGTACCCAATATGGCAAAATCTACCTCAGCTCGATTGAGAATAGAAACCATGGCTCTGGGAATGCTTTGACTCCTTTGTTCCAAGGCGCTAGTGCATCCTACCCATAGGAGATATTCAGCTTCTGGGTTTTCGGAGAATGTTTTTACAGTAAGACCCTCGTACCAACTTTCTCTGGTGAATGTAGTGCCACTCCATGGGTGCCCTCTCTGTTCGAGATTTCGCAGCGCTCCCTCTGCTCCTTCTGGTATGTTCGGTTCTTCCATGACCATATAGCGTCGTATATCAACTAGAGGATGAAATGGTTCATTGCCGACTGGGCACACCTCCGTGCAAGCACCACATGTTAGACAGTCCCATACGGCTTGCTTCTCTATTCGTGATCCAATGATGTTGGGTATTTCCTCTTCGCTATCAACCGAGGTGGCATCGGCAATGTGGTACCTGAGCCCTTGCACTATGTGCATTGGAGAGAGTATTTTTCCTGTTAGGTTGGCAGGACATACATCTGTACATCTACCGCAGACAGCACAGGCGAACGCATCGAGTAGTTGTTTTTGGTTAAAGTCTTTCATCTTGGATGCCCCGAAAGACTCAGCTGTTTCAAAATCAGTTATTGTTGTCAAAGTTCCTTTAGCACCTAACTGACGTGTAACAAAACCGATTGGAGCACCAACCAGGTGAACATGTTTAGATATTGGAATATAAACGGAGAATCCCAGTATTATCGCCAAATGTACCCACCAGCTTGTCTGGTATATAAATGAAGATACATTCCTGTCAAAGCCACCGTCGGTTAATATATCGCCAAAAAAATTGCCTATTGGGGAATGAGAATGGATGTTTTGTGCAACAACATAAAAGGCCTCCCCTATTATCGTGCTGACCATCAAGAAGGCTATTAAGGCGAGTATTATGGCAGCCTCTCTTTTCTGAGTTAGGTCAAATCTCAACCGATTAGCCGTAAATACCCATCTTCGCATTACAGCCAAAACTATCACGGACAGCAAGGTTACAGCCAAAATATCTAAGTAGGTTCCGAAAATTGTTAATCCAGCTTCAGAAAGTAAGGTTTTTGAGAAATTAGGGTTGATTGAATCACCGTATATAAAGATCAGGTAGCTTAGGGAGAAGGACAAGAAGCCCCAAAATATGATGGCGTGTGCCATCCCTGCTCTGTCACTCGCTACATCGGTACTTTGGAGGACTTTTTTTTGGCCCAGGATGTAAGGTATGGCTCCAAGGATTCTTTTGGGGAGCTGATCCGTTCTTCCAGAAGGTTTTCCTTGCAATATAGGTTTAAACATCCTGATGTATAAAAAGGAGGCTGCGGCTCCAAAGCAACCTAATGTTGCTACGTATACTAAGATCCAAGATGGTATTAAACCTATGAATTCAATGGGTGGGGCCATGTTTATCCTCCATAACAATTGACATCATATTATCACCAGAGCAAAAAATATCACGTCAACCTTGCACTTTTTGTTTTGCAATATTTTTGACAACAGGTGGATCCTTTGGCTTACTTAATGTGAAAGTTAGTAGCCCTCCGGTTATCCAGGCGGATCCAAACAGGAAAAATGCCACTGAGTAACTGTAACTTTCTTCCCAAAGAATACCGGCTATTAGTGGGCACAATGCCGAAACAATCATGGTGATAGGCGCAATAACTCCTCTAATGCTTCCCATATACTGGCGCCCAAAATATTCAGGTAATGCCACATTAGTTAAAGTAGGGAATCCCCCCATAAAAAACCCATGTATAACTCCCCAAATCACCAAAATCCAAACAGAATCGATGGGTATGATCATGTAGGTTGATAATCCAGCAGGTATTAAGCAAAGCGCAAGGACTCTTCTTATATCCATTTTTTCTGCTAGATAGCCGAAAGGGAGTTTGCTAATCATGGCTGAGGTGGCTAACGAGGTCGCTACCAAGGTTGCTGATTGGATATTTAATCCCTTGTCTTGAATGTAAGCGACTTCGTGAAATAGGACCACCACTAAACCTGAAAGGCCTAGACATTGAATTAGCAAAAGTATCCAAAATTGAGTGTTCCGAATTGATTGTTTAAGGGTCCAGGAACTTACTTCACTTTCTGGCGCAACTTCTCCGTTCGAGGTAGATGTATTTCCGTCAGGCAGTAGTCCAAGGTCTTCAGGGCTTCTTCTAAGAAATAGTGACGAAACCGGGACGATAGCAAATATCGCCATCATTCCCAATACTACCCAAGCTGCTCTCCATCCAAAGATGGATATGGTCAAACCTGCAACAGGCGCCACTATAACACCACCGGCCGATATGCCCATGGTGCCGATAGCCATCGCTCTTCCTCTCATTTTCACGAACCATTTGGCCATCAATGATGGACCGACCAATTGGCTGCCCATGGCGGCAGTACCAAAACCATAGATAATTCCGTATAACATGTAGAATTGCCACACTTTGTCTATTTGAGAAGTCAAAGCCAAGGCAGCACCTCCAACTAGACTGCCAACGGAAACTATTATTCTTCCTCCATGCCTTCTATCCACCAATAGGCCTAATAGCGGGAGTATTGGAATTGTGGCGAGTTTAAATATAGGAATTACCGAAAACTGTGTTCTGGATATTCCTATCTCCTCACCCATCGGGATGATGAAAAATCCTAAAGCATAGCTACCAGTGCCGGCATTTATCATACTTGAGGTGAAAGAAGAAAATACTATAAGCCATCCATAGAAAAACCATCGATTCCCTAGTCTTTCCAACCATGTATCCAATCTAGTCATACTATTGGAAGAAATCCAAGGATTTGTCAGAATCTTTAAACACTAAGTAGGGGTGGCCTGTGGGTGAAATTCACCACTGATTCAATCCACATTGAAGTCGATAGCAGATTCGATTCGTTAAAATGGTTCGATATTATTTGTACTCCCAGCGGCATACCGTCATCGTCTAGATCGTATGGCAAAGAGATTGCTGGCACTCCTGCCATTGTCCACGGTGCTTGAAAGATAGGCTCCCCAGTAGTATCTGAGGCCGGAGCACCTGACAGGCTTGTTGGCATTATCAAAACATCGTATTTCTTTGACAGTTTTGATACCTGTCTACTGTAAGTCTGTTGAAAATGTTTTGATTGTATATAAATATGTGTTGGGGTATTCAAACCATTTTCGACTATTTCTTTCACCCTGGGAGCAAAGTCATCAGGCCTTTTTTCATAATTATCTTTATGGGTATGTGCTGCCTCGCAATTCATGATGACTCTGTGAGATTCCAAGATGCTATTAAAGTCAAGGTGTGTATTCGCAGTCTCTATTATCGCCCCTGCCTTTGAAAGTCTCTGCAATAAAAAGGCAAATTTTTCCAAGGTGCTGTGATCTGAATTTTCATAGTAGAAGTCCTCTACAATACCGATATGAGGTGGTTGGGAAATCGGTTTAGGGATCGAAATATATGATTTGCTGTTCACTTCCACCGAATCCTTATCTTCGGCATCATAACCAGATAAATACTGCAACAGGATTGCAGCATCTTTTACGGAACGGGTAAACCATCCCATTGTGTCAAGAGACAATGCTACAGGGAAAACTCCTTGTCTACTGACGAGACCGTATGTCGGTTTGAATCCAACGATACCATTGTAAGACGCAGGCCTTAAAACGGAACCTGCAGTCTGAGATCCTAGGGCAGCCGGGAACATGCCTGAAGCTACACCGACAGCTGAACCGCTACTGGACCCTCCTGGTGTTCTTGAAAAATCCCAGGGATTTTTGGTAGGAGGAGGATCTCCACAAGCAAATTGAGTGGTTACGGTTTTCCCCATAATCACAGCCTTTGAGTCTCTTAACATTTTTACTGTTTGGGCGTCGTACCCAGGTTCATATTTTTCGTATATTGGAGAACAACAAGTTGTTCTCATGTCGCGGGTGCAATAAATGTCTTTTATACCGATAGGGATACCGGCTAATTTACTGGTATTTTCTAGGCTATAGTTTTCGGTTTCCAAAGTTGGGTTCATCGTTACCCAAACATTCAGATTTGGGTCAAGTCTTTTAGAACGATCCAGTAGGTGAAGTACCAATTCTTTTGTTGAAATTTTTGAAGAACTTAATAGTTCAGACAATTCTTCTACTGTAGAATATTCAAGTGGTTTCCCCATATAAGCTCCTTATTTTACTCAAAGGTAAGGGAAACTTTTAAGGCTCCATCTTCACGAGAGTCGGCCAGGTTAAAAGCGTTCTGTATTTCAGATATTGGAAATTGGTGGGTGACGAAAGGTGCCATATCAATTTCCTTATTTTCTATGTAGTCCACAGCTAGTTGGAATGCTGGCAAACCAGGCTCATCTTGGGCTCCAAACACTGAATGCATGTCTATACATTTTCGAAAAAAAGTATCCCAATCAAAAGGAATTTTTTCCATGGTTGGAGGCAACCCAAACACTGCTAATTTTCCGAAAGGCTTAACTAATTTCAAAGATTGGTTCAAAGTGTCAACACTGCCTACAGCTTCTATTACCAAGTCTGCACCTTCACCAGATGTAAGATCCATCACGGCCTCTGTAGCTTTGTCGCCTGTAACATCAATTGCTTCGTCGATTCCCATATTGCGGCCAGCTTGTAACCTCTCTGCCACCGGTTCGATCCCTATGATTTTATGAGCTCCGAGTTTCCGTAACATAAAATCATGGAATAAACCAACAGAACCTTGTCCTAAAATGGCTATAGTTTTTCCGACTAATGTCGGTAATTTTCTTGTTCCAAAAACCACTGTCCCAAGCTGTTGTGCCATTAACAGATGCGCCTCTGGAACACCTGATGGTACCCGTAGAAGGAAATTAGGATCAATTAATTGGTAGCCTGCGAAGCACTTGGAGTTCCAAATATTTGGCACAGTGAGTACTAATTCTCCTTCGGCAAAATCTGTATCACCAGGGTCTATTATTTGTCCAATACCTTCGTGTCCGGGGTAACCGTGGGGAAGAGGGAATTCATGCACATTCCAACCCATATAAGTTATGTGCAAGTCGCTACCACATATCGATGCGAGATTCGTTTTTACTAATACTTTGCCAGGTTCCATTTTTGGGATGTCTATAGCATCACATCGCCATTCTCCCAACCCAGTTGATATCGCTGCGGGCATCTCGCTCATCCGTAACTCCGTGTATAAAAAAATGTCTTTTGGTAGATGTTTGGAATTGTACCCTCGTGTATCCTTACAATACAAAATTAATTTATCCCCAAAGGCTTTTTGAACAGGAAGGTGTAAAGATCAAGTTTCTTCCTGCTATCATGCTGCCTGAGCAATTATCTGGATGGCCGAGGTAATAAATTGGAATCGGATCGCAAGAATAAATTAAAAGAATTAAATGAAGAAATAAGATATTATCCCGGCCCAATTGCTGGATGCGATGCTCAGTTCAACTGGCTATTGGAAGAACGGATAAGATTAGCCAATCAATTGAAAGAATTGACAGATATTTCCCATAGAGAACTTACTGATGTCATTGACCAAGGTTGATATTTGAAAACTATTGCTAGTTATTGGATAGGTGTGGGTTCAATATTAGCTTTCTTGTCCGTTTTGGTTGGAGCACTGGGAGCTCATTGGCTCGATCCTGTCATGGATATGGATTCTAAAGATACTTATGAAACTTCCGTCAGATTCCAGATGTTTCACTCAGTGACTTTGATTCTTATCGGGATAATATTGAATTTCAAATTTGAATTCAACAGGCTTTTTTTTTATATACCGTGGTTGGTTTTGGCGGGGACGGTCATATTTTGCGGTAGCTTGTACACGATAAGTCTGAGCTCCTTTAATTGGCTCGGTGCTGTAGCTCCTTTCGGGGCTTTACTATTTATATTTGGTTGGTTGTTGCTAGCTTTTTCAGTATTCAATATAGCAAGACAAAATCAGAATAAAGATGATAGGTAAAACGAGGTTCAGGTCTCATTATTAGGAGCGGAGATTTCTTAACTAGCTCAATAACTCGCTAGGGTTATCTTTTACTAAGCTAGAAATATTCTCCGGTGACATTCCTGAATCCAGCAAGGCGGCTATGGCCATTCTCATGCCTTCAGATGGTGGAGGGTTTACTGGCTGCCCAAAAGCAGTTGTTACTACGGATCTTTCAATGCCAGCTTTGAGTATCTGCGCTGACAAATCCACAGGACTTATTTTTGCTGTTAAAGGCATACATGAAAGGAAGCTGTATTCCATGTAGACTCCTAGGGTGGTCAAATCTTTCAATTGGTCTTCAAGGAGTTCTTCAGGATGAGTTGCGATCATTTTTTTTACGCCATGATTTTTGGCGGCGCCAAATAATTTCATCGTCTCTAATGGTGAAATATATCCTGAGGCCAAGACCATATCGTTTGCCTGAACGATATCAATTACGTCAAGAGTGTCATCAGTGAGCTTCCCTGATTCGTCTAATATATATAGACTTTTCCCAGAGCTGGTTTTTGATAGGTGAAACCTGGCTGAAATAGTAGGCATAAAGACAACTTTTGTACCCAATCGAGCCGCTGTTTCCACCGCTTCTGGATTAATTCCTCCTACAGGTGAATTTAATGAAATTGATCCGTATATTCCTAGCCCTGGATACATTTGAGATAAAGCGTAGGTCATAGGGTATGTGAGGTAATTGTGTGATTTTAATACGAACCCGCCCATTCCAGCTTCGTAGGCTGCTCTCGCCGTTTCCAAGGCATCCATTCGCCTTTTGGGGACGTCAGGGGCAGCGTATACGTTAAGATCAATAGACCCTTTCAATAGAGATTCAATTTCGTCGTTCACAACTTCCTCCGATTGCTGATTACAACCTATTTATCAGATCGGGCAATTCTCTCATGCTACGGAAAACTATGGTTTTCGATTGTCCAAATGCTGGGTTAGTTTTTTTTGAGCAGAATGCTAGCGGAGTCATCCCAGCACTATAGGCCGCCTCTACACCAGCTGTTGAGTCTTCTATCACCAAAGTATTTGAGGGAGTAGCACTCATTTTCACTGCTGCGTGTAGAAAAAGGTCTGGGGCTGGTTTTCCGGATTTCACATCATCTCCACTGTATACGTGCTCACCAAATCTCTCCAGTAAACCTGTGATAGATAAGGTTTTACTTATTTTTAGGTGTGGCCCGTTGGATGCCACACATTTTGGGTAAGGTATGTTTTCCAAGGCGAAATGTATATCTTCGACCGGTTTCAAGTTTTTTTCAAACTGGGCTAACAGTTTTTCCATGTAAGTTTCATGAAAATTATGAGGAGGTTCTGTTCCCAAGCGCTTTTTTATCACACTAAAACAATAATCCCAGGATTTTCCAAGGAATAAATCGATACATACCTCTGGTGTGATATTTAGCCCAATCGTTTCCAATGACTCGGAAAGCACTGAGTTAGATATGATTTCACTATCAACAAGTACACCATCACAGTCAAAAATAACTAAATCAGGTGTCATAACCGTTTTCTCATAAGTGTGCTCGCTGACATTAGAATATTGGTTGGAATGTAGTTAATGATCGATATAATGTAAGTTGACACGAAACGGATCAACTTATAACATTTATTCAATTAAAAACCTAAGTTTCAGTATACATCCAATCGGAGTATAGAAATATTTTATGCCACATAGAGACTCTGGAAGACAAGGTCCTGCTTCGAACCAGCGCGTGATTCGACTTGGGGTTTCTGTGAGCCAAGGTACTCCTAGGTCAGGGCCGGGTAGGCCACGAACGAGAAGCAATGAAAGTGCCTATGCCTCACCGGATGGACTCTATGTTATTAGTGTGGCTGCACGGCTGTTAGAAATGCATCCACAGACCTTGCGTAAATACGAAAGGTCGGGGTTGGTAAGGCCCTCAAGAACTGTTGGGATGCTCAGATTATATTCTGAGGAAGATATAGTCAGGCTGAGACTTATCAAACATTTAGTAGGTGACATAGGTCTGAATTTAGCAGGCGTAGAGCTTTCACTAGGTATGTTTAACCAGATGCTGAAAATGAAATCGGGTTTGGATCAGGCTGAAAAGGGTGAATTGAAAAAATATTTGGAAAATTGTCTGAATGAAATGTTCAAGATATTAAAGACTAGGCCTTCTTAAATTTGTATTTTTATCTCATGGAGAGAATATTTGGAAGAAAAAGAAATATCCGGAGATCCAACCCCAGAGTCAGACGATCAAGAGTCGAATAACCTTGGGAGTGAAAAAGATTCGACAGATGCACCGGAAACACCAGTTGATTTAAGCGAAGAAATAGACCATTACAAATTGATCGCCCAACGGGCACAAGCTGATTTAGTTAACTATAGAAATCGGGCTAACCAGGAAATGGAAGAGGCCAAAAGGGCAGTTCAATTCGGAGTGATTTCAAGATTTATTTCTATAGTTGATGACTTAGAAAGGGCTATTGAAAATGTCCCTGAGGAGGCCCAAATTGAATGGACAGAGGGAGTCGAATTGGTACTACGGAATTTGGAGAAAGCACTGGAATTGGAAGGGGTGAGTCAGATCGAATCTCTGGGTAAATCTTTTGACCCTCGAGAACATGAGGCCCTTTTGTATGAAGAAAATTCTGATATTGAAGATGGGTTGATACTTAATGTGATTCAGCAAGGATATCGACTAAATGAAAGGATCATCAGGCCTGCAAGAGTAATCGTTTCAAAATTTACTGAGCAAGAAAATCAAAAAGACGAATTAAGTAAACAGGAGGACAAGTAATGCCGAAAATTCTCGGTATTGATTTAGGGACTACCAATTCATGTATGTCAATTATAGAAGGTGGTGAACCTCGGGTGATTGAAAATGCTGAAGGTAATCGGACAACCCCATCAGTGGTAGGTATTAATCCTAGATCTAATGAAAGATATGTTGGAACAACAGCTAAGAGGCAGGCGGTTACAAATCCCGATAATACGGTTTTTTCAGTAAAACGCTTCATGGGAATGAAATATGGGGATGATTCTGTCTCTAGGAATAAGGAGTTAATTCCCTTCTCGGTGGTTGAACACGCAAATGGTGATGCTCATGTTTCTATGGGAGATAAGAACTACGCTCCTCCAGAAGTTGCTGCTATGGTTCTTCAGAAGCTGAAACAGGATGCAGAATCCAAACTAGGTGAAGAAATTACCCAAGCGGTGATTACTGTGCCGGCATATTTCGATGATAGTCAAAGGAATGCTACGAGGGATGCTGGAAAAATCGCAGGCCTAGAGGTAATGAGAATCATTAATGAACCGACAGCGGCAGCACTTGCATACGGTTTAGATAATGAAAGCGACCAGACTATAGCAGTATATGACCTGGGGGGTGGCACCTTTGATATTACGGTTCTTCAGATGGGGGATGGGGTTTTTGAGGTTAAAGCAACCAACGGAGACACTCATTTGGGAGGGGATGATTTTGATCAACTTATTATTGATTGGATCTGCGATAAGTTCAAACAAGACCAAGGGATTGATTTGAAGAGTGATCGAATGGCCCTACAAAGACTTAGAGAGTCAGCAGAGAGGGCAAAAATCGAACTTTCTACCTTAATGCAGACAGAAATCAATTTACCGTTTATTACAGCAGATGCCTCTGGCCCGAAACATTTAGTTGAGACAATGGAAAGGTCAACATTAGAGCAATTAGTGAATGATTTAGTCCAACAAACAATAGAGCCTTGTAGGAAGGCTATGACTGATGCTGAAGTTAGTTCATCTGAAATTGATGAGATTATCCTGGTGGGCGGTATGACTCGGATGCCGGTTGTACAAAAGGCAGTAGAAGATTTCTTCGGTAAACAGGTTCATCAAGGAGTAAATCCAGATGAAGTCGTGGCGATCGGTGCTGCTGTGCAGGCTGGTGTCTTGCAAGGTGATGTTAAGGATATTTTGCTGTTAGATGTAACTCCGCTGACTTTGGGTATAGAAACCTTAGGAGGTGTAACTACACCGTTGATACAGAGAAATACGACTATACCCACTTCAAAAAGTGAAACTTTCACAACTGCCTCTGATAACCAGCCTTCTGTTGAGGTACACGTATTGCAAGGTGAAAGGTCAATGGCAGTTGAGAATAAGACCATCGGAAGATTTAATCTCGATGGTATTTTACCAGCCCCGAGAGGCGTTCCTCAGGTGGAGGTCACATTTGATATAGATGCCAATGGAATTCTAAATGTTTCAGCCACTGATAAAGGTACAGGTAAAGAACAAAGAATCACAATAACTGCCAGTTCAGGATTATCTCAAGATGAAATAGACCAAATGATTGATGAAGCTGAGCAACATGCAGAAGAAGATCGGCAAAAACGTGAGATGGTTGAAATTCGAAATACGGCTCAATCGGCTGTATTCGCAGCAGAGACATTGGTTAAAGAAAATGAGGAGCATGTTGATGCTTCACTTAAAGATGAGGTGGAGCAAAAAATATCTGATTTGAAGGCTGCTTTGGAGGGGGAAGACAATGCCACTATTGAATCGGCCCTTCAGCAACTTCAGGAAACTCTTCAAAAGATAGGTCAGGAAGTGTACAGCAAAACCGGTGAGGCAGCTGGAGCGCCGCCGGAGGAAGAAACTCCTTCACAGGATGATCCAGAGAATACCGTCGAAGGTGAATTTAGAGAGGTTTAATATTTTTTTAAGAGGGAGAAATCCATTTCCTCCCTCTTAAAAAAATGATCCTAGAGTACGTGGTAGGCCAGCAGGTGCTGCCTCATGACATCTTCGGCGAAATCGTTGTCTACATCTCGCCATACAGAATGTATATGGTTCGCACTGTTTTGTCTGTTGTCGAATTCCACCACGAAATTTCCTCCGTGAATTCTGTAGTAGTGTTCACCGCTAGCATCAGTAGCACCACCCCAGGCAAAATGAACATTTCCCAACCCATATTTTTCAAGGTCGTCAAATTTTTTCTGTGCCAATTCTTCGGGCACTTGATTGATGTATTCCGATATTAAAGACTCGATAATTTCTCGTTGCGTTCCTGTCATTTTTGAGATCGATAGGCCTTCCTGAGCAGGTAAGGAAACTTTGGAGCTGTTGTATGTAATTATGTCGTAGGGTGCGGCTCCATAAATTATCGCCTTCTTTTTCTGCCCTTCATCAAAGTTATTCATTAAGTCGAACGCAATATCTTCCCGATGGCTCAGGATTCGCAGACCATTTTTGGGTCCTTGTCTGACCTCGGCAGGGTTAGCACCAAAGAAAAAAGGCGTCATAGATATGATTTCACCTTTCCAGACGCTGAAATGTAGCGAAACGTGATGTCCTTCTGCCCTCCAGGCCCAGGGGCCATCTCCACCAGGTGTTCCAAATATAGTGAAATAATACAATTCAGGATCTCTTTTGAATGATTTCACACCGCTCTCTTTCTCAAGAGGTCCCAATACGTCTTCAAGAGCAATTATTTGTTTAGCTTGCTCATATGATTTGTTAGTCAGACCAGTTGACATCAACTTAAAGGCTAAATCCCTTTGGTTGGATTCCATGTCCCTCAAGGCTAAGCCGTGACGGTTCATAGGGGGGTAGTACCAAAATATTCTTTCTCCATCCAAATATTCGAAACAAGCTTTGTTTTTTTGGTCTGGCGAAAGGCTTTCTAAAAATTTGGAACCAGCTTCGGTCATTTGTTGGACCAACTTACTGTGTGCTTTAGTTGCTGCCATTTCCAGCCTCCTTCGTTCGATTGGTTAATGGTTCTTTCGGATTGATTGTTCGAGGTAGATTAGCATCTACTATGGGCAGTTACTAGGCTTTGACTAGTTTTTGGAAGCTTCTGAGAACATCAGGAGGAGTAGTGTAATGACTCATATTTGTTCTAGCTACTTCTGCGACATATATGCTCAAACTGGAATCAAGGCACAAGCCATGCGGCGCAGCGAATTGACCGATTTCAAATCCATATCCCATATCTCCAATTCGTTCTAATACTTTTCCGGATTGATCCAAAACACTCACCCTGGGGCCTATGTTCGGTACATTTTTACTTACATTGTTTCCATAACCTAACTCGGCAACATAAATTCTTTGTTGCGCATCTATGTAAATAGCACAGGGCCTGTGAACATTTGACCAAGCGGCTTCGAAATTTCCGCTCTTATCGAAAACTTGTACCCTGTGATTCTCTCTGTCGCAGATGTAAATATACCCATTTTTGTCTGTTGCAATGTTGTGTATGATGTTAAATTCACCTTCGCCAGTTCCAGGCCCTCCCCATGAGTGCAAGAGATTTCCGTCAGGGGAATATTTATGTATTCGAGAGTTCCCGTATCCATCTGTCACAAAAATGTCACCTGTTTCTGGGTCTGTTGCGGTATGAGTACATCTATTGAAAGGTTTTCCACTGAATAATCCTGAAGGATTTCCGGGGTTTCCTATTGTCATTAACACCTTTCCGTCAAGGGTGCATTGCCTAACTGTATGATCGCCATCATCGGTGCAATATAAGGTGTTGTCTGGTCCTCTACTTACACCATGCGCTCTCGTGAATACACCTTCTCCCCATGATTTTAGGAATTTTCCATCTTTATCAAATACCATCATAGGATGCTCACCGCGGTTAAAAACGTATACATTGTCATTCTCGTCCGTAGCAACACCAGCCGTTTCAGGCCACGAGTAGCCAGATGGCATCTGTTCCCAATTATCGACTACGTTATATTTAAAAGCACCATTACCAATTGTTACTTGTGAATCCATATAACTGTCCTTAATTTGTTTGGCCTATTTATCTTATGGTTTTAATTTATTGGATGTGAGGGCGATTATACAACGGACCGTTTTTTAAAAAGGTGTAGAATGGGGACAGAAGCATGAAGGCCCCATGGAGGTTACTGATTATGGCTGGTTCAATAGTTTCATTACGATTATGTTTGGGAAGCCGTGAGCCGATGGAAGAGGTTGTTCAGGCTAAGTTTGTTACCGGGCACGGTATGCACGGTGACAGGCATTTGCGCTCCGATGGGCTGCGTTCAAAAAGGCAGGTATTGATCATGGATGTAGAGACATTGAACCATTTTGATCTTGAGCCTGGTCAAGTCCGTGAAAACGTAACTTTGGAAGGATTAGATTTATCAACTATTTCCGCTGGGGATAGGGTGTCTTTAGGTGCCGACGTGGTATTGGAAATCACCGGAGTTTGCGAACCTTGCTCTCGCATGGATGAAATACGACCTGGTTTGAAGGAAGAAATTGACGGAAAAAGGGGTCTCTTGGCATTTGTAGAGAAAGGCGGGGTTGTTTCAGTTGGTGCTGAAGTAGGAGTAAACACCTTTCAGATATAAGGGAAACTTATCTAATTCCAATATTTCCCTAACCGCTTTATTCAAATTAAGGTTAGTAAGTGGCGCGGCCTCCGCTTATGTCAAATACGGCGCCTGTACTGAAAGAGCATTCATTAGACGACAGCCAAGCCACCAAAGCAGCTATTTCGGATATTTCACCAGTTCTTCCAATAGGTATTCTATCGACCATATATTGAACTTGCTCCGGAGTGAATTCCTCTAATATACGAGTTTGAACCACTGCAGGAGTAACACAATTTGCTAAAACTCCGGTGCCTGCCAGTTCCTTGCCTATAGATTTTGTAAGGCCGATCACCGCAGCTTTGGTGGACGAATACGGAACCATACGTGGATTTCCTTCCTTACCAGCGATAGAGGCGATGTTAACAATTCTCCCGTAATCTTTTTCTAACATATGAGGGATTACCTCGTGACAAAAGGAAAAGACCCCTCGAAGATTAGTTCGGTACACTCTATCCATTTCCTCCACGTCTAATTCCCAAATATTTCCGTTAACCCCACCTATACCGGCATTATTTATTAGTATGTCTATCTTTCCCCATTTAGTAATTGCTTTATTGACCGCTTCTTGAGCTGTTTTAGGGTCGGAAACATCACCAATGGAGATTTCTACTTCCTGTGTTCTGGCCGCAATTTCACTAGCTGATTGCTCCATCATACTGGCGTCCAAATCTACCATTACCAAGTTTGCTCCGTCGTTGGCGAGACGTTTGGATATTCCGTAACCAATTCCTGTCGCGGCACCCGTGACGATGGCTACTTTACCGTCGAGATTTTTCATACTAATCTCCTAATTTACTACTGGAATTTAATGAAAAGGACAAACCCAAAAAGCAGCTTTTTCTTCCCATTTATATTGACTTGTTGAGGCCCCTTTTGATTTTATCGTACTATCAGCTAATCCATAGGCTGTGGAAAACATCAACGCTACTATTATGACCAACAACGCAAATGGAAATATGAGTGGTATTTCCTTCATATAAATTACCCTTATCTGTTGCTCATAAATTTGATGTGCCGGAAGCCCTATCATACCTATCTTCAAGCCTAACAATGTCGTCTTCTCCAAAGTATGAACCCGATTGTACTTCTATTATTTCAAGATTTTCGTCTTTTTTATTTTCCAATCTATGCTGGACTTTCCTTGGTATGTATGTTGATTGATTCTTTTCTAGTGTCATTTTCTCACTGCCCTTTGTAACTGTTGCAACTCCAGATACCACCACCCAATGTTCTGTTCTGTGGTTATGTATTTGCAGTGAAAGCGCGTGTTTCGGCAACACAGTTAGCCGTTTAACCTGGAATTCTTCTCCGCTATCAACAATTTCATAATGCCCCCATGGTCGAAATACTTTCTTGTGGCTTTCGAAAATCGCCGTGCTTTCAGCTGGAATTTTATTCACTAAGTCTTTAATTTCGTGTTCTTGGTTCCTATCTGCTACCAATATTGCATCCGGTGTCTCCACAATGATCAGATTGTCAACATGAGAAGCCGCCACAGTCCGATGGTCGCTCACGATTATGGAATTTTGGACAGAATCAGTAATAACATCGCCCTGCAGCAGGTTATTGGATTTATCAGGAATTTGAGACCCCATGAAAGAACTCCACGATCCTAAATCTGACCATGATGATTTTAAGGGAACCACCCAATTCTTGAAGGTATTCTCAGAATGTTTCAGGTTCTCCATGACTGCATGATCGATAGATTTGCTAGGACAATCACCTAATGATTCAGGTTCAGGACGAAAGAATATGTCATCCTCTGTGCCATTTTGAATGGATCTTTCACAGGCCTCTAAAATTCTTGGAGAATGGATTTTTAAGTTGTGAACCCATGAACTAGCTTTTACAAAAAACATCCCGCTGTTCCATAGGAATTCTTTAGATTCATGCATTCTATGTGCGGTCTTAGAATCTGGTTTTTCGTGAAACCCTTTCAATTCATAGTAACCACTTCTTGAAGACTTACCTTTTTGGATATAGCCAAAGTTTACGTCAGGGGTTTCAACATCTATTCCAAATGTAACTATCCCCCCGTCCTCTGCTAGTTTAGAGGCAGTACTTACCGCCTCTAAGAAATCATCATCTTCCTCTATGAAATGGTCGGAAGGCATTGAAAATAAAATATGGTCTCCCAAATTCTCTAAAAGATAGAGTGCTGCAAGCGTCAAGGCGGGAGCTGTATTTTTGGGTAAAGGCTCCAAAAGAATTTTTTCAACTTGAGCTGATATGGAATTCAGGTGGTCAATTAGTAAAAATCGATTTTGTTCGTTGCAAACGATGACAGGGAGAGCTAAATCCAAATTCAGTGATCGCTGCACGGTGTTTTGGATTAAAGATGTATGACTATTATTGGTGAGAAAAGGTTTAGGGTATTGATTTCGGGAAAGCGGCCACAAACGTTTACCTGAACCACCTGCCAATATAACTGGTCTCAAATTCACAACTGGTAGAACCTCTCATGGACTCGGTGCAAAGTAAGGATCATTTACCGAAGATTATAAATTTTTATCAATAAATGGGTCAACAAATCGAACGGATATCTTGTGTGAAGATGACCTTGTAAAATAAAATCCTTTAACGAATTCCTATTTGGTGGTAGGGTGGTCAGCTTGTTATGGGAATTATATAAGGAGAAATGTTATGGGTACTTTGGATGGAAAAACTGTCGTAGTAACTGGTGCGAGCCGAGGCATTGGAGCAGAGATTGCTAGGATTTTTGCCAAAGAAGGAGGGAAAGTAGTTTGTGCAGCAAGAACTTTAAAAGAGGGGGATCATCCCCTGGAAGGTTCATTACAAAAAACAGTGAGTGATATCAAGGAAGCTGGAGGTGAGGCCGAACCAGTTACTGTCAATATTTCACTGCCTGAAGACTGCGAGCGCCTTTTTGCCGAGACACATGAATTATATGGAAAAGTCGATGTGCTGGTTAATAACGCTGCCTTGACATATTTTATTCCTGTGAGGGACTATCCGATTAACCGCTGGATGAGGTCTTGGGCAGTCAATTTCCACGCCCCATTTATTCTAAGCCAGTTAGCATTGGAAGATATGATCTCAACTGGATCTGGGAGTATCGTAAACATTTCCTCCGGAGCGGCGATCGGTCCAGGTCGTGGCCCCTATTCAAATGTTCCCTCAAACCCTGGTGGTACTTGCTATGGAGCCGAGAAGGCAGCTTTAGAGAGATTTACCCAAGGCTTAGCTCAGGAAGTATATGGTGATGGAATTTCGGTAACTTGTGTGTCTCCCTCCCAAGTAGTTCCTACACCCGGAACCGTTTTTCATAATTTGGTAACAGGCATGGATGACCCACGAGGTGAGCATCCGGAATTAATGGCCAAGGCGGCACTATTATTGGCTACTGAACCCATAGATAAAGTAACAGGTAGAGTGACATATAGTCAGCAGATTCTTAAAGAATTCGGTTGGATAAATGAAGCCAAAGGTACAGGGGTTGATCGAGATCGTGTGGGTAGTGGGTATAGCCAAGTATAATTTGCACGCAAACAGGTTTCAAGATGGGAATACCAAGCCTATCAAACATTGTACATAAATGCCTTGCCTTTGACGCCTCCCTATGGTTAGTTTGAACTGGCCATTCATATAATGGGAACGTGTTCTCTATGGTAAGAAATATAAAAGGTACGATAAGGTGTAAATCGTAGAGGTGGAGAAGATATGAAACTAACTCAGGCTAGGGTAATCAACTATAGAAGTATTGACGATTCCTCATGGGTTAGAGTTGATGATGTTACGGCTCTGGTGGGTAAAAACGAGTCTGGTAAAACAGCATTTCTTCAAGCTATTAGGAAGATTAACTCTATTTCCGGTGATGAAGATACTTTTAGCATTAGAGATTACCCTCGAAAAGGGTACATCAAATATAAAAAAATTCATGATCAAAATCCATGCGAGGTGGCACAGGCAGAATTTGAGCTGAATGATGAGGAAATATCTGAAATCGAGGCGAATTTTGGTAATGGGATATTAGCTTCAAACAAGGTTATTGTCACCAAGAATTACAAAAATGAACGAAATTGGAAAATTAGCCTTGCAGAATCAGTTTCTCAACCTCTTAACGTGACGGCGTTTACTCAGCCTTCCACACCTGCCCCAACTTCTTTTCAAAGTGCTGTGCAGCCTGTGGAAGATGTTAATAATGTTTCGGAGAGAATTTCAGAGCAATTTTTGGAAAAATGGCTCCCTAAATTCGTTTACTTTGATAATTACAGTCTCATGAGAGGAAAAATATCTATCAATGAGCTCAGGCAGAGGGCAGAAAATGGAGGACCTTTTGATGACGCCGATAGGACATTCCTGTCTCTGTTAACTTTATCGGGAGTTTCTCTAGAGGATTTGGAAAAAGATTTAGGGTATGAGGACATAAAAGTTGAGTTAGAATCTGCCTCAATAACCATAACTGATGAGATATTTGAATATTGGCAACAAAATCGCCAGTTAAAAGTTGAATTTGATGTATCTCAGGCCGACCCTAGGGATGCTGCTCCTTTGAACCAAGGAAAAATTTTACACGTAAGAATAGAAAATGCGAGGCACCGTGTCACCGTCTCGTTTGATGAGAGGTCGAAGGGGTTTGTTTGGTTTTTCTCTTTTTTGTCGTATTTTTCGCATCTGGAAGAAACAGAAAGTGGCGACTTGATAATTCTACTCGACGAGCCGGGCACAGCACTTCATGCAATGGCCCAAAAAGATTTCTTGAGATTCATGGATGAAAGGCTTTCACCAAGATGCCAGGTTCTTTACACTACCCATTCACCTTTTATGATTGATTTGGAGAAATTGCATCGAATTAGATTAGTTCAAGACATGGATGGTGTAGGCACTGTGATAAGTGATGATCCTGTTAATAATGACAAGGAGACTGTATTCCCCTTGCAGATGGCTTTGGGGTACCAGATGGCCCAGACTCTATTTCTATCTCCCCACTGTTTGATGGTTAACTCTCCTTCGGATTTGATATACCTGCAAGTTTTGGGTGATATGGTGGCAGCTGAGTCAGGTATAAGGATTGATCCAAGGTGGGTAGTAATACCTGTAGGTGGCACGGATAACCTTTCCACCTTTGTCACGCTTCTCGGGGATAACTATGTTAGTGTCGCAGTGATGATGGATTTAACTCCTACCAACAAGGAAAAGATAGAGGCTATTAACAGGAAAAACGAATTAGAAGGCGAGAACCCTGTAAAGTGGGTGCAAGTTACTAGAGTAAGAAACGCGGATATCGAGGATTTATTTGAGCCAAAGATTTATTTGGAATTGGTCAACCTTTCTTATGCTAATCAACTTGAACAAACATTGACTATGAGGTCCATCACGGAGAGTAATCCAAGAATCGTGGAAAGACTGAAAGCATATTTCGCGAAAACGGGAACCGCCGGGGGTGTTTTTGATCGATATGTGCCTGCAGCATATCTTCTGGAAAACTTCGAGGATTTCAAAGTCCACATATCTGAAGATAGTATAGAGAAAGCTAAAACGTTGGTTGAAAGAATAAATTCTTTGATCACTGAAGCAGGTTCTATTGATACCTTGAATTCCTCCAAACGTGGTGGCTCGCGTAAATCCCGTACTGCATCTAACAAATCAGGTATAAAGGCGACTGGTGTGGTAGATTTTAAATCTTTACAGTCCTCAGCCGCTACAGGATCGTTACCCCTTCAGACCCAGTTCTAGCGCTCTTGGAAAAAGATCGTGCCTATTACCGTGCCGTTGAACAGACGCTTACTTTAGCCGATTTTGAAAGAGGCAAGCATAGTCCTGAACATTCATTTTTTCACTTGGAAAGGATGCGTCTCCTATGTGCTTTGTTGGGCAACCCCCACTTAGGCGTTCCTTCTGTCCACATAGCTGGCACCAAAGGAAAAGGTACCACCGCAGCCATGATTACCGCTATATTAGGTTCAGCTGGATACAAAGTGGGCTTAGCAACTTCACCTCATCTACATTCGTTAACTGAAAGGATTAGGATAGGGCCTGAACCGATCTCCAAAAATGATTTTACCAATCTTGTTAAACAAATCTGGCCGGTGGTTTTGGAGGCTGGGCAAAACAGTCAATATGGTGAAGTTACTTGGTTTGAATTTATGGTGTCAGCAGCATTCCATTTTTTTCGTGAATCGAATGTCGATTTCCAGGTGGTGGAAACGGGATTAGGTGGTAGGTTGGACGCGACGAACATATTATTACCCATCGTTTCCGTAATCACTTCTATCAGCCTTGACCATGTCAATATATTAGGAGATACCTTAGCTAAAATCGCTTCTGAGAAAGCAGGAATCATAAAAGATGAAATTCCCGTAATCATATCTCCTCAGCACTGGGAATCGATGAATGTTATGACAGAAATTGCAGCTGATTGTAATGCACCGGTAAAAAAAGTTAGCGATGATTATTCTGTCGATGTTAAAAATAAAGATTTGTCTGGCCAGTATCTCCACGTAAGAACCCCACTACGAAATTACGAATTCAAACTACCATTACTTGGAATTCACCAGACGGAAAACGCCCTTACTGCCATATGCGCTATTGAGACTTTAAAGCAATCAGGATATCTAATTGATGACGATTCAGTTGAAGTTGGGCTGTCCAAGGTTTGTTGGCCAGGCAGGTTCGAAGTGTTAGAAACATCAGGCCCGACTTTAATAGTCGATGGGGCCCACAATCCATACTCAATGGAGCGGTTGGTGGAAACTGTTAATGATCATATGGATAACTGCAAAGTTATAATAGTTTTTGGTGCGATTGGAGGCCATGATATCGTCAATATGCTGGAACCTTTGAAGTCACTAAATCCCGTGCTAATTCCAGTATCTTCGAGGCATCCCAAGGCTATCGGGGCGGAAATTGTTAGAATAGCTTCTGCCAATTGCGATATTGTCACGACCAAGGCATATGGCAGTGTTTCTGAAGGGTTAGACCACGCCTTTAGTTTGGCAGGCCAGAGTGATTTAATATTGGGTACTGGGTCTCTGTCTGTTGCTGCAGAGGTTTCTGAAGTTATTAAAGAGATTCCGCCTGAGATTTATCCAAATTTGCCCTAAAATAATAGATGGGTATGAATCAAAACGATTAAATGACAGTAAAAGGTTGGCAATAGCAATGGCAAAAGACGGTACAAGGGTAGTAATAACCGGGTTAGGAGTGATGTCCCCTTTAGGCCAAACAGTAGAGGAATTTTGGGGTAGCTTGTCTAAAGGACACTCTGGAATAAGCAAAATTACCTTATGTGATACTGAAGGATTCCCGAGTGACATAGCGGGGGAAGTTACAGGATTTGACGCGGGCCAATATACAAATCCAAAAGAGGCCCGAAGAATGGCCAGATTTTCCCAGTTCGCCGTAGCTGCTGCTGCCACCGCAATTGAAGATTCCGGTTTAGATTTGTCATTAAATAACGACCGAGTGGGAGTGGTGATGGGTAATGGTAATGGCGGCTTTCCTACTACAGAAGACAATGCAAAGATCCTGTTTGAAAGAGGCGGGATGAAAGTAAGCCCTTTTTTCATACCGATGATACTTCCTAATATGGCTGCAGCCCAAGTTAGTCGAATATTCAATTTGAAAGGGTATTCCTCGACTGTTATAACTGCATGTGCTGCAGGCAATCAAGCGATTGGAGAGGCATATGAGGCCATCAGAAGAGGTGCAGCGGATGTCATAGTGGCCGGCGGTTGTGAGGCAGGTATAAGCAGAATTGGGCTTGCAGGATTTCACGTTATAAAGGCGCTAAGTAGATTTAATGGGAATCCCCAAGATGCGAGTAAACCGTTTGATTCAAACCGAGATGGCTTCGTTCCGGCCGAAGGAGCTGGAATACTCATAATGGAAACCTTAGACCACGCCCAAGAAAGAGGTGCAGATATCAAGGGAGAAATTATTGGCTATGCCGTGTCATCAGATGCATATCATGCTGTGCAGCCTGATGCAAATGGAGAAGGCGCTGCGAGAGCTATCAAATGGGCTATTGGTAATGCCGACAAGCAACTAGAAGATATTGATTATATCAATGCTCATGGAACCTCAACGCCATTAAATGACGTTTCGGAGACCAAAGCAATCAAACTCGCCTTTGGTGATCTAGCTTATAAAATTCCCATAAGTTCGAATAAATCCATGATGGGGCATGCCCTAGGTGGAGCAGGTGCTATCGAAGCAGTCGCCACCGTAAAAACTATACAGTCAAATCTTATTCCACCTACTATCAACTACAATAATCCGGACCCTTATTGTGATTTGGACTATGTTCCCAATGTGGCGAGAAAAGCTAAAGTGAATACAGTTCTTTCTAATAATTTTGGGTTTGGTGGTCAGAATGCATGCGTTGTTTTCAGCTCATTTGAGGACTAACTTTAAAGAGGCACCTTATCTAAGGTATGTCGAACCTTTCTGATTCGGGGGTCCGGCTCCACAGATCCTCTGCATTTTTCATCGCTTTTGCCCTTTCGGCGCTTTCCTTCCATTTATCGTAAATATGATCGCTTTCCCAAACTACCAAAGAACTGATTTGCGTTGGGTCTGTTTTGGATAGCAGGGTGGTTCTATTTATGAACCCTGGCGCCTTACTTTGAGCTTCACCGTTTCCGTCTAAAATATGTATAGCATTTTCGACTTTGCCTTGCTCGGCCCAGTGATGTGTTAGAACTCCAATCATTCTGTTACCTCCATTGGATTAACATATACCTTAAGAAATTGAATTCAGTGATCAATGTCCAAAGATGCCATTAGGCTTACTTTAGTAGTCTTTGTCAACTCTACCCTTTGAGATTTATATGACATTTCTCTATTCCACAACTCTTTAGAAGCGCCCATATTTCCTGATGCATATCTAGTCTGTTCCCAATGGGAGGGGCTATGATACCCAGTAAGAAGTATTACTTCCATCGGTGTGCTGGAAGTGGTAGTCCATATGCCTAATATGCAAGCCCCCGTCGACTCGATTTTTGGCCACATTCCGTTTTCTGAACAGGTGACGAACTCGGAAATATCATTCGGTGAGATCATAAATTTACGGTATCCATAGACGGGTCTTCTATCTTCTACCGGGATCACGTTCTTTGGTCGCTGGGAAATGGGTTTCAATACCCTTACAGTCTCCCGTTCGACAAATTGTTCCCGGAGAGAGGACCATGAGTCTTGGTTACCGTCCCATGAATGAATGTCATTATAGGAAGTTATTTGCACTAATGTGGTGGGAGTCAGGCCAATGAGACCTCTCATCAAACAAATTACCTTACCGCCATGTGATTCAAGGAAAGGCCATACATCCTTTTTACAAAGAGTTAGGTACTTTGAGAGTTAGGTACTTTGACTCGGAACCTTTTTTGATTATGGTTTCCCTTTCCTCACTTACCATATAAGATTTCCTCCAATCCCATTGAGTTTGGATTTATCATCGTAATGCCATGTAAATCACGGTCCTAATGGTTAGGTAATGAACTTAAAGCAATATATAAGAGATATTCCAGATTTCCCTAAACCAGGAATATTGTTTAGAGATATTACACCTTTACTCTATCATCAAGAGTCATTTCGATATTGTGTTGATGCTTTCGCAAAAAAGTCAAAAATAATTTCTCCTGATGTGATCGTTGGTATAGAGTCAAGAGGGTTTATTTTTGGATCCGCTCTTGCATACGAGATGAAGCTACCATTTGTGCCAATAAGGAAAGAAGGTAAATTACCATATTCGGTTCGGGAGATTAAATATGATCTGGAATATGGCTCCGACGTACTTCAAATTCATTCAGATGTGATACAGCCCTCTCAAAGGGTGGTATTAGTTGATGACTTGGTTGCCACTGGTGGAACTATCCAGGCTTCAAGGGCATTAATCGAAGAAATGGGCGGGATTATAGTAGGTATCAACACTGTCATAATTTTGAAGGATCTTTGCATTCCAGAAATTTTGGATGATGAATTGTTGTTCTCTTTGGTAGATTTCTGATAAAAGTTGACAGACGCACTAATGTTTGTCAGCATTCGATTTAGAGGTTTTTCACTGCTTTTGACTCCATGAAATTTAGATTCGGAATAAGCCTAATCCAATGGAGGTGATAAATGTACACGATAACACTTGGAGGTATGTCCGGAGGAGGAGCGAGGGACATAGGTCCTTTAGTTGCCCGAAGATTAAAGGCTGACTATGTAGATAGGATCTTTCTGTCCAATATAGCAAAAAATGTGGGTGCTACCGTCGAGGCTTTACACCAAATAGAAGAAAAACTTCCAACCCGATCGGAGAAATGGATACACGTGATACAGAGACTTCTTGAGCGTTCAGCTGTTACCGGGGCGGCTGGTGATCCATATTTCGGGCCAGGTATTACGGCCTTATTAACAGAAGAGTATGAGGATATCCCACAGCCGATAATAACGAGAGGTCATGAAGTGGAGGACGACGTATATATCGAGGCTATAGAATCTACCATGAAAGAAATGGCCGCGGATGGGGATGTTGTATTCATTGGGCGAGGTGGGCACGTGATTTTGAAGGACATGCCTAATGTTTTGCGAGTGGGAGTGGTAGCTTCATTTGAGGACAGAGTGAAAACCTTGATGAGTCGAGAAACTATCAATAGAGGAAAGGCTATTGCCACTCTTGAACAGAGAGATCAGGCCAGAAATCATTTTTTTAAAAAGTATTTTGAACTGGATGAACCAGATAATCCCAATCTATTCCATTTCACTATTAACTCTAGTGAAATTAGCACGGATTATGCTGCTGATATGGTTATTCAAAATCTGAATTCGTTTGCTGATGGTCGTATGTTTGAATAATTTCCATGAAATCATTGCATTTATGAGTTGTTACTATTGGATCGGTTTATTAGAATGTGCTACACAAAATCAAGTTTGGTTATTCGGGTTTAAATTTAAAACCTGAAGAAGCAACAAGGGGGAATGTCGTATGGCTCCGTTGCTCGAAGTCAAAAATCTAAAGACTCATTTTTTCACTGCAGATGGCGTAGTGAAGGCAGTTGATGGAATTTCGTATGAAGTTGCAGAGGGTGAGGTAGTAGGAATTGTTGGGGAAAGTGGGTGTGGCAAAAGTGTGGGTGCCATGTCGATAATGCGATTGGTAGCAAGCCCACCCGGTCGAATAGTAGAGGGTGAAGTATTGTTTGGTGGTGAAGATCTAGTCCAGATGGACGAGAAAGAGATGAGGGGTATTCGTGGTAACAGCATTTCTATGGTTTTTCAGGAACCAATGACATCTCTGAACCCAGTTCTTACTATAGGTCGCCAAATAACTGAGACTTTAGAATTGCATCAAAAAATGAACAAAACCAATGCTAAGGAAAGGGCAACAGAATTGTTGACTATGGTAGGTATTCCGGACGCAACAACTCGATTAGATGATTACCCTCACCAGTTCAGTGGTGGAATGCGCCAGAGAGTTATGATTGCCATGGCACTAAGCTGTAATCCGCAGCTAATTATTGCAGATGAGCCGACTACTGCACTTGATGTCACTATTCAGGCACAAATATTAGAACTGATGCAGGATCTGTCTAAGGACTTAGGCACAGCTTTAATAATAATTACCCACAACCTGGGAGTAGTTGCTAGATATGCCGACCGTGTGATTGTTATGTACGCCGGTAAAATCGTTGAAACTTCTACTGCAGTGGAGATTTATAAGAATCCAATGCACCCTTACACGATAGGGTTACTTAACTCGGTTCCACGGTTGGATGCGGACGATAATACTCGTGAACGGCTGGAAGCTATTGAAGGGATGCCCCCTAATCTTGGTAATAGGCCGTCGGGTTGCGGATTTCAGTCTAATTGCCCGTCTCCAAGCCCTGAATGCCTAACTGGAGAGCCAGTTCTCAGAGAAGAAGAGCCTAACCACTGGGTTGCATATTGCGCTCATTGCGAACAAGAATATGGCTGTAAATGGTTTCCAAGAGATTCTTAGTTAAAAACCTATAAGATTTTGTTATAAATAGTTAATCGCATTTTGTGGAGTGAAAATGGTTACAGAAACAGATGGCGCCTCAACCGCTCAGGTGGGGGATACTTTACTTGAAGTTAGCAATCTTAAGATGTATTTCCCAGTCAACGAAGGCATTATTTTTCAGAGGAAAGTCGCCGAAATAAAAGCTGTAGATGATGTGAGCTTTACCATAAAAAAGGGTGAGGCCCTTGGTCTTGTAGGTGAAAGTGGTTGTGGTAAGACAACTACTGGCCGATGCATCCTGCAATTGTATAAACCTACAGCAGGTGAAGTTTTATTCGATGGCGTGGATGTGACTAGCCTAAGCACAGGCGAACTTCGTCGAATGAGAAGGGAAATGCAAGTGATATTTCAGGATCCGTATGGATCTTTGAATCCTCGTATGACCTGTGGGGATATAGTTGGCGAACCCTTGAAAGTGCATAAGCTGACTGCTAGCAGAGGTGAATATAGAGATAGGGTTTCGGAGTTGCTAACGACTTGTGGCCTGAGCCCGTACATGGCAGATAGATATCCCCATGAATTTAGTGGAGGCCAGAGACAAAGGATAGGTATAGCCAGGGCCCTAGCGGTTAATCCCAGTTTCATAGTGTGCGATGAGCCGGTGTCGGCTTTGGACGTGTCGATTCAGGCGCAAATAATCAACCTGCTTGAAGATCTTCAGGAAGATTTGGGCCTTACATATCTATTCATCGCCCATGATTTATCAGTGGTGAAGCACATTAGTGATCGAATTGCGGTTATGTACCTAGGCCATATCGTCGAGATAGCAGAGAGAAATGAACTATACGATAATCCAGTTCACCCATATACCAAAGCTTTGTTGTCTGCTGTTCCAATACCAGATCCGCTAATGGAGGCTGATAGAGAAAGGATAGTATTGAGAGGGGGTGTTCCGAGCCCGATGTCTCCACCGTCCGCCTGCAGTTACGACCCTCTCTGTCCGTCCCCTGACCCAGCCTGTGACGCTAATGAGATCGTCATGAAAGAGGTTTCTCCCGGTCATATAGTTGCCCATTGTGCCCCCTGCGTTGACGAATATGGGTGCTATTGGTTTCCAAGAGAGGGATAGGATTAAACCTACCTTTCCTTGTTTAACTGTTGAGTTATAAGGAGAAAATATCGTTTCACTGGGGTTATTTTATTTCAAAGGTCATTTAGTGGGAGGTTACTAATTATGGTAAAAGTAAAACAGCTAGGACATATTGTCCTGCGTGCAAATGATATTGATGATTCTGAAAAATTTTACACAAATATTCTGGGGTTACATGTAACTACCAGACGGCCCACTGGGACCATGATATTTATGAGTGCTCGAGAGGATGCTTCTCATGAGCTAGCTCTCATTAAATCTGATGGCATAGAGGATTCTGCTACTCACTCTCTCGCACATTTTGCATGGGAAATGGAATCATTGGAGGATGTTAAGGAAATACATCGGAAGTGCATTGCTGAGGGCCTAGAAATTAGAAGCGTCGCGGATCATGGAGTGTCTTTAGGGTTTTACATATCTGACCCTGATGGTAACGAGATCGAAATTTTCTACGAAATGCCCAAATCATCTTGGCCGAAAGACGGGTATTTGTTCGCTGGAGATTTCCCAGATTCTCTCGATGGTGTAAAAGCAAAAAAATTAACTGACGCTGAAATCACCTCCTCATCCTAGAGGCTTGTGACGGGATAGTAGGTGCAAAGTGCCAGCTAAGAATGGGAACCAATATCTGGAAAGGTTACGGTTACACCCAAAAGATCTCTGGATTGAAGGTGAGAAGGTTGAAGATGTAACCAGTCACAGAGCCTTCTCGGGTTGTGCCGACTCCATAGCATCTTTGTACGAAATGCAACATGATGTTGGCCTTTCTTCAAAAATGACTTTCAACCCAGAGAGTAATGATAAACCTGAAGGACTTTCCTTCATTACACCCACCTCAAAGGATCATTTGATTCAAAGAGGCAATATGATGCTTAATTGGGCAAGATTCAGTGGCGGAGTTTTGGCTAGGACTCCCGACTACATGAATGTAATATTGATGGCTTGTTCAGCTGCCTCTGATTTTTTTGGCAGAGAGGATAGAATGTTTGGCCAAAATATTCAGAATTACTTCAGATATGTGATGGAAAATGATTTAACTCTCACCCATACCTTGGTAAATGTACGCAAAACAAAGAAATACCCTTCCTATGCTAAAGGTGATGATCTCGGATTACATGTTAAACGTGAGAGAGACGATGGGATCATAGTGAAAGGTGCTCGTATATTAGCCACTCTTGCCCCGCTCTCCGACGAAATATTAGTATTTCCATCATCGGTTGTACCAACCGATAAGGATGCATCAAAGTACGCTTTGGCTTTTGGTGTATCTTGCGATACTCCAGGACTAAAATTCTTGTGCAGGGAAGCATTGTCTGTCGGCAGATCTTCTTTTGACCATCCGCTGTCCTCAAAATTTGATGAGGGTGATGCAATCGTTATATTTGACGATGTATTTGTACCTTGGGAAAAAGTATTTATTTTCAATAATGTTGAAATATCCAATTCCGCTTTTTCGAACACTAGAGCAGGACCCCATATTAACCAACAAATAGTGACCAAAAATATGGCTAAGGCGGAATTTGTGCTTGGGTTAGCTGCTTTAATGACAGAAGCTTTAAGTACGAATGAAATTCCATATATACAAGCTCTTGCTTCAGAATTGATAACCCCCTATGAGGTTAGTAAAGCTTGCCTTGAAGCTTCCATCTCTAATGCTAAAATGAACGAATGGGGGGTCATGGAGCCAGATTCTGCTTCTCTGTCTGCTGCGAAATCCTCTTTCACCTCTGCATATCCTAGGTTAATTGAGATTTTGCAACTTATTGGATCTAGCAGTCTAATAGCTGTCCCGACTGAGGCAGACTTCGATTCCGATATTGGAGGATTGCTTGAGGAGTATTTATCGACTGATACACTGGATGCCAAGCAACGGACCAAGCTTTTTCGTATGGGCTGGGATATTAGTATAAGTTCATTTGGTGGCCGCCAAGTTTTGTACGAAAGGTTTTTTAGTGGTGACCCTCATCGAACTGCTGCCCTTAGTTTTGCTAGCTATGATAAGGAGTTAGTGAAGAAGAAGACACTTGAGATAATTGATCGAGGTTAGGTTGGTAATATTCAACTAGGTACCTTGGATATTTTGATCTCGTCTCCAATTTCAATAACAGTGAGGTCATCTGGTATGAGGAAATCTCCGTCGTACACTTTTTTGATGGTTTCTGATATCTCTTCTTCCGCTCCAGGGCCTCCCACAATATGATACAAGGCTCCTAACCTAGGTTTTGATTCTGCGAAAATCGAGCCTACTTGTGACGGCGTCGCATGATGATCGATAATTTTCTTGGTGTGTTCAGGGTTTCTACCGATCATAGTTGATCTTTTCCATATTGCCTCAGGTGCTGCAACTTCGTGAATCAAAAGGTCAGCTTCTTTTGCTATTGAAGCCATGGTAGGCATGTATCTAGTGTCACCTGAGATGACTACTTTCCTCTTCCCGTAAGTGATTATGTATCCCATCGCATCTGGAACAGGATAATGATCTACCTCAAAGGATTGAATCTGCAACCCTGATTTTTCATAAATAAATCCGGGAACAATGTCATTTCCTGAAATTAGTGCGCCTTCTGGATCAAATTTCTCGTCTAGATCTCTTCGTATGTGGACATCTATCTCAAAGGCCTTGGATAAGTGGCGAATCATGTTTGTTGTACCTGGGGGTCCATACACTGACATTGCCTGCGTCCTGCCGTAGAGCCATCCTGTGAGCCATAAATCAGGGACTCCGATGTAATGATCGTAATGTAAATGAGTCAACAACACGGTGGTCACTGAATTTATATGAGTTTCAGTCTGGTTGATCCTTTGCACAGCTCCTCTACCGCAATCGATTAATATGCTGTCCTCTCCAGCCTGCACCAAAATACTGCATCCCATTCTTTCTATTAAAGGAACAGGAGTACCTGTCCCCAACAAGGTAATGTTTAAGATATCCTTCATATGAACTAACCTTTTTTATCTAATATATGGCAGCAAAGACATTGCAAAATTTACGGGAACACATCGCTAACGTAATGCTCCTCTGAACGAAAAATCCTGCTCTTCCGAGGTTATAAATTCCAGGAGCGCAGAGTGTCCGTTTTCAGTTGCCTTTTTTGCCCTAAAGAATGCGTCTTGTATTTTTGCCGGGTCATCGACTCTTTCACTCCAGCCACCCATAGCTCTAGCCATGTCTGCATAATCACCACCCAAGTTCCTTGTACTGTACAGTTCATGTGAGGAAGCCATATGAGCTGTCTCTATGGCCATCGTTGAATTATTAAGGACCACAGTTAAAATCGGAATACCGCTTCTAACAGCAGTCTCAAAATCTAACCCCGTCATGCCGAAGGCTGCATCCCCCATGAAGTTCACAACAAATTTTTCGGGAGAGGCTAATTTTGCTCCCATATTCAGCCCTAGACCTGTACCTAGGCCATGTGATTTCCCCCAGCCTATGTAGGTGCCTGGGCCTCCCGATTCATAAAAAGGCATGATCTGGTCCCTTGGGCTACCCGAATCATGCGTCACTATGTTCTGGGATGGGTCTGTGGCTTTCATGAATTCATTTATCACTCTGTACGGAGTTATTGGAGACTCTTTGGAGGTTAATTTTTTCTCCCAACCCTTTTTCCATTCCGATTTTATTTCTCTAATATGGTTGGCAGGGGATTCCGGCCTATCTCGAGTAGAAAGTAAATCAGAGCACGCCTCTATTAATTGCCGAATGACTAATTTCGCATCCCCCTGTAAGGCATCGTCAGGCTGATAATAGTTTCCAATGTCAATAGGATCATTAGTGATATGAATAATATTTTTCCCGTCTGGGATTGTGGTTACCATTCCATGCTTTGTGAGGCTGGTGCCTATTGCCAGCAATGTGTCACTTGTTTTCATGTAGTGTAGAACGGCGCCATTCATTACGACAGATGAACTACCAAGAGATAAAGGATGGCGTTCATCAATAGAACCTTTGCCTGCCATTGTGGTAGTGACAGGTATGTTAGTTAGTTCTGCTAATTCTTGTAACTCTCGAGACGCACCAGAATATAGCACTCCCTGCCCTGCGTATATTAGAGGCGTTTTTGAACTAAGGATAGTTTTAGCTACCCTCAGTACGGCCTCCTCCTCAGCTGAAGAACGCACAGTCATTGCTTTCTCGTACCGTGAGATTGTCGATGCCTCGATTTCTTGCTCGGCGACGTCAATAGGTATTTCAACCATTACTGGCCCTGGCCGGCCGTTTTTTAAACGTGAAAAAGCTCTTCTCATTGTGTCTGCAACTGACCCTGCTTCATTTAGTTGCTCGACATATTTAGTAACGGAAGAGAAGCTATCAACTGAATTAAAATGCGGAAAGACCCTATCACGATCCCTTCTGTGACCAAGGGGCAAAAATAGCACAGGTACTGAATCGGCGAATGCTGTTGCCACTCCTGGGTAGGCATTTTCGGCTCCAGGGCCATATTGCATTGCAAAAACGCCAGGAGGGCTACCTGTGGTAATTCTCGAATAACCGTCGGCAATCCCCACCCCGACCCGTTCTTGTCTACATATTATCGGTTTGATGCCTGATTCGGCCGCTGCCTCTATAACTGAGGTTGTGGGAAAAGCACTAAGGTACTTCACACCTTCTTTCTTTAGAATTTGTGAAATAGCATCTATTACCAACATAACTTGCTCTCCCTAAATTTCGTACTTACCGCTAAGATGAGGCGGAGTATAACATTTCCATTACTTGTCATTTGTGGATGAAGCAAGCTGTGGAATTACGTTTTATCATTCCGACAGCATAAAATTAGTATTATCGAGGGGTATGTGTAATTTATGGATAAGTCCGAGGCCGAGGAAATTTTAATTCAAGTTTCTGTGGATTCCCGATTGCAGGAAGGATATCAGGGGGTTAGGCTAATCATGAGGGAAATATTTAGAGGGGAAACGGTGCCTATACATGATATTTCGAGGGCGACCGGCATACCTGTACCGGCACTCTCAGCAACTCGCCGGGAATTAGAGAAAAGGAAACTCCTTTCAAGGAAAGGGGGTGCGATCTTGACAGACACGGGAATCAAGCTTTTGCGTTCTATTGGAATACTTGACACTAAGATCCCTGACTTTCATTGGCAGTATGAAGTTTCAGATACAGTAACCAGGTTGGCCTCTCAATTCGATGAATTGACGAAACAAAGACCTTCTCCTGACTATAGTCTTGATCAATCGCATGCGACCTCCCTGACGTGTTTTAAAAGGCTTATGTATTTCCATCAAAATGACTCAATAGAGGGAAGGGATATAGCAATATTAGGGGATGATGATTTGACTTCACTTGCCATGATTCTTTTTGCTACACAATTCGGATTAAAAATAAATAGCTTAAACGTTTTTGATATTGATGAGAGAATATTAAATTTCATTGAATCTATGAGCTTTAAACTTAATTTTGAGATACGCCTGAATAAAATCGATTTTATTGAGGAAATCCCCTCATGTTACAAAAATTCTCAGGATGTATTTATTACAGATCCACCGTATACGGTGGAGGGTTTGACGAGGTTCATTTCCGTTGGTACGGAGATGTTAAAAGAACGAACGAACGGTTTAGGGTTTGTATCCTATTCGAATCTAATTCCAGCTGAAAATGCCCGTTTGTTCAAAAATATAGCAAGTATGGGTCTCTCACCTCAAGAACTAATCCCCGCTTTCAACGAATACGTCGGCGCACAAAAGCATGCTGGGATAAGCAAGATGGGGAAATTTTTCTCATCTGGATATCTAAAAACCTCAGACCCGACTCCCCGCAATCTCATTTATACGAATTCCAAGGAGACTTTAAGCTGAGGAAATTATTTCAAGATATATCAGACAATTACAAAATTTTAACAATTTTTGATATTGCTTCGCTGAGGGCAATATTCAACAAAATAGAAAGAAATGCCTGGGTTTATTTTGCTCCCTACCTTGCTTGCTATAGCTTACCGCCTGGAAGGCCTCTCTACCTGACTCGAAAAGGAGACTCATTTTTCTTGTTCCAACATATAACTGGGAAAAACTCTAATCGAATTGACCTCGTTATACCCCCCTCCACTTTGACTTCGGAAACAAAGACTTATCTTTCACGCGTTAAGGATTCTCTGAATCAATCAGAAATGCGAATTTTGTGGGTTGATTCTTCAGACGTTTTACATCTCCGAAATATATTTAGGGATGATATCCATATTGAAAAGAGAGAGAATGAATATCTTTATGATCCAAATGTGGTCTTTCGTTTAGAAGGCGGAATGTTTAGGGATATTAGAAAGAAAATTAATAGGGCAACCAGAAAAAATCCCATATTTTTTCAAATGGAAAAAAACGATGTGCCTGCAGCCTTGGAAATGCTGGGGAAATGGCGTTCCCTTCAAGGGAGGAAAAATAAATTTCTGTTGGATTGGGGCTATACACGAGCTGCCCTTAATTCCATTGGTGATTTTGATACAGGAGATTTAATGGCTTGGGGGGTGGAGGTAGAGAAAAAATTGGTTGGGTTTTCTATGGCTGGCCCTATAAACCAAAATACGGCCTGCTTTTTTGTGGCAAAGACTGTGATAGGAATTGATGGGTTATCGGAATATCTTAGGTGGAAAACTTTTGGGATGTTAAGGGATTACAAGTTGGTCAATGACGCCAGCGATCTAAATATTGATGGGTTGAGGCAATACAAACGCAAATTCAGACCATTAGCTATGAATTCTGTGTACACGGCGACAATATAGAATAAAAATCAGTGTGTACACAGAATCCTATCGTCTATCTTCCATAGGTTGAGATAGTTTCTTCTTCTTTGGTAATCATTTCCAGTAGTACAGGTTGCCCACCCTTAGCAGCTTCTACAGCTCTTGTCATTGCCTGACCTATTTCATCCGGATTATGTATTCGCTCACCATGTGCTCCCAGACTTTTTGCGGTATCGGAATATATACCGCCTAATTCATTACTCTTCCAATTCTCAGTAGCGTGTGGAAAGTGGTCGTAATAGTGTGTCATGACACCATTATTCAATACGATCGTTATTGTTCCAAGTCCGGATCGACTAGCAGTCTCTATATCCAAACCTGACATACCAAATGCAGCGTCTCCCATAACATTTATGACTATCTTATCCGGTGCTGCAACTTTGGCGCCAAGCGCTAACCCTAAGCCGTACCCCAGTTGTGTTGACTTACCCCAACCGATATAGGAGCGGGGAGTGAGAGCCGGCCAAAATGGAACAAGCTGATTTCTAGGATACCCAGAGTCATGAGTGACTATAGCATTTCTAGGATCGATGGCCTTCATCATCTCATTGAATACTCGGTATGGGCTCATAGGGGTCTCATCTGAATTTAATCTTGGTCCCCATTCTTTCATGAATTCGTCTTTTATTATCGATATCTTTTCTTTTACCCCGTGCACATCACCTCTGCCATGCTCACCTAGCTGAGATTTTGCTTCCTCAATCAATTGCTGTAAAACTAATTTAGCATCACCGACCGCACCGTATTCGACACGGTAGTCTCTGTTAATGTCCTCAGCGGTGTTGGTAATTTGTGCTTTGGTGGCCCCTGGTGGCATTGGTGCAGTGAAGTTTGATATTGCGAAACTAGTTCCTATTCCCAAAACGAAATCTGTGTTTTGGAGGAATCTGTCAACCATTAAGGTGCCCGTATTGCCTCCAGTGCCTAATGCTAAGGCGTGATCTTCTGGATAGGCACTTTTACCAGCGAGGGTAGTCATGACCGGAACATTGACTAACTCGGCAAATTCTATTAGTTCGTCTGTGGCTTCGGCATACAATGTGCCTTGGCCTGCGTTTATAACGGGTGCTTCTGCCTTTAGCAAAGCGGTGACTATATCCCTCACATCCTCATTTGCTGCATATGATTTATATGACCGACTGGGTTGGTATTCTTCTATACCTGCTGGAACTTCAGCATGGGCAACATCACCTGGCAATTCGAGTAATACAGGACCAGGTCTTCCATTTCTCAAATGGGTGAATGCTTGGCTAACCATTTCTGGTATGCGTTCGATTGTGTTTATACGGCCTGCCCATTTAGTTATATGTTGATAGTTTGGGATTGCGTCAAATCCAGGATGAACCCCTACTCTTCTTTCAGTAGATCCCCCTGGTATCAGTAGCATGGGTACATTATCAGCATAAGCTTGTGCTACTCCTCCAAATGCATTCTCTGCGCCTGGACCATGTTGCATGGTAAAGACCCCGATCTTGTTACCATTGTGGATCCGACTGTATGCGTCGGCCATATTTACCCCAGCTCGTTCTTGTCTGCAGAGGATAGGTCTGATTCCTTCCTGTGAGCAAGCCTCAATCAAGGTTTGAGCCGGGAAACAGGAAATCCATTCAGTTCCTTCTTTCTTCAGTAAACTGGCCATTAATTGGTCACCGTTCATTTAATATCTCCTAGATTATTTTTACTTTTTGATTATTGCCTAATAAATTTTTGTATTCGCCTTCCTTCCAAAACCTCTCCAACATAGATATCCTTCGAAGAGTCCACAGCGATCCCGTGAGGGGCAATGAAATGACCCGCGGATGAGCTACTCTCATCTGCCCACCGGCTTATCAAATTTCCTTCTGCATCTAATATTGAAATTCTGTGTTGCAATTCCGATACGTATGCTTCTCCATCTGGTCCGAAGGCTATATCGGTTGGTTGTAAGAATCCATCCCAAATAAACATGAATTCCCCATCTTGATCGGTAAATTGGATTCTGTGGTTTTCGCGGTCACAGATTGCTAGTAATCCATCTTTGTTTAGGGCTATTCCATGGGGAAGATGAAAATCCATGGGGTTATCTTTTCCAGCTTCACCCCAAGTATCTAGTAATGCTCCATCAGGGGAGAACTTATGGAATCTACAATTTCCGTAACCATCCGACACGAAAATATTACCGTCGTCGGCGACAACTACCCCCGTCGGCAGATTAAAGGGTCCAGCCGGGTGCGGAACTACCATCAGATTTCCACTGTAGCCGGTATTTGATTCAACATTGTAGGTGCCGAGAGTAAGTAGAAGTGTTTGGTCTGGACTGTATTTAAGGACGACATGGGCATCACGGTCAGCAAAATAAAAATTCCCATCTGGTCCTATATGCATGCCATGAGGATTGGAAAATTTAACATCCCAGGATTTTAAAAAATCCCCATTTTTTTTAAATATCATGACCTGATGTTCACTTCGGTTATAAAGGTAGACATTATCTTCCTTATCCACCGCTACCCCTGCCACCTGATTGAATTCGTACCCCTCTGGCAACCTGCCCCAGTCTTGATCGACTTCGTATGTATAGTCCCCACTACCGTATGGCATTATGAGATTCTCCCCTATATTGACTAATCTAGGTCAATCGATAGTTTTATTATCGTAGCAAGAACCCATACTTTAGATTTATATGTGAATTTGGTCAAGAATACTCTAAATTAAGGCTTCCTTTGCGGCATTCTCACCGGCTATTTTCCCAAATACTGCGCCGGACATTAGACCGGATCCTCCAGGATAGTTGTTGTAAAACAACCCTCCAGTGAGTTCCCCTGCAGCGTAAAGCCCAGGTATGGGCATATCAGAATTGTCTTGGACTTGTGTGTTCGTATCTATTTTCAGACCACCAAATGTAAATGTTATTCCACAGGTTACTGCATACCCTAAATAAGGAGGTTTATCTAATTTTTGCGCCCAGTTGGACTTTGGGGGGGTAATTCCCTCAGTGTGCTTCCCGTCAAGAGCGGTAGGATTAAAATCACCGTCTTGGACTGCCCCATTGAATTCCTGGACAGTTATTTGTAACTGTCCAGGGTTAATGTCTAACCCGACAGCCAATTCTTCTATTGTTTCAGCTTCCGCCATCGTCATTTGGGGAATAAAATATTCATCTCTTAATAGATGTTTAGTCTTTTGGTCAAAAAGTTGAAAGGCAACCCTTTGAGGTTGTTTTAATATTTCGCGGCCGTATTTTGCATAGGTGTAATTTCTCAAATCCGCACCTTCATCGACAAATCTTTCTCCTTCAACATTTACTATCAGTCCAAATGGGTAAGAGTGTTTTTGAAAAAGGTCTCCCACATTTCTATCACCGTGAGGAGGTGCATTTAAATCCCAAGCAACCGCATGGCACCCACTCCAGTGCCCGTGAGATTGTGCCCCGATTCGGAGAGCCATATTTATACCATCACCGGTGTTATATTGGGTTCCTCTAACCTTTGCTAGTTCCCAACCTGGTCCTAAATATCTGGTTCGCATCTCTGAGTTTGCTTCAAAGCCTCCACAAGCAAGCACAACTGATTTACAGGAGATTTTCTCGTATCCAGATTTTGATTTTGCAATTACTCCTTCGATGTGTCCTTGTTGATCGACCGATAAATCTGTGCCGCTAGTTTGATACAGTACTTCGATATTGTTTCGTTCAACCAATTCAAAAAGCCTATCGGACAATCCCTTACCTCCACCGACTGCTTCTACAATCAATCCTCCCCAGAATTTTTGTTTACCCTCATGTTTAAAAGCTTGTCTGCCGTAGGCAAGTATCCATGGGACCCCCTGATTTCGCATCCATAGCATGGTGAGGAATGATTGAGATGTTAGTATTTGAAGTAAGGAAGGGTCTGACAAACCTTCAGTAACCCTCATAACATCAGAATAAAATTCAGATTCATTGTAAGATCCCACATCTATATTTTGTTTTTCTTCTGATGTTATTTCAGGTAATAACTTTGAAATATCTTCTATCCCATTGTATGCAAATCGGAAAAGCCCACCTGTGAAATAAGAATTACCTCCTCGTAGGTGTTCAGGGGCTTTTTCGAGAATTGCCACTTTCGCACCTTTTGATGCCGCAGATAGTGCTGAAGTTAAGGCGGCGTTTCCCGCCCCCACTATCACTACGTCATAGGTTTTTTCTGGAGATGTCATTGTTTTGCCTTTTTCATCGGGTAGTTGGTAGGTTCCATGGGATATTTTTGTTACTTCAGTCAATGTAATCTAACCTTAACGGATTTTCAAACACTTTTATTCTAAATACATTAAGTGTTAAATAATTGATTGAAAATAGCTTGTATTCTGGTTGACCGAGTTCCCTTGCCAAAGATATAGTGTTTGTTTGAATTATTTCTTTGAATGGACACCATGAGGCGTGCTATGGACTTTAAAGTAGCTACCTTGCTAAAGGCGAGTAGTGGTAACAAAAAGTTAGAAAGTGTAAGCGGTACCATCAAAATGGGTCGGTCTGAATTTAAGTGCGATGTTGATGGTTCAGTTTTACTTACCAAAACTGATGTAGGAGTATGGGTAAGTGCTTGTTTGTCGGCTAAAATCGGTAGGCAATGCGGGAATTGTCTAGACCAATATATTGAACCCTTAGGTTTAGCGATAGAGGAAGAGTACTTCCCGTTGTTTAATTTAGTTACTGGTGAAAGAAATGAATTAGAAGGAATTGGTGAAGACAATTTTTATATCGGAGAAGATAATGTATTGGATTTATCTGATGCGGTGTGCCAATATACTTCATTGCACGCATCTATCAATTCTAAATGCAAGGAACATTGTAAAGGGTTGTGCATAGATTGCGGTATAAACCTCAATGAAGAAAAATGTAATTGCAGAAATAACAAAAAAAATACTAAATTGGCTGCTCTATTAGAGTCTTTTAGGCCAACGGAATAATAAACAAGGGAACTAACATGCCACCACTACCCAAGAAAAAACACTCCAGGAAAAGAAAAGGCGGCCGGAATGCTCATAATGCTATAAAACCTGCCTCACTTTCTAATTGCCCTCAGTGTCATCTTCCTCGCATGCCCCACAGGGCATGCTTGAGCTGTGGCACTTATAATGGCCGTAACGTGACCAACTCTGATCAAACAGTTGTATAAGATCTCGGGCGTAGCTTACTAAAGGACATTAATATGACACTCACCTTTGCAAGAAATTCCAAGACAGCTTTTCTATTCCCTGGTCAGGGTGCTCAATCTGTCGGAATGGGGTTGGAGCTTTACGAAGGTTCGGACTCCGGCAGGCAAGTGTTTGAGATGGTCGATGAAGCTTTAGGTAGGCCTCTATCTAAAATCATGTTTGAAGGTTCGGAAGATGATTTGCGGGAGACCAAGAATGCCCAACCCGGAATCATGGCAGTGAGTTTGGCTTGTATGGAAGCGATGAAAGAAAATATTACGCAAGAATTCATGCCTGTTCCATACCTAATGGCAGGACATAGCCTTGGCGAGTATACGGCTCTTGCGGCGTCAGGAGTTTTGTCAGTTATGGACACGGCTTTGCTAGTTCAAGAACGAGGGGAACTGATGCAAAATGCTTGCGATTCAAACCCGGGGACTATGGCCGCAATTTTGGGGTTGGATGAAATGGTGTTACAGGAAATAGCGAGGGAATCTGGCGTATATATATCAAATATCAACACTCAAGAACAAATCGTGATAAGTGGGGGAAAAATTGCTGTAGCTAGAGCTATGGATATGGCAAATGCTAGGGGAGCGAAAAAAGTAATTCCTTTGAAAGTTGGAGGGGCTTTTCATTCTGGGTTAATGGAGCCTGCGAAAGCTGGCCTTATGGAATTCATCGATGGGCTGAAATTCAATGATCCAGAAGTCCCTATTGTAGCCAATTGTACAGGGAACCCCCTCCAAACAGGTGATGAAATAAAAGGAGAATTGATAACTCAAATCTCAGGGTGTGTGCAATGGAAAAAATCTGTTGACTTCATGATAAAGTCAGGTATAACAAATTTTCTCGAGATAGGACCAGGGCGGGCTTTAGGGGGAATGGTAAAAAAGATTGATAGAGCTGCGAATGTATCTAGTATCAATGATATAGAGTCTATTGTAGCAATTAGTAGGAATTAGCGAAGAACTCGTAGTTGAAATGGAATATAAATCCCGTATCTATAGTAGAAGAGAAGCCAGAGTGTTGGGTCTGCAAGCTTTGTGCGAATATGACTCTGTAGGTCATGATGCAATGGAGGTTCTTGAAAGGGGTTTTAACCGATATGAATTTGAAAATAACTTTCACATATTTGCTGGTGACATAGTTGCAAATGTACTTGAAAACTTCGCCTCAATCGATACTATAATCAGTGAGTTAGCTCCAGATTGGCCTTTGATGCAAATAGCAATAGTGGATCGCAATATTCTTCGAATGGCAATTGCAGAATTAGTATGGTGTAAAGACAAAGTTCCTGAAAAGGCGGTGCTTAACGAAGCCGTGGAGCTGGCAAAAAGATTTGGGTCAGAAAATTCTCCTAGCTTTGTCAATGGGGTTCTTGGGTCTTATATGAAAGTTGGTATCACTGTTTAGAACGTAATAAATAAAATGGAGGCATCAAATGTCGCTACTTGAAAAAGTTCAAGCTGTTGTAGCAGAAAAATTAAGTGTAGATGAGGCTGAAGTTTTGCCTGGAGCTTCGTTTACAGATGATTTGAACGCAGATTCACTTGACTTGGTTGAATTGATAATGGCTTTTGAGGAAGAATTTAGTTCTGATGATATTGAAATAGAAATATCTGACGAAGACGCCGAATCAATAACTACGGTTCAGGCAGCCATCGATTACCTACGGGATAAGGGTGTAGAGGACTAGGTCACTTTCACGACTTACCTGCACTCTATAAACAGGCCAGCGGCGCCCTAAGATTTTCTTAGGACGCCGCTGGCTTTTAATTTTCCCTTTTTTAATTTTCCCCTTTTATTGACTTAGGTATTTATAATGCACTCATTTAATATCATTGATTTTGGGAGTGATGACATGAAAGCAGCTGTATACAAAGGAAAACAGGAACTTGTTATTGAAGACCTACCTGTTCCTGAGCCTGGGCCAGGGGAAATTTTAGTGAAAGTTAGTTATAGTGCCATTTGTGGGACTGATGTTCATGCTTTTCTTTATGATATTGCTCCAGCTGGCACTGTAATGGGACATGAATTTAGCGGCTCTGTAGCCGCCGTGGGCCCGGGAGTTACCATGTGGAAAGAAGGCGACAGAGTCATTGGGGGCGGTGGCACACCTCCACCAGGTTTGGAAGCCCCCTTGAGAAGGCAGGAACAATACAACTACCGATTAGAAGGATTTTCCGACACCCGGAAAAGAGGATACTCCGAATTCACTTTGTTGAATGATTGGACACCTTTGTCGATTCCTGACAACGTTAGTGATTTAAAGGCAGCACTGACGGAACCCTGTTCAGTTGCAGTCAGGGCAGTCAGATTGTCAAATATGAAATTAGGCGATGTCGTAGCTGTTTTGGGTGCCGGCCCGATCGGTTTACTAACTATGCAAGCTGCGAGAGCTGCTGGAGCGCGAAAAATAATAGTCTCAGAACCCTCTGCTACACGCAGAGATACGGCTTTACAATTGGGTGCCGATGCCGTTGTGGACCCATCCTGTGAGGATGTAATCTCCTCGGTAGTTAATTTGGCAGAGGGAGATGGCCCCCATGTTGTATTTGAATGTGCGGCTGCCCCGTCTACCTTGGATGCGGCTCTAAATATGGTTCGGAAAAAGGGAAGTGTTATGCTCGTTGCTTTAGCTTGGGAAAGTGTGCCAATGCTCCCAGTTGATTGGGCAGGAAAAGAAATTCAATTAAATACCACTTTTGGTGCTGAACCTTATGATTGGAGAGTAGCCCTTGATTTGATATCAAATGGCAAGGTTGACCTGGAACCAATGCTGCTGGACACTGATTTCTTGCCCATAGAGGGTATACAGGAAGCTTTTGAAGCCCTAATAAAACCATCTACCCAAGTGCAGATGGTTGTAAGATTTTAAATTATTCTTAAAGGGAACTAATATATTCGTCCAGCAATACTGCTGCGGCAGCAGAGTCAATGATTCCTTTGTTTCTGGTCCTGCTGGTGTTTTTATGACCTGCCTCTTTAAGTCGGGTTTTTGCTTCAATAGTTGTCATTCTTTCATCTATGGTTCGTATGGGGATCTCAGTAGATATTTTCAGGTCATCAATAAACTCGGCCGTTATTTGCGCCTGAGTACCTGATTTTCCAGAAGGTAAATACGGCATCCCGATTAGGATCAATACGACGCCTCTATCTGAGCATATTTCCCTTATTTTTGAGAATGGGTTTTTTCGAGTTAGACTCCGTAGTGGAGTGGAAATCGTCTGTGTAGGGTCACTGGCAGCTACCCCTATACGAACAGTTCCTACATCTAGAGCCAATATACTTCCGGGGTTCAGATGCTACTCTCCTCCAGATAGGTCTGAAATCATGCTAGGAACAATGGACAAAGCTTCCCTTAATTTATTGGGGTCTTTTCCGCCGGCTTGGGCCGATTCGGGTCTTCCGCCGCCGCCGCCGCCGATTATTTTGGCCACTTCTTGCACTATTTTTGCAGCGTTCAAACCCTTTTCGACCAGATCTGGAGTTATCATGCAAACTACCATTGGGTTCCCATTTACTATAGAACCTATAGCAACTACACCTGTCCCTAACTTGTCTCGGAGCCAATCTCCTGTTGATCGTAATAGTTCTGCTGATGGATCCTCTGTAACTGATATTAAGATCTTGATTTCGTTGACTATTTGTACCTCATCTAACAAGGCTGTGGCAGCCAAGGCCGACATTTGTCTTTCCAATTTTTGGATTTGATTATTAGCCGAAGATATTTGTTCTGAGATAGCTGTTACCCTGTCTTCAATATCCGATGGGGTGGTTTGCAATATATCCGCGATTCTGGAATCTCGTTGCATGTTTTGCCAAACAAGCCTCTCTGCCTCTCTGCCACTGATAGCTTCTATTCTTCTCATGCCTGCGCCAATACTAGATTCACCCAAAATATATACAACTCCAACTTCACCAGTTTGGTTCACGTGGGTTCCACCACATACTTCAAAACTGAAAGTATCCCCATTAGCAATTTCTACCAATCGTACTGTGTCTCCATATTTATCACCAAAAAAAGCCAGGGCACCTTTTTCAATTGCTCCGCTGTAGGTATCTTCACTCCTATTAATCTCTGCATTATGTCTTATTTTTTCGTTGACTAGGAATTGCACCTGCCACATCTCCTCTGGAGTAACAGCCCTTATATGACTGAAATCGAATCGGAGTCTGGATGCTGTAACAAGGGACCCTGCCTGTCTTACATGGGGCCCTAGCACATGTCGCAGGGCGGCGTGCAGCATATGGGTAGCAGTATGGTTTCTGGCAGTGTCATCTCTTCTTGTTGGATCAACATGACTCTGCACTGTGTCCCCGACTGAAATGGTTCCTTTTGACAAAAATCCGTAATGCACAATGAGACCGGGGATTGACTCTTTTGTGTCGTGCACTGCCATTTCACATTCGGAGTTACCAATGGTGCCACCATCCCCCACCTGTCCGCCTCCCTCGGCATAAAATGGAGTTTCTTGTAAAATCATCTCCAATTCTTGACCTTGCGAAACTTCGGCAACAGATAGGCCCATTGAAATTAATCCGACTACAACGCTTTTCCCGTCCAGTGTTTCATAGCCGGTGAAATTAGTATTACCAACCCCTAACTCTTCGTATAAACGAACTCGCGCGTGATCGCCATCGAATTGTGCGTGAGATCGGGCCCGTTTTTTCTGTGCCTCCATCTCTTTTTCGAAACCAGCCATATCCACCGTAATATTTCTCTCTGCAGCTATTTCCTGAGTCATTTCCATTGGGAACCCATAAGTATCCCAAAGCTTAAAAACTAGATCCCCTTCCAAAGTGGAAGAATTTCCCATAGCTTCCTCTAGCATGGTAAAGCCATTCTCGAAAGCCTGTTGGAACCGTTCCTCCTCTAATGTCAGGACGCTTAGAATAAATTCCTTATGGTTGTATAGTTCAGGATATGTCACTCCCATTTTTTCTATCACGGATTCAGCAATAGGTGACATAAATGATTCCTGCAATCCAAGTTTTCGAGCAAGCCTGATGGCTCTCCGAATAACTCGTCTTAGTACATAACCCCTGCCTTCGTTACCCGGGACCACTCCATCAGCCGTCAAAAATGTGGAGCTTCTTGTATGTTCTGCAATTGCTCTAATAGCATAATCAGTCTCCAAATCTTTCCCATATTTGTGTCCACTGATTGAACAAACTTGCGTTACCAGAGAAGCGAATATGTCTGTCTCGTACATTGTTTCTACATCTTGCATGACGATGGTGGCTCTTTCCAAACCCATCCCAGTGTCAATACTTGGTGCAGGTAATTTTTCTCTGGTTCCATCGGGGTGATGGTAGTACTGCATGAATACCAAGTTCCATAGTTCCACGAACCGAGTGCATTTTTCACCAGTTGACATTAGATTTTCACAATTAGGAGCGCAGTCATTTTTGAGACACCCTTTGCCCGATCCAAAATCATAATGTAATTCGCTACATGGCCCGCATGGCCCTTCATTGCCATGTATCGGAGGACCCCACCAATTGTCTTCATCCCCGAATCGATATATACGTTCCTTGGGAACCCCGATGTTTTCCCATATTTCCTGGGCTTCATCGTCCGTGTGGTGGACAGTAATGTAAAGTTTTTCCTTTGGGAGATTTAATTCACCAATTAGAAATCCCAAAGCATATTCAATGGCTTCATTTTTGAAATAGTCGCCGAAACTAAAGTTACCTAACATCTCAAATAATGTGTTGTGAGTGGCATCCCCGACTATATCTATATCCGGGGTTCTGAAACATTTTTGAGCAGAGGTCAATCTTTGTCTTGGCGGGGTCTGTTGGCCAGAAAAATATGGTTTGAATTGAGTCATTCCGGCGATTGTCAACAAGAGAGTAGGGTCACCGACGGGTATTAAAGATGAGCTTGGGACTCTGAGATGTCCTTTATTTTCAAAGTATTTTAAGAAGGCTTCCCTTATTTCATCACTAGTCATTTTATTGGTCACCTAACTACCCATTCGCATAATGTGAACTAATACTCTTTGCTGAAGTATTCAGGATCTGGCTCAGCCAGCAAAATTGTATCGCAAGGTTTTTAGTTCCGCTATCGACAATTTTAGGTTTTAATGTCGGAAACACATCTAAATCCCAGATTGCCGGTGGAACTATCCGGTGTATTTGAACTTCTGGCGGCCACCCGATAGCGATTACAATATGATTCGTGGCAGAGGTAGGAGCCTCCTTTTATGGTTTTTGATGTACCAAAATCCGGACCCTTAGGGTCGTATTTGGCATCCATGTCGTTGGAGGAATTGCTGAACCAATCTTGCTGCCATTCCCATACGTTCCCGACTACGTTATACAACCCATAGCCGTTTGGAGGATAATTTTTGGCCGGAGCAGTGCCTGCAAATCCGTCATCTTCCGAGTTGATGGTTGGAAATTCCCCTTGCCATATATTGCACATGTGTTGGCCTTCTGGATGGAGTTCATTTCCCCAAGGGTATAATTGTTGTTTTTCGCCACCACGTGCTGCAAATTCCCATTCTGCTTCAGTTGGCAGACGTTTTCCGTAGTGAGAGGCAAACTCAGTTGCATCATTCCATGAGATATGGACAGCCGGGTGGCTCATTCTAGTTCTTATATTGGAACCAGTACCTTCTGGGTGTTTCCAAGACGCCCCGTCTACTCTTCTCCACCACGGGGTACCCGCAGGAGATTGATTGGCAGATCGCGCATTTCGGGGAGCAATGAATTTATAAAATACAAATGACCAGCCAAATTGCTCCGCGTCGGTTTTGTATTTTGTTTCTTTTACGAAGTCAGCAAAATTCCTGTTTGTAACAGCGGTGATGTCAATTAGGAAGGAATCCAGTCTCACTTCCTTTATTGGCCCTTCTCCATCACCTGGAAAGCCGAACTCGTAATCAGCACCCATCTGAAATGTGCCACCTGTAATGGTGGCCATGTTTTTTGGGTTAATGAATTCCGGTTGAGATTTTTTAGTCCCTCGCACTTTAGAGGTATAAATGGGCAACTTGGAGTTCCTGGATGCCGCGCAACAAGGAATCATTTCAGAAGGGATATTAGACATATTTATGCTTCTTAATTTGGGTTAGAGATTTATTGACACCATTTGTGAAAGAGTATACTATCCGGCATGCTATGGAAAATAAATTCTATAAACACACACACTTTTATTATTATTTTAGTAGCTTAAGTCAGCTGCCGATAAAGGACTTGTGTAAACTCTAGGAATATATCCAAAGTCAGACAGGAGCCCACAATCGGTAGCGATTGGGGCTTTTTTTTTTGGGTTTTATGAATAGATCATAAAAGTAGCAAAAGTAGCAAAAAAATTCAATTCAAAAATTGAGGATTAAAATGAGCAGTCAAAAAAGCCATGTCCAAGGGTTGGGGTTTTCTTCAAATCACTTGTTTAGCCCCCTAGAGCTAGTAGACAGATTTCCCAGATCTGATAATGCCGCTTTAACCGTTCAAGAGGCTAGAAAGACAATAAAAAATATTCTCCATGGCGATGCCGATAAAGTAATGATAATAACGGGACCTTGCTCTATTCATGACGAGGAAGCCGCTCTGGATTATGCTCGAAGACTGATTGAACTGAGAGATCGGCTTAGTGAAAAAATATATGTTGTGATGAGAGTATATTTTGAGAAACCTAGAACAACGGTAGGTTGGAAGGGTCTGATAAATGATCCTGGGCTCGATGAGACATTTGATATTTCACAAGGATTACAGCGAGCAAGGCGATTGCTGCAAGAAATCAATGACATGGGAATGCCTGCAGCTTGTGAGGTTTTGGACCCTGTAGTCCCGCATTATTTTGAAGATTTAGTTTCTTGGGTTGCAATAGGTGCAAGGACAACTGAGAGTCAAACCCATAGACAGATGGCGAGTGCAATTGGAATTCCGGTTGGGTTCAAGAATGGTACGGATGGAAGTTTTGAGACCGCGGTGGATGGTATATTGGCCGCCCGCAGCCAGCATTCATATGTAGGGACTGGGCCTGATGGGCACGTGTGTGTTTTAAGAACTGGTGGTAATCCAGATGGCCATTTGGTGTTGAGAGGGGGTAAATTAGGTCCTAACTATGACTCAGATTCAATAAAATCGGCTAATGAAGTTTTATCCAACGGGGGGTTGGACCAGCGATTAATAATTGATTGCAGTCATGGTAACTCTAATAAAGATCACGAAAGACAGCCTTCGGTGTTTGAAGATGTGATTTCACAGCGAGCAGGCGGGAACAATAGCATTGTGGGAGTGATGCTTGAGAGCAATATAAATCCTGGAAGTCAGAAACTTGGTAATGATCCAGGTACCCTGGAGTATGGTGTATCAATTACAGATGCCTGTGTTGGTTGGGACAAAACTGAAGAAATAATCCTATGGGCTGATAATGCACTTAATTCGTAGCGATGAAGACATATTTAATATGGTTGACATCATATAACCGCATTTTGCCATTTGGAGGGTAATAGAGATATTCGGGAATTTTCGCTACTTTCTCACAGCGGGTTTTTCCTCAGCTTACCCCATACGTACATTCCCAATTTACTTCCACCAACTAGGTGCAGGTGTGCATGCTTCTGGGACTGCATACCGTCCTCTCCAAAATTGGAGAGAATTCTATAACCCGATGGACACCTTTTCTGACCCATTTCATTAGCAAGAAATCCGATTTCAGATATCAAACTTTTCGATGACCATAAATTAGACTGGGTCATATGTAATTTGGGTACGAAAAGCAATTGAGTTGAAAACCATCTAAGGTTATTTTCAAAGACCACAAAATCTTTTTCCTCGTGGTAGGAATCAGCCGGTTCCTTTCCGGAAATTATTTCGCAGAATATACAGCCTTCAGCTATTGTCATTTAAAGGTTTGGTTCCTGTGTTTATCGGGTTCTGCCCATTCTGTAATCTGGAGCTTGTATGTTCAGAATTTGGCCTATTTTCGCATCTTGAATTCTGGAGGCTTGCGCGCTTTTACTGGCTATGCTGGTGAAATCTGTCCTGGTCGTTATAATCGTTGGTAGTCTGTGATTGTGTCGGTAAACCAAAAGATGATATATCGTTTTTTGGGACCAGTTTGTATCTTGTTCATTTCCCAAGTCATCCAAAATTAATAATGAGGAATCCTTAACCCTATCGAAAATACGAGATGAGCTAAGTGAGCTGTCGGGAGAGAACCCGGATCTCAATTCATCCATCAATTCTGGTACGAATGCAAAGAAAACATCCTCGCCAACTGATTTGCGGTAATTCCCGATAGCAACTGCCAAATGGGTTTTACCCACTCCTGAATTATCGCTATAGAAGGTGAGCCATCCATCTGGGGTCTGACTGTATTTTTTGGCACTTTCAAACACTGGTTCTAAATTGGAATTTCCCCTCCTCCCTTTTGAGTTAAAGGTATCGAAGTTCATTTGTGAAAGCTCTTTAGGAATAGCCCCGAGAGAAGACATTTCATCATAACTACTAATTCTTGAATCCGTTGTGACTATATTGCAAAGATTTGAATCGTATATTCGGCTTCTAATAAACGGGTCTAAAGAATTGATATCTTCAGAAGTCGTCAAAATAGTGGGGAGTCTTCCGTTTGATCGGTGATTGAGGATCTGATTCAATTTCTCCGCCGACCAGCTACTTACGCTGTGGTCAGTTATACCGTCGAGGATTAATATTGGCGCATTCTTAACTTGGTCAAATAAGTCGTCATATTCAAAGTCTGAATTATTTGTATAACTAGCTCTGAGATGGTCCATTAAATCAGGTACATATATAAAGAACGCGGGTTTTCCTGTTGAAATACACCTGTTAGCTATTGCCGCGGAAAGGTGTGTTTTGCCGGATCCATGGGGACCGTTGATCAATATCCAGCCGCTCGGGCGTTCGGAATAATTGGAACAGTTTATGAAAGCCTCACGAAAGATGTCGTCCGCATCCTGTTGAGCTGTTTCATTTTTCAGATCTAAAGTTTCAAAAGTGTAGCGTGAGAGAGACCCTAAGTTACTGTATGAAAGTAGCCTCGTCGTCAGTTCTTCCTGTTTTACATTTTTTCGACACACACAAGATTTTATCGACCCGAAATCTTGGTGACCCGTTGGAAGTTTGGGGGTTAGCCAGCCTTTATCGTTGCATATATCACAAATTATAGGTGGATTTAGATCTATATCTTGAGAGAGATCGTTGCTTCTGTTAGCTTTAAATGTATCTAGCTTTGCCAGAATGCTTCCTAGATTCTCCATTTTGTTTTCCCTCTATTTCCCACCGTTCTAGTATTCTCGAAATGTATCTCCAATTTCTTGAATTTAGAGATACAGCCTCTGTTATTGCTTCCTCTATCCACTCCACAGGGTATCTTTGTTCAGCTTCTCCGATTTTTTCTGCCACAATCGGAGTTAATATACCAATATTTTGTTCATAAAGAGAATATATATTTGGTCTATCTTCGCCGGTTTCCCAAGGCTCAAAGTCGGATTGGTGTTCAGAATCCTTCATTTTCCCGATTGCTTGCCTTTCGAATTCCGTGTTCAAGAAATATGCGAATGTGCCTGTATTTTTCCTGTTGATCTTAATTAATATTTTCCGTTTCTCTGACGATTCTAAAGACTGAAGGATATGTGTTCTCCGACTATCCAGATCCATCGAGCCCATGCCGATTGAAAGAACACGGTCTGCCAGCAGTTCGTCTATGGACACATACCTTTCCAAACCTTTTTTATTGTGCAGCAAACGGATAATCCGAAGAATTATTTTTAACTCAGTTATATCTTGAATTTCCTGCAATAATTCTCCGAATACAGGAGCAGGAACGGGTATGTACCTCACCCCTTTTATAAAACCTTGAAATGGCATTATGCACTTACTGAGTCTTGCTGATAAATTTCTAGATCCTCAAATTTAACGAAACGTTCTTGAAAATAAAGCTTTATTCCCCCAGTTCGACCATTTCTATGTTTAGCTACTATTATGTCTGCAATGTTAGCTGGATATTCTTGGGTGGGATATCGTTTTTCCCAGGCTTCAGGGTCGACGTATCTGTCTTCGCGATGTATGAAAGCAACCACATCAGCATCCTGCTCTATGCTGCCACTTTCTCGTAAATCGGATAACATGGGCCGGTGATCTGGACGTTGTTCTATTGCCCGACTTAGTTGTGAGCAGGCTAACACCGGTACGTTAAGATCTCTAGCCATACCCTTCAATGATCTTGATATTTCTCCCATTTCCTGAACCCTGTTGCTATTTCTACCACCACTGCCATTTATCAGCTGCAAATAGTCCACTATTATTAGGTCTAGACCTCGCTCTGCTTGAAGGCGTCTGGCTTTACTACGCATCTCAACGATCGTTTGAAATGGAGTGTCGTCAATGTATAGGGGAAGGTCAGAAAGATTGCCAATTGCATCGAAGAGTCTTTGCTCTTCCATTTCGTTGATTAATTGAAGCCGCAGTCTATGGCTATCGACATGGGCTTCACTTGAAAGAAGACGGAGGGCTATCTGTTCAGCACTCATTTCTAGACTGAAAATACCAACATTGTTACCATTAGCTGCTGCTGCTGCAGCCATGTTAAAGGCCAGGGTACTTTTCCCCAGGCTAGGCCTAGCGGCCACTATTAATAGGTCAGATCGCTGCATTCCCCCTCCCAAAAGCTGATCAAATTGACTGTAACCACTTTGGACGGGGGCTAACCTGTTTATGTCCGGTTGTAGACTTTCAGCCATATAGTTGTCTAGAACATCACGTAATGCAGCGAAATCCCTTGTTCCTCGTTCAGAACGGATGCCGAAAAGGAGCTCTTCTGCCCTGTTTAACGATTCGTTGGTGTCAGGGGAACTTTCATACCCTATGTTCGCAATCGAACCAGCAGCTTGCACAAGTTGCCGCATAATCGAGGTTCTTTGGACTATTTGAGCAAAATGCAGTATGTGAGCTGGGCTTGGCACTCCATTGACAATATCTGATAGATGAACTGATCCTCCTATAGAATCCAATTTTTCTTGGAGAGACAATTCATGAGCTACAGTTACCTGGTTTATGACCTCATTTCTCCCAGCTAAATCCAAACAAGCCTCAAAGCAGTATCGGTTTTTTTCCAGGTAAAAATCAGTGGGTTTCAATATAGAAGACACTTTTGACAATGAATCTCCGTCTAATAGCAAAGATCCTATGACCGAGTGTTCAGCTTCGATATCGTGTGGCAGAGTTCTATCGGTGTACAACCCAATCTCCCGGGGTCCAATTTGGCGTATGGGTTGTCGATTATCACATGATCGCTTCCACGCAATCAAGTCGAAATGTTATCGACAATTCAGTTTCCGGTTACTCTTGAGAGTCTTCCTCTGGTTCAGCGTCTGTCGTATTACTTTCCTCGAGCTCAACAGAAGATTCTGGGACGTTTTCTGCTATATTTGAATCCGAGATCTCTTCAGGGGTACCATCCAAGTCACCTTTCGACGACAACTTGTCTTCATCAGACTCTTTGTCTTCTTGAGCAACCATCTCAAAAGGGTCGGTTCCGGTGGCGTAAACGGTGACTTTTATTAGAGCATTCACGTCTGAGTAAAGTCTTAGTGGTATTTCGTATGTCCCTACTTCTCTGATGGGATCATCAAGTTGCACCAATCTTCTTTCAATTTCTATGCCAGTTTCTTCCGCCAATGCATCGGCTACCATGGTGCCAGTTACGGATCCGTAAAGCCGATTGTTGGACCCAGCTCTCATTTCGATACTTATTTCCGTCCCATCTAAGGTCCCTGCCAAATTTTTCATTTCATCCAGCCGATATGTCCTGGAAGTGGCGGCGTTCTTTGTGAGTTTATGAATTCTTTGTAGGTTATTGTGTGTTGCCGGTGCGGCAAGGTTTTTAGGAATAAGGTAATTTCTTGCGAAGCCATTTTTTACTTCCTTAATCTCTCCCCCTAATGCAACCCCTTCAACATCTTCTATAAAGACAACTCTCATTGTTAATATTCCTGTAACCCGTAAGTCTGATCGTATTTATGACGGGTTTGTGTCCGTTTTTTGTGTTTGACAAGAATGAGAATTATAACATATGGACTTATAGTTCTTATTAAATTACTGGGAGTCGGTAGGCTCGTCGATTATGCGATATTCCCCTTCAACAATATCGGTTTCTTTCTGTCGATTTTCTTTTGTTTTGGAATTTTTCATTGCATCGGATAATTTTCTGAGCGGGCCAAAAATCATAAAAATTATTATCGTGCCGACAAGGATGATAATGTCATCTAAAAACCCAAGGATGGGCAGCATGTCAGGGACGATGTCAAATGGTAAGATGACATAGGCAAGACCTAGGGCAGGTAAAAGCTTGTATTTGATAGGGATTTTTCTATCAAGCATTAATTTCAAGAAAATTATTGGTAATCGGCCCATGTTTTTCGCTTTGGGTATGATTATTTTATGTCTATCTTAGATTCTATTCTATTTCAGGATATAAGACTTGTTGAGATTATCATTGGGGTGAAAAATTGATAGTTGTTTTGGAAGGGAAAGATGAATTTAGGCTTTCAGAGCGAGTATCCGAGTTTCGCCTAACAGTAACCCCACCCGAAATGTCGGATATCAACACCACCATGTTAGACGGGAATATTGTAACCGTAGACGAACTGTTAACATCGTTATCAACAGTCCCATTTATGGCTGATAGACGATTGGTCATTGTCGAGGGTTTACTTAATAGGTTGGGTGGTGTTAATAAAAGATCCGCAGGTTCAAAAAAAGATTTAACCGAGTGGCTCAATTTTCCAGATCTATTGACGAATTTGCCCCCAACAGCCAATTTATTGCTAATTGAGAGAGAATCATTACCTTCTAATAAATTCTTGTCCACTATTCTCAAACTTGGACAGGTTGAAAAATTTTCACCGCTTGGACATCGAGATCTATTAGAATGGATAAACACCCGTTCTTCGAAAATGGGTCTAGACATCGAACGCACTGCGGTAACTCTTATAGCGGATTCTGTAGGAAGTGAATTGCGTTTAATCGATTCCGAACTAAATAAAATCAAAACCTACTCGCGTGGCCGTTTAATAACTAGAGAAGACGTAATCCTCATGGTGCCTTATGTGCGGCAGCAAAATGTCTTTAGAGTTGTAGATTCAGTAATAGAAGGCCGGACTAGAGATGCTCTAAATGCTTCATCAATGCTTATAAGTCTGGGAGAATCTCCTTCTGGGATTGTGAGGATGATAGAGAGGCAACTTCGTTTTTTAATACTGGCTAAACATTTATTGAGTCGGAAAATTCCAACAGGGGATATTGGCAAACATATTAATTTGTCTGGCTATCCCTTGCAGAAGACCTTGGAGATGGAAAAAAAAATTTCTCAGGCCAAGATAATGAATATGCACGATAATCTTTTGAAATCTAATATTCGTGTGAGGGAAGGGAAATTAACTGAACAAGAATCCTTTGATCTGCTGATATCAGAACTTCGATAACGGACTGTTATACAGGATGAACATCCAATTTTCTGGCATCATATGTGCCCGATTTTATCGAAACTATGAAATCATCTAATCCAGTGACTTTGTCATAAAATTCTGTGGCATACGTGCCTATATCAGATAGCTTGTGTGCATCGCTTGCCCCAGTCCCAGGCATTTTAAGTTCCTTGGCCAGGTTACCAGAAAATTCATTTTCTTTTTCCGTTCCCCTGCCGTTTCTTATTTCTATGCCGTCCACCATTCCAAACACCTCATTTCTCAACCCTCGGTTTATCATTTCGGAATAGGAAATTTTATCCTGAGGAGCGGTTTCGCGATACACTCTTCGGTATGGGTGGGCAACCACTATAGCGCCGCCTGCCTCATCTACAAGGTCTTTTACAAAGGCTGATTTGTGCATTCCGAAAATATATTCACTCAAGCCATACACTAGTAAATGACCCTCTTCAGTGGTTACTTCGCAACCTGGGATTACAAGAAAATCATTATCTTTGCCGAGTTTTTCCACTTCTGAAGGATTCCAAAATCCGTCATGATCAGTCAAACAAACTCCATCCAAGCCAATCAATTTTGCTCGAGTGATGAGTTCTTCTGGGGTCAAGGTGCTGTCGTCTGAGGTTGGATATGTGTGGGTGTGAATATCTATTAGCATGTGTATTGATTGTATTACATGTTACTGATGGTCATGCTATGAATTTCCCAAGGTAACTAAGAATCAATGATAAATAAGGGGTTCCAGCAGCTATATTACACGACCTTGAGTTGAATCGTGTCAACCTTATTGATATTATATAAGCCGGGCGATGAAAATATTATTTGTAATGGGGCGATAACATGGTTTTAAGTCCAGATAGGTTTACTGAACAGGCTCAAGAGGTAATAGCTGCCTCTCAGGATATACTCAACAGATATAGACACAACCAGTGGGATTCCGAACACCTGTTTATGGCTTTAATAGAGCAAGAAAAGGGGGTCCCTTCGGAAATTTTCAATGTTTTGGGGGTGAATCTAGACGTTCTGCATGCCACTCTTCACGCTAACCTGGAAAAAGGTGGCAGGATGGCTGGTCAAGTAAATCAAATTTTTATTACACCCAGATTATCTGAATTGTTTGAAAGGGCGCACGACGAATCCCAAAGATTAAATGATGAATTTATTGGAACGGAACACATTCTTATAGCCCTCACTGAGGAAGAGACAGGAGTATCAGCCGGACTACTGAGTGATTTTAAAGTCACAACTGAGGAGGTGTATAAAGCTCTTCAAGGTATTCGGGGCTCCCATAGAATTACAGATCAAAGAGCCGAAAGTCGATATAGGTCTTTAGAAAAATTTGCCACAGATTTGACTCTGTTGGCCGAAAAAGGCCGTTTGGACCCTATTGTTGGGCGTGATGTAGAAATATCTAGAGTCATGCAGACTTTGATACGGAGAACAAAAAACAACCCAGTAATGATCGGTGGGGCTGGCGTAGGTAAAACAGCTTTAGCAGAGGGTCTGGCACAAAGGATAGTTGCTGGAGATGTCCCTTTTGAACTTAGGTCAAAGAGAATTCTTGCCTTAGATATGGGGTCTTTACTTGCTGGATCAAAATTCCGCGGTGAGTTCGAAGAAAGGCTAAAAGCTGTTATGGACGAAGTAAAACAGTCGAACGGTCAAGTCATGCTTTTTATCGACGAAATTCATACGGTGGTTGGTGCCGGGGCTACAGACGGTAGCCTTGATGCCAGCAACATGATGAAACCTGCTCTCGCCAGAGGCGAACTTCAGTGTCTAGGTGCTACGACCGAGGAAGAATACACAAAGTACATTGAGTCTGATGCCGCTCTTGAAAGAAGATTCCAGCCAATTCTGGTTGAAGAGCCGGATATAGCCACGAGTATAGAGATGCTGAAAGCTCTTCGACCCAAATATGAAGCCCATCACAGGCTGAAAATACAAGATGAAGCTCTCAATTCCTCAGCAGTGTTGAGCCATAGATATATATCTGGAAGATTGCTCCCAGATAAAGCTGTCGATTTAATAGACGAAGCAGCAAGTAAAATCCGAATCGATGAACAGCTCCATCCAATGTCTTTGAGAGAAAAAGAATCTAAACTGCGCCAACTACAGATAGAAGAGATAGCTTCCTCTGAGACGGGAGATTTTGAGAAGGCGTCAGAAATAAAAGTGGAAATAGCTCGAATCGAGGAAAACTATACAGACGAAAAAAACCAATTAAACATTTTTGAAACCTCTGAACGGCAGGTAACTTCTGAGGATATAGCTTCCCTCATTGCTACTTGGACAGGCATACCTGTTGAAAGATTGTTAGAAAGTGAGGCAGACAAACTTCTTAGCATGGAATCTCGTATCCAAAGTAGGCTTGTTGGTCAACAAGAAGCAGTTGCAGCAGTTTGTGAAGCCGTAAGAAGAGGACGTGCTGGAATCAAGGATGAAAATAGACCAATAGGGAGTTTTATATTTTTAGGACCAACGGGAGTTGGCAAAACTGAACTGGCTAGATCGCTTGCCTGGTACTTATTTGACGATGAGGAAAATATGGTGCGTCTGGATATGAGTGAATATATGGAGCCTCACTCAGTAGCAAGGATGATAGGCTCTCCCCCGGGATACGTGGGATATTCTGATGGTGGTCAACTGACAGAAGCCGTGAGGAAAAAGCCTTTCAAGGTTATCCTTTTTGATGAGATAGAAAAAGCACATCCTGATGTTTTCAATATATTGTTGCAAATTCTCGAAGACGGTAGGCTTACTGATGGCCAAGGTAGAGTCGTAGATTTCAAAAACACAGTAATAATCATGACCAGTAATTTAGGTTCGTCGATTAGTGCTTCTGAGTCGTTAGGGTTTTTGAGAGACACAGATAACTCAAAAGATAGCGAAAAATTAAGAATTTCAATAGAAGACGCGCTAAAGAAATCATTCAGGCCAGAATTCTTGAACAGGGTCGATGAAATTTTAATATTTCAACCTATTTCAGAAGAAGATCAACGCCAAATAGTGGATATCATGATAGAAAACCTAAGAAAAAAACTCGTGGAACATGATATTGATCTAGAGTTGTCCGAAGCCGCTAAATCTTGGGTTGCGTCTGACGGATTTGACAGAGAATATGGGGCCAGACCCCTTAGGCGTAGCATTAGAAAAAATATTGAAAATCCTCTGTCAACTGCCCTGATAAAAGGAGATTTTGATAATGGGGACTGTATATACGTTGACTTAGTGGAAGAAAAACTTATTCTTGAAAAGAAGGCAAAGTACGAATCGATTGCTATTTAGGGTTTGGGATTTATTCTTGATCCATTAGATTGATATCCTTATAATTTGAATGGAAACTCAGTAAATTGGTAAGGTGGTTATATGGACCAGGCATCTCAACGGAAAAAATCTTTTTCGCGTAGAACTTTTTTGAAAGGGTTACCGATTGGTATAATTGGGGCAGCAGCAATAAGTATTGTAGGTTCGAGAATGATGGCTTCTGCCTTGAACAGGAGACCGCCTTCATCTAAAAAAGGCTCTATTTTTTCCCCAAAGGATGTCTAAACTCACTACCCTGTAAAGCCGGGTTTTTCAGGTTTGTAAGAATAAAATTTTGCAGGTGAAAAATCGTAGACTGCTAGACCGTTGGGATATGTGGAAGGAGATGGCAGCTAGTTTCAGAACACCTCTCCTTATCTTAGAAACCGATTAAGATTTCAATTGTTATAAATCGACTGATATACTCGTTTGTCAGGGTTGGGAGAGATGGCCGAGCGGACTAAGGCGCTGGTCTCGAAAACCAGTATGGGAGTAATCTCATCGTGGGTTCGAATCCCACTCTCTCCGCCGTAGAGGACCCGGAACGATCAATATGGAGAGATGCTAGAGTGGCCGAATAGGCGCGACTGGAAATCGCGTGTTCCCTCACAAGGGGAACCGTGGGTTCGAATCCCACTCTCTCCGCCATTGATGTGGGTTCTGGGTAATTTGAATGCTTGCTTAATGGACCTAAGGATAGTATGGGCGATGGAGTATTTTGGTAAAGTATTATTGTGGACTGTTTAGGAAGGCTTTCTAAAAATCTTGTTTAATTAATTAATTTGTTTGGTGACTATAAATAATGGCTAAAGACCTTGTAATCGTGGAATCTCCCGCAAAAGCTAGAACAGTCGGTAGATTTCTCGGGAAGAACTATGATGTAAAAGCTTCTATGGGGCATGTCAGAGACTTGCCTAGAAAGAAATTAGGAGTAGATATCCGTGAAGACGGATTTGTACCTACTTATACGGTATCGGCTGATAAAAGAAAAATAGTTGCGGAATTAAAAAAGGCTGCAGCAAGTGCAGGTTTGGTTTATCTGGCAACAGACCCGGATCGGGAAGGCGAAGCTATTTCCTGGCATCTTATAGAGGCAGCAAATATCGATATTGAGAAAACTCGGAGAGTTGTTTTCCACGAGATAACCAAACCAGCGATTGAAGAGGCTTTTGCGAACACAAGAGATATTGATGTGGATTTGGTAGACGCTCAGCAAGCTAGACGGATATTGGACAGGTTGGTCGGATACACGTTGAGCCCGGTATTGTGGAGCAAGGTAAAGAAAGGTACCTCTGCTGGACGTGTCCAGTCTGTTGCCTTGCGAATGGTTGTTGACCGCCAGCACCAAATAGAAGCATTCAAGCCGGTGGAATATTGGACTATCGATGCCTTGCTGGGGATAAAGCCTAAAGAAAACTTGCTGGAAGCTTCTTTGGTCTCGATTGAAGGTTCGAAGAAAAAGCCCGAAATAAATAATGAAAACGACGCTGCATTAATACTTAAAGATTTGAAAGGTTCTGGATTTGTAGTTCGAAGTTACATAACCAAAGAAAGTAAACGAAGACCTTCTGCTCCTTTTATTACGAGTACTTTGCAGCAGGAAGCCTCTCGAAGATTGAGGTTTTCCGCCTCTAGGACCATGGTACTTGCTCAGCAACTCTATGAGGGGATCGACATGGGCCCCGCCGGTGTTGAGGGATTGATAACCTACATGCGAACGGACTCCACTAATATTTCAGGGGGAGCACTCACTGAGGCAAATGAATATATAAACGGCAAGTATGGCTCAGACTATTCTCTTGAAAAGCCCAGGACTTTTTCAAAAAAGGTGCGGGGTGCCCAGGAAGCTCATGAAGCTATAAGGCCGACTTCAGTGTTGAGGACTCCAGAGGCATTACGGGATAAATTAGATAGAGACCAATATCGTTTGTACGATCTTATATGGAAGCGTTTGGTAGCAAGCCAGATGGCCGAGGCACTATATGACAGGACTAGCGTTGATTTTGATTCGAAAAGTGCCTCTTCATCAAAAGTTTATACGTTCAGGGCCACTGGGTCTGTTTTGAAATTTGACGGTTTTAGAATCCTTTACACAGAGGCCAAGGACGATGAAACCGAAGAGGAAGAGAAAGGCCTTCCAATCCTTACCAACGGTCAGGAAATGCACTGCGATGAACTTATCAAAGAACAGCATTTTACAGAACCACCTCCTAAATTCACTGAAGCATCTTTAATAAGAAATTTGGAGAGTGAAGGAATCGGTCGACCAAGTACCTATGCTTCGATAATAGGTACTATCCTGGAAAGAGACTATGTTCGTCGAGATCGCGGTCGTATTACTCCCACTAAATTAGGAATTGCAGTGACCGAGTTTTTAAAAGAACATTTTGAAGATATTGTTGATGTTGGTTTTACAGCAGGCATGGAAAAGCAGCTTGATGATATAGCGGAAGGATTGATGCAATGGAATCCTATGCTGCAAGAATTTTATGAACCGTTTGACCAAGCGATTGAGACAGCTAAAGTCGAGGCTGTGAGGGTCCCTAGAGAAAAGATCGATGAAGAGAGTGACGAGGTATGCGAAAAATGTGAGCGGCCCATGGTTATACGAGGAGGCAGAAATGGCAGGTTTATCGCCTGCTCCGGGTTTCCAGATTGTAAAAATACTAAACCTTTGACTATAGGGATAAAGTGCCGCGAATGTAATGTGGGCGAGTTAGCAGAACGTAAAAGCAAAAGAGGAATTTTCTTCGGTTGTACCAACTACCCAGATTGTAAGTTTGCTGTAAATACCAAACCCATTAGCAATCCGTGTCCTGATTGTGATGGAATATTGCTACCATCAGGTAGGGATAACGTTAGGTGTCCGTCGAAAGAATGTGGATTTCGTGGGTCTATTACAGAATTTGAGGAAGAGGCAGAGACCGTTAATGCTGGATTAGCCAGCTAATCCAGCACAGCGAATAATTAGTGTCTTAACTGCTGGTAAATATTGGGAGACGTTAATATCCTATTTTCATGGGATATGAACCAACCGGAAAAGACATTAATTCATATATTGAGGCCTATTTAGAACATATAGTGGGCTACCGCGGCTTGTCTGATGCCACAGTCAAAACCTACCTTCAAGATCTGCAAACATTTGTGAAATTTCTGGAGATGATGGAAGTTGGTGATTTAAGAGACGTTGACCGTAGAACCGTGAGGGGGTTTTTGGTCTTTTTGGTCGATAAAAATTACCAAAGATCTAGTATCTCTAGAAAACTCTCCGTACTTAGAGGATTTTATAGGTGGCTGGTAACCGAAGGTGTATTGTCAGTAGATCCTGTTCCTAGGCGCTCTACAATGAAAAAGGAAGTGAAATTACCTCGATTTTTGACCAACGACGAGGTTGTAAGGCTAATTGATTCACCTAAATCGGGAATATATTCTGAAACACTTAGAAATAGAGATGTAGCTCTTTTAGAGTTACTTTATGCTTCGGGCCTGCGGGTAAGTGAGGCCCACGGGCTGAATATAGGCGATGTGGATTTTCATTCCAAGACTGTTAAAGTGATCGGTAAGGGAGATAAAGAGAGGCTGACATTACTCGGACTTGCTGCTAAATCTAGCCTACAAAGATACATAATTGTGGATAGACCGAAGATTAAAGACTTTGATAAAAGCGATTCATTATTCTTAAGTAAACAGGGGTCGAGGCTTAGCATTAGGTCAATACAGAATTTGGTAAAAAAATATGCGCGGCTGGCAGGGTTAGGCAACGAGGTTCACACTCATACCTTGAGACATTCATTTGCAACGCATCTAATAAATGGGGGGGCAGATCTCAGGGTTGTTCAGGATTTGCTAGGACATTCCAGCCCTGCAACAACCCAAATATATACCCATGTGACAGGTGTAGAGGCAAGGAAAAGCTATTTGGATGCACATCCGATGGCGAAGGAATTGGAGGAGAAAATATAAGTGAAAATACTGGTTGTCAATGGACCTAATCTTAACAACTTAGGTAAAAGAGATGAATCTCATTACGGGTCTGAATTATTTAGTGACGTTATTACAACGATTGAAAAATTTTCCAAAGAGGCCGGCGTCGAAACAATTTGTTTCCAAAGTAACTCAGAAGGCGAATTGATTAGTTTTATTCAAAACGAAGCGTCTACTTCAGATGGTATTGTGATTAATGCTGGAGCTTTGACCCATTATGGATTATCTCTCAGGGATTCATTGATAGATGCAAAAATCCCTTTAGTGGAAATACATATATCCAACATACATCAGCGGGAAAAATATAGGAGAACTTCTGTGGTGGAATCTGTGGCTATCGGACAAGTTGCCGGGTTTGGGACTTCTGGATATTTGTATGCTATCGAACTGTTGATCCATTATCTCGAAAATGCAATCTAAGTACCAAAAAAGACGAAAACAGATTAAGAAAGCCTGCAATGTTTTAAATGCAGATGCTTTTTTGGTGTCAAATTTGGTAAATGTTCGTTACTTGAGCGGATTCACCGGAAGCAACGGGTTTTTATTGATTTCCGGAAATAATGATTTTCTTTTTACTGACTCGAGATATATGGAGCAAGGTCGAGAACAGACCTGCGATCAAATTACGGTTTCCTTATCATCTGGGTTTAGTGCGTTAGAGGAAGTATCAAGGCTTTGTTCCATAACTAATGTTGCGTTTGAATCAGACCATTTAACATACTCTGAATTCATAGGTTTGGAAAAATTGCTGAACCCTAGAGTAAATTTGATTTCGTCCAAGGGAGTAGTAGAAAAAACCAGATCTGTTAAAGACAAAGATGAGATAGAGCTAATTCGAAAAGCTGCTTCCCTTGCTGACGATGCCGTAACACTTGGCATCAAAGAATCAAAACCAGGCAAATCTGAGTTTGAAATAGCATGGGTTATAGAAAAATTTTTGAGGGAAAACGGAGCTGACGGTGTCGCCTTTGACACTATAGTAGCGACAGGCGCTAATTCTGCTAAACCACACCATAGGGCTGGAAGCACAATTATCAAAACGGGTGATCCGCTAGTTATCGACATGGGCGCTTTACTGAATGGATATAGAAGCGATATAACACGAACAATTTTGGTTGATGGTGAGGACGAAAAATTTCGATGTGTATACGAGGTGGTTCTGGAAGCTCAGATCACCGCAATAGGAGCTGTGAAGGAAGGTGTGATTGGTAAAGAGTTAGACCTAATCGCTCGGGAAGTAATAACAAATCATGGATTTGGGCAAAATTTTTCGCATGGATTAGGCCATGGTATTGGCCTTAATGTTCATGAGATGCCAATGGTAATTCCTTCCTCTGAGGATATTTTGGGAAAAGGTATGATTTTTACAGTGGAACCTGGCATCTATCTGCCCGGGTGGGGTGGAGTTAGAATAGAGGACATGGTATTGCTCGAGGAAACTGAGGTATCTTTGTTAACTAACGCTCCGAAATAGTTAGATGGGTCTTTTGCTTCACACATATTTTGTATAGGGGTTATCACAATGACGATAGGATACGGTGAATTAAAAAAAGGCATGTCGATAGAGCTCGACGGTGAGCCATATTCAGTCGTGGGTTACGAAAGAAGCAAGATGCAACAGAGAGCTCCAGTGATGAGGATAAGGTTTAGGAATTTGAGATCCGGTCGGATTATTGACAAGACCTTTTCAGGTTACGACGTTAGCTTCACTCCTGCGTCTGTCGATAGGAGAAAAGCACAATATATATACCCGGATGGAGATTTTTATTATTTCATGGACACTGAAACCTTCGACCAATTCCCCATGGATAAAGAGCAAATCGCTGATTCGCTCGATTTTATGATTGAACAGACTGAGGTGGAATTAATTTTCTTTGAAGATAACCCTATTTCTTTGGAGTTACCTACAACAGCTGATTTAAAAGTCGACGATTCACCTCCGGGGGTAAAAGGCGATACAGCGCAAGGGGCGACTAAATTGGCTACATTGGAAACCGGATTTGAGCTTCAAGTACCTCTTTTTGTAAATCAAGGTGATGTCATCAAGGTAGATACCAGAACCGGAAGTTATATTTCTAGAGTTTAGCTGAATGCCTGCTTTAAGTGTTTCACAAGTTATACTGCACCTCAATAACCTTTTCGGGTCCGACCCGATCCTAAGTGATGTATGTGTAATTGGGGAGGTTTCTCGAGCCACAAGGTCCGCATCTGGACACGCATATTTCACCCTGAAGGATGAGGATGGAGTGTTGGATTCTGCTTTATTCAGAGGCGGCATTGGTGTTGAACATTTGGAATTAGGGGCGGAGGTATTCGTATTTGGCCGAGTCTCAGTATATGCCCCAAGTGGCCGGTTGCAACTTATAGCTAATCTGATAGAACCGGCTGGGGATGGCATCCTCCAGGCCAGGTTCGAAGAGATGAAAAACAAGTTGGACTCTGAAGGCCTTTTTGACCGAGGAAGGAAGAGACCCATCCCTTCTTTTCCGTCTGTAATGGGGATCGTTACCTCTAAAGATGCTGCTGCGTGGCAGGATATTCAGCAGACGGTTGCTCGAAGATTTCCAAGAGTAGAATTGGTGCTGGCGCATACCCCTGTGCAGGGGAACACTGCGGCCACATTGATAGCAGAGGCTATAAACTCCCTAAATCGGGTTGGTGGGATAGATACAATCATCGTAGCCAGAGGTGGAGGGTCCCCAGAAGATTTATGGCCATTTAATGAGGAGGTTGTAGCAAGAGCTATATTTGCTTCTGCTACTCCGGTGATTAGTGGGGTAGGACACGAATCAGACTGGTCCATAGCCGATTTGGTGTCCGATTTAAGAGCCTCTACGCCAACAGCTGCCGCAGAGCTGGCGGTCCCAGATTTAGAGGAATTAAAGGGTAAACTAAATTACTATACATCGCAGATGTATTTGTATTGTTCTGCTAGGATCGACGTTGGGCGAAATGAATTGAAATATTCGGTGACCAAGCTTGATCGTGCATTGCCAGATCTTGTGACACATAAGATAAGACTTGATGATTTGATAACCAGGGCGAATTCAAACGTTGTTCACAAGAATGAATTAACAAAGGAGTATTTGAGAGGACTGGCGGAAAAAATGACTGCCTTAGCTCCTCATACAACTATAGCAAGAGGGTATTCGGTACTTCAAAAATCCTCCGACGGTAAAGTCATTAGCAGAGTAGGTGATATAGGCAGTGGTGAAAATATAGCGATCACAGTGAGCGATGGTGTCATTGATGCCAAAACAGTCGGAGAAAATATGGGGCTCGGAGTCCCAGAGGAACATCAACTTAATCTTTTATAGTATTGGGCTTTTGGAGGGCTTGTGAGTACCATGTCAGAAAATGAATTGGACGCTTTATCTTTTGAAGAAATAATGGATGAGTTGGAAAAATCCGTTTCAGACCTGGAAAACGGAAAATTACCTTTAAACAAAGCTTCAGAGGTTTATGAGAAAGGAATGAAATTAGCGGAAGAGGCAAACAAAAGACTATCTGATACTGAGATAAAGATTACTGACATCAAAAAAGCGTTTGAGGAAAAAATCGAAATAAGTTCTCAAAGTGAAAACGATTTGGATATCTAGACTTCAATCACGTTGTTTTCTAGCACACCCAGATTTTCTATCGATATTATCACCCTATCTCCTTCTTGAAGGGTAAAATCCGGTGGCGGTACTATTGATGTGCCAGTAAGAACGGTGGTCATATCGGGCACAAAATTGCTTTTTATTACCCACTCACATATTTCCTGGCAAGTTCTTGCCATTTCAGATGTTGAAGTGGACCCTGAAAATACCTCTTCCCCATTCCTTGCTATTACACAATCTACACTGAGATCTTGAGGGTTTGAAATAGTCTCTGGCGTGGCAAAACAAGGCCCTATGGAACAACTACTATCAAACATCTTTGCCTGTGGTAGGTAGAGTGGATTTTCTCCTTCGATAGACCTGCTGCTCATGTCGTTGCCAATCGTATAGCCAACAATTTCACCTTTATATATCACAAAGGCTAATTCTGGTTCCGGCGCGTCCCATGAAGAATCAGATCGTATTCCCACATTATCAAATGGTCCCATGCATCTTTCCGAGGTGGATTTAAAAAATATCTCAGGTCTGTCTGCGTTATAAACTTTCGAATATATATCAGGGGTGTCGCTTTCACGGCGGCGTTCCATTTCGCTGTTTTTGTAAGTAACTCCCGCAGCCCAAACTTCTGGTGGGTCAAAGGGCCTATCAATTGTCCAGCCACCGTCAAATTCAGGGTTTTCCTGGGTTATGTCTGACAGTGATATTTGTTCCGAATCCCCTGAATCCAATATTCTTCTTGCTAAGTCGTCGATTGACTCTCCAGTGATAGAGGATGCCTTGATCAAGTCTAAAACGTCTGTTACGTCATCTTCCACGGAAGTTAGATTCTCTAGCAATCCTTCTCCTGTTTCTGCTGATAAACACACGTCGCCTATGGAATTAACTAATCGGTAGTAACGCAAAGTTATTCAACCTCCTTAAATTAAGGTGCTTAACTAATTCTACCAAGATCAAATACGATTGTGTTGAAAGGGTCCTTGTTTGACATAGAAAAAAGAGGGTGACTATACTACAGAAACCGACAAAGGGGATACTTGGTTATCGTTTATCACCAGGATTCAAATTTTGGGACAATTCTTGGACTGGGAACTCTTCCTGCAGATATCTGTCCCACTCAAACTTGTAATCAAACCGCAAGAAATTGCCCCGCTGGTGCTGACAATACAGCCTCGCCAAACCTGGCCCACGGAAGTTCAAAATGACTGTTCTTTTTTCTCAGTTTAAAAGGTTTACCAATGACTAGATTTGTATTTGTAACAGGTGGTGTAGTGAGTTCGGTAGGCAAAGGGGTTTGCGTTGGTTCTATCGGTAAGATACTCAAATCTAGAGGTATGACTGTCTCCTTATTGAAGCTTGATCCTTATTTAAATGTTGACCCAGGGACTATGTCTCCTTATCAACATGGGGAAGTATTTGTCACAGATGATGGGAGTGAAACCGATCTCGACTTGGGCCATTATGAAAGATTTGTGGATGTTGAATTGACCAAAGCTTCCAATCTCACAGCAGGCCAGGTCTATAGCGACGTAATAGCCAGGGAGAGGAAGGGAGAATTCCTAGGTGGCACGATCCAGGTTGTTCCTCATGTTACCGATAACATCAAACAGCACATATTGGATTTGGCTGAATCAAGTGGGGCGGATGTGATTGTAGTTGAGGTTGGAGGTACTGTTGGTGACATTGAAGGATTACCATTTCTTGAGGCTATAAGACAAATGAGGAATGAGGTTGGTAGAGATAACGTCTTTTACATGCACCTCACATTCCTTCCGCATATTTCTTCCACGGATGAACTTAAAACTAAACCCACACAACACAGCGTAAGAGAACTCAGGAGCATTGGTATTCAGCCTGATGCCATTGTTTGCCGCAGTGACGAGAAGATTCCTGAGGATTTGAGAAAAAAAATAATGATTCACTGTGATGTACCCCTGGAGGGGGTTCTTATGGTTCCCACGGTGGCCAGCATATATGAAGTTCCATTGATACTTGAAGAGCAAGGTCTTGCGGCTTTAATCACTAATGCTATGGCTATTGATGTTGAGGATCAGAAACTTGGGTTGAATGGCTGGTCAGATTTGGTCGATTTGATCAAAAGTCCAAAAGAACGGCTCAAAATCGCTGTTGTTGGTAAATATGTGGATCTCCATGATTCGTATATGTCTGTCAAGGAAGCTTTAATACACGCAGGTTTATTTCACCGTAGAGATATTGATATAGATTGGATCGGGGCCGAAGATGTTGAGAAAGGCGGGGCAGCTGACTACCTGTCAAATGTTGACGGGATAGTGGTCCCGGGCGGGTTTGGGTATAGGGGAGTCGAAGGCATGATCGACACAGTGAAATTTGCCAGAGAAAATAACGTTCCTTACCTAGGCTTATGCCTTGGAATGCAGGTTATGGTTATCGAGGCCGCCCGCAATTTATTAGGCAAGGAGGGGGCAAATTCATCTGAATTTGACTCAGATACAAAAGATCCGGTTATAGACCTCATGTCGGATCAAGTTGATGTTAAAGAAAAAGGCGGCACGATGAGGCTAGGTGTCTACCCGTGTGTTATTGAAGATGGAAGCATCATCTCTAGAGCCTATGGCACCAAAAAAATAATGGAGAGACATCGTCATAGGTTTGAGTTTAATAATGCCTATAAAGAGGATCTTAAATCGGTCGGACTTCTCCCGACAGGAATTTCACCCGACGGAAAGTTGGTTGAGATCGTGGAATATAAGTCCCATCCGTTCATGGCCGGTACACAGTTTCATCCGGAATTTCTATCTCGTCCAACCAGGCCTCATCCTTTGTTTAGAGAATTTATAGCGGCTGCAGGCGGGCTTGGACCTAATTCTAGATAATTGGACCGTATTTATTCTGGACGCTGAAGGACGAAAGTGCTATTATTCTCACAGTGCTGCTGGATGCAGCATCGGTTCTGACGATGAAATTCCCAATTTTTATGCGAGTTTCATTTCTGGTTACGATGGCGTGGATTTCAAAAAAAACGCGCTACCCTACACTTTAAAACTCTAGTGCTCGAGGATCGATTAGTCGGTTGGTCGTGCCGAGTTTGCTGTAAAAGTGATACCAGTATTACATCCCAACGGTAATTAAGGGCGTAAGTAATACATTCTTACGTTGCCCTAAATTGAAAAATTGGGATCAAATCAAACACATAGAGAAGAAGAAGTCGAGGTATGAAGATGAAGTTGGCTGAACTTCAAGAAAAAAATGATGAGGAACTTTTAGATTTTGCTGTTGAAGAAGGCGTTGTAGAAGACGGCGCAACTCCTCGCAGAATGGACATTTTAAGAAAAATGTTTAAAGCCTATTCTGAAAAAGATGAGACGGTTGATGCCGACGGGATACTTTCTGTTCTCAATGAGGGATACGGGTTTCTTCGGCAAAATAGTGACCAGAGAGGATCCGGGGATGTTTATGTATCGCAATCACAAATAAGGCGCTTTAGTTTAAGGCCTGGAGATCATGTTGTTGGCAATGTCAGACCTCCGAAGGACGGCGAAAGATACTTTGGATTGGTCAAAGTAGGCCAGGTGAACGAAACCGAGCCTGATTCTTCGAAGAAAAGGGTGCAGTTTGAAAAACTGACTCCAATTTTCCCTGAAAAATTGATAGTGATGGAAACAGAACCCAAACAGTTGTCAACAAGGTTGATTGACATGATGTCGCCAGTGGGTAGAGGTCAGCGGGGATTGATCGTATCGCCTCCAAAGGCAGGAAAGACAACCCTGTTAAAAGAGCTCGCCAAAGGTATTTCAGAGAACGCGCCTGATATTCACATCATGGTTGCTCTTATTGGGGAAAGGCCGGAAGAAGTAACGGACATGAAGCGCTCTATCAAAGGCGAAGTTTACTCGTCGACTTTTGATGAACCAGTAGAAGATCACATCAGAGTAGCCGAGCTGGTCCTTGAACGCTCAAAAAGGTTGGTCGAGTCGGGTGAGGATGTGGTTATTTTGTTAGATAGTATTACGAGGCTTACCAGGGCCTATAATTTGGCCGTACCCAGTAGTGGCCGAACTCTTTCTGGTGGTATGGATCCTATTGCTTTATATCCACCAAAGAAATTTTTCGGTGCTGCCAGAAACACAGAAGAAGGAGGCAGTCTTACCATACTGGCTGCTTGCCTGGTCGATACCGGTAGCCGAATGGATGATGTCGTCTATGAAGAATTTAAGGGAACGGGTAACATGGAAGTCCACCTCGACCGTAAAATGGCCGAGCGAAGAACTTTCCCCGCCCTGGACATATATAAGAGCGGTACCAGACGGGAGGAGCTGCTTTTGAGTGAAGAGACTTTAAAGAAGGTTTGGCTACTCAGAAGAATGATAACCATGATTGAATCTGATTCTTCCAACAATTCCAACTCATCGGGCGAAGCGATGGAGAAGGTAATGGATAGAATGAGGAAAACTAAGAACAATGAGGAATTCCTCATTGGCTTAGGTAAGGAATAGGAAAAGTTCAGATTTTGCTCGAAAGCTAAGAAAAAAATATTGGGACAAATGCGGCGCAAATAATATTGACGGAAGTGAAGAGTCTGCTAATATTTTGCGTGTAATAGGTTGGAGAAGTCTCTACAACGCAGCTAGCAAGCATGTGGGGACAAGAGAATTAGATAGGGAAATGGGTCAGGAATAGAGAAGTTGACCC
>JAPYSB010000051.1 GCA_029936675.1 Dehalococcoidia bacterium | reverse complement strand
GAGCCATTCCGTGAATTATTCCCTATCTTTTAGTGTGTGGTCGTTGGCAATTAGCGACAAAAACTAAATTCAAAGATTCGTTTTAGTCTAAATTAGGTTACCTACCGCTTTTACCTTCACTCTTAACGCATTGCTTGGCAGGTACGTCAATGGAATTTCTTCTATGTCCACAATCTCTATTGATTTTGGATCACCACCGGCTTCAACAGCTTTTTGTGTGGCCTCATCTTTTGCAAGATCCAATGCCTCATCTCGACTCATGTCAGTCAGAGAATACACTTTCTCTACTTGTCCACCGACTTGTGAGATGGCAGCTCCGATAGCATTGGCTACTTCTGCGTTGGAAGGACGTAGGACATTTGAAGCACCGTCGAAGGAGTTTCTCACGAGGATACTGCCTCCACCCACTAAAACTACAGGAACTGGTTGCGCACTAATTTTCACTTGATCGACTACATCTTCTACACGTTTTTGAATTTCATTGATGGTATCTTCGGCGAAGGAGCTTTCAATATTGGAAACGAGTCTCCGGTCACCTACTTCGGCCATTCCATTAGCAACTGCTATGTCTGTCGCAGTCATTTGACCCCCACCAAAAACCATTGCTTCATTAGCCAGTTTAAAACCAACGCTTTCTGGCCCTATGGTCAAGGGGTTTTGTTTTATTAAAGATCCGCCTCCAAGAGCTGTAGAAAAGACATCTGGCATTCGGAAATTAGTTCTGACTCCTGCAACATTTACAGATACTGCCGCCTCTCGGGGGAAACCACGGATCAACATTCCACCATCGGTGGAAGTACCTCCAATGTCCACTATTACTGCATCCAATACTCCAGATAGAAAAGCAGCACCTCTCATACTGTTAGTCGGCCCTGAGGCAATAGTGAAAACCGGGTAATGGGACGCAAACTCCGATTGCATTAAAGTTCCGTCATTTTGACTAAAGAACAAAGGCACATTTAAACCTGCTGAGAGCATAGCTGTGCGAATTGCGGCTACCGTTTTTGAGGCCACTTCGACTAGACAAGCGTTAAGCATCGCTGCATTTTCTCGCTCTAATAGGCCCACGCGGCCAATTTCTGATGACAAAGTTATGTTCACGTCAGGAGTTTCCGACTTAATAATTTCGGCTGCGATTTGCTCGTGGGAGCCATCAACCGGAGAAAATACTCCGCATATGGAAACTGACCGCACACCCTCATCGGTCATTTGGTTTGCTATTTTCCGTAATTCTTTCTCATCAATTGAAGAAATTTCCCGCCCGTCATATTCATGGCCACCTCTAGCCATGTATGTATGCCCTCCTATTGAATTCTTTAAATCATCGGGCCAATCGACCAGAGGGGGGAGCATCGTTGTCGCGGGTAAACAAAGTCTTAAAGCTGCGGAAGGGGCTAATTCTCGGCGTTGTAAAAGAGCATTGACAAAATGAGTCGTACCCAACATTACGGCGTCTATTTGGTCGACGTCTGATCTAGAGCTAATAAGGGTGTTTATGCAAGAAATTATGCCAGATGTAACATCAGGAGTTGTTGGGTTTTTGATCTTATCCACTAGCACATCACCATTCATCAAGACGGCGTCAGTGTTTGTTCCCCCGACATCAATTCCTATATGCATAAATTTTGCTACCTACCTTCAGAGATAATTTGAATGATCGATGTTATACAAAGAATCTAAGTCAATTCTAGGTCTGAATACTCAACATCGTATCCAAAGGCAGAGGGGCCGGCTGTAGCAAGTCCCTCTGGAGTTTTCCACAGATCAGGCCCTGGGAACCCAAGCACTGTTACTCGAAATCCGTATCTTAGGAGTTCTGTTGTGATTGGTTCTCCTCTTTCTGAATCTACGATGCATATGAGGTCTGGCACTATGCAAACAATTTCCGAATTCAAACGGGCGATAAGATTTTCATTTTGAAATTCGATCGTTAATTTATCTGACTCAAATTGATCCATACCTTCAATTACTACCTGGCCTCTTGCGAATCCGGCGGTGGTTTGCCTGTCTAAGTCTACGATTTTTCCTTGAAATAGTACTTTTCCTGGGTGGACATTCAACAAAGCTTTAATGGGATCTTCGTGGTTAGTTCGAGCGTTGCGAACAGCATCTCCAAGCCTTTTAACTAAACTCAGAGAATCTAAAACAGCTGTGGTTTGTACTTGATGAGCGGTCATAGGAGCCAAGGCATAACATGCAACTCCTCCCATCTGAATTGTTACGGACCGAGCCATCCTTTCAACCCATTTGGCGTCAAGGGCCGCTGTAATTAAGGCCGTATTTCCTTTTTCATCACATACTGCCATCGGATAGCTGGGAACGCCATAAACAAAGTAAGTCTTCATTTGAACTTCAGGATAGGCTCGTCCCATCCCGTCTGCGTCAACTATGGGAAGACCGGCTAGCGATGCTGGTATGATCGGTTCTAGAGAGTTGCTTCCTCCTATTTCATTGGAGATGATAGCGGTAGCTTTCTTGCCGGTGAAATCTTCTATGGCTTTTAATGCGTAGTAAGACTGCTTGTCCCGTATTTTCTCTATTCCAACAGTAGGAGCTCCTATTCCACCTACACAAACGATATTGTCATTTTCATTGAGTTCATCGTGAGATAGAACCTTAACGGGCCCGTTTTCTCTGATCATTTGTTTAGCCCGAAGCATCCCTATGTAAGGATTTCCTCCTCCTCCGGTGCCCAGTATGCCTGCCCCAATTGCTATTGATTCAAGATCATCTTCTGAAATATGCCACATGTAATCCACCATAGCTTAAGGATGTAAGATTTTTATAGACTACCAGTCTTC
>JAPYSB010000006.1 GCA_029936675.1 Dehalococcoidia bacterium | reverse complement strand
TTAGGAAACCGGTGCTCTATCCTCCTGAGCTATAGGGGCATGAATGAATTGCAGGTAGGAAATTGTATCAAACAGAACCTGACTTAGGTTTGTACCATTCGATATTGATAAGAACTTCAAGTTGCTACAAAATGTATTCATAGAATACAACCCGTTTAATTTTCTCTCTGGAGCTCCTCATATGTCAAAAAAAATAGAAAAAGTCCTTATAACCGGTGCCACAGGGTATGTTGCAGACCAAATGCTCGCATTCATGAAAGAGCAGTATGAAACTGTTCTGATAGATACCAGAGAGGTAAACAGGCGCGGAGAACCGGTGGAAGGTGTAAATAACGTAGATCTAATTGATCCAGATAGGAACAAATACTCCCATATTTTTGAAGGAATGGACGCGGTTATACACCTTGCGTACAAAAGAAGATCAGGGGATCCTCTAGATCATTTCAATAGCGAAAAACAAAACGTGGAAATGGCATATAACGTCTTTAGATCATCGTATGATGCCGGTGTTGAAAGGGTGGTAATGGCCAGTTCAAATCATGCAGCTGACTGGTATGAACATGCCTTAATACACAACGGTGGGCTGGATATAGTCAGGCCATACGATTTACCACTTTCAGACAATTTTTACGGATGGGCTAAAGCGACCTATGAACATATGGGATTCTTGTTTGCTAGCGGCGGTATGGGAGAAGGAGGTGATGGAGCAGCCGGTAGCGCTGCAACGGGAAACCTCCTTGCCGGAAATTTAAACACCAGCCGGAAAATGGGTGTCGTGATGGTAAGAATCGGTGCGCCTCGGGATATAGAAACTGAGTTGTACAGAGGAAAACCAGCCGCTTATAAAAGAGACCTGGGTGCTTATATAAGTCCCCGAGACATCACACAACTCTTTCATAAGGCTATGGAAGCCCCAGATATAGAGAACGAATATGGAGTTCCCTGGCAGGTGGTTTATGGGATAAGCAACAACACTCGAGCTTTTTGGTCACTTACGAGCGCGAGGAATGTATTGGGTTACGAACCTGAGGACGATTCAGAAATTACATTTAGAGCCGGGATCAACGAGATACTTAACGATTCAGGTAGAGTTGGGCCTATAGACGCTTAAATATTTGCCCCTCTAGCTCTTTACCATCAGAGTATCTCTTGAGGTTTTCGACAGCGAAATCTGCACGTTTACGCATCGTGCCGTCGGTCCCTGCCACTGTGTGAGGTTGAACTATAACGTTGGGTAATTTATAGACCGGTGAATCAAATTCCGGCGGCTCTTTTGCAAAAGCGTCCAGTCCTGCACCAGCTATTTTTTTATCCCTGAGAGCATCGTATAAGGCATCCTCATCTATAAGGCCACCTCGAGCAACATTAATCACATAGGATGTCGGCTTTAAGAGAGCAATCCTTTTTCTATTGATTATGTGCCTCGTCTCTTCCGTTAAATGGAGATGCACAGATAAGAAATCACAATCTTCTACCGCACCATCAAGATCTTCGGGTCCCCCCAGGAAATCAGGTTGTATCTCATCTAAGATTTCCTGTTCGATCGGCCGAACATCAATGGCATTAATTCTCATACCAAACGCTTTAGCTCTACGTGCAAGTTGCTGCCCGCTAGCGCCGAACCCTACGATCGTTAAAGTTCTTCCCTCCACTTCAAGGCCGTTGGCACTGAAAACCGTTCCAGCATAAAACTGATCAGTTGCATTTCCATAATCATGGGCAAGCATGAGAATAAACATCATGGCCCCTTCTGCCAAGGACACACTGCTTAAATGGCCTGGGCAATGAGCAAGTATCATCCCTTTCTCAATAATTCGCTCCACCTCAACATGATCTAAACCATTTGTCTGAACCTGCACATATTTGATCCCTGCTTCCGCCGCGACATCCACTAATTCTGGTTCTATATTTCCACCAAGATCTACGATGACTTCCCTACCCGTCAGCTGTGACGGCCAATCTTTTGATCTATCAAATATTTCAGTATCGAATTCCTTCAGCAATATTTCAGGCAAGTATTGATGTCTTTCTTCAACGCTAATGATCGGATGTGGCAAATATGAAACCTTTAATTTCCCCATCTGTCATACCTCCTCTAAATATCTATCAAACCCAATAATTTCAGAAAACACAAAACCCGGCTTATCCTACATAAAATCAAATCCCCTAGCGAGATGACAAGTTTGCCTTATGCCGATATCCTACCCTCGATTAATAAATCTACATGGATTGATAATTAAAGGGACAGACAAATGCCAAAATCTGCATTAACCATTGATTGCCAGGTACATGCCTATGAAAAGGATAGCCTTTCACGACCATGGAAAGGGTTCCTGCAAGGCCCCGATGAAGTAACTGGGGATGACATGGTTGCAGCAATGGATTCAGTTGGTGTGGATGGAGCGATTTTGATATCTCCCGCGAGCCTATATGCCTATGACGCTAGCTATGCACTCGAAGTTTATGCAAAACACCCTGGTAAATTTGGCCTAGTTAGACCTTTCAACCCTAAATCTGAAACGGTGGGGGAAGAAGTTGAAAAATGGGCAGCAACCCCCGGGGTAGTTGGAGCCCGCATCATGTTAAGGCCATATGAGTTTACTGAATACCATCCAGGTCTGAGTAGTATTCTTGATGCCGGAGCCAAAGCAGGAATACCGATAAACATTATGTGTTCAGGAAACCTAGATTTATTCAGCCAACTTGCAGACAAGCACCCTAACACCCAGATGGTGATTGACCATCTAGGAATACCGCAGCCCCATCTTCCTCCAGTACCAGAAAATCCATTTGCGGATTTGGACAAAGTCATATCACTGGCAAAGCATGACAATGTTGTAATAAAAATCTCAGGAGCTGGCACTTTGTCGCATGAATCTTTCCCTTATGTGGACATATGGGAACCTCTAAGCAAAATATTCAATGCTTTTGGTCTGGATCGCTGCCTATGGGGAACCGATTGGACAAGGGCAGTTGAGCTTTTGACCTACAAGGAAGGAGTTGAAGCGTTTAGAGTCACAGATTCACTATCTGATTCAGAACGAGAAATCCTTATGGGTGGCAGCCTGTCTAAAATCTATAAATGGGCCCCAAAGAATTAAGTTTAACTTCACATCCAATGGTGCGCTAAAACGACAACCATGAATCTTGTTCTTGTGGTTCCCAGTACTCCACAGTGACTGATTCAATAATAAAATACTCATACGGGTCTACCGATTTATATTCTTCGTAAGGCCCATCCCAATTCTTCCTGCGTTCCTTGTAGGAATCGTGTCCTTCCAAAGAATGGAATTCAAAATTCATTATGTAGCGCCCGGTAGGGTTTCCAGAGGAATCGAGTTGACGAAAATATTTGGCAGATTTCCATTCCGGAAATAATTTATCGTGATTTTTTTCTACAAATGAGAACCACTGCCTAATGGTCTCATCATGGTCATGCTGATGGCCTTGTTTAATTTCCCAGCTTTCAACTTCTATGAAACTCAACTTATAGTGCTCCTGATAAGCATTGATCTGACATAATATTGGAACAAATTCTGGTGTAAAGGATCAAATGGTGCAGTTCAGTATAGCAATCAGCGGCGATCGGGAGATCGAAGAATATATCTCCATAGGAAAAATTGTCGATCAGTCCGACTTTTCGAACTTAAGCATCTATGACGACCTTATGTTCAAACCCGCTTGGCCAATCCTCAGCATAATTGCTATTAACACAGAAAGAATAAAAATCGGCCCTGCTGTATTAAACCCCTATCTAACCCATCCGGCAGTGATTGCAGCTAACATCTCTGTAATTGATGAAATATCGAAAGGTAGAGCTTTTGTTGGTATAGGTAGAGGAGCTTTTCTAGATTTTCTAAACATAAAATCGGAAAGGCCTATTAGTGCAGTGAAAGAGACTATAGAAATAATCCAAAATCTCACAAGGGGCATCAAAAAGCCTTTCCATGGTGAGATTTTTTCTTTAAAGGAAGGGGCTTTTTTTAGATGGAATGCTGACCATAGAAAAATTCCAGTAATGGTTGGAACCTGGGGAAAGAAGATGTCTACCTTAGCAGGGGAGAAAGCAGACGAAGTAAAGGCAAGTCCTCTTTGGAACAGTGACTATGCTCGAACGCTACGCTCTCAAATAGACCAAGGTGCGATCTCGACCGGAAGGGTACCAAGTGAGATTGGTCTGACTCTGGGTGTATTGACATCTATCCATAATGATTCCGACGTCGCAAAGGAATATGCTCGCAACTCACTAGCGATTTATCTACCTCATTTATACCCGATGACAGAAGTGATGGGCGTACCTGCAAATGAAATAGACAGGGTCAGGAAACTTTCCAATTTAGGAAAATATTCAGAGGCATCGAAATTAATTTCCGATGAAACTCTTAACAATTTTTCCTTATACGGTTCTCCCGGTGAGATCAGATCGAAAATCACTTCTCTAATTGACACTGCTCCTGTAGATAAAATTGAGTTTGGAACACCACATGGCCCAAATTCCTTTGAGGCAATAAATTTACTGAAGAACGAGGTTATACCGTGGTTCAGTTAGTGCCTTAATATCAAGATATTTAGGAATCTGAATCGGTAAACCAATCCCACATTCTAGAAGCCAAAGAAACACTAACTTCAACATCTTCTGGAAGTAGATATTTTGATTCAACCAACTCTTCAGCTTCTTCTTTAACTTGACCTAGATAATCATCCTTACTTGAATAACGCTCCTCGATGGATAGCCTTGGATCGCCGGCACTCAGTCTTTGTGATTGGGTGGCAGAAAAAGGAATCGTGCCCCCAGCAAATACAAGAAGCTGTTTATCACCACCTACATCTGGATGACGCAAGGTCCATCCTGTATGAGCTGCCACTGGTACAGCTATCTCGGGAGCAATAATTCCACCTATCTCATTGCCATCAGAATTTACAGCAGGAACTAATCCTCCAAACTCTTTCCCTATTTCTGGAGGGATAATATTTGGATGTTCATTGCCATCGCTCGGGGAAAACTCTCTTCTTCTTGGGGTTGCATGCCTTTCTGGATAATTTGACCCCGGTATCTTTGAAAAGGCGGATTGCAAAGAGGACGGGTGCACCAAAGTTCCCTCCTCAATTCTTGGGTGCGCAGAGGCTGGAGGCTCTTTACCTTCAGTAACCCAGGCATCCATATTTATTAAACAAGCCCTCAACAGAGGAGTGTAATCAATAATGCTCCTAATATTTTGAGAACGCTCTGCACCTTCAACTATGAACCCATTATCCGTCGGAGGCCAAACCCCAATACCGTGTTCGGTACCTGCAAAATGATATACCCTGGTATTTGCCCCTTGATGAATATCTCTTCTACCATCAGGGTCAGTATGAAGCAACGAGGCATCAACTCTGTGATACTCGGCTGAGGTATTCGTGTACATAATCTTCAGATTACTACCTCTACCATCAAGCCTTCCATGCAGCGAACCAGTATCTTCGGTTTCAGGGTCTGTTTGTTCAATAGACGCAAAGGGAAACAGTTGATGCATCATATTATTTCTATCTTTAGAATTCTGCCCAAAACGTTGATTAAACTCACCCCGCATTCCTCCTGCAACATTGGCAATGAAACCATCCAACGTTTCTCGGCCAGCCTCATCTAAATTAAAATCGTTATATGCAAATGTTCGAAGGAATCTGCCAGTTTGGGAACGCCCGTAAGCATAGGCTGTATCAATCCCTTCTACCGGTGAGTCCAGATGTGGACTACCGTTTTTGATCCAAGAAACACAATCCCTCAATGCAGCAAAACTAAGTCCAATTACAGGTGCACCTACAGCGGTATATACGGCCTGGTACAAACGTCCTTTTTCAAAACCTTTTTCAGAGCACACGTATCCAGGATCTGGATGGTAATTTCCAGCATCATCTATCCTCCCGAATTTCCAGTCATCCCGTGCCATAGGTTCTGCTGGGCCATCGGGCATGTCTCGGATTTCTATCAAGGCTGAAGGCTCATACATGTCCGCTGCTTCATAAGCTTTATGGCCTTTGTCTGAAAGTAGGAAATTGTGGGTATCTTCAGGGGATTGGAGCTGCATATATACTTTGCCTTCAAGGCGAGTCCCATCGGAATTCAGGGCCTCAGGTCCTCGCATAGTTATGAGGGCATCAAAAGGAGGGGCATCGACCTGCCAACCGCAAGCCACAACTACATAGCCTTTTTCCATTAAAAGTCCATCGCCTAAATCAACCTCAACATCTATCGGAGTGTTTTCATCTATTAGAGGTCTCGTTCCTCTATTGAAGTTGGGCAGCCCAACCCTATTTCCTCTGTTTACTACATCCAACAGTAATTTTCCCGACACTTTAGTCTTGTCTACAGGAAGAATTAAGGAAACATCTGACTCAAATTCGACAAACCCGTCTTGATTTACAGGGGCGAGTTTCACATCAGTTATTCTGGAATTAGCCTCATTTTCAGGGTCGATTTGAAAGGATAAAACTCCCCTAATCTCTTCATATTGGCCAACATCACCGAAATGCTTTCCGTCAGCAAGAACTCTCCTAAAGGTTGTTTCAAATTTAGTGGCTGGCATAAGAGACTCCTATATGTATTCAAATGAGATGACTGTTTTACAGCATTTGAGAAAAGTTCGCAAAATTCCCCTTTTGGCTTACTGTAAATCATGAATTTTCAATCTTTACAGTAAGGGTCTAAAATCCATAGACATTTGATGAATTCACAAACGAGGTAATAATGACGGATATAGAAAAAACAGCCCTAGTAACGGGAGGGTCCAGGGGGATTGGTAAAGCTATAGCAAAAGATTTTTCAAAGAATGGGATCGACGTTGTAGTAACCGGCAGAGATAAAGACCGACTCCGAGATACGGCAAAAGAACTTGAAACATATGGTAACAATGCTTACTGGATAGATGCAGATTTAGGCACTGACACAGGAGTGACCCGAATCTTTGATTTCCTAAAAGGGGAAAATCTTGAAGTAAACATCCTAGTAAACAACGCCGCAATTATTCACCTGTCTACATCCTTAATAGATTTCGATATGGAAAATTGGCAGGAAGTTATAAATGTCAATTTGATCGGTGCAGTAAAAATAACAAAGCTTCTATTACCTGGCATGGTTTCCCAAAATTACGGGAAAGTCATCAATATTTCATCAATAGGTGGGCGAAAGGGAGCTGCAGGAAGAAGTGCATATAGAGTAACCAAGGCCGGATTAATTAGTTTTACAGAGTCATTAGCTGCAGAGGTGAAATCATCTGGTATAGATGTCAATTGCGTTTGTCCCGGTAGCGTTGTTACAGAAGGCTATGTGGAGGCATTTGGTCCACAATCCATCGAAAATGATCACATGATGGATCCATCTGAAATTGCCACTTTATGCTCATTTTTAGTAAGTGAAAATTCTTCCGCCGTCACAGGAGCAATCATTGATGCATACGGGCCTTCAAACCCATTATTCAGATAACTCAACACCATTTTTGATTGGTAAACGTTCCTGTTAGTATTGCCAAAACTTCCAAAAAAAATACCCTCAAAAGATCTCAAAGCTTATGAACAACATTAAAAAAGGCCCCCTTCAAGGAATGAAAGTCCTAGATTGGACCATGTGGCAATTTGGACCTGTCTCAACAATGATGATGGCCGACCTGGGAGCCGAAGTTATTAAAATAGAGTCCTTGGATGGAGATCACGGAAGACAATTTGGCCAGGTAAGCGGGGTGGCAAGTAATGCATACGACGGAGTCAGCTCTCATTATTTCGAGGTACTGAACAGACAGAAGCTTGGTATAGCTATCAATTTAAAGGAAAAACGTGGGCAAGAAATTGTTCATTCTCTGGTAAAACAATCTGATGTTTTTGTTCAAAACTTCAGACAGGGTGTCGCAGAAAGACTTGGATTAGGTTGGGAAGATTTGCAAAAAATAAATTCTCGACTGGTATACGGATCAGCTACTGGGTATGGACCTCTGGGAGAAGATTCCAATAAACCAGCATTCGCCTTAACTGGAGAGGCTAGATCAGGGTCTTTATGGTGGGGTGGACCCGAGGATGGCACCCCTTATAACCTACACGGGGTGGCAGATCAAATGGCAGGAATAATGCTTAGCTACGGTATATTATCCGGGTTACTCTACAAAGAACGTCATGGTACCGGCCAAAAAGTTGAAACTTCTCACCTGGGCAGCATGATGTGGTTAGGAATGATGCGAGATGGCATAGGGTTGCTTGAAGGTCAGGAATTGAACAGGCAACACAGAAGTAACATGAACAACCCTTTGTGGAATACATATCAGACCAAAGATGGAGTTTGGATCGCATTGTCTATGAGTCAAGGAGCAAGGTATTGGCCTATCTTCTGCAAAACAATTGACCGTGAAGATTTAATCACACAGCCTGAATTCAGTACCCCTAAATCTAGGGAAGAAAACAAGCACTACGTAATTGGTGAATTGGACAAAATATTTGGGTCAAAGGTTTTTGCAGAGTGGGGGGAAATATTGAAAAATTCTGATTTGATATGGGAAAAAGTTCAATCAACTCTTGATTTACCCAAGGATAAACAAGTCACATTAAATAATTATCTTGTGCCTTTTGATCATCCGATCATCGGGGATTCTATGTGGCATCAACTTCCATTGGCCTTTAACGAAACTCCGTTATCTACGGAAAAAATGGCACCTTCTCTGGGGGAAAACACAGAGGAAATACTTATCGATCGCCTGGGTTATTCTTGGAACGATATATCATCGTTACAGGATGAAGGTATTATTTTGTAGCTTAATTTTTTGATTTCATTAATGGAATTTAAAAAGGAAGATAAAACGGCTCCGTTAGTTTGGTATCGAATGCAACGTCGGACATCAACAAGAGACCAAAAATTATACTGGCGGTTCCTGCAACCCCATTTACTATATTGGTAATCCTTTTATTGTTGGAGCTTATTACGAAAGGAACACTCAATAAAATTGTAATTAGGGCCATAGAAAATACTGTACCTACACCAAAAAGGATCAAATAAACCAATCCGGTAGTGAAGGTATCTATTGTAGGCAATAAAACCAGCATCACCGCAGCACTACCTGCCATACCGTGTATAAATCCGATCAAAAAAGACTTAAGCCGGAAAAATGGCCGGCCCGGATTAAAAAGTGAGTGTGGTTTCTCAATCGACGGGTCTTCCTGTGAGGAATGGGTCCCATGAATATGCATGTGAGAGTCCCCATCATGAGCATGTTGATGCACATGCAACTGGCGCCTTCTCAAATTCCAGTACACTTGGAGGCCCAAGAATATCAACATAGCCGCCACACCAAATTCAAAATAATGGGCAACTCCTTCATAAAAATCCATTACAGCGGATTTAAGAAGTAAGATTATTATCCCCAGTATTAGCAGTGGAGCTGTATGCCCTAGTCCCCATGAGGCGCCCACCCAGAGGCTTCGAAACGCGTTCCCATACTCATTTACTATAGTTCCCACAGCAACAACATGATCAGCATCGGTAGCATGCTTGAGCCCAAGCAAAAACCCAAGAATAACTACGGCTATTGCCCCAGAATCACTATCCAAGAAAACACCTCAATGAAATTTGCTCCAACCCTTATGATACATTAGTATCATTCACATGACTGTTTTGTATGAAAAACTACACGGCCCAGGCGGTGCTTTAAAGGCCATATCCAATTTGGATAAGGACGTCGAACTGGCCCTTGAAACATATGGTCCCCCGCCCGATCGCTCCTTACCTGCTACCTTCCAAACATTGGTGAGGTCAATCGTGGGTCAGCAAATTTCAAGAGCTGCCGCAACGAGCGTATGGAAGCGTATGAAAGAGGCCGAGGTCTCGACAGAACAAGTTATATCCAAACTGGAACCAGACGATATGATGCCATTGGGGTTATCTCACAGGAAAGCTGAATATATCATTGGGATCGCCAAGGAAATCACCACTGGGGAATTAGATCTAAAATCATTTCCTGAAATGAGTGGGGAGTCTGTGCAAAAAAGACTCGTGAAGATTAGGGGTGTCGGTGCTTGGACGGCAGACAATTATAGGCTTTTTGCCCTTGCCGACTTAGATGCTTGGCCAGTAGCTGATATAGCACTTCAGGAAGGAATGAAAATACTTAAATCTCTTGATATGAGACCAGATGTGAAAACCATGGAAACCATGGGTGAACCGTGGAGACCCTTTAGGGGTGTCGGGGCACTTATCCTATGGCACATATACGGTTCTCACAAGAGCAAGGCTACCATAGCCGATATCTAACTCATGGCAGGACCCAATGGTAAATAAAAATAGCCGGCCATGGCGTAACAATAAATTATGGTCACTCGGGGTGGCTGTAACTCTTTCTTGGGCCTGTCTTTTCTATGTCTTTCCAGCTTTGTTGTTAAAGTGGAAAGAATCGTTTGGATGGAGTATCTCCCAATTATCCATTGGTTTCACACTGGCTCTTATAGCATCTGCTTTAACCGGAATGTTTGCAGGGCGAATTATAGATGGTGGACACTCTCGAAAACTAATGACGTTTAGCGTGGTAATAGGAGCTGTTTTGCTTTCACTCCTGCCCACTGTTACCGCAATCTGGCAATTTTATTTGATTTGGCTTTTGATTGGATGCACTTTGGCTGGATGTCTCTATGAACCATGTTTTTCGTATCTGACTCGAACATTTCAGGGAGATGCGAAAAACAGCATTATCATGATTACCCTTATTGCAGGATTTGCCAGCACAATCTCGTATCCTCTATGTAGTATAGTTTCCGAGTTTTACAGTTGGGAAACCACGATTTATCTTCTGTCTGGGATACTTTGTCTGATCTCAGCCCCTCTATTTTGGTATGGAACATCTATCAGATTGGATATCACACCCAATTCCGGGGAAAAAGCATCATCTTCAGTGATAGGGATCATCAAACCAACATTGTCTAGTCCGGTATTTTGGGGGTTGCTAGTGACTTTTGCCACAATGTCTTCAAATCAAGGAATGATAGTCAGTCAAATTTTCCCTCTGCTGGAGAGTCGAGCTATTTCACCCACTTCCACTGTATTTTTTGCTTCGTGTATAGGCCCAATGCAAGTAATTGCCCGGCTTATTCTTTTTGCGATAGAATCATTTGCCAATAAAAACATACCTATGATGGCAGTTTGTTTCACAAGTTTGATTTTTCTATGTTTATCCAGCCTTGCTTTAGTTTTAGGTGGGGCTTCCTTAATATTTGTTGTGGTTTTTGTAATGTTCCAAGGAGGGCCCTATGGTCTATTTAGCATTGTCAGACCAATTATTACAGCCGACCTACTCGGCAGAGCGAATTTCGGACTATTATCTTCAATGGTCGGGATAGGGACCGTATGGGGATCAGCTTTTGCCCCTGGTATAGCCGGCAGTATAGCTGATAGATGGAACTACGATACAGTCTTACTTACCACATCGTCTATTGCTGCCGTTGGTCTAATAAGTTTGATAGTAACGTCGACACTTCAGAGAAGGAATCCATTTCCTTCTCTATAACCCCTCGTCAACGCTATATATATCTATCGCGTTGTCACGGAACATTAAAGCACGTTCAGTAGAAGAATAATCCTTGGAAAAGATTTTAAAGGCGTTGTACAAAATGTTATACGAATAAGATACCTTGTCTACAGGGAAATTGCTCTCAAACATACCTCTCTCAGGTCCAAACTGATCGATGCAATAGCTCAAAAGAGGACGCATCTGGCCAGCTAGTTCCTCTGACCCGATAGGTTTTTGTCTGAGATGCCAGTCAAATCCGGTTCGTGGCATACCTATACCCCCAAGTTTAACAACCACATTGGGACATTCTGACAACTCCTTTATACGATCTCTCCAGTTTGCTAAAACTTCTTCCCTAATAGATTCATATGGACCATCTAGAACTAACCCGCCGACATGGTTAAGTATTATTTTCAGGTCAGGAACTGTTTTAGCCAAATTAACTAACTCTCCAAGTTGGTGAGAGTACATCCAAGCCTCAAAAGTAAGGCCCATCTCAGCCAAAATTTTGGCACCATCCTGAAAATTTTTAGTGACCATCTGCTCTTCGTTTTTATGAAGAGCTGTATTTTCTATTTCAGGATGAGGATCCCATGTAACGGAATGTCTTATACCTTTAAATCTCTTTGGACTGGCCTCTTTTAAGGCCTCCAACACTTCCCTCACCTCGCTACCAAGATTAAGATTTGCATGCCCCACGATAGCAGCGGCCGCTCTACTATCACCGTATATACCGCTAGCACTTGCCGCCGCCAAACCTTGAACAAATTCCACTTCACCTATAGGTTTCATATGGTCAGGGGCGTTTTGACGATACATAGAGCGAGCTTCAATAAATACCGTAGAAGTTACGTTATGACCGCTTGTTATATCCTCAACCAGTTGAGGTAACAAGTATTCTTGATAAGGGATTCTTTCTAACCTGTGATCCCAAAAATGGTGATGGGGGTCACATATTGGTAAATCGGGTTCCAGGGTCTCCTCAGTAGTTAAATCCAACCAATCATTTCCACCAAACGGCATAATTACGACTCCATGCTTTAATCATTCTCGTTAAATTTATGCAAATATACATGATTTGAAAGACAATGTGGAAGAAGCAATTTGCGGTACCTTCTAAACCATTACTGGTAAAACTTATAATTGAGACCTCTAAAAATTAGAAACATATACAAACGAAGAAGGATTTTAAATGGGCAGTAAAGAGTGGTTCAAAGGTAATCTTCACACGCACACTACTAAGTCAGATGGAGATGAAACTCCTGAAAAGGTCTGCGAGTGGTTTGAAAAACACGAGTACGATTTCTTGGTCTTAAGTGATCACAACCATTTAACATTAATAGATTACGAATCAACTGGAAATTCTCAACCTCTGACATGTGGGATCACATGCTTACCCAGAAAAAGGTAATTTACGGGGCTGCTACTGATGACTCGCATGATTACCGGGATTTCGCACCAGATAAGCACAACCCAGGCAGAGGCTGGGTTGTGGTCAGATCAGAATCGGGGAACCAAGATTCATTGATAGAGAACATGCGCAATGGAAATTTCTATTCCTCAAGCGGTGTCTCGCTAGACGATTTGGAAAGCTCAGATCACCACATTGAATTTTCCATTTCTCAAATCGGTGCTTTTCTGTACTCCACAAAATTAATTGGTGAAAATGGGCGGGTATTAAAGGAAATATCAGGCAATAAAATCAAATACGAATTTGAAGGAAATGAAGGGTATGTGCGGGCAGAAGTAATGGATTCCGATGGTGCCTTCGCCTGGACACAGCCGATTTTTTTGTCATGAAACGAACGGCTTGCAAGTGAATTGGGAAGCCATTCGTTCAAAAAACAACCAAGCTTGGGTTCTATATACTGCTCCTACCTACAAACCGCCAAGGTGGCTGTTTCAATAAATCCAAGACACCCGCATCAGGCAATTCGGTCAAAGCACATTTTTGGCTGTCTGGCCGGGACAAAAAAGATATACGGAAGTCTTCAATACATCCGATAAAACCATCAGGCATGACATCAGGTCTAAATAAACAAAATTGGAATAAAACTCTGTTTTCACAAATTTCAACGTTTCAGTATTGGGAAGGTAATATTCATTTTACCTTTCATGGCTCCAAGATAAACAATTATCGGAAGAAATATAGTGGTTCTCATTCCTGTTGGATATTTATCTGAAAAGACAATCGACGGGGTTCTGTTTCGGTTATCGTTGCTGATTAAAGGAGGCCTACACAATTAGGTTAATGGGTTTCTTTAAACCTGACCAGGTCCAAAAATCCTGTAGATTTCAAATCTCTTTCAGCAATATATCTCATATATATTCTCAAGAAAGCCTTAACGTCTGCCAGGTCATCTACGTATGGGCCGGCACTACCTGACTGGAGCTTCGAATTAAGGGACCTTTGGAAAAACCTAAGTACTGTGAGTGCGGAAACCGACACATTCCACGACTGATCTGTGCCGTAGTTGTTAACGCATTCAGGACATAAAACGCCTCCCGCTCCCGGATCGAATGTATGATCAGTTCTATCAAGACCGCTATGGCATTCCACACAACTCACAAACTCTGGAAGGAATCCGGAGACGTGCAGCAGCCTAAATTCAAACCACAATATCCAAAATTCACGATGCTCCGATTGGTCTAAATTGGATAGGGTTTCTAATAAGATATCAAATAAGGAAAAATTGGGTGACCTATCTTCCCCAAAAGTATCCACCAACTCGGCTATATAGATTCCTTCAGCGATGGCAGTCAAGTTTTTTCTGAGGTTTTTATAGGACTCAATCACTACACATTCATTGACATTATCCAGGCTTCTTCCACGAGCAATCGAAGTTTGAACATGGTTCAGGATTTCTAAACTGCCGCCAAATTTACTGCCTGGACGTCTTACCCCGCGGGCCACAGCCGCGACCTTACCAAAGGAGCGGGTGTAAAACGTGATGATTCGATTGGTTTCACCTATTGGCATTTGCTTCAAAACAATAGCCTTCGTTTTATAAACCCGGTTACTTGTCATAGGAGTGCCTTGAAACGCTGCAGAAGTTAGAAATTTTGTCGGCCTTCTATTGCTCTACTTAGTGTCGCTTCATCTGCATATTCCAAATCGCCTCCAACTGGAAGGCCTCTGGCAGGTTTAGTTATTTTTATCCCCGACGGTTCAATAAGTTTATGAATAAACATTGAGGTAGCCTCTCCCTCCAAATTAGGGTTAGTGGCCATGATAATTTCAGTCACGTCATTATCCATCAGTCTCTGCAACAAGGGTTTTACTTTTAAATCATCCGGGCCGATCCCATTGATTGGTGAGATAACTCCATGGAGAACGTGATATAACCCGTCATATGTAGAAGTTTTTTCCAGCGCCATAACATCCAAAGGTTGTTCTACCACACAAATTTTACTTTGATCTCGTGTTGTATCCGAACAGATGTTACAAGGGTCATTTTCAGTTATGTGAAAACATTTTGAGCAAAGTGTTATGCGAGTCTTAACGGAAAGAATCGCGGAAGCCAGATTTTCTGCTTGTTCCGCTGGCATCCTAATTAGGTGGTACGTCAAGCGCTGGGCTGATTTAGGGCCAACTCCTGGAAGTCTACTAAACTCGTCTATAAGTCGCTGAACAGGAGGGGTCCCACTCGAGTATTCCATATTCACCTAGGTAAGGCCTGGTATGTTTAACCCTCCGGTTATAGCACCCATTTTTGAAGATGCCAATTCCTGAGCCTTTTCCATTGCGCCGTTAACCGCCGATAAAACAAGATCTTGAAGCATTTCAACATCATCTGGATCCACGGCATCCGGATCTATTTCTATCGATTCCACTATCATTTTCCCAGACACCACCACTTTCACCACACCTCCACCCGAAGAAAATTCCACTTTAGTTTCTTCAATCTCTTGCTGGGCCTTTAACATTTGCTTTTGCAACTGTTGAGCCTGTTTCATCATGTTACGGTTCATTATTATGTTTTACTCCTTTCTTCAACTATACGGGCACCAAGTGATTGGGCAGCTCGGACCAAATGACTTTGTTGACTAATAGGACCTCGGACCGATTTCATTTCATTGTTGGCCAGTTCTACGCTAATTTTATATTTTTTACCTAGAACATTTTCAACGACACTTTCAAATTGTCCATTTACTAACGGGTCTTCTATTTCGCTATTGACTCTTTCAAGGTGAGAACTATGCAGAAAGGTTAACACTAAAGTGTCATCCTTAATTTTCCGTTCTTTGCATCCGCGAAGCAAAGCTCCCAAATTAAATCTTTTGCCGGTTTGTCTTAACGAGCGTAATAACTCATTCCAGTGTTCATCAATACTATCGCTGCCAGCGTTTGTTTGGAGGCTTACTTCATTTGTTCCCAATTCAGATGGTTCACTTTGGGAATTAGTTTCCGTAACTGATACAACAGGTGGTGGCGAGATAGTATCTTTTGTTTGTTTTTCACTTATGGGTTTGGCTAATTTTGGTTTTTGTTCAGTATTAACGGGAGATCCCTCAAAGATCTGTTCTTCGCTTTTCTTATTGGCCGCACTTCCCATGTTTGTCTCTCGGGATTTCTTTTGGGTCGACTCGGTGTTTTGTTGGCTCATAATCGATTCCAAAATGGCAATCTCTAATGGCAACGCAGGAGTCAGCACGTCTCTGAAGTTAACGTCAGACATAGTTTTTGCGATATATATCAATCTTTCCATACTAAATTTGTCCGCTATATTCTGGAGACGTTCCTTAAGGGCGTCACCAAGTTCAGATCCGTCACTGGCATTCGTTTTTAGTAAAATCAAAACCCGTGTTATTTCAATAAGGCTTGAATGAATCTGGGTAGGTTCTTTCCCGCCCTCAATCATTTGCCCTAAGCGAACGAGACTGTTTTTCACCTGGTTATCCGCTATCAAATCCAATAAATCTGCTGGTAATGACTCATCTGTCAAATTAAGAAGTTGCCGGACATCTAGTTCTGTTACCGGTGGCTCTGAGGAAACTATCACCTGTTCAAGAATATTTTCGGCGTCCCTTAAACTTCCCGTCGACTTGCGGGCCACCAACATTAAGGCCTCGTCTTCAACTTCCACTGCTTCTTCTACACTCAATTTTCTTAGTTTTTCTACAATATCTTTAGATGGAATCCTTCGAAAATCAAAGCGTTGACATCTAGAAATTATGGTCAATGGAACTTTATGAACATCGGTAGTAGCAAGTATCAAAATGGCGTGGGGAGGGGGTTCTTCTAAGGTTTTTAAAAGGGCATTAAAGGCTTCCGGTGTGAGCATGTGGACTTCATCAATAATGTAGACCTTGAACTTACCTTCCGCAGGACCGTAATGTATTTTTTCAGTTAAATCCCTTATATCAGCTATCCGGCGATTACTAGCTGCATCTATCTCGATCATATCAATGGCTCTGCCTTCATTTACTGCAAGGCACATGTGGCAGGTATCATCCGGTTCACCGTCCCTTGGCGATAAGCAATTTACAGCTTTTGCCAATATCCTGGCCGTGCTTGTCTTTCCGGTTCCCCTGGGCCCACAAAACATATAGGCATGCGATACTCTGTCAGTTAAGACAGCCTGTTGCAAGGTTTGAGCCACATGATTTTGCCCTACTAACTCGGATAATGTACCGGGTCTCCATTTTCTGTACAGTGCCTCAGCCATATCTATGTACTCACCCAGTCATAATCTCCTTTTCCAAGGATTCCATTTCTTTTCTATCATCAACCCCTATGTGATCATGGCCCACCAGGTGCAAAAACCCGTGAACCACCAGGAATTTCAACTCTTCCTGCAAGTTCACTTTATGCTCCAAAGCTTGTCTTTCGGCCTGGGGAAAAGATATCACCACTTCCCCAATTTGTTTGGTTAGGCCATCAGGAATTACAAATTCTAAGTGAGACAGCCCTACTCGGTTGTCCTCTTCGACCCCATAATACTCTCCTTCATGATCATTTGAGAAGGACAGAACATCGGTTATCTCATCAATTCCTCGATACCTTTCATTTAGGCTCTTCAAATACTCGTCGCCAGTAATATATATGCTGGCCTCACAAGATGAAATTCCACATTTTTGCAGTGCTTCTTTTCCAGCTCTAATGAGATATTTTATGAAAGGTTTGACATCAAAAACATCGTCATAATGACAATTTAATACGATTGATTCTTCCAATTGACGCACACCTAAAAATGAACCTGTTCGGGCTCAGTTAGTGCAAATTAAGTACAAAATGCAACCACAGAATTAATCCAACTAGCAGATTTTAACCACTGACCCGTACTGGTTTGATCTTACTAAATAATTTGAGCCACTGTACAAGAATTCCACTTCAAATCCAGGGGTTTTTTCCTGGTTTCCCTCTGAAGATTCTGTGCAACCCAAATTAGGTCCTATCCATTCCTCTTTTTGCAGGCCAACAAAAGTTAAATCTGGTTGATCAACCTTCAATTCAGAAGCTAGTGTCCACGCAGCCGAAACTTGGGCACATTTGGAGCCAATATCATCGTCATTGACAGATCCAGGTTTAGCAGCTGAGGAATCGGGTGCCACTAGAGTTGCTTGGTCAACCCCGCTCCTCATTTCTTCAAATAATTTGCCGAAGCTTTCAACAGGCATAACAACGGTAGTGCCACTACTTAGTATGGATTTAAAAGATTCCAAGGAACGCTGAAAGGAATAGAATTCCGGGTCCTGCTCTAGTGCCTGTGCAAAGATCCTTGTTGATTCCGCCTCACCACAACCGTTAATTATCTGACTATCTCTCGTCGCAGCGGCAATAATTATGGTGGCCTTACGATCAGCGTCAGCTCTCACTTGCGCATCGATTTCTGCACCCTCCGCTCTTTCTTTGTCAGCTTTCCTTTGTCTTTCTGCCTTCATTCGGGCATATACGCTATCAGCGATTTCTCCTGGAAAATCTGCCCTTTTTATACGGACATCTTCAACTTCAATACCAAATTCCAGCAATTTAGGAGTAACAGCCGATTTAACATTGGCCATCATAGAATCCCTTTTAGTAGTAATGATTTCAGATTGGTTATGAACACCTATCTCTCGTCGGAGCTCCGAAGAAATTATGTCAACCGCGCGGTCGGAGGCACGCTGTTCATCACCAAGCCTTTCCTTGAAAATCTTTGGGTCTACTATACGTCCTCGAGCATACACGTCGATAATGAGACGTTTTTTGTCTCTAGTCAGTAGTGAGTCAGGTGGAGCGTCAAAAATCAAAAGTCTTTTTTCAAATGTTGTCACCTGATCCATAAACGGTGTTTTAATCCTCAACCCAGGTGTGGTTATTTCACTTTTAATCTGGCCAAATCGCGTAACAATTCCGACTTCTGTTTCACTAATAGAAAAGAAGATTTGTGGCAACATAATGGCAAATAGGATAATCAGTGCAACTAGTAGGATAGACAGTAATTTCATTATAGTACTACTCCTGGCCGCCGGACACCGGAACAGGTATCACATTACTGGCATTGCCTGGATTGACTAATATTACTTCATCCGGGTTACCCAGTATCTTCCCAACTGATGGGAGTATTTCCTCCATGGCTTCAAGATAGAGACGCTTTCGTGTCACATCTTTTGATTTTGAGTATTCTTTTTGAATTGACAAAAATCTCTGTGCTTCTCCTTCCGCAACCGCAATATTTTGCTGTCTTGTCCCTTCTGCGTCTTGTAACGCCTTTGCGGCGGTACCTCTTGCTTGGGGCAAAACACTTTCTTTGTATGCGTCAGACAAGTTAATTATCCGAGCTTTGTCTTCTTTTGCCCTAACGACGTCATCAAAAGCATCTTTCACTTGTTCTGGAGCGAATACATAGAGCAATTTTACTTCTCTGATTCTTATTCCGCTTTGGTATTGATCTAATATGCCCTGGAGCTTCGCTTTAGTCTCAATCTGTACAATTTCTTTGTTATCGGTTAAGACGTCGTCAATAGGTCTACTCCCGACAATTTGTCTTAACGATGTCTCGGTCGCATCTTTCAAAGTGAAGGAATCTGGAGAAACAACTTGATAAAGGTAGTCTTTCAGATTCTTAATGTCATATTGAACCAATAGTTGTACATCAACTATGTTAGGTGCCTCTCCCGGCGCTCCCATCTCGTCTGGATCTCCAGTAATCATCAGTGATTCATCCAGTACGGGGGTTCCCGCTCTTACCCCAAGTTCCAATCTACGTATTTCATCCACCGAGACTATATCTTTCGCCCCAATCGGCCCTGGCCACCACCACTGCAACCCTGTACCTCTAGTATCAGAATATTTACCAAACATTCTGAGTGCCGCCTCTTCTCCAGGTTGAACAGAGAAAAAACCTGTTGCAACCCACCCGATCACACCTAAAACGATTAATCCTAAGATAAGGTATGGGGCCTTGCTTTTCCCTTTACTGCCCCCACCTGAAGAATTGCTCTCCCCTGAAGAGCCACCAAACAACCCTTTAATCTTTGCAATAATTTGCTCTATGTTAACTTCTGGGTCTTCTTGTCTGTACATATTACCCCGTGGAAATTTTTGTGAAGTTAATTCTAGCATATGAAGCATAAATAAAAGATTAAATATATCTTAAAACACAGGCAAAATCATGGGAGGTCGGAGAAAGTAAATTAATACTAATTAAACGGTTTTATCGAAATAGGTTTAGAAATCTATCTTCATAATATTGATAGACTCCCCATTTATCCAACTCATTTTTTAGAGTTTCTGGGCTTCCACCCTTTTTCACTGACTTGAACATTTCCTCAATTTGGTTCGCAGCTGCCGCCGGCACTCCTCCAGCAAAATTTTGCGGTTCCATTAGTCCGGCGCCTCTCATTTCCCGGCTGTTGAAAGAAGCAGATGAGGCTGTAAACTCATATATGAACTTAAGCAAAGCTACATCCCAAAACTCATCCACTCCAGATATAACGACGGAGAGATCATTCTTTTTGTCTCTGAGCTCTTTGGAAATACGGTGGGCAATCTCGTTTGGATTGCCGCTAAGAATCTCCAAATTTTCAGGTTCATTATTGTATTGATACATAATCCCAGGGCTGTTAGCCCCGTATAGATGTGCTACCTGACTGAAGTATTTGTAAGCCTCGTCACTGAACCCTTTCAAATTCATCGCATAGGTTGGAGTGATTAAGGTTGGCTGTTCAGCCTTCACTTTGCCTTTCCGAACCACCCCTTCCAACTCTTTTTTTTGAGAATCCATCGCAGTGTACAAAGGTTCTGTAACCACGAAATATTCTATGCTGGTAACACCAAAAGTAGCTAAATGCTGCTTTGGGTATTTGACAACATATGTCTGTTCTATCGCCTTGTGCCAATCCGAAGATGAGCTCATTTAACACGCACCCTAAACATAAATAATTTTACTATTGTATCAATGGTGAACTTACCTGCGGCGGGACCAAATGAAAAATGGCGGAATGATTAAAAGAAACATTGAATAATCCGTTGCATAGTTTTTGCTATTCAGTCGATTGCAACTTCCAGATTGCGAGGCCCCGGAACTCTTATATTCAGAATTTGCCATGTCATTGGGTTGATCATGTGAAGTGATATTTTGAGAGGTGTCTATTTCTGTAGATTTTACCGAAGTAGACCCAGACTGAGGGGTTAAAGAAAACAGTCCCACTGCAGGTCTAGGTATAGGAGTCGGTAATTTCTCCTTTGACAAATCTGGTTCATATACGGGAGCACCTATGTAGGTCCTCCATTCGTTCTCAAGTTCAAGTTTGCTAATACCATAAACAAACTCTATTGAATCATCCAAATTTCTACCCGATTTATGCTCAGTTAACAGGTTAAGCATTTTGGCAGGACCGAATTTATATATCATAAATTCTACTATTGAGCTTGCTGACCCATAAAAAATAATCACATCTTCCGGATTCCCAGGCCGGCTTCTCATCGAAGTAATGGGCATCAACCTGTCGGCATGAACAGCGAAATCAAGTGCCACATCGTAAGAAAAGCTAGGGGAAACATTTCCAAATTCTGCCAACCCTTCATTCAACCAAGAGGGAACACTGCTAAACACACTATCCCCAGCTCGATGGACTAAAATGTGAGTCACTTCATGTGAAGCAGTGCCTCTTGAAAGCCTGCCGCCGCCAAGTACTAATACTGTACCAATATCTGGATAAGCCTGCCCTTCTGTTATCAATTCACTTCTCATGGTGGAACTACTTGGAGGCAAGGCTCCCATCATCTCTGCAACATTGTTGTACATGGTTACTCTTATTGGGTCTCCTTGAACATCTCCGAATACCGGCTCCATTGCGTATAGAGTTTGATTCATAGCATTTAATAAATCTTCTGCTCTGCTTTTCACCGGTCCGTGATAAGCCACCGCTATAGTACCTAATTCTACTTCTTGCCATTCAAATCGAGTATCAGAATATAAGAGATAATTATTCTCGGAATTAAAGGTGTTACCTGATTCATCTAAAATAGTAAAAGCATACTCAATAATGGTGCCTGGAGGCACATATTTAGCACTAGTGTTTGTCTTCCAGAAAAGACTGCCTTTGACCTCCAACCCACCCTCAAAATCCAAATACTCGTATACTCCGGATATCTGTTGGCCAATTCTGAAATTGACGGCTATCTCCGCAATACGGCTACTAGATATTGCCTCTACAGAAAAACGAATACCTTCAGGGAATTCACTTTTTGCCGAAGCCGACTTAATCTCGATGTCAGAATCAGATGCTAGAGTGATATTGGTCGAAAAATTGAAACAAAATACCGCTAATCCCAGAAATACCAAATGGAGATATAATCGGGATCTGAAATTCAAAATTAACTATCTCCTTCAAGATCTTTCAACAGCGCTTTTTTCACATGCTCGACTAGCATTTGTTCATTTGCTGCACCGGTGAAACTATATTGTTCATTGATCACAGTTAAAGGGACTCCTTTAACTTGGTATGCATTACCTAAATCTGGAAACTCTTGAACCTCAATAACTTCAGCCACCACCTTTTGGGTAAACGCTGCCATTGCATGAGCCAAACTGGCCACACCTGGGCAATGCGGTCAATTGGGTGTAACAAATGTTTTGATTGATATAATTTCTTGGAGGCCGTCTAAAAATCCTTTCGTGTCTTCTGATATTTTTGGTTCATCAGATGAAACATTGACCAAGGCTTCCAATAAAACTGGAAACTCAGTTCCAGCAGGTATACCAAGATACCTTACGTTTGTTTCATCTCCTTTGGAAACTAAAAAGGACGGTATTCTGGAAACATTACATCGTGCTGCTTCTTCTGAATCATTCCTGATATCTAGTTTCCTAAAGTTGATTAGGTCAGATGTTTCACTAACCTCTTTTAACAATTGTTCAGTTGGCGGGCAAGTCTCGCATTCACGACCAGGAACTATCAGACCCCCAAGGTCCATTTGGGTAAACAAAGTTATGTTTACTTCATTCACTAATTCGTTTTCAAATCGGCTTTTAACGATCTCTTTATCCGAATCATTTAGTATTTGCATGTTCCATAATCTCCAGGTTTATAGTTCTTTAGACGAATGCATTAATCTTTGAATAGTTGTGAAAAAACCCAGTCCCGTAAGAATCATTAAAACTACGATCATAACAACTGGCACCCAATGCGCCATAACAAGCCCGACAGATATAATAGCCACTCGTTCAGGGCGAGTCATGATCCCAACTTTACACTCTATACCCAAACCTTCTGCTCGCGATCTAAGATAACTGACCATGACTGATCCAACAAATGCAGTGTAGGTCATTATTTGCGCAAAAGCGCAAGAATTAAAGCCTTCGAATAAATTAAAGGGAATAAGATTTGAAGACACACAATTGTTGAGAGAATAATAAATTAGTAGCCCGAGAAGTACTAATGCCTCCTGTAGTCTATCTGCAACGGAATCAAACATAGCGCCAAATTTTGAAACTAATCCTTTCCTTCTAGCTAAGGCACCGTCAATAAGATCTAGAGCTCCTCCAAGCGCAACGATAATTCCACCTATCCAAAAATTACCTGCTGAAATAAATATCGTTGCTATCAAAATTATCAGCAGCCCGAGCAAGGTGACCATGTTTGGCGTAAAGCCTATACGGTCAAAAAAAGCAGAAAAAGGCTCTTCATAATATTTAAAAAGTAGTTCCCGTAAGTTTTCCCTAGCAATCATATTCTCTCTCTGAGTATAAGTAGCATATCAATCAGTAGGTCTCAAGTGGCCGGTATTTAGGACACTGGTTAATGATAAGTAATGGCCGAGGATTTTTTCAGTCACTATAGGCCAAGAAAATAACTGAGATTTTTCTCTCCCGTTTTTTCCCATTTGCATCCTCATATTTTTGTCATTAATTAGTCGTGATAGTTTTTCCGACAGGTCATTTGGATCTTTTACGTTTGCAAAGAGTCCCTCTTTTTCATCCAGTACCGACTGATAACCATCTATTCTAGAAGCCACAATCGGTAATCCGGCAGACATCGCCTCTAGAAGCACTATTCCGAAACTTTCTTGTCCCGTCGCGGGGGTGCAAAAAATATCTGCAGTTTTGAAATACTTCAACTTCTCTTCGTGAGTCACGGGTCCCGCCATGAAGACATCGCCTGGGTTTCTCTCTCCTAGAATTCGCTGTGATTCTATATCCATTTTTCCAGCACCGACAATGATGAGCCTAATGTTAGGAAACTTCCATTTAAGATCGCAAAAAGATGTCAGGAGGTATTTCAACCCTTTTCTTTTCTCAAGGCGCCCCACAAACAAAATGTTTATCTTATCGTCGAGAAGATTTTGATATGGAGTTGCCTCTAGAATTTCATCGATGTCTATCCCATTTGGAATAATGTCGTAGTCTGCTGGTAAATATTTGCTAACATAAGATTTTGCTGATGATGAAACAGCAATCCTCCCGTCTAATTTTCGAAAATATTTTTGCAATAACTTGTTAGGCACTATTTGATAAAGGCTTGATCCTTCAAACGAATGAAAAGTAGCCACTATAACTGGTTTGTTTCGTAACCTCTTTGACAATACCCCGAGAGTCAAGGCTCCGGCGAATGGCTCATGGACATGGACAATATCGAAATTTTCCGTCTCAATTGATTTTCTAAGCCGGTCTGCCAGCCAAACCGATAGGGATATTCTTGCCACCGACCCCCCAATTGGTACGGGAACTGGGGTACCCATAGGGGTTAAATTGGGAATTGAGTTATGAGGACTTGCGGAAACAGGAGCAAAAATCCTAGTGAATACACCTTTTTGTTCTAAATTAACACTCAGGTTCTGTATATGAGTAGTGACACCGCCAGGTGAGGCAAAATCATATGGGGAAACCAGCGCAACCTTCAGAGGTTGGTTCATATAACCTCGTCTATCGACAAATCACGGGTGTTTGAAACTAGCCTTGGGCGGATTCTTCTCCAGCGATGAAATCCTCAACAAGCTGTCGAGCTTGATCGTCCGTATACTGAATGAGTGGGGATTTCATGAAATATGATGAAGGGGCAGTTACTGGACCGCTTATACCTCTATCTTTTGCAATTTTGGCACACCGCACTGCATCTATTACAACCCCTGCAGAGTTAGGACTATCCCAAACCTCAAGCTTTAACTCCATATTTAGAGGCACATCTCCAAAAGTTTTGCCTTCCATCCTGATATAGCACCACTTCCGGTCTGTGAGCCACGGCACATAGTCACTAGGGCCTACATGGACATCTCGAGCTGGTATGAATTCGTCCGCTTGCGATGTGACAGATTGGGTTTTGGATATTTTTTTTGAAACCAGTCTGTCTCTATCAAGCATATTCATGAAGTCTGTATTGCCGCCAAAATTTAATTGGTATGTCCTAAGGAGCTCAACACCTCGGTCCATAAATAACCTAGTTAACACTCTGTGAGTGATAGTAGCCCCTACCTGAGATTTGATATCATCCCCGATTATTGGTGCACCGGCCTCTCTGAATCTATTTTGCCAATAATCATTCTCTCCACTAGCGATGAAAACAGGTATGCAATTTATAAAACCGCAGCCAGCCTGTAGTACTTGTTCAACATACCATTTCGTAGCCTCCTCAGAACCTACTGGTAGGTAATTAATTACCACATCTACCTCTCGTTCTTTCAAAATCGCAGCGACGTCGTCGGTGCCGCCATCGGCTTTAGTTATGACTTCTGAGGTGTAACGGCCTATCCCATCGTGGGTCATTCCCCTTTGAACTATTACTCCAGTTTCCTCGACATCTTGAAATTTAACGGTGTTATTCGGCCCTGCAAAGATCGCTTCCGACAGATCTTTACCCACTTTACTTGCATCGACATCAAACGCAGCAACAACTTTTATATCTCCAATACCGTATTCTCCCAAAACAGGATGCATCAGACCTGGAACATTGTCGTTAGGGCCCACATCGGCATACTTGACCACTCCTTGAATCAAGGAAGAAGCACAGTTACCTACTCCGATTATCGCAACTTTTATATCAGGCAAAATTAATAAGACTCCTCATACTACTTTTTAGAGTTAAACCACATTGTACTCACTAAAGGTTTAATTTCATTCATGTTGATCGAATAAAGAAAAATCTTAGCATTGTGGATGCAGTATTAACAATACAACATTTGGAATGTTTGAAGCACTATCCCCTACGTGGTAGCATCCCTCCGGAATATCACATTTTGAATCCATGAGGATCTTCATTGAACCTAGCAAAATTTCTTTCAACCCGCACCCCATTCTTCTACGGTTGGCTTATTTTAGGTACATCTGGGTCCACTCAAATTGTCAGGAATGCCGCAGCAAGTCTAACTCTAGCTGTTTTTATGTATCCAATGGCGGAAGATTTAGGATGGAGCCGTACCGTATTGGCTGGGGCAGTCAGCGTAGGTGGGCTGGCATCTACCTTCATATCACCAATCATAGGTTGGCTGATTGATAAGTATGGCGCGCGAGCTGTGCTCACCTCCAGCATATTGATACTAGGTATAACTACCTTCCTAACCGGATGGGCTACTGTACCAGTAGCCTTCTATATTACCTATGGTATTGGTCGAATAATATTTAGCAGTCCTGTTCAGATTGGGTCGTCAGTGGTAGTTTCTAGGTGGTTCATTCAAAAACGAGGAAGAGCAAACGGGATACTCACCTTTTGCCATTCCATAGGAATGACGGGCTTCCCACTCATGGCATCCATATTGATAGGCATCTATGGGTGGCAAGTTGCTTGGCATCTATTAGGTGTGGGAGTTTGGGTTATCGCTCTGCTTCCTGTTTTTCTCTTACTCGCCGAAACTCCTGAGTCAGTCGGCTTGTTGCCTGATGGTGAAAAAAAGTCCTCAGCTGCCAGTGCCGCTGTAAGTGCTGACGCAGTGCCCGTAGCTGTAATTGAGGAAATCAACTGGACTTTGAAGGAAGCTTTAAGAACCCCAGCTTTATGGCAGCTAGCAATGGGTGGAGGTCTTCTTTTAGTAATTCACTCAGGAACAAACACTCATATGGCTGCTTTTTTTCAAGATGCCGGACTAACCGCTAATCAGGCGGCAGTTGCGGTGAGTTTAAATGCTATATTCACCGGCGTTGGCGGATTGGGGTGGGGATGGGCTATCGAAAAAATAAAAGCAAGATACTGCTATGCAATGGTAGCGGCAATAATGAGTATATGCGCCATTTTGTTCAGTACCGCCGACAGTGTAATCGAGGCATGGGTGTATGCCTCATTATTTGGAACTGCCCTTGGAGGCATGTTAGTTGTACCATCTGTGGCTATGGCAGATTATTTCGGCCGGGGTTCCTTGGGTGCCATTAGAGGTTTCACAGAACCGTTCGTATCTTTCAGTCAGGCGGTTGGGGCTTTATTTTCCGGTTTAATTTTTGATATTACAGGAAGTTACAACTACGCTTTCTACACCCTTTCGGTAGTTGCTCTGGTTTCCATAGTCCTCACAATCACAGCCACCGTCCCTATTCACAAAGATAATAAAAAAGGGTGACTGTATCACCCTTTTTTAAATCTGCAATCTACTAATATATCTCAGCCGGAACCCGGGCCTCTGCCCATAGAATAAGGCTGCCATCTCTTAAGCCCAGAATCAGCTAATACTGCTGGATTCACACAACTCCTAGGCCATCGTCCTGTAAGGACTAGGGAAAGCTCCTTGCCTACCCGTCTCCTCGTCTCAGGAGCCATCCTTGAAGATGCAGAAGCAACGTGCGGGGTTGATATCACATTTTCCATATGCAATAGAGGATTTTCAGGATCTGGCGGTTCTTGTTCAAACACGTCAAGTCCAGCTCCAGCTATCCATTTTTGTTCTAGCGCCTTTATCAGGGCCTCTTCATCTACCGTTGGACCCCGCCCATTGTTTATGAATAGGCCTGTGGGTTTCATGGATTTGAATTGCGGTTCGCTCATTAAATGGAATGCGTCTCCCGTTGAAGGTGCGTGCATCGAAACTATATCGGACATACCCAACATCTCTTCAAGAGTGCTGATAGGTTGGACGCCATATTCTGTCATTGAAAGTTCTTCTATATATGGATCAAATGCAATCAGCCGTAACCCAAAAGCCTTTGCTCTTATAGCAACTGCCTTAGCTACATGACCAAAAGCTATAAACCCCAATGTCTGGCCCCATAACCTTGGGAACTCAGATAGAAGAGGTCGTCCTTCAGCCCACCTATTTTCTCTCACCATTTGATCCATAATGTTAAGGCGCCTAAATGAGGCGAGAAGAAGCATCATGGTATGGTCAGCCACTTCTTCAATGAAGGTATCGGGTACATTTGTCACCGGGATACCTTTTTCAGTGGCAGCACCTACATCCACGGAATCGGCACCAACGCTTCCTAAGGCGATAACCTTGCAATTCTCCAATGAATCTATAATTTTCTTGGTTATCGGTCGGCCTCTGGCAACCAAAGCATCTGCATTTTTTGCAGAAGCAATAAATTCATCTTCTGTTGAAGCATCAATTTCTACTATTTCCGCATCAATAGCATCAAGAGCTTCCCTTTCCAGCAGGTACTGACTGTCTGCTAAATCAAAAGTAACTCCAGCTGGTTTCTGTGTTACCACTTTATACTTAGCCATATTGCTTTCTCTCCCCCTATCTTTAATAACCCGTTAACAATACCTGTCAACGAAGGGGGTAAAGGATATGAAATATTTAAAGAGGTGTCCAGTCACATCTATATAAAGGTTTCAGAAATCAATCATCTAGATCATGTTGAATTTATTCATCTTTATTGAAATATCGCAATGGGTTTACCAGAGAAACAGCAGTAGTAGCTAGTTTCAATGAGCCGATATTTAATAAGAACTTCCATATGTTTCGGTTAGAACAGTAGACACCATTCTTCATCTTATAGGTAATTTATCTCTTGTTAGGTCCAATCATCAGTTAGGTTTAATTTCACTTAACGGTTTGCCGACTCCCTAGTGTTTATTTACAAAAACAGGCCCTATAATAATCCCTCATGAAATATATTCGTTTCACTCCCGTGGTATTTTGATAAACAAGATTTTAGGAAGCCGGTTCTTAGCCGCCCTCCAATACAGAGATTATCGTGTGCTATGGACCGGCAACATGAGTGCAAGCGCTGCTGCCTGGGCCCTCATAGTCGCCCGTGGTTGGATTGTATGGGAAATGTCTGGATCATCCCTCTATGTGGGACTTGTAACTTTTCTTGCGATGATACCTAGGGTTGTAATTCCACCATTCACTGGGTATCTAGCCGACAAATATGAAAGACGGAAAGTAATGGCTTCCATCTACGCCCTCAACCTCACTCATACGTTGTTCCTTGCAGGACTAATGGCCTTCAACCAGATGGAAATGTGGCACCTGATGACCCTGGCTTTCGTGAATGGCGCAGCCAGATCAGCGCAAATGCCCGTGGGGCAAGCATTAGTCCCTAACTTGGTGCCGAAAGAAAAATTACTTAATGCGATTGCCTTGAATCAAGCTACTATGCATGGCTCAAGGCTTTTAGGGCCATTGACAATACTCCCGCTTCTGGCAAGTACACGAATAGAATGGGCCTTCTTGACCTGCTCACTGTTTTACGTTATCAGCTTTGTTCAGGCCCTGAGGATAAAAACTACCAGCTCTGGTTCAATGGATAGTAAAAAAGGATTCTTTCCAAATTTCACACAGGGCATACCTTATGTCTACAAACATCCTTTATTGAAATTAATCATCATGATGGCATTTTTTCATTGTGGTTTTACGATGTCATTCGAGGCTGTGTTACCCGTATTATCGGTCGAGAGATTTAATGCAACGAGTGGAGGAGATTTTAGTCTCATGATGATGTCCATAGGAGGAGGAGCATTAATAAGTTTAATATGGCTATCGGGAGTGACTAGTGAAACAACGAAGGGTAAATTATTTCTTAACCTCGGAGTAGTAAGTGGGCTTGCACCAATCCTTTTAGCATTTTCCCCCAACATATATTTTGCCATTGGAAGCGCTGCTCTAATGGGAGCATCACAAGCGGGGTATATGACCCTCACTCATACCATGATTCAATTGACAACTGATGATTCAGTTAGAGGACGGGTAGGAGCAGTTTATTCGGTTCATATAGGTGGGATAATGGCTTCAATGAATTTAGCCAACGGTGCCATGTCCGATCTATCTTTCCTGCGGTTCGATTTAATCGCTGGATCAAGAGTTCTTCTTCCGGCAGACACTATGTTAACCATAGGCGGAATTTTATTTATAGTTTGTGTCTTCATAAGTTGGTTCATTATATCGTTGAGAAAAATTTACCGGACAGGAATTCCCCAGACTACATTGAGCCAACCTTAGCATTAGAAAAACTAGTGTCAGAATCTAACTGTTTCAAGCCCTTGTGAAACCTCAATAATACGTTCCACCGGCAAGGCAGAGGGAGATATTTCTTGGCACTGTAGTGAGGCGGCTGACACAGCAAACCTACAAGAGGCCTCAAAGTCCCACCCCTTACTGTATCCATACAGAAATCCAGAAGATAACACGGCCCCTGCCCCATTAGCATCGACTAAATCAATGGAAGGAGCTTTCACCGCAAAAGATTCTGAATTGGTCGCCCACATACAGCCTTCTTCTGAACCGGTAAAAATGATTCCTTCCACCCCTTCTTTTAGTAATCGGCGACAAGTCTCTTCCCGTCGATGGCTATTATTAGTTTGATCTGGAGTGCATTGAACCCAGGTCGCCAACCTGACCAATTCTTTAATGGATTCAAAGTTTTGATACTGGTCTTCTATGTTGATAAGTATCGGAATTTTTTGATGTGCCGCTTCTTTAATCGCGGTTAAGTTGTGGGGATAGTCATACCAGTCGGCATAGGCACATTTGGCTACCTCAATGACTGAAATGTCGGCAACCTCCATAGTAGACAGCAGATCTTCCCTCCTATCCCAAATGTACGTCCGGCCACCATGAGAATCTGAAATAACGATTTCATGAGGCGTGGTAAGGTTTTCATCCTTAATGAATTGACCGATAACGCCAAGGGATTCTAATTCGTCAATAACATTTTGCCCAGAAATGTCATTTCCCAATTTATTGCATACCAAACCGCTACTCAAACCCCATTTTTTAATACAGCACGCTACTATGGCCGCGTCATCAGATATAAAATCAGCTCTCGCTTTCCACAAGCTTCCAGTGTTCCAATCTGGCATTTGGTCAACCACATACACTTCGGCTGGAGTTAACATCCCGATACAAGCCACATCAATAGATCCTTTGAAATCTGTATTAGTGCTGATTATTCGACTTTGAGTTCGCATTTTTAATCCATAACCTGTAGCTTTGAGTAGCGAAGATTAGCATGCCCATCAAATGGACTACAATACACTTTGATGAGATAGTACTCACTTATGCAAACTAAACCCAGATATTTGAAAAAATATTTGCCAAGATGATAATACTAATAATTTTACCGATTTTTGCGGCGGTAACAGGAATCGCAGGATTAGTAGTCATCTACTACGCTGTTAAAACACGGCACCAAGGTTTCAAAATATTTCGGCAAAAACTAGAATATTTTTCTTCAATAATATCCATCGATGAAAATCACATAACGTTTCGTCCCAATGGCAGGGATATTAATGATGGACTACTACCCAATGTCGGGCTCACGAGTCGAGGAGGTTCCTTGGTGGTAGAAGGGCCAACGTCCATAGTAAACGGGACCATAACCAGAAAAATAATTTCTCGTACCGGATGCTTGGCAAAAGGTACTAAGGTCAGAACCAGCCTGTTTGTTTATGAAGACAATCCAAAAATAAACCTTGGCCTTAAATATTCTGATGTATCGTTTGAATCAGAACTTGGGGTTTTAACCGGCTGGCACATTCCAGGCGATAGCAATGCTTGGATCATCGGAATACACGGGCACAGATCCTATAGAACAGAATCAATGCGATTTGTCCCGACTTTCCATCGAATTGGTTTAAATGTACTTTTGTCAGATTACAGGAATGACCAAAATGCTCCTGTAGATAAAGGTGGTTACCATATGTTTGGATTAACAGAGTGGCGAGATTTGGAGAGCGCCGTCAAATTCTGCCGTGACAAAGGGGCAAAACAAATATTCCTAATGGGCCACAGTATGGGAGGGGCAATAGTAATTAAATACTTATTGGAATCGGCCACAAAATCACAGATAAACGGGGTAATCTTAGAATCCCCTGCACTTAACCTTAACAAGATCATAGATATGAAGGCTGAGGAAATCCCATTACTCCCGCGTGGAGCTGGGTATCCAATCAAAAAATTAGTCTCCCGAATGGTTAACTTACGATGGGAAGATTTGAATTATTTATCTAGAAGTGATGAGTTATCTACCCCCATCTTATTAATTCATAGCGACGCAGATAAAACAGTACCTATATCTCTCAGTGATGATCTAGCTAATTCTAGGCCAGACATTGTGACTTATCTACGACTTGACAGGGCTCAACATGGCGCAGCCTGGAACATTCATAAAGAGACAGTTGAACGCGGTATCAAGGCATTCTTATCTGAAAAGATATAAGACATTATTTTCCCAAAATCCTATGTTATATTGCCCACATTAAACAGTTATATATTGAGGTGAACATGGTTAAGCTAAAAGGAACTGGTATGCTTGCTGTTTGGAGTGAAGTGCCGCCAGAACACGAAGAAGAATTCAATGAATGGTATAACCAGGAACATATATCCGAAAGACTATCAGTCCCTGGGGTCTTAAGTGCGGCGAGGTATGAGGCAGTTAAAAGTGGTCCAAAACATTTGGCAGTATACGAATTAGAGCATCCTTCAGTTATGCAATCTTCTGAATATGTGACTTTGAAAAATAACCCGACAAAATGGTCAAAACGAATGTCACCCGATGTGATAGGAACCACATACATCCGAAATGTATACGAAATGATATTCCCGACGGTTCTAACTTATGAAGTAGCAACAAGCCCAACGGCTCCTGCCCTACAGGTCGGAAGAATGAACATTCCAAATAACCTAGATAATGATTGGAACGACTGGTACAACCAGGTTTATGTCCCTAACTATGAAACTGTCAAAGGAGTTATTAGAGGCAGGCGTTATCAGGCCGTGGAAGGCTCACCTAAATACATGACTTTCTACGAATTAGAATCTGCTATGGTGTCTCAAACTGAGGAGTGGCAAAAGCAGCAGACTGCCCACCCAGCCAACGAAAAAATGCGTGAAGCAATGCAACATGAATTTGATTCTCCTGGCATTTGGGTTAAAACATTTGAACTTGAGTAGTAGACCCTTGGCCTCTTTATGCAAATTCTTAGGTACTAGATAAGCCAATGGAATGGATGTGGTTTTCAATGGCGAGTGCCTTCACCTTTGCGGTTGTGTCAGTGTTGGACAAGCTACTCATATCCAAGCATGTGGACAACGCTAAGGTATTTATAGTCACAGTTGGAGCAGCCCAAATAATCCTAGGGTTCATCGCTATTCCTATGTCGACACTCTCAGGAATGACATTGAATTCTCTGACGATTGCCATTTTTTCCGGCATATCTTCTGGAATGTATCTGGTTATCATGTTTCAAATAATGGAGGCACAAGATGTATCACGAGTCGTGCCCGTGGTATCCACCTACCCTGTTTTTGTTGCCATTCTAGCTTTCTTTATACTTGGTGAAGATGTCACAGGATATTCCTTGGCTTGCATACTTGTTACAGTGTTTGGGGCGGCTTTGGTATCCCTTTCCTCTTCAGAAGGAAAAAGCACCTTAAATAAATCAGACATCACAGCAATGATGCTTCTCTTCTTGGCAAGCATTCTCTTCGGCCTAAGTCAATTCCTTGCAAAAACAATTTCAGAAGATGTAGGTATGTGGACGCAATACATGATTCGGGGAGTTTCAGGAGGAATTACATGTTTTTCCTTGATACTGCTACCAAGAGTATTTCAAGGTGTTAAGTCAATCGTTCAAAAACCCAAGTCTCTACTTCTGATCGGGTTTACTGAAGGATTCTTGGTCTTCTTTGCGATACTGTTTTTCTTTCTTGCAATTTATTCAGGAAAAATTTACATGGTTTCTACAGTGATGGCTAGTAGGCCTATCTTTGTATTCGGAATAAGCTTGATCCTTAGCCTTCCCCTTATAAAACTTCTTAATGAACCACTAAAAGGAAGAGTTCTGGCTATAAGGGCAGTAGGAACCTCACTAACTGTGTTGGGAGTTGTGGGAGTTTCTCTGCTTTAAAAATGGACCTGCAGTTTCCATATTATGGGTATTCAAAAAACAAAGAGACTTCCCCTTCCGGCCTATCTACACACGGCACTTACTTAGACCAAAGCATTTTCACCGGTTATGTGGCGCCCAATTATCAAGGTATGCACATCTCTTGTACCCTCGTAAGTGTCGACAGTTTCTAAATTTAGCATATGCCTAATAACGCCATAGTCCAGCGTGATACCGCTGCCTCCTAGCACCTCTCTGGCGCTCCTAGCCGCTTTTAGGGCTGCACGAACATTTTCTCTTTTCGCTACAGAAACATGGTTATATTCCATGGTACCAGCATCCTTCATTTCCCCCAGCCTCCAAGCCAACAATAAACCTCGAGTGTGATCCGTAACCATATCAACCAATTTATCTTGGACAAGTTGGCGAGATGCTATTGGTTTCCCAAAGGTACTCCTTGCTTTCGAAAATTTAAGAGCATCTTCATAAACGCTTTCGAGTGCGCCAAGAGCGCCCCAGGCGATCCCGTAGCGAGCCTGGGTCAGACAAGACAAAGGAGCAGACAAACCATTCGATTCAGGTAACATGGCACTAACTGGTATTCTGGCATCTTCTAGTACTAATTCACTAGTAACCGATGCTCTCATACTCATTTTATGTTCAATTTTATTCGCTTTAAACCCTGGGGTATCCGTAGGAACAAGAAAACCCCTTACTGTACCTGATTCATCCTTCGCCCAAACTAGAGCTACATCAGCAATATTACCATTGGTTATCCACATTTTAGTGCCGTTTAATATGTAGGACTCACCATCTTTTTTCGCATTCGTCTTCATTGCTCCTGGGTCAGAACCACCATCATGTTCCGTAAGTCCGAAGCATCCAATGAGGTTACCTTTGGCCATTTCAGGCAAATATTTTTTCTTTTGCTCCTCCGAACCGTATTTGTAAATCGGGTACATTACCAAGGCACTCTGCACACTGGCAAAACTTCTCAATCCTGAATCTATACGCTCAAGCTCGTACATTATTAAACCGTAAGATTTATTGTTTACTCCAGGGCAACCATATTCAGAAGGTAAATTAGACCCCAAAAACCCCATATTCCCGAATTCGGGCACCAAATGGCTGGGAAATTCACCAGATTCCCACCAACCTTTAATCCCAGGCATTACTTCACTATCAAGGTAATCTCTAGCCGAATTCTGAATCTGTCTATCTTCGGTTGAAAGAAGTTCAGCTACATTGTAGTAATCTAGCATTTGGAATCCTTAATTGCTTCCTAATCTTACGGGACAGGGTAGATATAAACCCTTAGTAAATATAGTATGTCGCCGTATTGAATTTTTTTCCACCCTAATTTAGAAAATTGCTTGAACCATCCATCATTGAACAATTTACCATTACCCGATAGAAAAATAATCAGAGCCTGGTGTATGTATGACTGGGCAAATTCAGGTTACGCCACTAGTGGGTTAGCCGCTTTTTTCCCCGTATATTACGTTCTTCTCTTCAAAAACGCCCTAGGGGAAGAGGCCACATTATGGGGAATTAATTTTACAGGAAGCTCCTCTTGGAGTGTGGGGTTGGCTATATCTACATTGGTAGTGGCTCTTTCAAGCCCAATCCTCGGGGTAATTGCTGACAGGATACCGATCAAGAAAACACTGCTGTGGGTATATACCATATCCGGTTGTATATGTGCCGTACTTGGTTTTTTTTCAGTTTACACGTCTCATCCGTGGGCTTGGTTATTGGGAACATTCATACTGGGAAATATTGGGTTTGCAGGTGGATTAGTAATTTACAATTCATTCTTGCCACACATAGCACCGCGACATTTATTAGATGATGTGAGCAGCCGGGGGTATGCCTACGGCTATGTTGGCGGTGGTCTACTTCTATTGATGCATGTCATCGTTCTCATGCTGACATCGCAAAGCGAACACACGGATCTGATCCTAAGACTATGCATCGCCTCAGTAGGTGTATGGTGGTTCGTTTGGGCCTTATGGGCTTTAAGGAAAATACCTGAGCCTGAGATATTCAATAGAATTTATGGGCTGACCATTCGTTCTTCGCCGAAGGTAGCATTTTCAGAATTAAACAAAACCCTCAAAGAATTGGTGCGATTTAAAGTCATATTGATTTATCTCGCAGCATACCTGCTTTTCAATGACGGCATTCAAACTGTTATGGGAATTGCCACAGCTTTCGCAACAGATGCACTAAAAATTGATCAAATGTTCATCATATTGTCGCTGCTAATAATTCAGTTTGTTGCCGCACCATCTGCGATGGGTTTTAGTAAGCTTGCCACAGCATGGAATACCAAAAGATCCCTATATCTGGCCTTAGCAGGTTGGATAGTGATAGTTTTATTTGGAGTCGCAATTATCCCTCTTCAACCCAACCAACACAGCGATTTCGATTATCAATTTAGCTATGATGAAACAAAATCTAAATATGTCTTTGCAAAGGGACCTGAATTAACTGACTCCAAAATGGATACTGCTTGGAAATTGGAAATTGGAGAATTGGAGCTGGGGCAATCATTCCCTTATAGAGCGATAAAAGAATTATCAAGCCAAATCGCAACTTCCAAAAATTCCCAATACAGTATTTCAATATCAGGTGGCGGGTTAAGTGGAACTACCAAAATTGGGAGTTATCACCGATCTACCCTTGGGAATGGCTCATTGGATTGGTGGCCTGAACTAATTCGCAATTTCCTTTGGATCCCCTTGGGGTTAACAGCAGAACTACAATGGATAATACTCGGCATCTCCGTAGGACTTGTAATGGGGGGTAGCCAGGCTTTGGCAAGAAGTTTGTTCGCCCAAATCACTCCAGAAACACGAAGTGGTGAATTTTTTTCCTTTTTTGGATTTATGAGTCGGGCATCTTCAGTTTTCGGGCCAATGCTCTATGTCGTAGTAACTGCAATGTTTGATACGAGAATGGCCGTTGCTTCAATATTGTCCATAATAATAGCAGGCACAGCCATACTGAAATGGGTCAACGTGGAACAAGGAGTCACAATAGCCCGAGAGGAAGACAAAAATCAGCGAAACACTTCTTGAAATTAACCAGATCTCTGAAAATATCTCCTTGCCTCAGAAGGCCAGTCAACCGTAACTCCTAGGATTTCATAATCAGAAATAAGAACTAAATCTTCCACTGACTCGGCTCCCCAAACGCCTACCCTTAAGCCATTGGTTTTAGCTGATTCCATTAATTCAGGGGATAAAAAGTTTATATTCGGAAACAATCCTTTTATTTTGCTTTGAACACAAAATTCAATGTCCTCTTGAGTAGGATTAATCACCAGTAACCCATGCCCCGCCGTCGGCATAGCTTGTGCAGACAAGCTGATCTGGTCACGGCTGAAGGAAATGATTGAAACGCCGGGAATCTCAATTTGCTCCTTGAAGTCCTTTGGAATTAAATTATGCTGCTCCAGCAAACCTTTAAGTTTGTTGATCAACTGCTCTTCCAAGGCTTTTATCTCAATAAAGACATGGGTCTTGTCGGCATATCGTGAGAGAAAATTCTCCAAGCTTGGTACTATCTCGCCAGGATAACAAACCTCGTTGTCCTTTTGAAACCAAGAGCCCGCATCGAGCTGGCTTATTTGTTCAAAAGACATAGATTTCAAAAACCCAGTCCCGTTTGTAGTCCTATCCACCTTTTCATCGTGCATAATCACCAGTACACCATCAGCGGAAAGGTGCACATCAAGTTCCAAAAGGTTGAACCCTTTATCGAGTGCATGATCAAAGCTACTGATTGTGTTTTCAGGTCTTTCGGCTGAAAATCCTCGATGAGCAATAATTAATGGGTATACCAAGGCATCTCCTATTTGTTTCTATTCATTAGAATTAAACCATATAATAAAATTATAAATGCTTGAATGAAATGCCAACGTAGCTCAGTGGTAGAGCAGCTCTTTCGTAAAGAGCAGGTCGTCGGTTCAATCCCGACCGTTGGCTCCACAAATTTATCTTCTCCTTCTTTTGGTTGGCCTCACAAATACCTACTAAAAAGTTCGGCTTTACTCTGCCTCAGATAAATTAACCTCTAACCAGTTTGATATTCCCTCTGCATTTAGTTATAGATATGAGATCATTGATGTGTAAATAGTTTTGTAAAGGATCTTTATCGATGATGCTCCCATCCGAAAAAATTAGAAATATCACCATAATTGCTCATGTTGATCATGGTAAAACTACCCTTGTAGATGCTTTCCTGAAGCAAAACAACATTTTCACTGAGCGTGAAGACCCTGGCGAATTAATAATGGACAGCAATCCCCTTGAAAAAGAAAAGGGAATTACCATATTAGCCAAGAATACTTCAATCATGTATCAAGGGACCAAAATAAATATCATAGACACCCCTGGCCACGCCGATTTCAGTGGGGAGGTAGAAAGGGTAATGAATATGGCCGACGGATGTATTCTACTCGTGGATTCTGTCGACGGGCCAATGCCACAGACCAAATACGTTCTTCAGCAAGCATTGACCTACGGACTAACCCCAATAGTGGTTATCAACAAAATAGATCGACCTGAATGCAGGCCACAGGAAGTGCATGCAGAGGTTGACGATTTGTTTTTAGAATTAGCAACAAAGGACTCACAGTTGGAATACCCGGTTCTTTTTGCTTCCGCCAGGGAGGGATATGCCATTGAAAATATGGAGGATACCCCAACCGATATCAGCCCTTTAATAGACATGATAGTTAATGAAGTACCACCACCAACAGGAAATCCAAATGACCCTTTGCAAATATTGGTTACCGCATTGGACCATGATGACTACGCGGGTCAAATAGCGATAGGAAAAATATCCCGTGGAAGTGTATCCAACAAATCACCTGCCGCGTTGATTTCACCTGATGGTGAAGTTTCTAATCACATAATTGAAACCACCTTTATATATGACGGAATAAAAAGAAGTAAAATCGACACTGCAGGCCCTGGTGAAATTGTCGCTATTACTGGATTATCTGACGTAAATATTGGAGATACAATTTCTGATCCCAGTAACCCACATCCCCTACCTCCAATCAAAGTTGAAGAGCCCACAGTAAAAATGACTTTCGGTGTCAATACCTCACCTTTCATGGGCAAGGAAGGAATGCACCACACCTCAAGGGAACTCTTAAAAAGACTCAGGGAAGAGCTACGTACAAATGTCGGGCTGCGGGTAGAACAGGCTGAAAATACGGATGAGTTTAATGTCAGTGGCAGAGGAGAATTGCATTTGTCGGTTCTCGCTGAAACCATGCGAAGAGAAGGGTACGAATTTCAAGTATCACAAGCGCAGCCAATACTTAAAACAATTGACGGTCGCCTTCACGAACCTTTCGAGTATTTATATGTCGAAACAAATGAAGACTATTACGGGGTATTGACTGAGAATCTAAACCGCAGATTAGGATTGTTAGAAGACGTTGTGAACGACGGCAACGGAACCCTTAGGTTAACATTTTTGGTTCCAACGAGAGGCCTTATTGGCTTTAGGTCTTTTTTCCAAAATGCAACCCATGGCGACGGGATTATGTCTAGCCGTTTCGCCGAATACAGAAGAAAAGAAGGGAAAGTTAGAAGATCAAACCAAGGATTTCTCGTAGCTTCAGAGACTGGAGAATCAGTAGCCTACGGGCTTATTAATTCTCAAGAACGCGGAAAAAACCTCATAGACAGTGGTATTAAAGTTTATGAGGGTATGATAGTTGGTTTAAACTCCAGATCTTCAGATTTAGCTGTTAATGTGTGCAAAGAGAAGAAACTAACCAATGTGCGATCTTCAACATCTGATATAGCTATCAAACTAATAAAGCCGCAAACACTTTCCCTAGAGGAATCTTTGGACATTATTTCTGAAGATGAATTAATAGAAATCACCCCTGAAAGCCTTAGACTCCGAAAAAGAATTCTTTCAGGCGAGGCCCGGCTTCGTCAGTTAAAACGGGCCCAAAAACCCAATAAAGGCTAAAACAATTAAATGCCATCTCTATTTAAAATACAGGTGGAATTATTATTCGAACCTCATATTGCTCAATTTGTTACTTTGATGGAAAACGTTTTCCACAAATATCCCGCATGTGGCTAGACACTGACGGGGAAAACATTCTAGTCAATACAGCCACCGGTAGACTCAAAACCCGCAATATAAAAAGAGACTCACGTGTAGCGATTGCAGTATTTGGTCCTATTAACCCGTATTCCCGGTTTTTAAATATCTCGGACCTCGTAGCTAACATCACTGAATTAGGTGCTGTAGGTCACATAAATACGCTGGCGAAAAATGTATGGGGGAACCAATTTACCCAGGTCACAACAGTCAGGAGACAAGGTTAATAGTCGTCATAAACCCAACCACGATAACCGGAAATTAATACCATCCACTAGTAATTTTGATACAGCTTACTTTCAGCCAAATCGATAATTTGGTATTTCATCCCGCTGTCAGACATCGTACGCTCTGCTGCCACAGTTACCAAAATCCGCCCCCCTTTGCCGGTCACCTCGCCATTAATCATTATTGGGTCCCCATCCACAAAAGACATTACCGGTTCTCCTGAATGCGGGTCTACCACTGTAATATCTGCATCAGCTCCCTGAGAAAAATGGCCCTTGTTCAACAATCCAACCATTCTCGATGGTGTCCAAGATAGTTTTTTAGCCATTTCCATAGGGGTAAGGGCCCCAAATCGAACCAGAGCCATAGTAGTTTGGATGGCCACATTTCGAGGATGGGACCCTCCATCCGTGCTTACCGCATCCACCACAAAATCACCAGCACTATCCTTTTCCGTAGTCAAATGAAAAGCCGAACCAGGTAAATTAACAGGGAAACTCATGCCCACCATGGTCTTCGATTTATTGTATATATCTAAAGCCTCTTGGCCCTTTATGTACGATATTGCCCCACCTTTGGTACTGATGACAGATGCATACCCGTCACTTATCGCTTCCCTCATCCCATCTATGGTCGGTTCAAAGCCTCTTGCCACTAAACAGTTTCTAGGTACGTTTGCAATTACATTCCCGTCTTTATCACAGGCCCCATTCGTACCGTTTGCCACAGCATGATAAACCTCAGTATTTATCTGGCCTTTCAGGGAACCAAGAAGCTTAATTGCTTCCTTGCACTCATCAACCGAATCTTTCACAACACCCCTGCAATAAGAATTCACATGACATATATGCAATCTTCCTTGACCCAAAATATCTGGTATCTCCCGCAAGCCTCCTAGGTGGCTACCTGAATCCTTGGAGCCTACATGAAATGCCACATAGGCCCCCTGAGAATTCGATTCTCTAACAATTTCCGATGTGGTTTCCTGGGAGAAAGGATGGTAGCCGCCGAGCATTTTTACACCTATACAACCTTGCCTCAAGGCATCGGAGATTGTACTGGCTATTTCTCCCTTTGAAGGATTATCAGAAGGAATCGTCAGTCCAGGAATCAAAGCAAACTGTCCAGCAACATTCAGCCCAGCTCCATTTCGTTTAATACCGTCAATTAAATTCTTTCCTGTACCACCCATATCCACTACAGTCGTGGTGCCTGCTTTGGCCAACATTCCATATCCCAAAGAAGGATCTACCGTTCTGGAAATACCAGCGACATGGGCATGAGTGTCAATTTGGCCGGGCATAACCCATTTCCCTTTCAGATCTACGGTTTTTGCGCCTAAACTCTCAGTTCTAGTTTCAGAAATGCGGTGTATTTTCCCATGCCTGATGACAATATCAGCGATCTCATCAAAGTTATTGGCAGGATCTATTATTCTCCCGCCTCTCAACACCAAATGATTTTCTTTCATAAATTCACAAATCCTGCAAAGGCAATATATGTTGCACATATAGTAAACTACCACTTAGAAACCAAACAGAATTAGGAATATTACGATGCGTATTGGAGCTGTTTTCCCTCAAACCGAGGCTGGTGCGGATGTAGCAGCGATAAAGGAATATGTTCAAAGTGTGGAAGCCTTGGGATTCGATCACCTTTTGGCTTTCGACCATGTGTTGGGTGCAAACGCATCAAGCCGCGCTGGCTGGTCCGGGGCTTATCAACATACTGATTCATTCTATGAACCAATCACCTTCTATAGTTATGTGGCCGGGATTTCAAAGCACCTAGAATTGGCCACCGGAGTAATTATTCTGCCGCAAAGACAGACAGTCCTTTTCGCCAAGCAATCAGCGACACTTGATCTCCTGTCGGGAGGTCGATTACGACTAGGAATCGGAACAGGGTGGAATCAGGTTGAATATGAAGCACTTGGAGAAAATTTCCATAACCGTGGTAAACGATCAGAAGAACAAATACATTTGCTAAGAAAATTATGGGCAGACGAATTAGTCACATTTAAGGGAGACCACCATATCGTCACAGATGCCGGTTTGAACCCTTTACCGCCAAGAAAATCAATCCCTATTTGGTTTGGGGGAATGGCAGACCCTGTTTTGCGTAGAGTAGCTAAAATTGGAGACGGATGGCTTCCTCAAGGTTTGCCAGTCGATGAAAATAGAATCAATTTTGAACGGCTTAATCGATATTTAGAATCCAATAACAGATCTATGGAAGACATAGGAATAGAAGGTCGTATTTCCCTTAACATGACTAATACTGAAATCAAAAAAAATTTCTTCGCGTGGAGCCGGTTAGGTGCTACCCATATTTCTGTAAATACCATGAACCTGGGTTTGCAATTCCCTCAAGAACACCTTGAGTCACTTTCCAATTTTATTAAAATAGCTAAGGATTCCTAAATAAACAAAACCTCTAATAAGGAGAAATTTATGTTATCTGTTGGCGATAAAGCCCCAGATTTCACCCTTACTGCCCATTCTGGGGAGCCGGTGACATTAAGTTCATTTCAAGGAGAAAAGAATGTGGTTCTTTCTTTTCATATATATTCCTTTACAGGCGGTTGAACCCACCAAGTTTCTTCTTTCAGAATGCACAATAATGCATTTGAAGAAGTAGATACCCAGGTTCTGGGTATTAGCTGCGATTCAAGGGCTGCTCAGTCGGCATTTTCAGGGTCCTTGGGTGGTATACCCTACCCAATCTTGTCAGATTTCTACCCTCACGGGAAGGTATCAGATTCTTACGGGGTGTTTGATGAAAATAGGGGTACGCCACAGAGGGCTATAGTAGTGGTTGATAAGAACGGTGTTATTCAATTTAGCAACATCTATCGTGTAGCTACTGACTTAAATCCGCTAGACGTTCTGGAGACCATTAAAGCCCTTTAAAATCCTATTAGCTCCTATGGAAAGTTTTAATAAGCAAATATTTCAAGCCGGGGACTTCGCTGTCTTATATGACAGGCGTTCTAGGGAATATATGGTCCATTTACAAGAATCGGACCAATTTGAGTCTCATATTGGAAATTTAAACCATTTGGAAATAATAGGTAAACCTGAAGGAAGCTGGCTACCTACCACTACTGGCCATTTACTCCTAGCTTTTAAACCCACAAGATTTCAATACACCCTGAATATGCCACGAGTGGCTACGATTGTATATCCTAAAGATCAAGGATCTATAACTACATATTCCAATATTCTCCCAGGCGCCAAAGTAGTCGAGGCCGGCTCAGGTTCTGGTTCTCTTACAATCACCTTATCTGAGATGGTGGGAAAAAATGGCCATGTAGATAGTTATGATATAAGGCAAGATATGTCTTTAACGGCCAAATCCAATCTACAAAACTACAACCCTGGTTATAACAATGTGTCCTTTCACATTGGAGACGTCTCTGAGGCAATACCCCATCATAACGTTGATAGTCTGATTTTGGACCTACCAGAGCCTTGGAATGTCGTTGATTCAGCGGCACAGTGCCTGAAACTCGGTGGTACTTTCCTATCATTTCTCCCAAATATATCTCAAGTTTCGGACCTGGTGGAAAAATTAAAAAAACACCCAGAGTTTTCCTTAATTAGCACCATTGAAATAATGGAAAGGTCCTGGGATATTTCTGGACGTACAATGAGACCCTCTCATCGAATGATTGGACATACCGGCTTCATAACCACTACACGAAAATGTGTTCCAAGACCTAAAAAAAGTTAGTCTCCCAAGTTTCCGGTGGTCTATCATTTGCCATATGAACATTTTTGACTTGAGGAAATTTTAGCCCTTGGGGCCAAAAAACATCTGAATTTAATTCTCTGACATCAACATGTTTTACATTTTTGCCTTGTATTAAAACTTTGAATCCTCCCAATCCAGAGATGTCGTTCAGCCTTGATATCAAGTTGATGGTCTTTCTATTTTCTAGACCGTCTGTTCTCATCTTACGAAGCAAATGATCTAACCCCATCGAATTCAACCATTCCGCCTGCGAAAAATATCCACATTCGGTAAACCCATATTTATGGCCACTTTGTTTTAGGGTGTCAAAATCCACATGAGCTGTTATATCTTGAGATCCAATTCTCTGAAATGGGTTGGACCCATCTATATGTTTGTAGTAGGTTTGAAGTAGCCTGTGTGATTTTTCCATCGAAAAAAAAACTTCTCTATCAAACCCATAATCGATCGTTATTACAAATCCACAATTTAAAGCATCAGACATATTCTTATACCAATCATTCATCTTGGTATTAAGCGGGCCTCGATACCCATTCAGCTGTTCGATTTTGGAAGGTAGAAAATCCACATAGTCATCGATTGTGATCGGCCTTAAAATTTCTTCGAAATCACCTTGACTGTTTATGCCAACATACATCTCGAAAATTTCCCCATTTTTTATCTCGATCATTTTTACAGGGAAGGAGTCAATCAACTCATTTGATATGAATACTCCGGTTCTATGAAAAGGTTCAACTTGATCAGACAAGACAGTTTCTATATGACTCTTGTCACCAATTTCGATCTGTCGCCTGTCCACACATATGTAAGTAAGGGAAGAATATAAATCTTGATTTAGAATTGCAATGGCTTCTAAAAGATCTTTTGCTAAGGTGGCATCTCCTGCCCCCTGTTCGATAATGAAAAATGGGACAGGCTGGTCCATTGTTTCCCACATTTTTTCAACTTGAAGGGCGCAAAAAGAAGCGAATATCGGGTGAATATGCGGGCTAGTGTAGTAGTCTCCAGTAATCCCAAAAACATCTTCATTTCGATAATAACCAACTTCGGAGTAGAGAACGATCTCCATAAAGGTCTCAAACGAAATTGGGCCATCATCCACAATAGTCTGCCCAACTAAACTTCGAGCTGGAGAATTCAATTAATCAACTCCAGAATATGTAACTCAAAGATTTACTGTTTAAAATTTATGGTTTATTTGGATTTTGATTCTGGTGTCGTATTTTTTTTTGCCTGCCCACTTCTGTCCCAACCTGAACCCGGCATCGAATTTCGGAACTCTTCCTTATGGCCACAAAGCTTACACCGACCAGTGCTCACCGGTCCATTGGGTTGAGCTACAACCCAATAATGGGTACATTCTTCCACCAGTATTTTCTTGCTCAAAGGTACTCCTTTATAGAGATATAACAGTCGGTTTAAGAAAGGAACTAAGAACGGTCTTCTATCGGAATAAATTCCCTGTCTAATTCCCCGACGTACTGAAGTCTGGGCCTCAGAAGGATGTTGTTTTCAAACTGCTCAACTACCTGAGCGGTCCATCCGGGTATACGGCCAACTGCGAATATTGATATAAATAAATCTTCAGGGATCCCTAATAAGTAGTACATCGCACCTGAAAAAAAGTCTACGTTCTGACAAATACCCCTTCGGGAATAAGGCTGCATTACTTCAAGAACTTTCTGTAGTATTGAGTACCATTTTGGCTCACCTTTCCGTTCGCCTAAAGCCTTCAGGTCATCCTGCAGGTGCAAGGAACGCGGGTCAATAGCTTTGTAAACTCGATGCCCAAATCCCATAATCCTACCGCCACCATCCAAAGTCTTTCTAACATAATCTGCGGCATTATCCTCGCTACCAATCTCCAAAGACATAGTCATTACCGATTCGGCAGCTCCTCCATGTGATGGTCCTTTAAGAACCGATATACCCGTAGTAATTGCACAATGAAGGTCCGCCTGCGTCGAAGCTGAAACCCTTGCCCCAAAGGAAGAAGCGTTCAAACCATGTTCAGCGTGAAGGACGAAATCTTTATCAATAAGCTTTGCATCTTGCGGGTCAGGAATCTCTCCAAAGATCATGTACAAAAAATTGGCTGCAATACTAAGATCCGGATCAGGCTTGATAGGATCTTTACCCTCTCTTATTCTAGAGTGTGTAGCAACTATTGTGGGAGCCTGCGCTGTTAGCCTGGTACCTTTACGTAACGTGGCTTCTGTAGAATTGTCATTTACTTCTGGATCAAAGGTGGCCAAAGCAGAAATAGCTGTCCTCAATACGTCCATTGGATGAGCATCTTTTATGATCCGGATGATATCTATAATGGGCTCAGGAAGTTCCATGCTCGCTTTTAGGTCGGATACAAATTCAGACAACTCCCCTGTGGTGGGAAGCTCACCTATCATCACCAAATATATTACTTCTTCGAAACTACAATTTTCTGCTAAATCATCAATTGAAAACCCACGGTAGTATAGTTTCCCTGCCTTGCCATCTATGTAACTCGATGTAGTCCTATCTATATAAACCTCCCGCAAACCTCTGTACAGAGTTGCATTTTCTTCGGTCATCGATTACCTCCCAATAGCTAGTCAAACAAACTTAGTATCACCCTAGAGCAATGGGGTCGCACCTAGACGAAACAATTTAACAGGTTTTTATAAGAAAAAGCTTTTTTTATAGAAAAAAGCCTTGCAATTTTATCAATTGAGCTAAATTTTAGTCAAGAAGGAAAAAAATAGTCAGCAAATTGGGAGTGATTAGAATGATAATTACCGATTAATAGTCGGGGTGCGGTTTCTGATTGAGGTGCTCATCAATCGTGATTATAACCTTTCTCATTGAATATTTATCTCTTTCCAGTTAAATATTTGTTAATTTGCCAAAATGCTCTACAATCACTCTGCATCATTTTTCTTAACAGCCATATAGTGCCCAATAATGCAAAACAACAATAACCTCGCTCCAATTGAAGTACCTGAAGTTGTAGTTCAGAGGCTACCCATATATGTGAGGGTCCTAAGCCAATTACTTGATTCTAAAGTTGAAGTAATAAGTTCCCATCAACTCGGGGAACTTCTACAAATGACACCTGCTCAAATACGAAAAGATTTGAGCTATTTTGGAAGATTTGGAAAACAGGGACGGGGATACAATATCCAATTCCTTCTAGATGAGCTCAGACAGATATTGGGAATTGACCGAGCTTGGAAGGCCTGTCTGGTAGGTTTGGGAAGGCTTGGCAGAGCCATAATAAACTACCCAGGCTTCTCTCCTGAAGGTTTTGAGATAGTTGCAGCCTTTGATAATGATATCGGTCAATACAACTCTAGATTGGGGATTATTACGGTCCAGGCCATGGAAGAAATCGCCAAAACCGTCAAAGCCAAGGGCATATCGATTGGAATAGTAGCTGTACCTTCAAATCAAGCCCAATCCGTGATAGACACTTTGGTTGAAAACGGAATAAGTGGAATTTTGAATTATGCGCCGATAGCCCCATTTGCGCCGGCCAATGTAGTTATGAGAAATATTGACCCTGTTTTATCTTTGCAGTCTATGACTTTCTATATGAAGGATGCTCATTAAATAATTAAAGTGGGAATTATTAATTGCTATTGGCTAGTACTCTGACATGGTCCCCGGCAACCTCTAGGAACCCACCATCAACTTTTATAACTGATTCTTGACCATCTTTTCGCACCACAATATCCCCTGAGTTAAGAGCCGTAAGCAAAGAAGCATGCCTAGGGAGTATCCCTAATTGGCCTTCCGCTCCTGGTGCTATAACTATATCAACGTCGTCCGAAAAAATAGTTTCTTCAGTTGTTACAATTTCTAATTTCACAGTACCTCCTTTAAAAACTATTGGGCTTCTACCATTGATGCGCCTTTCTCAACAGCTTCTTCAATTGTTCCTACCATATAGAAAGCCTGTTCAGGCAATTCGTCATGCACACCATTAAGAATTTCTTTGAAGCCTTGTACCGTATCTCTTAGAGCAACATATTTACCTGCCTGCCCCGTGAAGACCTCTGCAACCGAAAAAGGCTGTGTCAGGAACCTTTGAATCTTTCTAGCTCTGGACACCGTAGCTCGGTCTTCATCAGACAGCTCTTCTATCCCCAGTATCGCGATAATATCCTGCAGCTCCTGATATCGTTGGAGCACCTGTCGGAGGCCAGTGGCTACATCGTAGTGTTCCTGCCCAACAATAGCAGGTTCCAAAATGTTAGAAAACGACGTCAATGGGTCCACTGCTGGGTATAATCCTTGGGAGGCAAGTGTTCTTTCTAGAGTCATCACTGCATCCAAATGACCAAACGTTGTGACGATGCCTGGGTCAGTGTAATCATCGGCTGGAACATAAACAGCTTGCACTGATGTGATGGAACCATTCTTTGAGGAAGTAATCCGTTCTTGAAGAGCCCCCATCTCCGTTCCTAATGTAGGCTGGTATCCAACAGCAGAAGGCATTCTTCCTAAAAGTGCGGACACTTCCATCCCAGCAAGGATATACCTGTAGATGTTGTCTACGAAAAGAAGAACATCTTGCCCTCTTTCCTCCTTGAAGTATTCTGCCATCGTCAATCCCGTCTGGGCTACACGGGCTCGAATTCCAGGCGGTTCGTTCATTTGTCCGAATACCAACACTGTCTGAGGTAACACTCCGGCTTCCTTCATCTCATACCAAAGATCATTCCCTTCTCTCGACCGTTCGCCAACGCCAGCAAACACAGACACCCCTTGATGCTCAGTTGCAATGTTGTTTATAAGCTCCTGAATTACAACGGTTTTCCCTACTCCAGCTCCACCAAACGCTCCAATTTTCCCTCCCTTGGTAAAGGGAGTCATCAAGTCCAATACTTTTATGCCAGTCTCTAATACTTCGACTTCAGTAGCTTGGTCTTCAAAGGAGGGAGCTGGCCTATGAATCGGCCATTTTTCCGATCCTTCAATTTCTTCGAGGCCATCAAGGGTCTCTCCAAGAGCATTAAATAGCCGGCCAAGAGTCGCATCTCCCACCGGTACGGCAATTGCATCACCGGTATCAACTGCGTCAGTGCCTCTGATTAAACCTTCGGTCGGGCCCAAGGCCAAGCACCTTACCCAGTTGTTACCGATATGTTGCTCCACCTCGAGAACAAGTTTTTCATCCCCTATAGTGGTCTCCAAGGCGTTATACACCAGTGGCATGCCATCAGGTGGAAATTCCGCGTCCACCACTGTTCCAATTACTTGTACTATCTTTCCCGTTGCCATTCTATACTCCTGAGCCTAAACAGCCTTAAATTTCTTAGCTTTCAAGTGCGGCTACTCCCCCAACAATATCGAGGAGTTCCGTCGTGATTTTCTCTTGTCTTAATTTATTCATTAGCAAGGTCAGATCTTCAACCATTTCGTTGGCATTATCAGTGGCCTGATTCATAGCTACCATTCTTGCTGACTGCTCGCTTGCATTCCCTTCCAGTACCGCATGATGTACCAAAGTTTCAACGTACCTTGGAAGCAATCTTCCAAGAATTTCAGCTGCGTTTGGTTCAAATATATAGCCAACAGCATTGGCTGCGGTTCCACTAGGTATCACCGGGAGTAATGGTTCTATAACAGGTCTCTGAAGTGTTGTGTTTACAAACTGGCCATAGACTATATGGAACGAATCCACAATTTCATTTGAAAACGCTTCCGTTATATCCCCTGCAATCGGAAGGGTGTCATTGGGACTAGGCCTATCACTTATTCCGGTATATTCAGCAATTATTTCAAGGTTATTTCGTTTTGCAAAATCAAGGCTTTTTTTCCCTACCGCTACTACTTTAACAGGAGCGTTTTGTGATTTGATAAAATCGCTAGCAGATCTCAATATGTTGGCATTAAGCCCACCCGTAAGACCTCTGTCTGGTGCAATTATGGCAATTCCGGTATTTTTTATCAGGCGGCTTTCCAACAAGGGTTGGTGGGATTCATCATCATCCACCTGAAAAACCACATTGGAGACTATCGCAGCCATATTTTCCGCGTACGATCTACCTTGGGTGGCAGCGTCTTGGCTTCTTCTCAATTTCGAAGCAGCGATCATAGACATAGCTTTAGTAATTTTTGCCGTATTTTCGACGCTTCTGATACGCCTAGCTATTTGTCTAACACTAGCCATTTAGTTAGCCAGCCCGCTTTTCTTGAATTCCTCTATCGCAGAATTCAGCGACGCTCGAGAATCATCACTCAGATCAGCCTCATCTGATATAGCCTTCAAAAGATCTCCATGGTTAGAACTCATATATGCATGGAGGGCCTCTTCCCAACCAATTACCTCAGGTATTTCCACGTCGTCCAAATATCCTTCGTTTAGGGCATACAAAATAACGACTTGTTGTTCAACTGGCAAGGGCACGTTTTGACCTTGCTTCAATACCTCAACACTTCTCTGTCCTCTCTCCAGCTGTCTACGAGTAGAAGCATCAAGATCATCGGTCCCAAATTGAGCAAAAGTTACAAGTTCCCTGTATTGTGCTAGCTCAAGTCTTAGCTGTCCTGCAACTGCCCTCATTGCCCTAGTTTGGGCTGCGCTTCCTACACGAGACACTGAAACTCCAACGTTAACAGCTGGCCGTGTACCTGAGTTGAATAACTCCGGTTCCAAGTATATTTGCCCGTCTGTAATGGATATGACATTAGTGGGCACATAAGCCGACACGTCTCCGGCCTGAGTTTCAATGACTGGTAAAGCTGTTATTGATCCGCCACCATGAGCGTCATCCATCTTTGCAGCTCTTTCTAACAATCTACTGTGAAGATAAAAAACATCTCCAGGATAGGCTTCTCGACCGGGTGGGCGTCGCAGTAGCAACGACATCTGCCTGTAGGCCCAGGCGTGTTTGGACAAGTCGTCATAGGCTATTAAGACATCTTTACCTTGAGCCATGAAATATTCAGCCATGGCACACCCTGTATATGGGGCCAAGTATTGAGCCGGAGCCGGATCAGACGCGTTGGCAGCGACAACAATTGTGTGTTCCATCGCGCCCTGTTGTTCTAGGATTCCAACTATCTGAGCGACCTTGCCCACTTTCTGGCCAATGGCGACATAGACGCAAATCATATCTCCACCCTTCTGGTTAACGATTGCGTCGATACATATGGCTGTTTTACCTGTTGTACGGTCTCCAATAATCAACTCTCTTTGCCCACGTCCGATTGGTATCATTGCATCCACAGCTTTGATACCAGTCTGCACAGGGGTGTCAACAGACTTCCTTATTGCTACGTTGGGGGCGACAATTTCCACTTCCCTCCTCTCTGTGGTATCAACCGGACCCTTTCCATCGATTGCGTTACCAATCCCATCAACCACCCTACCTAATAGTCCTTCCCCAACAGGAACCTGCATTACCCTTCCAGTTCCTCTAACCTCGGTACCTTCGCTGATCCCTGATGGATCCCCTAGAACCACGATACCAACACTATCTTCCTCGAGGTTCAGAGCCATTCCAGCCACTCCTCCCTCGAATTCCACTAACTCGTTGTAGGCAACACCGGACAAACCATGTACTCGGGCAATACCATCCCCTACTTCGATCACAGTCCCAACATCAACCATACCGAGGTCGGTACCGAAGCCTTCAATTTGTTTTTTTATTACCGATGCTATGTCCTGTCCTCTGACGGCCATATCACCCTCCGTTTTATGGGAATAACCCGCTTATTTTGTTTTTCAAATACATTAGCCTAAATTCAAGTTCCTCTAATGAGCTCTCTACGCATATCTTCCAATTGAGTTTTAACACTTCCGTCTAGCAATCTATCGCCTACTCTAGCTAAATAGCCCCCAAGAATGGACTCATCAACATAGGTTGTAACTGATAGTTCTTTCTCTAGCATCTGAGTCAATTTATCCACTATGCCTTTTTCTTGCTCGTCAGTGAGCTTAACTGCAGAAACAATCTCTGCTCGTTCGACGCCTTTTTCTGAATCAACCAATTCTTGATATGCGTCTGCAATACTGGAAAGGGAAGCTACAGAGTTCCGGGTAGCCAGCAAAGAAACCAAATTCAATGCCAGATCTGAAATAGATTTGGAGAAGGCTTCCTTAATGAGTTTTATTTTCTTTACATTTTCAATTTTTGGAGAGTCTATAAACGCGATGAAATCAGAATTCCTGGAGGAACTTGCCAGCACTTCTAGATCCGCAAGCCATTGATCTTGATCGCCTTTCTCCTCGGCTATCAAAAATAACGCTTGCGCATATCTTCTTGCTGACAAAGCCATACCTAGTTATTCCTTGACCCTTCTTCGTTCAAAACACCTTCGATAAGAGCACGATGCCCTTCTTCATCAAGTGAAGTTTTCACAACCTTTTCTGCAGCTGTAATAGCCAGACCTGCAAACTCTTTACGAAGCTCCTCTATTGCCGCATCTCTCTCTCTCTGGATGTTGGATTCCGCCCTAGATCTTTCTGCATCTAGTTCCTCTTTTATTTTGGCCATCTCCTCTTCCCTAAATCTGTCAGCGGTCTCTCTTGCTTGAGTAACCAATTTCTGTCCTTCAGATCTAGCTTCTTGAAGTTGCTCTTGAATGGCTTCTTCTGACCTGGCTGCCTCTTCTTTTGCCTTTTCCGCAGCCTCCAATCCAGCTGTGATTTTTTCTGCTCTTTGATCCAACATAGCCACCAAAGGTTTATACAAAACCTTTGACAATATTACAAACAATATTACAAAACTGATAATCTGTGTTATCAGTCCTGGCAGATTTATTCCAAGATCTCCCATACCGAACTCCTATTTATGAAGTACTCGCCGGCACCCATATTCCAATGGCTATCAAGGTGCTAAATGAGACCTAACCCTTAGACGAATTTAATTATGATAGCGACAACTAGAGCATAAATAGCGATAGCTTCCGTGAACGCAATAGCCAGAATCATGTTCTGTTGGATCTGGGCACCAGCCTCCGGGTTGCGGCCCAAAGCTTCCATGGCTTTCGAGGCAAGCATACCAATACCGATTCCAGGGCCAATAGCTCCGAGTCCGATCGCGAGGCCGGCACCTACGTTCATTATGTCTCCTTCCATTTGAAACTCCTTAATTTTTGATTACGTTTTTTGTTTTCGCTGAAGCTGTCTCAATTAGCGTTTCAGTGATTATCTCCATCATCGTGACTTATACTTGCCATGGATGCGAACACCAGGGTAAGCATTGCAAACACAAAAGCCTGTATTAATCCAACAAACAACTCCAAACCTAGGAATGGAATTATCCCTATCAGTGGCAACAAGAATGCCATAGCCATGAGAAGAACTTCACCAGCAAATATATTGCCAAATAATCTGAAGGTGAAACTGATTATCCTCCCCAATTCACTTATGAGTTCAAGGATACCGACAAAGAATCCAATTGGCCCCGATTTGAAGTTTATAAATTTTCCCGCATGGCCAAAAAATCCAAGGATACTAAATCCCCAAAAATGGACCATCACCATTGCAATTAAGGCAATTGCTAACGACATATTTAGATCTGTGTTAGCGCTTCTCAAAAAAGGAACTAGGTGGCCTGCCCTCTTTCCCTCGCCCACATTGCCGTCCTTTTCTTTATATTGGGAAAATGTAAGCTCCTCTTCCAAAGACCCTAGTAACAAAGCCGCTACGGGTATAGCTTTATAATCCCGAAACACATGTAATTTAACTGTGTCTAGATGCGAGTCATGACCATCCCCTTGGGCTTCATCAGAACCATGTGGTTCTGCTTTGCTTTCCTTTGACTCATGCGTCGTCGTCACCAGAGCTGGATCATGATAATCGTGGGCATCATGGTGATGTGCAATTTCTTCAGGTCCCGCAATACGACCTACAGTACCAAAACCGGGTAAAATTCCCATCCAGTTTGCCGCAACTATAAAAATAAAAATTGTGAAAACTAGCGGGAAAAATCTTCTAGCTTTCTCTTTGCCGGCTATCTGTTCACAAAGAGAGAGAAAAAATTCCATTATTACTTCAAATAGAGCTTGAAGCCTACCTGGTACATCTTTCAGATTTCTTCTTATTATTAAAGATACAACTATGAGCACTAACATGGCTAACCAAGTAGTAACCATCGTGTTCATCAGGTCCCATTTACCGACTGGCGTATTAAAGCCGTCAGCTATTTTTTCTGCAGGAAGTTGAATTGCTGGCAAAGAAGATGCGAAAAAGCCAAACCCCAAAGTATTACCTAAGGCTCCACCAAATATGCTTATCGCGAGCACCGCCACGCATATTATCAATATAGCTAATGATCTGGGGTTACCCAGTATCTTTGACACTACTTTTGAAACTCCTAATCAATCGGATTCTGAGACATATCTAAGGACTGCCATCAGCATTCTTATCATACCGGCCAGAGCCACCACAAGACCGATGGCGATTCCAGCGAGGGTGAGTATTGGGCTGAGTCCAAGTCGGTTATCAGCCCACAGACCCGCCCAGGCGCCAAAGCCTATACAAATACCAACGTACCATCCAATCCCCACCAAACGAACAATAGCCCCATATTTTTTGGTACTCATAAGGCCTCACATGAACGCTTGTTAACTTTATCACAATGAATTTCTTTGGGTCAAAAATTCATTGATAGAGTTTCTCAACCCTTGTTGCCTATGTCTTCTAAATCTAGGGAATCGATAAAATCGGTAAAGGCCGAAAGGCCCTCTAATTCTTCTTCATTTACCTGCTTTTCTTCAGATCCTTCAATATTGGTGTCTTCAGGTTCCACATCAAGAGATACGCCAGCTTTTTCAACCACTTCCTCTTCTGCATATATAGGAGCCTCAGAGCGAACAGCCAATGCAAGAGCATCACTGGGTCTTGCATCTATTTCGATTAGTGTACCGTTGGTATCAATTACAATCTTAGCGAAAAAAGTATCATTCTTAAGTTCTGACACAACAATACTGTGTATAGTTCCACCCAAATCTCCAATTACAGATCCAAGTAAATCATGTGTCATTGGCCTTTGAACTTCCACCTCCATGAGCTTGAACCTGATAGCTTCAACTTCGAATTGACCAACGAATATAGGCAGGTACAAATCCGAGTCTTTGACTTTTAGTACAACTGCCCTTTGCTGAGTTTCTTGTCTCACACGAATACTTTCGATTTCGAGTTCCAGCAACTTGATTGGCCTCCTGATATCGCGGTTTTATTGAGAAGAATCCAATCTTAAATACGGACACCAACCGTGTCAATGAGTATTTCATATTTCCAAATTGCTGGCCCGCAAGCTCATTCCGGTTTTTTATGAGATCGAGTTCTCTTTTCTAAATCCGATCTTGCTATGATAAGTCTTCGATTACACCCCTGGCACACAATTCCTATATCCGCCCCTATCCTGTCTACCTTCCATACCACCTCCCCACACGGGTGTTTTTTCTTCAAGGTTATGATGTCTCCAAGGGAGTAATCCGTCACCATATCGTCTCCTGACGCCTTGTTTATTAAATAAAACTCCGACCTACATCTTCCAAGATATTATTAATATTTTCCCTGAGATTAGAAGAGGCATTTGCAGCAGCCGGTCCGAAATTATTCAGATCAGACGAGGCATAGATAATTCCCCTTGAAGAACTTACAAGCAATCCATGATTTATCCTACCAAGGCCTGCCCTAACTGATGCCTCTAGATCTCCTGACTGCGAGCCGATTCCGGGAAGCAATATGGGCAATTCTCCGACTATATCCCTTACAATTTTCAATTCTTCAGGATACGTAGCGCCAACTACCAATCCCACATTGCCTTCATTATTCCAAGAAACGCAGTAATCAGCAATAACCTGAAATATTTTCTTATCTTCGCTTCCCTTTACTATAAGATCCTGTAACTGATAACCGTCCGGGTTTGAGGATTTACACCAGACAAAAATCCCACGGTCTGTATATTTAAGAAATGGTTCAATGGAATCAAATCCCGAAAAAGCATTGACTGTAACTGCATCGAAGTCCCATATCTCAAACATCGCATAGGCATATTTAGAGCTTGTAGCTCCTATATCACCCCTTTTTGCGTCTCCAATTATTAGAACGTCGGGATAATTGGATTTGATATAGTCGATCACTTTTTCCAAGGACTTTAAGCCTTCTAAGCCAAATGCCTCAAAAAACCCCATATTAGGTTTATATGCAGCAGTAAAAACCTCAGTGTGATCAATGATCAGCTTGCAAAATTCAAAGACATCCGGTAGTGGCATCTTGTCAGGATCTGGGTCCAGTCCTATGGACACGAGTGATTTTTTTGAAACTGAAATCTTTTGGAGTGAATCAGCAAATTTTCTCATGTTGTCTTATATATAAGCTCTTGCCAAGTTGGTTAAGGTCTTTTTTTTACCAAAAATTTCCGTCTCAATGTAAGTACTTTTTCCTCTTTTTGGTTTATTCCCCGGCTCTCAATATAAACCATACCTCTGTCATTCTTGGTTTGAGATGCTGTTGTCTCCAGGACTTCACTTTCAGCATAGATAGTATCTCCATGAAATGTAGGTCCATCATGTGTAACAGATTCGTAAAGTAAGTTAGCAATAGCTTTACCTGAGGTTTGCCGAACGCTCATACCTACCACCAAACTCATCACCAGTAATCCATTTACAAGCGTTTTACCGTGTTGGTGTTCTGACATGTAATTCTCGTCTGTGTGGAGAGGATTATCATTCATTGTCAATAAAGAAAATAGGTGATTGTCCATTTCTGTAATGGTTTTACCTGGCCAATGTTTAAAAATTTGCCCTGAGGAAAATTCCTCGAACCAACCTCCAAAACTATCTCTAGAATCGACGATGATTTTTTTTGAAGTCATTTTAATGCCTGTTTACTAATCAATCTGAATATTTTTCAAGCAACCGTCTAGCAATTACTAGTTTCATAATCTCATTTGTTCCTTCGCCAATAATCATGAGGGGGGCATCTCTATAATATCGTTCTACTGGCAAATCTTTTGTATAACCCACACCACCATGAACACGCATAGCCTCCATAGCGACCTCACCACAAACCTCACTTGCAAACAATTTTGCCATTGCAGCCTCAAGATCATTCCTTTCGCCTGAATCTTTCTTTCTTGCTGCGTCGTAAACCATTAATCTAGCTGCATGTACTTTTGCAGCCATTTCAGCTAATTTTAGCTGTATCGCTTGATGTTCTGATATTAGTTTGCCAAAAGCCAGGCGCTTTTTAGAATATGCCACCGAGGCCTCTAAAGCAGCTTGGGCCACCCCAACAGCCCTGGCAGCGACATTTATCCTACCAGTCTCCAATCCATTCATTACCTGACCAAACCCGCGACCTTCTTCTCCTCCAATAAGATTGCCAGCAGGTATTCTGCAATCATCAAAGATCAACTCGCAGGTATCCAAACCTCTGTAGCCCAATTTATCCAGGTGCTGACCGACTTTAAATCCTTCAGTCGGTTTTTCAAAAATGAAACAGCTTATTCCTCGGTGCCTTGGGTCTGAATCGGGATCCGTTTTGGCCATTAAGGCGAAGGCATTTCCATTTTCCCCGTTACTAATAAACATCTTCCGTCCGTTTATCACATATTCTTCACCATCTTTCACAGCTGTAGTGGATATGTTTTGAGCATCACTGCCGGCTTCAGGCTCAGTTAAAGCCAATCCTCCCCGAATCTCACCTGTTGCCATTTTAGGCAAAATACGATGTTTTTGCTCTTCAGTACCATAAACAGAAATTATGTAGCTAAGAATATGATGGGTCCCAATTATTCCTGACACACTCATCCACCCTTTACTTAGTTCTTCGAATATCATTGCAAACGTCGTAAAATCTAGACCCATCCCACCATATTCAGTTGGGATATTAATGCCAAACAGGCCCAATTCACGCATTGTGGGAATTAATTCGTGAGGATATATGTCTTCATTATCATAAGTACCGGCTATTGGTTCCACATCTCTCTTCACAAAATCTCTAACTAAGGAAACGATCTGTTTACGAGCCTCTTCAGAAGTTTGTGTGACCAATTTGTTAACTCCTAACTCTCGTTAAATCAAGTCTCTGAATTGTCTATTACCTATGTTTTTGGCTGAAACGCCCAATACATTCAAGAAACCCTCTGCATCCTTGTGATCATATCCCCCCGTAGCCTCCATAGAGCCGTCATCTGTATACAAAGAAAATGGCATTTTTTCTTTTGAGTCATCGACAGAATCAAAGAAAACATTGCCTTTGTACAGTTTCATTTGAATGCTGCCTGTAACCATTGAGGCCAAAGGAGAAAGGGCGGCCAAAGCTGACGAGGTTGCAGAATCCAACCAGTAACCTTGATATATTTGGGTACTAATTAAATTAGATAAATATGTGTAAAATTCCCTAGCTCTTCTATCTAAAACAAATTGCAAAAGATATTCCCAACTTTTGCCAAGTAATTCCATACCGGGAGATTCATATATACCTCTTGATTTAATCCCCACAAATCTATTTTCTATCACATGGGTTCCTATGCCCACTCCGTTTCTACCCGCGATGGAATTAGATTCTTGGAACACTTCTATGAGATCCAATTCTGATTCATTTAAGGCAATTGGAACTCCTTTACTCCATTCAATGGTCACGTATTCAGGTTTATCGGGAGCATCCCACGGCCAAACCCCCATACCGGGTTCCACAAAATCAGGGCTAATTGAAACATCTTCAAGGTCACCAGCCTCATGGGTCAACCCTAAAAAATTTGCGTCGGTAGAGTAGCGGGATTCTTGAGCCGGCCTTATCGGTAGATTATTCAGCTCACAATAATCAATCATTTGTTGTCGTCCTGGAAATTTATCCAAGAATTCTTGATCTCTCCAAGGAGCATACACATCCATTCCCGGCTGCAACATGTTGCTAGTCAGTTGGAACCTAACCTGGTCGTTCCCCCGGCCAGTGGCTCCATGAAAAAGAACGTTTATATCATTGTCTTGGAGCTTTTCCAGAATAGCCTTAACAGTGACGGGGCGAGCAATTCCAGTAGTATTCCAATAGCCCCCTTCATACCTTGCTTGTGCCTGCAGTACTTTTAGGCCAGCTTCAGCAAGCATTTCTTTCCCAGGCACAATGGTCGCTTTAGAAGCCCCGCAGGCCATCATTCGGTCTGCGACAGCCTGTAAATTTTCCTCATCAGGTTGACCTAAATCTACTGTAAAACAGTGAACGTTAACACCATTCTGATGCAGCCAGTGCGTGACAGTACAGCTGTCTAGGCCGCCAGATACAGCTCCCCCAAAGACTGAGGACCCCCTATCATATATATCCTTCCAATTCACCTCAGCCTCGGCTATTTTGAAGCGTTCGCCAGCCCGGTTTCCAATCTGGACAAGGCTTCGTCTATTTCTTCTTTAGTTATAGTCAAAACAGGCATAAGTCGAATAGCATTTGGTCTCATAGGATTCATTAAAAGGCCAGCCTCATTACTTGCCGCAATGACATCTGGTGTAATATCAGAATCAAATTCAACAGCCCAAATCAGACCCATCCCTCTAACATCCGTTATAAATTCATTATCCGATTGTATCTTCCTGAGCCTTTCACCGAGATATTCGCCCATTTTTGCCGCGTTTTCAGGTATCTCGTTATCGATGATATATTTTGTTGAAGCATGCGCTGCAGCACAAGTCAGTGGGTTTCCTCCAAAAGTGGAGCCGTGATCACCTGGGTCAAAAGCGCAGGCGGAATCCTTGGCCAAAAATGCTCCTATTGGAACACCACCGCCCAGGCCTTTTGCGAGAGTGATGATGTCAGGTTCAACTCCGAAACTTTGATACCCGAACAAGGTGCCCAACCTTCCCAAACCAGTCTGCACTTCATCAAAAATCAACAGCATTCCATTTTGATCACACCAGTCCCTTACTCCTTTTAAATATTCCACGGAAGGAATGTTTACTCCCCCCTCCCCTTGAACAGGTTCAATCATCACGGCAACAGTATTGTCGGTTGTAGCCTCTTTGACCGCATCTAGATCATCGTATGGAACATGTGAAAACCCAGTGGGAATGGGCTGGAAAAGCTCTTGATAATGCGGCTGACCGGTGGCTGATACATTCATCATGGTACGACCATGAAATGAATTAAGAGCCGTTATTATGTGGTACGCTCCATCCTTGTGTTTTTTACCGTACTTTTTTGCTAATTTGATTGCACCTTCGTTAGCTTCTGCACCACTATTACAGATAAATATCTTGTCCAGGCAACTATTCTCAACCAAAATTTCGGCCAACTTTAGCTGAGGGATAGTATAAAACTGATTTGAAGTCTGAACCAAGGTTTTTGCCTGTTCAGCTATTGCTTCGGCAATGACTGGATTTGAGTGGCCTGCGTTATTGACGGCCCAACCAGAGGTGAAATCCAGGTACTCTTTCCCCTCAACATCCCATACTCTCGCACCTTCTCCTCTCTCAAGTACCATAGGCTGTCGCCTAACAAGAAACATATAATATTTACTTTCGAGTTCTTTCCACTCCGCAGTGCTAGTCATATCAATCTCCTTTTATCGCCTCTTCCAAGTTTTCAAACAAAGATTCAATCTTATTTAACTCAGCTTTCAGATTCTTAATAGAGTTTCTGATTTCACTTAATTTACTATTCCCGGCATCCTCTAGATTCACGGGGGTAGGTGTAGTTTTCTTTCTAACATCTTCTTGGGTCGCTGTAATAGTGTCTTTCATACCAGTAATTTGATATAAGGCATCATTTAGCGAATCTCCCATAACGACCTGGTGTGCCGTAGACAAAATCACTTTTTTAAGTTCTGGAAAACTAACCCCTTCTGCTTGTATATATATGGGCTCAGCATAAAGGATACTGTTCCCGATTGGAATAACTAGGAGGTTCCCCCTTATACATGTCGATCCCTCTGTACATCTAAGCGTAAACCAAGCAGAAATATCTTGATCATTATCTATTCTAGCTTCCACCTGTTCTGGTCCATCCACCTGGCGGTCTTTAGGAAAATTGAAAGCTATTAATTTGCCATATTCAGAAGCATCACTCCTTGCAGCCAACCAACCAACCATATTAGGCCTTCCATCAGGGGTGTATGGAATCAATTGAACGAATTCTTCTTTTGTCTCCCCTGGTAGCCGCATGATCACGTAGTATGGTTCAAGTGGTTGTAATCCTTCTTGTTGCCCAAATTTTTCTTGAGGGAAAGCCCATAAATCTTCGTTTCCATAAAAATGTTGTGGGTTTTCCATGTGGTATTTAATATATTTCTCGGCTTGGATGGCAAAGAGTCCTTGTGGATACCTTACATGTGAAATTAAATCGGACGGCATTGAATCACGATCTGAAAATAACGTTGGGAACATTTTTTGGTACGTAAGGGCAACAGGATCGGTGGTGTCCCAAAGATAAAATCTCACATCCCCCGTATAGGCGTTCATGACTATCTTAACGCTGTTCCTTATGTAGTTGTAGTGACCTAAGCTAGTCTCATCTTCATCTGTAGGCTGCGAGTAAGGAAATTTATCAGATGTCGTATAGGCATCTTGCATCCAATACAGGTGGTCATTTGCCGCCACTATGTAAGGATCTTTATCCAGCTTTAGAAAAGGGGCCAGCGTAGCTATTCTTTCTTCAATTGAACGCCTGTATTGGATCTTGCTATTCTCATTTATTTGGCTACTAATTAGAATGTTTATATCCCTCATTTGCCAGGCATAAAGTAATTTTCTAAAATAGGACCCGATCGATACCCCTCCGGACCCCTCGTAACTTCCTACTATTAAATCTCCTTCTCCTGTCTGGTAATCCAATTCTTGTGTGTTCGTATCAACTATCACATAGTCTTTTGTGTTTTCACCGTAATAAATTCTAGGATTCTTGACAATTATGTCCGGGGGAGCACCTTGCCTCGGAGATGCAACAGGGATTTCACCATTTACTGGGATATCCTTTGCGAAAAAGTTGGGCCTCCCTTCTGTGGTGAATTCTGTGGCTGGGCTCATAGCTATGCCTATTCCATGGGTATAAAACAGTTTTTGGTTAATCCAGGTTTGTGCTTCTTCCTTTAGTTTTTCTGGTGCAACCTCTCTTGCGGCCAACAAGACTTGCCTATATTCGCCATCTATGGTGTATCTATCAACATCAGCGTCTTTAAAGTCATAGTAGGGGCGGATTAATTGAATTTGCTTATACACATTGGTTAAAGGCTTGTAATCCCAAAGTCGTATGTTTTCAACAGTAGGAATATTTTCTGCCATTAACTCTGCCGTAATTTCACCTTCTGCCTCATAGAATGTCTCCTCTATCGCTTCCAGACCAAACCCAAGCTTAGTGAATTCTATGTTGCGTTCAATATATTTTGTTTCTTTAACAAATTCGTCAGGGTCAACTGAAAATTGTTGAACGACAGAAGGCCATACTGTTCCAAGTCCAATTATCAAGATCACCCAAATCCCGATAGGAGCCAGAGATAATTTAACTTTACCCAAAAAAGATCCCACTAGCATAACTATCGAAACGAGTACTCCCGCTATGCTTAATACCAAATAGGCGTTTTGCCGTGCGTAAACATCTGCGTATGCCGCCCCGTACACGATTCCGTGCTCAGATCTAACCAGTTCCAACCTATCAATCCAATATCCAGCAGAGAGGATCAGAATAGCTAGTGACCCTAAAACAAGCAAATGGTTACGAAGTGGTGTGGTTAAGGTGAAGGCGCTGCCTCGAAGAGTAAAATTCAAAAAAGCCAGCGCAGTTGTTGCCACTATAGTGGCTCCGACGCAAACAAGAAGCCAACCTTGGAGAAAAGCATAAATGGGTAATTCAAAAACATAAAAAGAAAGGTCGTTACCGTGTAACGGATCTTTAATCCCGAATCCGGCGGCGTTACTAAATCTCAGAAAAAGTTCCCATTTGGAGGCAATCACCGAGCCGAGTATTACTGCCAAAACAAGAGATACCAGCACGCATACTATAACCAGAAGTTTCTTGATCATACCTATCAAATTTTCTGGAAGAGGAGCGTCTAAGGGCCCAGCTGTTTTTCTATTCACATAGAAAAGATTTGTTAAAACTAATGCTAAGACAAAAGCAAACCCTATAAGAAATAAAAAGATTTTAGTGAGAAGAATTGTGATGAAAACATCTTCAAAGCCCATTTTTGAATACCAAAGGTAATCAGTGAAAATTCCTCGAGCAAGCCACAAAAGCAAAAAGATAGGGACAAGAGTCAATGCCAACACTATCCATTTTACCCGGCCGCTAAGTTTGTCTTTAATTGAAGACGGATCGAAATCAAATGAGGGAAAAGGGGCACTTGCCATGTTATAACCTTTATTAGCCTATTCGGGTACCTAAATTATGACCGGAAACTACATTTTTTAAAGCTCCTGGGGCGCGACCATCAATGATTTGCGATATTGCCCCACCTAAAAGAGCCTCAATACAGGCTTCCATTTTAGGAATCATTCCGCCATCAATCACATGCGATGCTACCAAAGAGTCAGCTTGACGCTTTGTCATACGGGAAATCAACCGCTTGGAAGAATCTAAAACTCCTTCCACGTCGGTAAGGAAAACCATCCGATCTGCATTAATAGAAGAAGACACATACCCCGCCACAGTATCAGCATTGATATTAAGTAATTTGTTGTGGTCAAGTGAATCTGAGTGAATCCCTACTGGAGCTATCACCGGAATATAGCCAGCTTCCAATATTGCCTTTATTGGTGCCGTATCTACCGACTTGATCTTACCAACGTACCCCAATTCAGGGTCAGCAATTTCTGCGCGTACCATATTACCATCGGCACCAGAAATACCAATCGCTCTTCCGCCTAGTGAGTTTATGGAGGCGACAAGAGATTTATTTATAACTCCAGTAAGAACTGCTACGACAATATCAAGGCTCTGTGAGTCCGTGACTCTCAATCCATTAACAAATTTAGGTCGAACTCCCTGTTTTTCCATCCACTCCGATATTGTCTTACCGCCCCCGTGTACTACAACAAACTTTTCTCCCTTTTTTTGTAGTTCCACTAAATCCCTCAAAGTAGTGTCATGATTGCCAAAAGTACTTCCACCAATCTTGATAACGGTCAGGGTTTGTTGGTTAGCTGGGACGTCACCAGCACTCGGTTGTTGATCCGCGCACCCGTCATTGCTATTCATGCTGGTTGGTATTTCCAGACAGTCGTCGGGTTGGGAGTGATTTATTTCGCTGAACATTTGTTAACCATCAGGTGCTATATGCCGAATTAAAGATCACATACTCTTCGGTGAGATCACACCCCCACGCAGTTGCTGTCGAATTTCCAACATTAAGATTTATCCTGAAATCCACTTGCTCAGAATTCATTGCGCTTACCACTGCATCTTTCAAGTACGGTATTGCGATGCCTTTATGGACAATGTGGATGTCGCTTATGAAAATATCTATTTTTTGTTCTTCAAGTTGGATAGAACTTTTCCCTAGAGCCATCACCAACCGTCCCCAGTTAGGATCTTTCCCGTGTACCATCGCCTTCACCAAAGAGGAAGATGCGATTTCCCTAGCGGCTTTACGCGCCTCTTCCGTTGTATGGGCCCCTTCAACAATGACCTCTATGAGTCTTTGCGCCCCTTCTCCATCGCGTGCCAACTCTTTGGCAAGCTCAGTACAAACATACCTAAGAGCTTCAACAAAAGTATCAGCACCTGCCGATTTTTCTTCAATTTGTTCAGTTCCTGAAGCACCGTTCGCCAAAACAATAACGGAATCGTTAGTACTCTGATCGCCATCAACGTCAGTCATATTAAAGGAGACCGCTACTGATTCAGATAAGGCGCTTTGTAAAAACTTTTGATCGATGCCAGCATCTGTAGTAATGAAACATAGCATTGTTGCCATATTCGGATGAATCATGCCAACGCCTTTCGCTGCGCCTCCCACTGTGACAGTTTTTCCATCGTGCATAAATGAAACTGCTCGCTCTTTATGCTTGGAATCTGTGGTCATTATAGATTTAGCAAACGCAGTACCACCATCATCTGAAAGCGTTATATTGACAACGTTTTGACGGATCAATGCCATCGGAAGTTCTACTCCTATCATTCCGGTACTTGCCACATAAAGATCATCTCCAGATACACCAACGTGACTAGCAGCCAAGGAGGCCAGTTCTTCCGCGTCGGTCAGGCCCTGGGAACCTACACTACAATTGGCACATCCGCTATTAGCAACAACTCCTCTTGAGATACCAGCCTTTTTTCTTTTACGACTGACAGTGACTGAAGGTGATTCTATGCTGTTAGTGGTAAATGTCGCTGCTGAGTTGGCTGGTCGGTCCGATAAAATTATTCCTAGGTCAGAAACCCCCGCTTCGGTTTTCAAACCTGCGTATGTGGATCCAGCTGTAAAGCCAGAAGCTGAGGTGACCCCACCCCCGTTTATTATTTCTATCAAGCTGAGATCTCCTTTTTCCATCAACAACCTACCGGCTAGAAAAGCAGACAAAAAATGGCGGAATATGTCCGCCATTCAAAAGCCACAAAATTATAGCATATAGGTACAGTCTAGGTACGAAAATTTAGTATACCTTATGCTACAATCCAGTCGAAAGGCACATCATTCAAAAGACTGTTCATGAATTTAATGCGATAACCAATTTGAACATCATTTAAACACTTTTAGATTAGTGAGGACGTAAACAAATGACAACCGCACACACAAATCAAAAATTTACCTCCGTTGGCAGCCGCCCGGTTAGGCACGACGGCTTTGACAAAGTAACAGGAAAAGCTCTTTATGGGGCCGACATCGATCTGCCTGGACTTATCCATGGAAAAATACTACGAAGCCCTCATGCTCACGCCAGGATTCTGTCAATAGACACCTCAAAAGCAGAAAAGCTGGCAGGTGTCCATGCTGTAATCACAAATCATGACTTCCCAACGCAAGAAGACAAGGCCGTTTCAAAGATTCCCGGGCCTGCAATCAACCTAAAACAGCAAACCAGCAACATATTAGCCTCAGACAAGGTTTTATATAAGGGTCACGCTGTGGCTGCTGTGGCTGCAAACAGCGCCCACACTGCAGAAGAAGCCCTTGCCCTCATCAAAGTAGAATATGAAAAATTATCCCATGTTTCTACAGTGGAAGAAGCCTTATCAAATGGTGCTCCTTTATTACACGATCAATACAAAAACAACATTGCCAGTCATGATGTTTTAGAAATTGGAGATGTAGATAAGGGTTTCAATCAAGCTGACCTAGTCGTTGAGAGGGAATTCAGAACGTCAACTGTGCACCAAGGCTATATAGAACCTCATTCAGCAACAGGGTGGTGGACTGCAAACAATAAAATAACTATCTGGGGTAGCTCTCAAGGACATTTCCAAATTAGAGATAGAACATCTTTGGTCCTAGGGGTGCCTGTCTCTGCAATCAAAGTGATCCCAATGGAAATTGGAGGAGGGTTCGGAGGCAAAACCACGATATATTTAGAGCCGATGGTGGCCTTATTATCTAAACTCACCGGATATCCAGTGAAAATCACGATGTCACGTTCAGAAGTTTTAGAAGCTACAGGCCCAACTTCCGGCTCGTACATGAAGGTAAAGATTGGAGCCACTAAAGATGGGAAAATTACCTCGGCTCAAGCAGATTTAAAATTTGAAGCCGGTGCTTATCCAGGATCCCCTGTGGGGGCAGCTTCAAATTGTATATTCACTCCATACGCAATTGAAAATGTCAGAATAGATGGCTACGACATTGTTAACAATAAGCCAAAGACCACTGCATACCGAGCCCCTGGCGCACCTATAGGCGCATTTGCCGCTGAGACTTTAATCGATGAACTGGCAGAAAAAACTGGTATAGACCCATTAGACCTAAGAATAATGAACGGTGCCAAACAAGGTACACCTAGAGTTTCTGGAATAAATAACCCTTTAATTGGGTGTATAGAAACTTTTCAAACCACCAAAGAACACGCCCATTATCAATCGCCAAAAAGCAGCAAAAAGTCAGGACGGGGGGTAGCTTCCGGATTTTGGATCAATGGAAGTGGCGCAGCCTGTGCGGTGGCTAATGTAAATTTTGATGGCACAGTGAACCTCACGATAGGTTCTATGGACATCGGAGGCTTAAGACCAGTCGCGGCCCAGCATGTCGCAGAAGTGCTGGGAATACATGTTGATGACGTAAATCCACAGGTGGGAGATACCGAAACTATTGGATATACCTCTATGACAGGAGGTAGTGGAGGAGCATTTAAAACTGGCTGGGCCAGCTATGAGGCTGCCCAGGATGTCAAAAGACAAATGCTAGAAAGAGCCGCGGAAGTATGGGAAACCTCCCTGGATGATATAAAACTTGAAAACGGTGTTTTCACACATTCTTCTGACACCGAGTTAAAAATGTCTTTCAGAGAATTGGCAAGCCATCTTCCAGAAACTGGAGGGCCGGTAGTAGGTAGAGCTAACCTTGACCCAAGAGGTCCGGGTAGCGCATTCGCCACACACGTGGTTGATCTTGAGGTTGATATAGAAACAGGAAAGGTGACTATTCTCAGATACACGGCTGCGCAGGATGCCGGAAAAGCTGTACACCCCAGTTATGTAGAAGGTCAAATACAAGGGGGTGCTGTGCAAGGAATTGGATGGGCCTTAAACGAGGAGTATTTCATAAATGCTTCGGGTGAGATGGCCAACGCTAGCCTGCTCGACTACAGAATGCCCACTTCTTTGGATTTGCCTATGATTGAAGCACTGATCGTAGAGGTTCCAAATCCGTTGCATCCATACGGTGTCCGTGGGGTTGGGGAGGTTGCAATAGTGCCTCCACTGGCGGCAATAGCCAACGCGATATACGATGCCATCGGCATAAGAATGACTGAATTACCTATGAATCCAGCCGCCATAAGGAAAGCTATAAACGGAGAATAATTTGGTAAAAAAAATTTTAATCACTGGGATGAGTGGGTTGATTGGAGGTCTTCTGAAAGACCATTTGATTTCTATTGGCGAATATCAACTGTCGGCCCTAAATCGAAGTCTTGTGAAAGGAGTATCCACCCATTCAGCGGACATCGCAAAATTAGAGCAAATTAGACCTGCGTTCGAAAACATTGATGTGGTGGTACATTTAGCCGCATATCTCGGCTCAGACAGTTTTGAAGAACAACTTCCAACCAACATAATCGGCACATATAATGTTTTTGAGGCTGCTAGATCAGCAGGAGTAAAAAGGGTTGTTTACGCCAGCAGCGGCAGCACTGTAAGGGGGGTTGAGAACATTTACCCGTATGGAGATATCGCTCAGGGCAACTACCAAAATGTTAAAGGACCTATTCCGCTTATCACCCATCAAGACATACGACCAGGGGGAGTTTACGGGGCCACAAAAGTCTGGGGAGAGGCTTTAGCACGACACTTTTCAGATACTTACGATATGTCTATGCTGTGCGTTCGGATAGGTTCAGTTACAAAGGACAATATTCCTTCCGATGCCCGTCAGAAATCCATATATCTAAGCCATGAAGATGTATGTCAAATACTGCAATTATCTATAGATGCACCTAGTGAACTTAAATACGATGTTTTTTTAGCCACATCGAACAATAGGTGGTCATACCGAGACCTAGAGCACCCAAGAAAGGTGTTAGGGTACGAACCTGTGAGCTCAGCAGAGGATTTATAGATGCCGTTAGTTATAGGAATTACAGGAGCAATAGCTTCAGGTAAGAGCACAGCCTGCCAGATTTTGGAGAATCTCGGGGGAACACATTGCGACGCCGATAAATTGGTTCACAGAATGTACGATCCCGGTAAACCGGCTTTTCACCGCATCGTGAAATCTTTCGGGAATGAAGTGGTAGGTTCTGATGGATTTATCGACAGAAAACAACTTGGTTCCAAAGTGTTTGGAAACCCTGAAAAAATGTCTGAGCTCACCATCGCAATTGGTGATATTAAAGCTGAAGTGAGTGGGGTGATGAAGGAGTGGAAAAAGACCCTTAGTTTCCTTGAGGTCGGCCTCATGGAGGCTGTCAATTTCATAGAGGCCGGGTATGGGATATATAGCGACCTAACCTGGTTATTCGCTGTAAATGACAGCGTGGCGATAAAAAGACTTAAAGCTAGAAACGATTTTAGTGAAGAGGAAGCTACACAGAGGCTTTCTAGTCAAAAAAGATGGCAAGACCGAGCGCCGGCTTCAGATATTGTAACAATGAATAACGGATCTTTAGAAGAATTAAAAGAGTCCGTAACAAAGCAATATGATGAATTAATCGACAAGTATTCAAAAGGTTCACTCCCACTTTCAAAATACATAAATTGGTGGGAAAAACACTCTCCTTGAAGATTAATTAAGACCTTAATTCCAACCGTTTAAAAGCCTCAGCAATTTCTGCATTAACTTTTGGTCCATATACCGAGAATCTATTTCTTACTCTCACTCGTCCATCATCTTTGGAAGTAGACATTTGACTTGCATGGCAATAGAGGGCGTTTATTTTATCTTCAAAATGCTCATCAATATCTATAAAAGTGTCGGGGTCATCTGTACCCCAGAGATATACTTCCAAGGTTTTGTGAGGTTCCAGTCCTTCTGCTATCAAATCAGGGTACGCTAAATAGTCACGTGCATAGGGGAAAACAGCATCAAGGGTTACTCTACCAGTCACAAAATGATCTTGATGTCTTATCCATTTTCTTTCCGGATCTATGGTTACAACTATATCTGGGCGATGTGTCCGTATTTCTCGCACAAGTTCTTTCCTGAATGGGTCTCCATTCTGCAGACCTTGATCAGAGTGGTTAAGAAAAACAACGTTTGTGAGGCCTAACAGTGCGGCAGATTCCAATTGTTCTTTTCTTCGGGTTTGAGCTAATTCTTCGGAGGACATCGATCGATCACTGGTGCCTTTATTTCCATTAGTACAAACTACCAAAACAATATTTGCACCGAGATGGGACCATTTCGCTATGGTTCCACCCGCCCCACTCTCAGCATCATCTGGATGAGGAGTAATAACTAAAACTCTTTTGTCTTTCATATTTTTCATGAATTTATTTTTAAATCCTTTTAGCTCTACGAGGTATCAGGCCTTTGAAAATTGTTGTTTTTTTATCTTAGGCATGATTTCCTTACCGAATCGATCCAGTTGCTCAAGTATTACTTTTTCTGGCGTTCCTATTACTTGCCCAACATTAATAGCCTTGAGACCTAGGTATCTGTCTTGTATTTCTAATAATTTTTCCGTGATCGATTCCGGGGTCCCCACCAACCAGCTCCCTGATTCTACTGCTTGTTCAAGAGTGGGTAAATTTGCATTTTTAGCAAAATGCGATCCTCTGGACAATTGGCCTATCTGATCATCAGTAAGGCCTTTTACCATTCCTAAAGGAGCAAACATTTTCATGTTTTCTTCATAAAACGGCCTGGCTTCCTCAATTGCTTGTTTTTCGCTATCTGCTATGTGGAACGAAAAGCCTATACATAAATTTCCGCCGAGATCTGTTTCGATCCCATATTGTGACTGTATTCTCTGCCAGTCTTTGATAACATTCTCGCTAGCTCCCCCAGGAGCAGCACCTCCCCCAATGACTCCTTTGATGCCATGTTTGGCCATAAAAGATAACCCCCTTTCGCTGGCGCTGACTATGGGTTGCCAGCACTCTACGGGACGTTGCAGTGGCCTAGGCACCAGTGTTATTTCCTTTAGGTCGTATCCTCGGTATGGAACCTCAGGAGGGATCACATAATTTTTGCCCACATGGGAAAAGGATTCTGAATGAAATGCCTTAAAGATGACATCTACCTGTTCCTCAAATAACTCTCGGTTCGCATCTCCGTCCACCATTGGATTCCCGAAAGATTCAACTTCTCTCGTGTGATAACCTCTGCCCACCCCAAAAACGACCCGCTGATTGGTTAGTATTTCAGCCGTTGCATAATCTTCCGCCATTCTTAATGGATGCCACATTGGTGACACATTGAAACCACATCCGATCCTTATGTTCTTAGTTAAATGAGCTAAATGGATAGCTAGCATTAACACATTAGGAATGCATTCATAGCCCTCTCTTTGAAAGTGATGTTCTGCCATCCACAAAATATCATATCCATTGGAGTCCATCACCTGGGCTATTGATTCAGCTTTGGAATAAACGGTGTTCAGTTCCTGTTCTGTATAAATCCGGTCGTTGGCAGGAATCGAATCAAACCCTACTGATTCAAGGTCAATATGGCCTGCGTACAGTGTTCCAATGCTTTCTATCATGCTTAGCCTCCTAAATTTTGTACCTAAACGTCTCTTGTAAGTGAAAGGTCAGCTTACACATTCCTTTTAGCTCTTCTATACTTAGATACAAGCTCATCGGCATCTTCGCTATCCCAGCCAGGGAAAATTGCCAAAAGGTCCTTGGAACCTGGGACTCCAAACAAGATTGATGTATGCGGGGGCCTATTCAAATAGCTCCCTAAAGTTAAATATATCCCTGCTGTTGCTGTAAGCATAGAAGCTAAAAAATAAAGTGATTCTATTAAGTTGGGTAATTTGCCTAATATATTGGCTCCAAAAAAGAGATAGGGAATCATTTGAAGGCCTATCAGGGCAAATCCTACACCTAGCAATCTGTAGCCCAACCATTTCCTAGTGGTTTTCCCTGCATTTTTCAAATTTGGGTCCAAGCATTCTTCCAACTGAGCTTCTTCCCACACACTGGAAGCTCGCCCTGGCTTGCCAGAAACCATCAATCGATGGTTGGTCAATATAAACGTGTCCCCTTCATGAATTATCTTTTCAGAATCAAGAAGGTTTATTGTGATGTGCTGTTTTTCTATTTTCATTACGAAGCAGATTATACTGCAGGATACGAGTGTTGATAGATTAAAAAATTCTTTTTAGATTTGAGTTAAAAATTAGCCTATATTCCATGTTGACTAGCCACTTAGTCAGGTATAGACTTTATGCTTAGAGGTTTTGAATAGGATGACTACAGAGATTTAAACATAAAGACCTATAGAATCCTGACTTCGGTCGGGGGATTCTCCCCGGCTTTTTTTTTGCACCTTAACAACTGAATTCTGTCGAATATAACGAGTCCCGATCTCAGAAATGAGGTCACGGCTTTTGGTTTTTATTTATGCACCAAAAGCCAGGAACAGGCAAACAATAACAATAGAATTGCCTTAATGTGGGTCAAGTTATTAAGGGATTACGGTGGATGCCTTGGGTCCAAGAGCCGAAGAAGGGCGTGGTAAGACTGCGAAAAGCCTCGGTCAGCTGTCTAACAAGCTTAACCGGGGATACCCGAATGGGGAAACCCGTCCTGGGTCATACCAGGACATTCCGTAAGGAAAGGGAACCGCGTGAACTGAAACATCTAATTAACGCGAGGAGTATAAATCAACCGAGATTCCCCTAGTAGTGGCGAACGAAAGGGGAATAGCCTAAACCAGACGGGCTTAGTGGAGTGAGGTCCTATGTCCGTGTGGTGTTGCAACATTTCTCCGCCTGAACCTCGAATGAGGGCGAAGAGTAAGAAATTTCTGAACTAGCCAAACGCACCTGGAAAGGACGACCATAGAAGGTGATAGTCCTGTAGGCGAAAGTGACGAAACTCTTGAGATTTTGTTAAGTACCGCGAGACACGAGAAATCTTGTGGGAATCTGGGGAGACCACTCTCCAAGGCTAAATACTCTTGGACACCGATAGTGAACCAGTACTGTGAAGGAAAGGTGAAAAGTACCCCGAGAGGGGAGTGAAATAGACCTGAAACCGTAATCTTACAAGCCGTAGAAGGCTCGATGCGTCGGGCTAACTGCGTGCCTATTGAAGAATGAGCCGGCGAGTTAATTTGTGCAGCACGGTTAAGGAATTGGAATTCTGGAGCCATAGCGAAAGCGAGTCCGAATAGGGCGTTAAGTTGTATGGATTAGACCCGAAACCGTGTGATCTACCCTTGGCCAGGTTGAAGCCCAGATAGTCTCTGGGTGAAGGACCGAACCCGTGTCTGGTACAAAAGGCTGGGATGAGCTGAGGGTAGGGGTAAAATGCCAATCGAACACGGAGATAGCTGGTTCTCCCCGAAATGTATTTAGGTACAGCGTTCGGGTAGTCTTGTGGAGGTAGGGCACTGGATAGGTAAGGGGGCGTGAGCCTACCAAACTTAACCAAACCACGAATGCCGCAAGATGGTCCCGGGCAGTGAGACAGTGGGGGATAAGCTCCATTGTCGAGAGGGAAACAGCCCAGACCGCAGGCTAAGGTCCCCAAGTGTGTGCTAAGTGTGAAACGAAGTTAAATTGCTAAAACAGCTAGGAGGTTGGCTTAGAAGCAGCCATCCTTTAAAGAGTGCGTAATAGCTCACTAGTCGAGGAATTTTGCGCGGAAAATGT
>JAPYSB010000050.1 GCA_029936675.1 Dehalococcoidia bacterium | reverse complement strand
ATGTTCTTCCTGTCTGCCGGCGCTATGGTATTCGGAACTACAGTTTATTTTCTTGCCACTACCCGGCTAGGACCTGAAAAAGCCAGTGCTTTCATATTTATGGTACCGGTCACGGCTCTGCTTTTCAGTGTGCTGTTAATTGGGGAGCGTTTGGAAGTGACCACCATGATAGGTGGAATAATGACTATGACGGCTGTCTACCTAATCAACAAAAGTCATGCGCGATAAGAGCCAATAGATTAATCACATCATAAGTTCTGCTTTAGCGTTTCCATCAATAGCTTTGTCTAGCCAATCCTGCATATCTATCAAATAAAGAAGGCCTACCTATGAGGTAACCAAGTTGCTTGGTCATTTATCTCTTACTGCTACTGAGACTGAGGACTTTGTTCTATAAAAAAATCCCCGCTACTTGGCGGGGCTTAGATTGTCTAATATAAATCTATCGTTGACCGTAGTTATGTATAGTTTGTTCCTCATTTCGATCAGTAGCATTTGGAGGTTTGGGCGATAATACCGAAATTTCATTCCTAAGTTTTTCGGTCATTTTAATATCCATAGATTTTAGTGATTTTTTAAGCTGATTTGAATTACGACCTCCGATAATAGGTGCAGTCACAGCTGGATGGCTGGCAACCCAGGCTATAGCAAGACTAATTGGTGATAAGTGCTGTTCTTTAGCCAGTTGACTAAATTTTTCAGCAATTTTAAAAACCTGTGAACCACTGTAACGCTTTTCATACATCTTATTTTCAATCAGGCGACCCGTTTTGGGTCTTTTTTTAATTCCGTATTTACCCGTAAGCAAACCACCCCCGAGTGGAGAATAGCTGATAACACCAACATTTTCCGATAAAGCCATAGGCAATATTTCTACCTCAGCCTGTCTTTTTACTAAGTTATACATGGGTTGGATACATTCAAATCTTCCCCATCCATTTTTTGCTGTGATTCCCAGCGCTTTAGTTATCTGCCAGGCAGCAAAATTACTTGCACCCAAATAGAGAACCTTACCATTTCGAACCAAATCTTCCAAGGCTCGTAGTGTTTCTTCAAGTGGGGTGAGGTCATCAAACCTGTGTAAAAAATATAAGTCAATATAGTTCGTATTTAATCTTTTTAAACTATCATTAACAGCAGTCATAATGTGCTTTCTGGTTCCTCCACGATCATTAATATCATCACTAGTGGGGAAATATGCTTTGCTAGTTATAATCAACTGTTCTCTGCTGTCGGCTATAAGTTTCCCAAGGATCTCTTCAGAACGTCCATTCTCATAAACATTGGCACAATCAAAAAAATTAATCCCTGCATCTCGGCTTAGGTTGAACATTTTGGTGGATTCTTTTTCATCTGCTGGACCCCCAAACGTCATTGTACCAAGACAAAGTGTTGATACCTCAACTCCTGTATTCCCTAAAACTCTATATTCCATCTAATATCTCTTTCTTCATTTTATTATCCTTTTAGTTAATGCCATAAATAAAAGTCTCTTCAATTTATCCAGAGGAATCAATTTACTTCAACCGCACCATCTTCTTGGTTTGCACAGACTCACCACTTCCCAATCTCACAAAATACATTTCACTTGATTGATAAGAACCATCCCAAGTTATTGTGTGGTTTCCCATATCATAAAAGTCATTTAGTAAGGTTTCAATTAGTCTTCCTGTTAAGTCGTAAACTTTACTGATTTGGTAATTTATAATCATTTCGTTTTGAGGGATCATCAGACAGATACTGTACAAATTCCCAGTCATTTCCTTCGGGATCATAAAAATATACTCTCTTTCGATGTGGATGACTAGTTGGTACCGTGGAGTCTTTATACCCAGCTATTTTGAGTCGATCTTTAAGAGCATCTACGTCACCAACTTCAAACCCAAAATGATTAACACCTGGATATCCTTCATAAGGAATCCACTTTTTAATTGGTTCTTTTGTGGCTTGCTTCAATGCAAAATAAGTATTGTCTGTTCCTATATGCAACCACCTGTTACCGTTACTATCCCTGCCTTCAAAACGGATCTTAAATTCTGGAATGGCTGTAATAAGGAATTTGATCATCCCATCCATATCTTGGACGGAAATATTAGCATGTTCTATACGAATTGCCACTTGATTTCCCTTTTTATTTTATTGGGATTGTCTATTTCTCTATAAATAAAAGTCTCTTCAATTTACCCAGAGGAATCAATTTGTGGTGTTCTCCCATTCTTGACTACTGAGATTGAGGATTTTTTGCTGTAACCAACCCCCCCCCATGATTGTGGGGCTTGAGCATTAAATACCTTCAACACCGATAGACAGGGGCAGAACTCCAAACAAATCATAGTAATGTTTACTATCATCATTTTTCATATTAATTTGGAATTCCACTACCGCTATGTAATGGTGTATAGTCGCCAGCTTTAACTTTCCAATTTCCTTTTTCTTTGACGAAGATTTGACTAACTCTAGTTCGATAGTCATTCTTCTGCACACCGTTAATAGTATATGAACCTACTAAATAGTAGTATGCGACAGCTACCTTCCCTTTTTCAAGTATATCTACCTCAATATATCTTGGTGTGAAATTAAATTCGTTATCGGGAGACTGACCTTCCGTAACCGCCGCTACAGTTGACTCACCCTTATACCAGAAAGAACCATTGGAATCGCCATTCATAGTGCCTTCTGAATGCATAGTTCCCACATATTTGCCCCAGTCTTTTGTATTTTGGTATTTCCAGTGTTTATTTACGACATCTACCACTTCAGATTTATCGGTGGCAAGTAACAAACTAGTAGTTATGAATAATGCTGAAAATAACATAATCATCTTTTTCATTTTATTCTCCTTTTAATTAAATAAATCTACCAACAATGCTATAAGTAATACTTTCTTCAATTTGCCCCCAAATCCCCCTTTTTTCCAATCTGACAACCTTTTTACCCGTTTTGTGTGAGAGTTGCATATAACATATAAACAGGGAGGTGCCCCCAAAGGTTGGGTGGGTGGGGGTGTGTCCTACAAAATGTCCTACAAAAAGATATTTTTTGTTTACATTACATCTTTTGGATATTAATAATAGAAATAGGAATCCCCCGTCATAAAACAGGGGCTTCCGTCAGAGATAGTTGGTGTGACTCCGGAGCGACTCGAACGCTCGGCCAATGGCTTAAAAGGCCACTGCTCTACCAACTGAGCTACGGAGTC
>JAPYSB010000049.1 GCA_029936675.1 Dehalococcoidia bacterium | reverse complement strand
CTATAGAGTAGACAGCGTCGTAAAATGTTATAAAACCTTGAAAGTGTTTCTACTCTTAAATTGAGGAGATAAACACCACTCTACTAGGGAACCATGATCTGAAAGTTTGGGAGAAACGGCCTCTCGGGAAAGGAAAGAGGAAGGAGCCATGACGCAACTGAAGGTTCTTTCAGACAGGTTGAATTTGCCGCCCCCCGAACGTGCTTAAATAGCTTCTTTTAATAAAACACGCTAATCGTCCTAAAGGATGTACATAACCACTTTCATTAAAAGACAAAGAGGAAAAATTCTTTTTTTTCATTTTTTGTCTTCATTATCTGAAACATAAGGGTACTTATATACCTCTACAGCTGCGGTTTTTGTGATATAGCCATCTCTCAAGTCTTCCTCAATCATCGCATGTGTTCGCTGGATTGGATTACCAAATCCACCGCCACCCGCAGACTGCAAACTAACAAGAGTGTTCTTCTTTAAATCTATGTAAGGAGTTTTGCTTGGCAGAACTTGATGTTTTTTCTTTTTGTTCCCCGATTCAAGCAAATAATGAGCTGTTGAACCGGCACAACCTCCAAACAAGCCCGGTGGCGGTGTTTTATGACGATCAGCGCAAATACAAATCTGGGCTGAATCAGCCTCTATCCTAAAATTTCTCGCAAAACCGTTTCCACCTCTAAAACGACCTGCTCCACCAGTATCCGGGACAATTTCGTATTTTTCAAAGAATATCGGATTTTCAATCTCGTCAGCCTCTATGGGAATATGGCCCGCATTGCCTGGACCGTAACGTATTGCGTTTATTCCATCGCAGTTTGCACGAGCACCATAAGCGCCAGAAGAAAGTTCCAGTGTGGTGAAATAACTATCTCCCCTCGAACGTTGACGACGACCAGCAATGACCACTGTCCCGGTTGAGCCCGATCCACTTGCAATAGCTTTATCACCTATAGCGGTAGAAATTGCGGCCATTGTGACATCAAAAACACGGTAACAAACTTCACCAAATCCAACTATAGAGGCTGGAAATTTTGCATCGACAAGGGTACCTGGCCTGGTAATTACATTTATAGGTTTATAACTTCCAGCGTTTGGAGGATTTTCAGGGTCGGTAATAGCTTTAATTGCGTACTGTACAGCCGAAGACGCGGCTGAATAGGAACAATTTATGCCGCCAGAAGATTGGTCACTACTTTTAGTCAAATCTGCAATGATATTACTGCCATCTATGGTTACTTTTACATCAACCCAAATCCTATCAGCCGACTGCCCGTCACCATCCAGGCAATCTCGTGCAAAGTATTCACCATCCGTAAAATGTTTAATTTGTGCTCTGGTCATTTGTTCCGATCGCACAATTATCTCGTCCATTGTAGAAATCAAAACAGACAGACCATATTTCTTGATTAATTCACTACATCGGCGCTGCGCAGTTTCACAGGATGCGTATTGAGAACGCAGATCACCTAATCCGACAGAGCGATTGCGGATATTCGACATGATCATTTCAAATACTCCAGAATTCGGCATATCTTGTTCGAATAATTTTACCGGTGGAATTAAAATACCTTCCTGGTGAATATCGGAAGTTGCTGGAGAATAACTTCCTGGACCCATCCCTCCAATGTCAGCCCAATGGCCGCGGTTGCAAGCAAAAGCGTATAACTCATCCTCGTGAAACAAAGGGCGTGCTATTAGAACGTCTGGCAAGTGTGTCCCACCAATAAATGGATCGTTAGTTGCTATTACATCACCAGGGTTCAGGTTCTTGCGCCCGATAGACTCCACTGCACCTTGTAACTGGAGGGGCATCGTCGTAACGTGAATGGGAAAACCATTTGGGTCTTGCGCAATAATTTCGCCATTTGCATTCATCAGGCAACAAGACAAGTCACCCTGTTCTTTCCACAACTGCGTATAAGCTGTACGCATCGTCATTATTTTCATGTCACGAGCGATACTGATAAGGGAACTATGAATAACTTCCAGAGTGAATGAATCAACTGTCATAAGGAAATATTCGAAGGTGCTAGATTGATAATCATATTCTCATATGCATCAATGATAATCTCCATTTCATCCAACAATAAAGTAGAAGATGAGGGCTCCTCAACAATTGCAGGACCAAATAATTTAGAACCTATTTTAAGTTTTTCTCGTTTGAAAACAGGTACTTGTATCTGAGTTTTTTCTCCTGGCAACAATACCAACCGTGAATTCTTCGAAGACGCAATTGAAGAAGTACTCTCGATAGAACGTGTTGAAGGTTTCTCCAACAGCCCAATTGCAAACACCCGGATATTCACCAGCTCAATTGGCTCATTTGGAACACTGTATGTGTATAACTGTTCGTGTATTTCATGAAATTGACTCGGAGCCTGATCAAATTTTACTTTCCAGTCTTCATCATATTTGCCTAGGGGTACGTTAACCTCCGTTGTCTGTCCAATATAACGCATATCTAAAGAACAGGATATATCTCTTCGATTAGATTCAATACCTTCCTTCGTCAGGTCTAAATTACCCTGAGTAATCATTTCGTAAAAAATTGAAGCTATATTTGTTTCTTTAATTTCCTCCAATGGTTGCACAATTGACCTAACATAATCGTGACTGAAGTCAGCAGTCGCTATACCGCGAGCAGAAAATAGCCCCGGATACTTTGGGATTATTACTTTGCCAATACCGAGTTCTCTAGCAACTCCTGCGGCATGTAGCGGTCCTCCCCCCCCAAAAGCTACCAGAGTGTACTCTCTTGGATCTCTGCCTCGTTCCAGAGTAATTGTGCGTATTTCTTCGGCAATTTGATTGGTAACCACACGATAAATACCCACAATTGCAGAATAAAGATCAATGTCCAAAGGCTTTGCGATTTTTTCCTTAATTACCTCTTCCGATCGTTTTTCATCAAGCTGAACTTCTCCATTTGCAAATGAGGAAGGATCTAATAATCCCATTAGAAGGTTTACGTCAGTGAGTGTCGGTTCGTTCCCACCGAACCCATAACATGCAGGGCCTGGATGGGCGCCCATGCTCTCAGGCCCAACCTTAATTCGTCCCACCTCATCGATTCTTACAATACTCCCGCCACCAGCACCTACAGTGTGTACATCAAGCATAGGAGTACTAATTGGAAACTTGTCAATTTCTCTAGAAGTACTGAGATCAGCCTTTGAATTTTGGACCAGACAAACATCCAAGGATGTTCCGCCAATATCCATTGTAATTAGATTTTTGTAACCCGCCTGTCCGCAGATCTGTGTGGCACCAATTACTGCGCCAGCGGGGCCAGAAAGTAATG
>JAPYSB010000020.1 GCA_029936675.1 Dehalococcoidia bacterium | reverse complement strand
TGAGTCTTGGGACATGCGTCCACAGGCCAATGGTAATATCGGCACTATCAACAACATCAACTTGGTGATTATGAAGTAGGTGCTGACCTAGAAAAATGGACGCCCCTTGTATTATGCAGGGGGCGTTTCTTTTGCCCACGAGTGCCTTACTCACTATTTCTTCTGTTAATCTGTTGTTATAGTCGTTGGCCGTGTCAACAAAATTGATTCCATCATCTATATGGCTTTATGGAGTAAAGAAATAGAGTCGTCCTCTTCAAGAGTACTGCCAAAAATCATGGTTCCCAAACATAAGCGAGAGACTTTTAATCCTGATTTTCCTAGGTTAACAAATTCTATTAAGTTACTGTTTTAAAAATCTGTATCCTATGTCGGTTACTTTCAATAACGTAAAGGTACCCATCTTCAGTCAGTGATAATGCCATTGGCGACCAGAAATATTCCTCGATATGTGATGAGATTTCATGCCTATCGTCTGGGTTAGCAAATTTTATATCCTTCTTATGAAGATCGGATTTTTCCCTTGCCTGACCCTCTTCAACATTTATATTTAAGAAATTAGTCGCCCATGGAGAAAGGTCTGATTGACCTAGATTCATTTGGAGGAATTGTCCATTTGCATCAATAACTTGGATCCTTTCATTGCCCCAATCACATACAAACATCCTTCCAGCATCGTCAACCACCACATCAGCGGGGTGTAAAAACTCCCCTTCTCCGCCACCAGTTTTCCCAAATGATGACATAAAGTTTCCATCTGGATCGTATTTACATATTCTGTCATTTCCCCAATCTGCAACATACAGATGATCGGAAGAATCAAAATTTAAACGCCAAGGAAGGTTTAGTTTGGCATCGCTACTCAAAGAGCGGAGATAATCTCCAGAGAAAGAAAAAACTTGGATACGGTTGTTATAGGTATCTGACACAAAAAGTTCCCCTACACTATTAAAAGCGATACCTGAAGGACTATCCAATTGCCCAATCTCCGAGCCAAGTTGTCCCCATTCTTTAAGGAAAAGCCCATCGGCGGAAAACATCATAATTTTATGAAGATGTTCATCGGCCACATATATGTTTTGGCCTGGCCCCTCACAGATTGCCGACGGCCACATGAATTGTCCTGGCCCTTCTCCAAATTGACCAAAGTCGCCATGAAACTCGTCAGAAGAATCACAGATTGTAACCCTCATACCGCGGCCACTTCCCCGGGCTTCCAGCGAGCGATTGAGGACATATATTTTTCCATTTGAGGAAATCACCGCATCGTTTGGATAATAAAAACCTTTACCTTCCATGACAGACATTCCAAGTGTTCTTTCATAGACCAGTGGTTCTTGCTTTTGTCTTACAACCATTCCAACAACTCCTGATAAGAAATAATTACTAGCACCTTTGATATTCTGGGGATGCGGCTATGACCCTGAATAAATCCTGTATGGTAGATCGGTCAATTTCTCCGCTTTTCTCGACAGTCTCCCCCAAGATGTGCCTGATTGACTGCTTCACCTCAAGGTTCCCCATTTGGCGAAGACATAATTCAGGTATGTCTTGTTCATCTACTGTTCTACTTAGAACATTATCAACCATAGCGGCTACGCCTGGCATGTCCAGATTTCCCAGTTGCTCTGCGGCAAAGTTAACTCTTTCAACAAGTGCCCCAGTTTCTATCCACTCTTCACCTTCATGCCACCCTTCGACGCTAGGAGGGTTTGTTAAATGCTGCCCCATAAAGGTCATCTTCATTGTGTGTTCTATGATGTCGCGCCTAGGCCTGTCTAGTTGACCTGACAATTTCAGTACCCCTGCTACCAATTCAGCAGGACTTTTCATTCTTTGATACCAAGTCACTTCATCCTTGAAAAAATCGGATTTGAAGAGAGTACGAAGCATTTCCTTTATTGAGTGATTGTTTTGGAAATAGGATTCTTTCAATACCTCAATCGCCTTTTCATCAAGAGCAGAAATTTCATTCCATGATGGGATTGGAACCTCATCTCTAACAAAAAAGTTATACAGGTGTCGGGCGATGTAATTTGCCGTGGCTTCTTGGTCACAAATAATTTTTACGATATCCCCACCGTCAAAATTGCCGGTTTGCCCCAAGAAGGTTTTTTCGCCATAATCATGATCCTCATCTTTGAATTCAAAATGCCATGCTATTCTTCCATAGGGCATATCGGAATCGCGGTCTGATCTCAAAACCATATACTCGGTATTTCCAATGCTCCAGCCAGTGAAGGCTCTGGCAGCCTCCTTTATGTCGTTTTCAGAATAGTTACCAACTCCCATTGAAAAAAGTTCCAATAATTCCCTACCATAATTTTCATTGGTTGCACCGTTATGGTTTTCTTGATTATCTAGCCATACAATCATTGCAGGATCTTTTGATAGTTCGATCAGTAAATGATCAAGTTGGCTAAGCCCGTGCCCTCTAAACATGGCTATTTGATTGGATAAAACTTTCCCATGAATGACTTTTGGGTATCCAGTTGCAAAAATACCGTGCCAGAACAAAGTCATTTTCTCTACTAATGGAGCCTTGGTGGTTACCATCTGATAAAGCCAGTATTCGCTTGGGCCAAAAGCGCTCATCATGCCGGATTGCTCATGATGAAATCTTCTAATCAGGTGTTCCCCCATCCAGGATCTATCGGGAGGGTCCAGTAGCGTGTCGACAACCTGTTCATATGGGATTTTTGACAACTCATCGAGTTCGGATGAAGTCGCTCCGAAGCCAGCTCGTCTCATAAGATGAGCTAGTAATTTTCTGTTTTCTGTGCCAGCCATGTGAACCCTTCCTTTATTCAAACCTAGTTATTCATAGGAGCTAATTATGTCGTCCGCAATTTTTTCGGCCATCATTATCACAGTGGCGTTAGTATTCGCCCTTACCACATCTGGCATTATTGATGCGTCAGCGACTCTCAGGCTATGGACTCCATAGACTAGTCCCGTCTCGCTTACAACCGCCAAGTCATCCTGCTTTGGGCCCATTTTACAAGTCCCTGATGAATGATGCTGCGTACCAACTATTGAATACAACCATTCATCTATGCTCTTATCAGAATCCACGTCGAGATCAGTGGGATTGATTCTTGATTTGATGATCGATTTGAAATTCTCATCTTCTGTTATGGTTAGGCAAATTTTTACAGCCTCCCTCATTCTACGTAGATCTTCCGGGTGATCCAAATAGTTATAAAACAGGTCTGGATGCTCAGTAGGGTCTGAAGACTTCAGTGTGATTTCCCCATTGCTCAATGCCTTTTGAAGTGCCACGCTGAAACCGAGGTAGTTTTTGTCTGGGTCCAAAGGAATAGTGTCTGGCCGATGCTCACTAGTCATAAAAAGGGGGCTCATTTGCATATCATTTCTAATGTCTGATCCAGGTGTGGTGAACCTCATTCCCACCTGTTGCGCCTTAGGGTCGTCTCCTACTTGATCCATATATGATTCGAACAGGAGAAATGCCGAAGGATGGTCTCTAAGATTTTTTCCTACACCTGGAAGGTCCTTCACAAGAGCTATGTCCAGGTTTTTTAGAGCCTGCCCCGGCCCAATCCCAGACAGCATGAGTAGTTGTGGCGAGTTTATCGCTCCTCCACAGAGAATAATTTCTCCGGCTTCCAGATTAAAATTTTCCCCCTGACTTTCAACTTCAACACCCGTGGCTCTACCAGATTCAAACATAACCTTCCTTACCAATACATCACCTCGAATGGTTAGGTTCAACCTATGGCGAGCGGAAGAAAGATAGGTAAGTGCAACACTCATCCGCACCCCATTCACATTATTTAGTGGTTTCATCCCGACGCCAGTTGATTCGGGATGGTTTTGGTCTTCAGTGAATTCGTAACCTTGAGCCATACAGGAATCTATGAAAGCTTTTGAAGATGGCATAAGCTCATTATTGGAATATCTGCGTACAGGGATTGGTCCTTCATTTCCGTGGAAGTCATCGGACCCAAAAGTCAAATCAGTTTCTGATTTCCTAAAATATTTGAGAATCTCTAAATAAGACCAACCTTTGTTTCCTAACTGCTCCCACTCATCATAATCCTCAGGGATTCCACGAAAGAATACCTGCCCATTAACGGAACTAGAACCACCAATGATTTTTCCTCTAGGAACCCCAAAAGGGTCACGCCCTGATACAGCTGTGGCTTTGTATCCCCACACAGGAGCTTTCGGGCCATAGGAGGCCGGCCACGGGATATTCCCATATTTAACTATATTTGGGGTGTCCTCAAAGGTACTATAATCAGGTCCTGCTTCAATTAATAAAATTGACTTGCTGGGATCTTCAGACAAGCGAGTGGCCAGTACTGAGCCAGCCGACCCTCCTCCGACAATTATGAAGTCATATTTCATCTTAACCTTTTCCTTTTTATACCCGAAACAAATTCATATTGTGCCCGTACGGTTAGCTATGATCCTTTCATTCTGATGATAAACCCCAGACAATCATCATTTTCAAGGGACCAGTCCCGGTATTTCTTATGCCATGGTCAACCTTTGGCGGCACCATTAAGGCATCGTTTTTTTCAACCAAAACTTTTTCTCCTTCGATTGTCATCTCTCCACTGCCTTCCAGAAAATAATAGATTTCTTCCAATGGACGAGCGTCTCCATGAATATGATCTCCTTCACTGACCCCTTCGTCTAACTCCCAGATTTCAATTTGAATGGGTAGATTACTGAAAGATCCAAAAAGATTCCGGCGTTTTATGAGTCCATGGCCATCATGTATACGTTGAGACTTTTTCTCATCACTCGCTTCTGTTTGTCTAAAGTACATGTAAAATCCTTAACTTAAATATCGTCTGCCCTGCCTTATCTCACTTATTAAAAGGAGTTTGTCTATCTTACCGGTTGGCTGCTTGACTATGTTCGAGCCATTGGGAATAGCCTCTATATTTGGAATCCCTTTCCAGGAGCCTAAAAAGGCGGATTTCACCATAATAAGGCAGCCCTGACACGATCGTCACATCTTCAGCATTTCCGGACAGCCAAGTCCAAAATTCAAAATTCATCGTCTTCATATCTTTGGAGGTTAGGATAAATTTCAAATCCCCATCATCAGATATTTTTTCGAGATCTTCCAAAGAAGTGATCCAAGTGTCTTGATATTCCGAATATATCGGGAGAATTGGTAAGCGAGGAATATGTGGTGAAAATTCTGCCGCGTGGTAGGCGACTTTCGCTGCCGTATTGTAGGAATCAGTAGCCATAAGATATCTACCTGACCCTTCTCCCTCTTTGTATCTACGATAGATATATTCAATGGCTTCGGTTAAATCATGAGGTTCCGCCCGCACAATCGCCGTAATCACTGTTCCTCGAAGTCGGGCCCGTTCTATTTTAGGATCCACTTTATAGTCTCTTCCTCCTCCACCGAAGCCTACAGGCATCTGATCAAATCCAATTCGACCTAAAGTATCATCTCGTGGATTGGTAAGATTGTAGAAAGTAATGGAAAGATTGGAAACAAGAATGAGTGCGAAAGTAATCAAAAGACCATTGCTTAAAACTCTCTCCCCTGTTGAGTAATGGTTTGAATCAACCCCCGGTTTGAAAAATAGAAAAATAGGGAAAATGATAGCACTGAGCAGGCACAGGTAACTGAGATATTTATATCCTATCCATAGGGGTACTACATTGGATAAGGCGCTGGAAATATAAAGAAGCCCGACCATAAGTACTGTGTACGAAACAGCACGATGCCACTGTGAGTGCCCCTGACGATCTTTGATTAATCCCACCATTCCGATTGCAGACAAAGCACAAATCGCAGGGACCGCAGAGGCCCAGTAGCTCGATAATCGCACAGTGGCTCCACCAAACCCGACTATGCAGATTAACAACCACATGAGCCATATAAGACCAATACATGGGACTAATTTTTCTTTACTGCTGGTCTTTGAAAATATTTTGGCTGGCAAATCATATACAGTCTTCAGCCCACCAAGCACAGCTAGGGGTATAAATGTGATACCTAAGAATATCTGCATTGGCCCGGTTAAAAACCAAAACCAACTAGGGTCATGGGTCGAACCATACTGCAGGCCACCAAATCGATCGAATAGATTCCATCCAAAAATCATGTCCCATATATTTTCTGAATGCATCACCGCGCCATAGTGGGAATCAAATAGCCAAACGAGCGTCGGCCAAACTAGAGCTGTAATGATGAAAATGACGAAGGCAACAGTTGCAGTCTTAAGAAATCTCCCCCACGCTTCCCAGCGCAAGATAATCACAAAAACTGCAAGCGCCGGCACAGGAAGTAAGCCCTGCCAAAGTTTCGACATGAAGGCAATTCCAATGACAGCTGAAGCTATGTAAATGAATTTAACCTGCTTTCTTTCAACTCCAATAAGTAGCATAAATATCGCCAGTAATATTAGTGCGGTGGTAAGGGGTTCCAAGAAAACACCCCTTGAGAAATTGACGTCAATCGGTGCTATTGCAAGAAATAATCCTCCGGCAAATGCAGTTAAAACTCCGTAGGTCCTTCTCAAAATCAAATACAGCAATACTACGCAAAATGTTCCACACAGAGCCGCCGGTAACCTAAGGGCCATATTTATCGGGCCGAGAATTTTTAAAAATAGACCCTGTACCCAGAAAAAGAGTGGTGGTTTGTCGGCAATAATAGACCCATCGACAAAAATGCTGGGGAAAAACCAATTGTGAAGAGATGTACCTGTATTTAAAGATGTGGCCGAATAAATTCCTAGCCCAGAATACCCGCGGTCGAGTTCGTAAAATCGCAGGGACACTGCGAAAAAGAGCACCAATAATAAACCCAGGATCTCAATCCTCTGAATGGAGGTGGTTTTTAGGGAGAGCATAAAAAGTAAAGTACTATTTTATCTAAGGTAATACAACTCTGGTTTAATAAAGAAGGGTCAAGCAATATTTCAAAGATTTATGTAATATCTGCTGCTATGGGTTCGATAAATAATCAAACATTAATTTCAAGGTTACTCTTTGGATAAATCTAGGCAATCCTTACCCCTGGCAGGATTAAAGGTCATTGAAGTTGCCCAAGGGGTAGCTGGACCTCATTGTGGCCGAATTCTTGCGGCTATGGGGGCTGATGTTGTCAAAATAGAGCCCCCTTCAGGGGATTGGTCTAGGAGCATCGGACCTTTTCTCGGTGAAGATGAAAATATCGAATCAAGTGCAACATATCAATACAACAACTCCGGTAAAAAGAGTGTTTTGTTGGATTTATCTGTACCAAAAGGTATTTCAACGTTTACAGTTCTTGTGTCCGAGGCTGACATACTGATTGAGGATTGGGATATGTCCTCTCGAGCCTTAAATGGAATAGAAAAAGACAGGTTCACCAAATTAAATTCCTCGTTGATCGAAATCAGCCTCACACCCTTCGGTCTTTCTGGACCCTATTCCCATTTCACTTCGACGCCTATCATCCAATTAGCCCTCGGTGGTTATCTCTATTTGACCGGGCTACCCGGCAAGGAACCTTTAATGCTCCCCGGCCATCAACCTGACTACCTGACGGGTCTAAATGGAAACGGAGCCGTTCAAATAGCCTTATGGGAAAGAGATCAAACAGGGGCAGGACAATTTGTCGAAATTGCCATGATGGAAACATTAGCCACCCTTCACCAATTCACTATGGAAATGGAAACTTATGAAGGGTTTATAAGAAATAGAAACGGAAACCTTTGGCAAAAAGAGAGTGCTTTTGCAAATTACGGTATCACAACAATTGAATGTGTCGATGGGCATATTTGCTTCGGAATTTCAACAGAAGATCAGTGGGAAAGGTTGTGCATGATGATTGGTAAAGGCGAATTTCTAGAAGATCCACAATATGCCACTCGATCCGGAAGGCGCTCTTTAGCAACTTATTTGGATTCATTACTAAGCGAATGGGTTGGGGAAAGGACAAGACATGAGGTTATGGTGGAAGCCTCTGAAATGTGGGGATTGCCAACAGCCCCGGTTTTGGGAATATCTGAGGTTTTAGAAGATGCACAATTTCTACATAGAGGCCTATTCACGGAAATCAATCACCCGATATCAGGTAAGGCCCATTTTCCAACTTTTCCATTCAAAACTGTCGATATGATCCCCGATTTATCCCGTGCCCCGTTGTTAGGCGAACATACCTCAGAGGTAATCCATTCGTGAGCGCCAAAAGAGAAAATGCCCAAGGGAGCCTAGCCGGTCTTAGAGTGCTAGACCTAACCAGAGTTTGGGCCGGGCCATTGGCAACTCGAATATATGGGGATTATGGCGCCAATATTATAAAAATTTCGGACCCAAGGGTGCCCTTAATAAATCCGAACGGGCTTAATTCTAAACTTAACAGGAACAAAAAAAATATTGGCCTGCGACTCGATAAAACCAAGGGAAGAAACATCTTTTTAGAACTCACTTCAGTTTCCGATATTATCATTGAAAATTTTCGCCCACGGGTAATGCGGAATTTAAATATAACTTACGAAACCTTGGCCAGAATTAACCCACATATAATCATGTGCTCTATGCCAGGGTTTGGGCTTGAAGGACCGTATTCGGAATACCCGGCTTTCGGTACCACAGCTGAAGCTTTGGCTGGTATTCCAGGTTTGATAGGTTATGACTCTTCCTTACCTATTTCCACAGGTGTCGCTTATGGGGATCCAGTCTCTGGTTTGAATGCAGTGGGAATTCTTTTAACGGCTCTCAGACATCGAAATATCACCGGCACGGGCCAATTTATCGACATCGCCTTGGCAGCAAGCCCGGCTTGTAATTTGGGAGAATTTTTTGCCGCTAATTCTTCAAATGGATACAAACCAACGATTAATGGAAATAAAAGTGAACATTATTCCCCTCACGGGGCCTACAAAACGAGAGGAGAGGATCAATGGATCTCTATTTCTATAACTAATGGAAAATCTTGGAAAGCTTTTACTGAAATCATTGATAACACAATTTTGAATGCGGAAGATTATTGTGTTTTTGAAAATCGCAAACAAGACGAAAAACTGATTGATGCTCATATATCTGACTGGTTTGCCTCTAAAGATGCTGAAGAGGTCATGTTTCAACTTCAAAATAGAGGAATTTCGGCCGGTGTAGTTTCAAACAATAGACAATTATTATCAGACCCTCATTTAAACGAACGTGATTTTTTTGTCGATATGAATGAACCCCTGTTCGGGGTAAAGCGATATGACGGACAATCAATTCGAGGTAATTTCAAAAATAAATCGGATTGGGAAACGGCAGAAGACGTGGGTGAGAGCAGCAAAGAGATCTTGATGGAATTGCTAGGGTACACTAGTGATGATTGTGAAACATTAGAAAAAGAAGGCACAGTTTTGTTCCGATAAACTGTCTAAAACAGGAGAAATTTGTAATGGCTGGACATCAGGTTAATTCCCCAATGACCGGACAAGTTATTGAAATATCGGTTGAAGTTGGACAATCCGTTTCCGAGGGAGATCTGCTAATTGTTATTGAATCTATGAAAATGGAAAATGAGATCTTTTCTGAAGTGAATGGCACGGTAACTTCTATTGAAGTGGAAGAGGATCGGAACATCAGTGAAGAAAATTTACTTATGACAATCGAAATCTAATTTTTATTACTCAAACCATACGTGTTTTAAGTGGAGGATCTAATGCCTATAGACCCGAATAGGGAAACTTGGAAACCAGGAATGCCCTGGGAAGGGGCTCTTGAAGACATAGACTACATAACTGCTCTAGGTCAAGAAATGGGAGGGGCGGAAAGGGTAGATCGACAGCACAGTGGTGGCAGATACACAGTCAGAGAACGGGTCGACAAAATGTTGGACAAAGGAAGCTTCATAGAGTACGGCCCAATGATTGGGGCCGCTGAATACGATGATGATGGGAACCTGGTTGAATTTTCACCAGGTGCCTATGTTATGGGGCTCGGTGAAATAGACGGAAGGCCTGTTGCAATTGGGGGAGACGATTTCACCATATCAGGTGGTAGTCCACACAATGTTAGGAAGCATCCAACTGATTTTATGCAACCGCTCGCCTCCCAATACGGCATTCCTTACATTCAGCTTGTAGAAGGAGTTGGGCATAGTGCCAAATCAGACGAAGCCAAAGGTCATATGGGATTGCCAGATGGAGCTCTCTGGTGGAGAGGGATCGAACTTCTAAAAAAAGTGCCCGTCGCTGCAGGAATAATGGGGTCTGTCGCAGGAGCGCCAGCTGCTTTTGCTTTGATGTCTCACTTCACAGTTATGGTTAAAGGTCAATCTCAAATTTTCCCTTCGGGCCCACCTGTGGTCAAAAGGGCGATCGGAGAGGATCTCAACAAGGAGGAGTTGGGAGGCTATAAAACGCATGTCCATGAAAGTGGCCAGGTAGACAATGTGGCGGATTCCGAAGAGGAAGCTTTTGAACAGATCAAACAATTCATTTCGTATCTACCAAACACAACAAATGACGTTGCTCCGAGAATTGAGACAGGCGACCCTCCAGATCGAAGGCCGGAGGAGTTGTTAAACATCATTCCTCCTAACAGAAAAAGATCCTACGATCCTAGGAAATTGATTAAGTTGGTTGTCGACAACGGAGACTTTTTCGAAATGAGGAGGCACTGGGCCGGCGCACTCATCACAGGGTTCGCACGACTGGATGGCTATAGCGTAGGGGTGATAGGAAGTGATCCTATGTTCATGGCGGGGGCCATGGATGGTTGGGCTGCAGAAAAATATGCACATTTTGTCGATCTTTGCGATGCATTCAACCTTCCTGTTGTTATGTTTTTGGACATGCCAGGTTTCATGCTTGGTTCCCATGCTGAAAAAAAGGCGACCATGAGGAGAGGGGTCAGAGCTTTAATAGCGAGTGCAGAGGCAGAGGTGCCGAAGATTGAATTTAATGTTAGGAAGGCCTACGGGGTAGCCGCCGATGCAGCCCACAGCCTCGGTCACCCAAATGGTTTAAATTTGAGATTTGGATGGCCTGCTGGAGAATGGGGTGGGATACCGATTGAAGGTGGTGTAGCCGCCGCCTACAGAAGAGAAATAGATAATGCACCTGACCCCGAGGCTCACAGGTTAATGATAGAGGAGAGATTGCTCAAACTTCGCTCGCCTTTCAGAGCGGCCCATAAAGGTGATGTAGTTGATTTGATAGATCCAAGGGAAACTCGTCGTCTCGCTTGTAGATTTGTGAAATTAGCTCAACCTATGTTGGAAAAATTAGCTCAAAAGCCTAAAAGGATTGTCAGGCCTTAGGCGGGAAAATGCCCTCTGAGTATTTTGAAAACGATTTGCCACTAGATGGAATAAAAATCGTTGAAACCGCCCAAGGTGTCTCCGGCCCCTATGCTGCAAAGCTGCTTGGCTCCTTAGGTGCCGAGATTATCAAAGTTGAGTTACCTGAGGGAGATTGGAGTCGGAAAGCCCCACCCTTTCTTTCTGAAACTAATCATACAGAATCCAGTGCCTTATATCTGTACAACAACACAGGTAAAAAAAGTGTTGTCATCGACTGGAGAAACTCAGAAGGCCTTCACGATTTGAAAAATCTCATTAAATCGGCAGATGTTTTTATTGAAGACTGGGATAGGTCGGCCAGGACCAAATGGAATCTAAATTCCGAAATTTTCCTGGAGGATAATCCTCAATTGATTGAGCTTTGTATAACACCATTTGGTTTATACGGCCCTTATAGCAACTACAAATCCAGCCCCCTAATACAACTAGCCCTTGGGGGAATACTCAACCTGGTTGGAAACCCGGAACAGGAACCATTAATGCTGCCCGGAAACCAACCTGATTATCTAACTGGTATCAACGGCAGTAACTCGATACAAATTGCCTTATGGGACAGAGATTTTTTTGGCGAGTCAGGTAAGTTCTTGGAATTAACCATGATGGAAACTCTCGCCAACCTACACCAAGCCCCTCTTGATATGGGAGGTGTTATAAGACAAAGAAGTGGACATCGACAATCACCCCTTTCATCCAATGGCTTTCCACCGGGGGTTTGCACAGTTTCGGCAAAGGACGGGTACATGACTTTCGGGGGGGGAAGCCCTGTGATCTGGGAGCAGCTTTGTTTAATGCTTGGCCGATTAGACCTGCTCGAAGATGACAGGTTTGATAATGTTTTTGAGAATCCCGAATCTGGTCTCATAGTTGACCAAATCATGGAAAGCTGGATGGCAGAGAAGACAAGAGAGGAAGTTTTTGAGGAAGCATCCTCTATCTGGATGTTGCCTGTGTCCCCGGTGAAGAAAATAAACGAGATTCTCGAAGATAAACAATACGCCAGCAGACATGCTTTCCAAAAAATTACTCATCCAGTTGCCGGAGAAGCCACTTATCCGTCTCCAACTTTTACCGCTAATGGAGAAAAACTAGAGGTTTCGAGATCTCCTATGCTCGGAGAACACACAAAAGAATACATTTGGTAAATATCATATGCCAGCAGTAGATACTGTCTCCTCAGGGGCGCTAAGACATTTACGAGTTATTGACCTTACTAGAGTTTGGGCTGGACCGCTTGGAACACGTACTTTGGCCGACTTTGGCGCTGAAGTAATAAAAGTGAGCGATCCTAGAATTCCCTTAAGCCGGGTAGGAAAAATCAATGATAAGTTAAATAGGAACAAATTGAATATTGCTCTAAGGCTGGACAAACCTGAAGGAAGAGATGTATTCCTTGACCTAGTTTCAGTTGGAGATGTTGTAATCGAAAATTTTCGCCCGAGAGTCATGCGGAATTTGGATATAACTTATGAAAAGCTCCTTGAAGTTAATCCAAATCTACTGATGTGTTCAATGCCAGGATTTGGGCTCGCTGGGCCTTATTCAGAATATCCTGCATTTGGGTCAACTGCAGAGGCGATGTCTGGGATAAATTCAATGATTGGTTATGTCCCAGACAGACCTTTACAGACGGGTTTATCTTATGCTGACCCAATTTCGGGTCTAAATCTCGTTAATGTGATTCTCGCCTTCGCTCGAAGAAGGAGCATAACTGGGAAAGGGAATTTCATAGATTTAGCCCTTGCAGATAGTCCATTAGGGACACTTGGCGAGTTTTTTGTCGCAAATTCTGCTACCGGCTATAAGCAAGACCCAAACGGTAACCGGCATTCACAATATACCCCCCACGGGGCTTTCAGATGTTTTGGAGACGATCAATGGATAGCCATATCAATTACAAACCATTTTCAATGGGAGCAATTAAAAGATAAGGTCAATGATAGCCGATTAGAAAGCCCTGAATATGAGGACATTTCAGGTAGGAAAGCTAATGAAGAAACCATAAATCGGATATTGGAAGAATGGACTTCAAGCAGAGATGCCGCTGAATTAATGGAAGAGTTGCAACATCAAGGGATCCCGGCAGCCAAAGTGTCAAACAATCTAGATGTCTTAAATGATCCTCATCTCAATAAACGAGAGTATTTTTCATTTCTTAAGTCTTCAGTAAAAGACATTGAGAAATATGATGGACAGGCGATACCGGGTAATCAAAAGGAAAGATCTAAGTGGTTCCCAATGAGGAATCTTGGGGAAGATTCTAGCAGTATAGTAATGGAATATCTTGGTTATTCGAAGTATAAATACCTATCTCTGTTGAAGCAAGGGGTCATCTCCTAAAGGAAATTTTGTAAATGTCTAATTATTCACATGTTCTTGTTGTAAGTGGAGGTATGGACTCTGCCACCCTGGCCCATATGTGTGTGAAAGAAGGCGGTTCACCCTATCTGATCACCTTCGATTATGGCCAAAAACATAGAAAGGAAATTAAATATGCGCGATTACTCGGAGAAAATCTAGGTGTACCACATCAAGTCGTTGATATATCAAATATACAAAATCTACTCGGAGGTTCGGCCCTTACTGATGACGGTATAGAGGTGCCAGAAGGTCACTACGCAGCATCTAATATGGCAATAACTGTGGTGCCAAATAGGAACGCTATTTTCCTGACAATAGCCTATGGCGCAGCTGTTTCCTTCGAATCTAAATATGTAGGGGCAGCTATGCATGCCGGAGACCATACTATTTATCCAGACTGCCGGCCTGAATTTGTAAATATTTTCGGTAACATGCAAAAAATCGCAACTGAAGGAACAGGTAACCCAAACCTGAGTTTTTGGACTCCTTTTATTGATAAAAGCAAAGCAGAAATAGCACAAATCGGTTTAGATATGGGTTTAGATTACGGAGAGACCTGGAGCTGTTACAAAGGTGACCGGCTGCATTGTGGCAGATGCGGCACATGCGTAGAACGTAAAGAAGCTTTTGAACTAATTGGGACTATGGATCCAACCCAATACCAGTAGGGAAAGTAAGTTTCATATAAGTTGGCGGCTCTCATTAGAAAACAATGGAATTTGCGGTCTTATTTCAGCGGTTTATACTAGCTAGAATAGCGAATAATTTTAAATCAATTAAGGAAACTGATTTTTGAATCGTCGAACTTGGGTCAGTGCAACAGCAACGCGTAATTACGCTATCAACGATCCTCTATTGGACTGGCTTCACTATCACGGCAAATCAAAAGGTTTTAAACCAGACCCCGAATACTCCGATTACGATGAAAGGACCGATTTTAGGCTTTTCATCATGAATCAAGGAAATCGATTTGAATCCTCCGTTACGGAATACATTTCTGAACTATTTCCCATTCATAGGGTAAGAGAACCAATGGAGTCTAGTTCCGATGACAGTGTGTTCTCAAAAACTTTATCCGCGATGCGGTCAGGTTCCCCAGTTATTTACCAGGCTGTCCTTAGGGATGAAAAAACCGAGACTTATGGGATCGCCGACTTTCTTATAAGAAGTGATGTTTTCGGGGAACTATTTTCTCGATATAGAGAAGATGAATCCACCATACTAGGGTCCCCTCTCTTAGGAGATGGGCCATGGCATTACCGCATTCTCGATGCCAAATTTACCACTCTCAGATTTTCAGCAGCCGGCAACTTATCGACTAGTGGGTCCGCCTGGGCCTATATGCTGCAACTTTTCATATACAACAGGGCCTTAGGTAACATGCAGGGATACACCCCTCCAAATGCCTATTTACTGGGCCGAAAATGGTCACAAACGGCCAGAGGGGAGACACTTCGGGGAACCAATTTTATGGACCGCCTTGGGGAAGTTCCTATGGATTACTTTTCTGGTAGCAGAGGAACCCTTGAAAATGCCGTAGCCAATGCATGTGAATGGATACGAAGTGTTCGAACTAATGGGCATTCATGGGAGGTACTCCCTACCCCATCGGTCCTTGAATTGAGACCAAATATGAGTTCCACTGCAGATCAGCCCTGGCACCACGCAAAAGCCGAGATCAACGACTCCTTAAAAGATTTGACCACCCTCTGGGGAGTTGGGGTAGAAAAAAGAAATCTGGCAAACATGGAAGGCATATTCAAATGGGACCATGAAGGTCTAAAAGCTGAAGACCTGGGGGTCAAGGCTAAAGGAAGCGCCAAGACCTTACAAGCAATTCTAGACGTGAACAGAATTGAAACCCGGCCAGTTGAGCCTTCATTCATTGACGACCCAGACAACAATTGGCGGCAGCCTGCAAAGGTTGAATTTTTCGTTGATTTTGAAACAGTCTCCGATCTCAATGATGACTTTGCAAATACCCCGGAAAGTGGCGGCACTCCTTTAATATTTATGATCGGTTGTGGGCACTTGGAAGAAGAAAAATGGATATGGCGGTGTTTCACCACCGATCGTTTAACCGAAGGGCATGAGGGATTAATCATAGATCAATGGATGGATTATATGTACCAAGTGCAAAACCGTCTTGATCCCGGCGGATATAGCCCTACTGTTTACCATTGGTCCCACGCGGAAGTTTCAACTTTCGACTCGGCTTTCAATTCGGCAAAAAATCGCCACGCTGACAAAGAGTGGCCATCCTTAAATTGGTACGATTTTTTAAAAGAGGTCATAAAAAAGGAGCCTGTAGTTGTAAATGGCGCCTTTGGGTTTGGCCTTAAAGCTATAGCAGGGTCTTTGAATTCACAGGGATTAATAGAAACCTCTTGGGAGTCGGGACCAACTGATGGCCTGGGGGCAATGGTTGGAGCCTGGTGGGCCGACGGTCAAGCGGAACAACAAGGACTCACGATGACGGAAATCCCTATGGTTCAGGAAATTTCGGAATACAACGAGGTAGACTGCAAAGTAATGATGGAAATTATCCAATATTTGAGAAAAAATCACTGAATGTTTCGTAGGATTTGGGACATATAGGGTTTCCTTGTAATATACTCTCGCACCACTAAACCAAGGGGAGATTGACATGACTACTCAAACTGCATATAGACCCCCAGTAATGGGCATGACACATATGGTTTCTGCCGGACATTACCTGGCAGCCTCAGCCGGTTATCGAATATTAGAAGATGGAGGAAACGCTGTCGATGCCGGCGTTGCATCAGGTATAGTCATTAATGTGACCCTACCTAACGCCACCAACTTCGGGGGTGTAGCTCCAATAATGGTCTACATGGCCGAAAATGATGAGACCAAAACTATAAGTGGACTTGGTCGCTGGCCAAAGAAAACCTCTCTGGATGACTTTAATAATCGCCTAAATGGAGACATACCTAAAGGAATTGATAGAACTATTGTGCCTTCGGCTCCTGATGCCTGGCTGACTGCTCTCGCAGAGTATGGAACTATGTCTCTTGAACAAATACTACAACCTGCCTTGGAACTTACTAAAGATGGTTTCCCTATATCAAATACAGCATCCAGTGTTTTGAAGCGACTTGCTGCCACTGTTGATAGCAATTCTGATGAATGGAAATCCACTTTTGAATTGTTCACACGTGACGGTAGGATCCTTGAAGAGGGTGAGATATTAAAGCAACCGGATTTGGCGAGGACTTTCAAGCGTTTAATCGAAGCAGAGCAGGCCAATAAAGCCAAAGGCAGAAAACAAGCCATACAGGCAGCAAGAGACCTCTTCTACAAGGGTGATATCGCCAAAGAGATAATAGAGTACAGTGACAAATTTGGCGGCAATTTATCCCTTTCAGATATGTCTGATTTCCATGTAGAGATAGAAAACCCCACAACTGCCAGATACAAGGATTATGATATTTTGACTTGCGGCCCATGGTCACAGGGCCCTGTGACTGCCCAGGTATTACAAATGCTAGAAGATGACGATATATCCGTTATACCGCAGAATACTGCTGACTATATCCATCTCTTGTCACAGGCCTTTAATTTGTCTTTTGCAGATCGTCATGAATTCTATGGCGATCCGGATTTTGTTGACGTACCCATCAATGGCCTTTTGTCGAAAGAATACACAAAAGCTCAAAGGAGCCGAATCTCGATGGAGGCTGCATTTCCTGAAATGCCAAACCCTGGGAACCCATGGCTTTTTGAAGGCAGAAATGGAAGAGAAAAATTAGGACATCCAGATATCAACAGAGATAGATTGGAACAAGATACCTCTTATACATGTGTAGTAGACAAATGGGGTAACTCCTTTTCGGCAACCCCAAGTGATGCAGTGTTCGGCTCTCCAATAGTCCCAGGGCTAGGTCTAATGATATCTTCTCGGGGAACACAAAGCTGGCTTGACCCAGAACATCCCTCTTCCGTCGGACCTTGGAAACGGCCACGGTTGACTCCTAATCCCGCGATGGCTTTCAAGAAAGGAAAGCTTTTTATGCCTTTCGGAACCCCTGGAGGAGATGCACAATGTCCGGCCATGGTACAGACATTCCTAAATATCGTTGAATTCGGTATGAACCCACAAGCGGCTATAGAAGCACCTCGTTTCGTACCCTGGAATTTCCCAAATTCCTTTTGGCCACATGCCTACCATCCAGGATTGATTCACTTGGAAGGCCGAATATCAAGAGAGGTTGGCCAGAACCTGTCGAACCGGGGTCATCATGTGGAATATATCGATGACTGGTCGGCCAGCACGGGAGCTATGTCATGTATAGTCGTGGATCAAGACACTGGAGTATTAAGTGCAGGGGCGGATCCAAGAAGAGACGCCTACGCAATAGGCCGGTAGCCCAAATCTGTGATTAATTCACCAAACAAAGGGATTCTAAGTGATCTTAGAGTCTTAGAGATCGGTCATGGTGTTTCTGCTCCATACGCTGCCTTGAATTTTGCCAAATTAGGCGCTGAGGTGGTAAAAATCGAGCCTCCTGAGGGAGATATATCAAGGACCCACGGGCCCTTCCCTGATGGGATTACACACAAGGAAAAGAGCGCCCTGTTTTTAGCACACAACCATGGTAAAAAAAGTATCTGTCTAGATTTAGATACTTCATACGGTCAGGAGAAACTTGAGTCGATGGTTTCTAATTTTGACCTTGTAGTAGAAAACCAAAGTCTAGGTTTTTTTGACAATCGAAAAATGGGTTTCGAAAGAACAAGCACCCTTAATCCCTCCTTAATTTGGATTTCCATATTGCCCTTCGGCGAAGTCGGTCCCTATTCGAAGTATATCGCCGACGACTTGGTTCTCTTCCATATGAGTGGCAACGCCCATGGAATGATAGGCCCAGTGGAAAGGCCGGATGTCGAGCCTGCTATAAGGGCCGGCGGGTATCAAGCCGAAATGGTTGCTGGTGTTACTGCATCTACGGCCGCAATGGTTGCAATTCATCAAAGATTAAAAACCGGAAAGGGAGGCAGAATCGTTGTTTCAGGTTTAGATTCAATGATAACCATGGCTATCAGCGGAATAGCAAATTCAGCCTTCGGTCAACCTCCACCTACTCGTGAACTTTCAAAAGAAAAGGGATCATCAATAGGTGGAATGGTGTCGGCGATAGGAGGGGTCTTAAAATGTAGCGATGGTTACGTAGCAATCTCGCCACGAGAAGATGCACAATGGGAAAGATGGTTGGAATTGAT
>JAPYSB010000048.1 GCA_029936675.1 Dehalococcoidia bacterium | reverse complement strand
GTGGTAACTCATGAAACTTAGCGACTCTCAACCGAGCATGTAATTCCCAAAATGAAACTAGGTCGTCGAAATCTGTGGATATTCGGGCAACTAACCCGGAACGCATGCCTTGGCTAATCTGATTCCTGAATTTGCACTTTATGTTATTTCTCCTCCAGTCTTCATAAGATTCGAATTCCAGTTGGTGTACAAATCCGGCGTCATCAACATTGAACTGACGACTTACGGGTTTAACATCACAGCAGACCTTGAACCGTAGTGCACTTTCAGGGTTTTCTCGCGCAAATTTTTCGATGTCTTGCATTTGAATCTTTGTTACATAAATAAAATCCCCAAAAGATGGGGCTACCATATAGCTGCCAATTTCATTTTTTATCTTAATTAAATGAAGATCTAAATACTGCCCCTGCTCAACATGACCTTTGTAACCATAAGATCTTTCGGAAAGATTCACCCACCGCTGAGTATTGAACATATCTAAATTATGTCCTGGACAAGATGTCTACCACCCTTAAGGCATGTTGAGTATCTGTAATGCATTTCTCTTCGTGGATGATGCAGGAAGCAAAATGAGCAATTTCTTCTTTCAGCGGCTCCTTCCAACTAATCTGTGGAAATACCACATCGCCTGATCTGTGATTGAACTGAGTGACACTAGGATCATCAAAGTCCATGTTGCTCCCCAGAACAGCAAGTGGGTCAATACCTTTATCGAATATTGCTATTTTGTTTTCCGCCATGTCGTCATAAATAACCATTTTCTTGGATCCGACGACTGTAATTTTTCTCACCTTCTGTGGATCTAACCAGCTGACATGAATATGAGCCATGACATCGTTGGGGTAAATCACATTTAGAAATACAACGTCGTTAATTCCCTCCTGGACGTAGTCCATACCTATCCGGTTGATGGATAAAGGTTCTATATCTCCTAACCAGTACTGAATAATGCTCACATCATGCGGCGCAAGATTCCACATAGCGTCCACATCATTTCGAATTCGACCAAGATTGACTCTTTGGCTATAGATATAGCGAATGTCACCTAATTCACCTCTGTCAATAAGATCTTTTACATATCGAACTGCTTGATTGAAAAGGAATGTGTGACCAACCATCGCTACTAGATTATTGTTGTTAGCTACCCTAGCAATGTCTTCAATTTGCGATACCTGTGTAGCCATCGGCTTTTCAACAAGGACATGCTTTCCCGACTCAACGCAACGCATAGCTAGGTCATAGTGCGTCGAGACTGGTGTTGCTATTACGACGGCATCAACGTCTGGATCTTCGATGATGGCCTCAGGGTCGCTCTCGACAGTTACAGTTGGATAGTTTGTTTTTACAAACACCCTTCTATCCTCTTCGAGATCTGCCACAGCCTTAACTATTAACTGTGGATTTACCATCAGATTTCTTAAGAGGTTTGGGCCCCAATAACCGACACCTATCTGAGCCACTCTAATGACTTGATCGTTCTGTTCTGTCATATCCCATTACCTTTTAGCTAAAACTTTGTCGGTTTGTTTCCCCTAATTGCAGATGCCCCCATACCCTTACTCATCGCAATACTGGTGGAAACTGTTACCCTTCCAAATAACCAGTAAGCGTTTCAAGAAATCAAATCCTAATTTGGTTGCTGTATATTGTTTTAACAAAATATCCCACTAAAACACACAAGAAGAGAACAAAATTGGTACAATTTATTTTCACGGCCACTAAATCTGGATATTCAGAGAAAAAATTTTCGACATCGAAATGAAGGTTCACACCAGATGTTTTGTAGCGCTTTATGCAGTCTTGTGATAACTCACAAAAAATAAGGTTTAGGCTTTCTGAACTGTTATATGCCGGATTGATCCTTTAGACTTCACTTAATCTTGCCCTAAACAATTAATTCATTCCGCAACTAAGAGCATAGCCCGAAGCCACCATGAGTCGACTACCAATGTCAGAAGACCGGACCAAAGTTGTTTTGGTCCGCCCGCCTTATTCATACGAGATCTACAAATCAACTTATAAGAACAAGTATAAAGTCGGCAACAAGTGGGTGAGTGCACCATTACCCATCATGTACCTCGCCTCTGCCGTTTTAAATGTCGGCGCAGATGTACGTATTATAGACGGAGAAGTCGACAACCTGTCTCTGGAAGAGTTGGTCGAAGAAACAATAGCGTTAAAGCCCGATATTGTTGGCATTACTGGCACGACACCAGAATACGGTGCGGTTAAGTTTGTCGCCGAAGGCGTTAAGAAACTCGCACCAAACGTCACCACGGTCATTGGAGGTGCCCACGCAACACACGTGCCCTGGGAAATAGCCGATGAAGTCAATGGGGTTGATTATGTCGTGGTATTTGAAGGCGAGAAAGCCATGGCCGCCATAGCATCGTCTGACAGTGAAAAACTAACCGAGTATGCTGACAACGCTATTTATTTGATGAAACAAGTTGGATACGATGCACCTGAACACTACAACGGAAAAATTCTTTTCAGTCAAAATCAAACTACGGAAGATCTTGAAAAACTCAGGCCATTGAGGCAGGAACCCTATATCGATATGAGCAACTATCGATTTGCCGACCCTCAAGTTGGCCTGGTGTTAACCGACTCACTTGAAACAGCTCGCGGCTGCCCATACTCCTGTACATTCTGCAGTAGTCGACAAAGTGGCCTGGGATTGCGTTCCGTTGAAAATATTCTTGAGGAACTTGATCAGATTTCTGCCAACATGGCAGAAAAAGGTGAAAGGGGACTGATTCAGTTTGTCGATGATACTCTTACTTTCAACAGGAAACGTTCCGTTGAGCTATTCGAAAAAATAAAAGAGCGCAATTACGATGCCCATTTTCTCTGCCTAACTCGCGCCAATACTATCGCTACAAACAATGGCCTTAAAGAAGATATCGAGTTCGCGAAACTGATGAACGACGTTGGATTTGTTCAAATCTCGTTTGGTATCGAAAGCGGTAATGAAGAAATCAATAGTGCAATGCAAAAGGGTGTCACCCTGGATCACTATCGCCGTGCCTATGACATCTTGGATAAAGTTGGTGTCGAGGAGCGCCGAGGGTCATTTATCATTGGTCATCCGAATGAGACCGAACAAAGTATTCGCGATTCGATCAACTTTGCTATAGAACTGAATATTCACCGTGCCAGTGTCAATATTATGACGCCTTATCCGGGCACTATGGTCTATGATCAGGCACGACAAGGCCAAGGTTTGTATTTTGAGAACGGAGCGACTGACTTTTCTAATTTTAGACGTTGGGGCAATAGCGTTGTCTCCACTGATGAACTCACACCTGACGCGTTGCAATACTGGCACAAGCGCTTTCTTGCTGAGGCCTATTCATCATCAACTAGTCTCAAACACAGCACCAAGG
>JAPYSB010000047.1 GCA_029936675.1 Dehalococcoidia bacterium | reverse complement strand
TGCGCTGTCGTGTTTGCACGAATCTTTTAGGAATACTGTTCAAGGGGGTTCGTCCGCCGCCATCTCTATCCAGCGAGCATAGCCCGACACAGATTTTTGAATACTATTTGGAGGATGCTATTCAATTATTAGAGTAGCTAACAGATATGCCTAGGGACAATAGTATTAGTATCATCAAAAGTCTTATGAGTTCCAAGACTCTCCACCGTGGCTGTGGACTCATAAACCTTCCATAGCCATTTAACTTTCCGATTGAGGAATAAGTTGCTAAATATCTCCTCATTCACCGATTCACTTAGACTAACTGCCCAGATTCCGTTGCCTTGATATATTCCCTCAAATGTAGTCGTGTGAGGATAGGCAAATAGTGCCATTTCAAGGTAATAGCAACTTTCTTCCCAAGCTACATCTAGGTCTAGGCTTTTTGCCATGACCAAATCATTAGATGCTTTTTCTATGACTAACGCTGTTACCTGACTTTCCGCAAACATTGGTAGGTCTTCTTCACCACATCCAACGGTCACCAAAAGAACCAACGCTATGAATACTATCTTTTTCATGGGCACATAATACCAAGTCACAATAACTAGCACTAAGGGGCTTCGTCCTTCGCCATCTCTATTCAGCGAGCATACTTCCACACAGATTTTTGAATGCTATTTGGAGGATGCTATTCAATTATTAGAGTAGCTAACAGATATGCCTAGGGACAATAGTATTAGTATCATCAAAAGTCTTATGAGTTCCAAGACTCTCCACCGTGGCTGTGGACTCATAAACCTTCCATAGCCATTTAACTTTCCGATTGAGGAATAAGTTGCTAAATATCTCCTCATTCACCGATTCACTTAGACTAACTGCCCAGATTCCGTTGCCTTGATATATTCCCTCAAATGTAGTCGTGTGAGGATAGGCAAATAGTGCCATTTCAAGGTAATAGCAACTTTCTTCCCAAGCTACATCTAGGTCTAGGCTTTTTGCCATGACCAAATCATTAGATGCTTTTTCTATGACTAACGCTGTTACCTGACTTTCCGCAAACATTGGTAGGTCTTCTTCACCACATCCAACGGTCACCAAAAGAACCAACGCTATGAATACTATCTTTTTCATGGGCACATAATACCAAGTCACAATAACTAGCACTAAGGGGCTTCGTCCTTCGCCATCTCTATTCAGCGAGCATACTTCCACACAGATTTTTGAATGCTATTTGGAGGATGCTATTCAGGAAAGCCAATCACAAAGTCCAGTTCCGCCGTTTCTGCACTCTCGTCAACTACATAGAAACACTCGCAAATGGCTCTAATTTCCCACTTTTCCCCCGGTCTGAGGCTATCGGTAACATCCGCCGCTTCCCCAATCTTGAGGCCGTCAGCGCCATATATGGAGAATAAAATACCGACCTTTGTTTGCGTGTACTTAGTGTTGTTTGCTACTACACCACTTAAATATTTCATTCCGATTTCATCTATTTCCCAACTGTATTCTAGCAACTCAAGCTCCCCTTCTTGAGTCTGTGTTGACTGACTCGCTTGAGTTGATGGGCCTTTTGCTGAAGAAACATTGCCCTCTGTTTCACAAGCAGCCAAAAGCCACGACATACACAGGAGAGTGATAACAATAGCAACATCTTTTCGAAACTTCATATACTCCACTCGTCTGAACATGTTAGTCGTTAAACCTATTATATTGAATGTTGAAAGACATTTTAGCTACTACACAAACTAAGACAAGCAAAAACCCGCTAGTAATTGCAAGTTTATTGGCGACATTCCTGATGGTCGTGAAAATGGTGAATTAGGTGGTTAATATTAACGGGGTTATCCCTGATAAATCCCTGGTTATCGTGGACCAACAGGCGACGATGTTAGATGACCCAACTACTTTTCAGATAAACCTTTTGTGGACGACCCATACCAATGGAAAATCTATGAGCCACTAGGTAATAGCAAAAGAATTCAGAGAGTATTGTTAGTTGTCACAATAACTCGCACGTAAAAGATAAGGGGTAGTATTATTCAATAATTGAGATTTAGCGGCTGCTTATCATAAAGGAGACTTAAATGGCTAAAGGTCAAAATGCTAAAAAAGAAGAAAGAAAACCAAAAAAACGTAAGGACAAAAAGCCTTATGGTGGGAAAGCCTTAGACTCAAAAAAACCCTAAAGACTTTATACTAAATGGTCACCCCAGTCCCTTTGCCTTGACGGCAGTGGAGTGTTCGCGCCTATTTCTAGACCTCCAGAGACTGAGGTGCCCAGATAATGATACCAGCCCTAGCAAGAATGTATTAAGGGGCTTCCTCCTCCGCCATCTCCATCCGGCGAGCATAGTCCGACACAGATTTTTGAATACTATTTGGAGGATGCTATTCAATTATTAGAGTAGCTAACAGATATGTCTCGTAGCGGTTCTTGAGGTTCCATATTTCATATAAGTTTCATAAGTGCCAGCGGTTGTTACAGTTCCAGTGGACTCATAAACATTCCATTTGTAGTCATTTTTAACAGCCAGTTGGACTAACCATACTCCAAGACCTTGATATTCTTCAGTAAATTCACTCAGAGGAAGAGGGGAACCTTCTTGCATTGCAAAGTCATGACTTAAGCCATCACATATTGCCTCTATTGTTAGTGCAGTCGCCTGACCATCAGCAAATGAAGGGGTGTCCACCTCAGTTTCAGAACACCCAACCATCACCAAAAGAACCAATGCTATGAGAACTATCTTTTTCATGCGCACATAATACCAAGCCACAATAACTTGCACGAAGGGGGTTCATCCCTAGCCATCTCTACTAAGCAAGCATAGTCCCACACACCTTTGAAGGTTATTTAGGCGTCAGCAGAAATCCCTGTTTACAAAGATGTCTAGCTGAGGCTAAATGGTGGATAGGAATCAGTCCATCCGTTCATCCAGGCGTCAACTCGGAAACGCCACCTTCGTACGCCCACTCCAAAATGGAACAGACCCTTCGGATAGCGTCCTGTTATGAGAACTGCCCAGTAGCCAATGTAAATCACTATACCCTGTACCATGCCGAGCAGAATGAGGATAATAATGTGCGGAATCAGCAGAATCGCCTTTACGTAAAACAACACTCCAAGAAGAGCAAGGAGCCGTGAGCAGCGATCGGGGTATTCTACCTGCAAGCCGGCGGGATATCTTTCATTGTCAGCTTCTATAGTCATGACCTAACCTCCTAATAGCATTATTGGGTTCACAATGCCGAATAATACAACTTTTACAATAACTCGCACGTAATACTAAATGGTCACCCCAGCCCCAGTGGAGGGACTGAGATGCCCAGATAATAATACCAGCACGAATGTATTAAGGGGGTTCGTCCTTCCGCCTATCCATACTGTGAGCCTATTGCCAATACGGCGTTCATTCTCTACAACTCATCCTCGCACATATTAG
>JAPYSB010000046.1 GCA_029936675.1 Dehalococcoidia bacterium | reverse complement strand
GAACATATCAGTTTTGGTGATCCCGACTTTTTTAATGGACCCAAACATGCGTTAGATATAATCGCAAAGTTACACGTTGAGTTTCCGCATCTCGGCTACGACGTGATAATAAAGGTTGAACACCTTCTAAAGCATCGGCAATTGCTTGCCGTTTTAAAGAATACAGGCTGTAGGTTTATCACCACAGCGGTTGAATCAGTTGACGACAATGTCCTCTTAAAATTGGAAAAAGGACATAGCACTGCTGATTTCTCCGAAGTAGTCGAAATCACTAAACGCTTGGAATTACTTTTATCTCCAACTTTTATCCCTTTTACGCCATGGTCTACGGTCAGAAATTATCAGTACCTTCTTCAAACTATCGTTGACCTTGGACTAGTAGATAATGTTGCATCCGTGCAACTAAGCATCCGCCTTTTAATCCCATTGGGATCCCGCTTATTAGAGCTGGAAGAGATTAAAGCACGCGCTCCAATATTTGACCAAGAGGCACTAAGTTATCCTTGGCAATTCAATGACCCTCAAATGGAAACATTGGCAAACAAAGTAAGACAAATTGTTGAGGAAGGAGAACAGCGTAAAAAACCTAGACGAGAAATATTTATGGAGCTCTGGGAGGCTACTAACAATGCCCAAGAACCGGCTACCGAGCCGTCGAAGTTAAATTTGCCTCAAGATTTCACAGACATACCAAAAATGAGTGAGGCATGGTATTGCTGTGCAGAGCCTACGAATTTTCAGGTCGAACAGATTTAAATACAAATCATGGCGCGCCTACTCCTGTTAATTCCCTCTACATCATACCGGGTAAAAGACTTTATGAATGCTGCTCATAAATCCAGTGTAAATGTAACAATTGGATCCGATGAAGAAAGTGTATTAAACGCGTTCCAATCTACTGGCATACTCCAACTCAAATTTGATGACCTAAACGAAAGTATTGAAAAAATTAAAACCTTTCATAAAAGTTACCCTATCAATTCTATCATAGGAGTTGAGGAGCAGACATGTTTTCTTGCTGTAAAAGCTTTGGAAAAATTAGGTCTGCCACACAACTCAATTGGATCAATAAAAGCCTCTATCAACAAATACCTATTTCGAAACACGCTAAAAAACAACGGCCTACCTAATCCAAATTTTCAGTGTCTAAAACCGAACCACGATATTAGAACTCTCGCAAACTCCACTGATTATCCCTGCGTTTTGAAGCCCGTAAATCGTTCTGCAAGTCAAGGTGTAATACGGGCCAATAATCCTCCAGAATTCATAGCCGCTTATCAGCGCATCGCCTCTCTGGTTTCTGGTGAAGATATTATCGTTGAAGATTTTCTCCCGGGTCAGGAAGTGGCATTGGAAGGGATTCTGACAGATGGAGAACTCAAAACGTTGGCTATTTTCGATAAGCCAGAACCCCTAGATGGACCCTATTTTGAGGAAACGATTTACGTCACCCCGTCTCAACATCCCATAGTAATCCAAGATAGACTCCATCAAGTTGTACAACAAGCGGCGAACGCTCTTGGTCTTACGGAAGGCCCTGTTCATGCTGAATTACGAATACGCGATCAGGAATCCACGGTTAACGAACAAGGACCTTGGCTAATCGAGTTGGCAGCCCGCTCAATTGGAGGTCTATGTTCGCGCAGCCTAATGTTTGAAGGTGGGCGCTCGCTCGAGGAATTGATCATTTCTCACGCTCTCAAAGAACCCATCGGTTGCGTAAACCGAGAAAAATTGGCTTCGGGTGTTATGATGATCCCTATTCCAAAAGCTGGAATTTTAAAAAGTGTTGAAGGCGACATCGACGCGAGAGCATTAAAACACGTTAAAGATTTGCAGATTTCCATTAAAATCGGACAAAAGTTAACTCCCTTGCCCGAAGGAAAACAATACCTCGGATTTATTTTCGCTAAGGCTGAAAGCCCACTAGAAGTTCAAGCTTCCCTCAGAGAAGCCCACTCACGTCTACGATTTAAGATCGATTAACTGGTATTTCTTACCAATATTTGACCAATTGCATCAGCCGCTTCGATAACACTTTTCCGATCAACGTCCATATGAGTAACAGCACGGACACTATTCTCTCCCGTTACGTTTATGCGAATTCCTTGATCTAGAAGAGAAGAGGATAACTGAACAGCATTTATGTTCAACGTGTTGACCGTAAAAAATATTATATTGGTCTCAATATTCTTTGATTTAAGTTCAATGCCATCAATTTGAGACAGTCGCTCTACAAATACTTGAGCATTCTCATGGTCTTCAGCTAATCGAGACACGTTGTTCTTAAGAGCAAATATTCCCGCTGCCGCCATCATACCGGATTGTCGCATAGCACCTCCAAGACGTTGCTTCCAAAACCACGCTTCTTCAATGAATGCACGCGTTCCAGTTAGTACACCGCCGATAGGACACCCCAGCCCTTTTGATAAATCAATCCATGCGGTATCCGTACAAGAGGCATAATTTTTTGCAGAAATACCAGAGGCGACGACCGCATTCATTAGTCTAGCCCCATCCATATGGACAATTAAATCACTATTACGGGCAATATCTTTAATGGAATTAAGCATTTCCAATGTCCATACGCTGCCTCCACCTAAATTCGAAGTCTGCTCTACTACTACAACCCTAGACTTTGGTGAATGGCGAAGAGGCGGACGAAGCGCATCCTGTACCTGCGAAGCAGCAAATATTCCATTTTGTCCTTCAATAGGCCGTATCATGGCACCCGCTATTGCAGACACACCTCCTACCTCAAAATTAAAGATATGAGAGGTTTCATCAGCTATTACTTCATCCCCTGGATTGCAATGAACTGCGAGAGCAATCTGATTACACATTGTACCAGAAGGTAGAAAGAGTGCTTTTTCGTGTCCCATCAGATCAGCCACAATTTCACATAAGCTGATCGTCGTAGGGTCTTCATCAGCTTGCTCATCACCAACCTCCGCGTCACACATAGTTTTGCGCATTTCCAAGGAAGGGCGGGTTTTAGTGTCACTGAACAAATCTATACGTGGCGGATTATGTGCCATACATTGTCCTCATTAATATATGAAAATTATGAATATCACCTGGAACCAGATTGTTGACTAGCAATTTAGCTTCCTCTTTAGCAAGTCTTCTTATAGAGCCTGATCTCCTCAGTTGCCTCGAGAAACGTTGGTATAGTGCCACATCATTCTAGCGGCTGCGCTGCGCCAAGGTTTGTATAACTCACCAATCTGTATCAGTTCTTGGCGGGAAGGCCTTAACGTTAAGCCTTTCATACCCATCACCCCTTTTACAATACCCAAATCATCTATTGGCCACAGATCTGGTCGGCGGAGAGCAAAAATCAAATAGACTTCCGCCGTCCACCTGCCGATGCCCTTAAGATTCATCATTTCAGCAATGGCCTGCTCATCTCCCATATTGGCAATTTTTCGAAGACTGAATGTTCCATTTATTATAGCTTCAGCAATACCCCTTCCATAATTTTCTTTTTGGCGACTAAGACCAATTTCACGAAC
>JAPYSB010000045.1 GCA_029936675.1 Dehalococcoidia bacterium | reverse complement strand
CTGGTGTGGGATAGCGGGATGGACCCCGCTCTCGATCCTTTTTAATTACATTTAGGAAAAATAAACTATAGCTTTACGCTACGGCATAGTTGGCTTGCCCAATATGGGTAAGTCAACCATTTATAATACTCTAACAACCTTATCAGTTCTGACTGAAAACATGGATTAAGGTATTTCAAGTTACCTTTCTTATTTCAATCAGGGTTACGTGGTTTATTGCGCTTAGTTTGAATATTTTCTCCGCGTGGAATCCATTCCAAGAGCACGATTAGGCCGGACCATCCATTGCTACCACGTCAAACCTGAACTCAGTAAGACCCCGTAAGACGGGCAGAACTTTCATTTTATCGCTGTCATTTTAAAAGGCAAAAACAGGTTCTGTTTAGTACGATTGATTGAGTAACATACTGATTTCAATTGTGTTTATCTACATCAAGTATTTATATTGTAGAAGCTAGAATGATGATTCTTTTATGGTCTTTGGTACTGCCAATAACTAAGTGACCTTAAATGTTTCAAGTGGAGGGATTTCAGACAGCTTGAAAATCATATTGTAAATAAAGGAGTGTTGGAAAACCATGGAAAAAATACGAAAAAAAGTTTTTGACAATCACAGTCACATTGGACCGGTACCTGGGTTTGCTTACTATGGTTTGCCAGAGGCCGTTAAACCAACAACGGACTATGACACCATAGAAGAATATCTAGGAGGGATGGATGATCATGGTGTTGATCGAGCTCTGGTGTTGCCCAACTATGGCTACCCAGATTCGGCACAACCTTTTACACTCAACCCTCTCGTCGCTGAAGGCGCGTCACAATCTGATCGGCTGCTGGGCGCCATCTGGGTCTCGGCATTACCTAAGGATAAAGACAGGACAATTGAAGCTCTGAAACTCATTGGTGAGCAAGGATTAATTGCACTAAAAGCAACATGTCTTCTGGGTGGGTCGTTGAATCCCGAAGAGTGGGATGAGGAATCAGCTAAACTGTGGAACATGATCCTTGATGCGGCGGCGGAACATGATATGCCTATTCACGTGCATACAAGTCCTAGTGGTGGTTCGGATATTGACAAGGCGTTAGCACTAATTAAAAAGTACGGTAAACGCAACAAGATACATGTGGTTCATATGGGTGGAGGCGTCAGTGGACATATCAAGTTCATTCCTCAGTTCTTCGATTTGGTCGAGGAAGGTTATCAGGTCTATACTGATTTAACATGGTCGATTGGTTTCGGCTCATCCTGGTTACTTAAGGAAATTGAAGAACGGGGGGTTGGTGGCGACCGCTGCTTGTTTGGTTCAGATGTTCCTTGGAGTGATTTTGCATCTGAATATTGGAAAATTGAAGGTGCGTCAATTTCCGAACAGCTAAAGGAAGACATTTTTTGGAATAATGCTGAACGGCTGTATAGCAAATTCTGGTAGTCGATGTTTATATCTAGTTTGGCAATCAAATATTATTATTACCACATACCTCATTCAAAATGAAAATGATAGGAGGAAAAAATCATGACAATGGTAAATGTTAAAGGACCAAAAACGGGTGATAGACTAGTTAATCTGGATGAAAAACTCTATCCAGATCATAAGGCCAGTGACGGTGATCGTGCCCTAGTAATGATGCATACAGTACCTTTCGAAGGTTCTGTTGGTCTGGTGAATTTGTTAACTACCACCCGCATTGTTCGTAAGGGATTCTCCACCACATTGGCGCTCTACGGCCCTGGTGTTCTTATGGCTGCGGCCGGCCGGGGTTTCCCTAACGTTGGTGATGAAGGGTTTCCAGGCAATCTGTCAATGAATAAACAGATTACAACGATTATGGATGAAGGCGGTACAGTTAATGCCTGCCGATTTGCTATGACCGCACTATATGGTATGCGTGAAAGTGATATCATGGAAAACGTGAAGCCGTTTCATCCGCTCGATGTTCTCGATTGTTTGATCGACCACTGGCGCGATGGAGCACTTGTAATCGCAACCTGGACCCTTTAAGATCAAGATTAGGCTATCGATAGATATCTGAAATCGTAGCCTTAGAATAACGGTGAATTCAGGTATCGCATATGTATGCGATTAGATTAGCACTTTGTATTGAAATGATATTATGATAGTGTGGGGATCGGTGATTTTCCCGGTCCCCAGAATTAGTTTGACAAGGCAAAAAACACTACGCACCTTCATAATCTTAATGGTATCGTAGGAACGATTTCTTTGATTTAGGTATCTAAATCCTACCTTCTCAAATAAAGTTCACTGTTGTGATAATTAAAACAATGTAGAGGGATTATTTGATGAACAAGAAACAAATTCTGCTTGAGTTGCAAAGTTTCGGTGCACGTTTGGATGTCCCCGTAGAAGAACACGGGCGATGTGGCGGCGCAGGCCCATCAGATGACAAAGCTTTTATGCTAGATGGGGTCGCAGCTATGGTGCCAACATTGGGTGACTTCGTCCAGGAATCACCCTACGCTGTTATCAGCGGTGATGATGGTAAATATTCAATTACAAGCAATGGTAGGAACGTTATGCCCGTTGAATTTGTGTCAACGCCGAAATTCTATGGTCTCAAAACCAAAAATGGCATCCCATACAGACAAATTGCCGTTCTGCATGGTCTTGATGTTCTTGCGACCACTGTCTCTCAACGCTGTATTCGTTGGCGCCGGGAAGGTGAACGTTGTCATTTTTGTGCTATCGAAAATTCTTTGGAGAGCGGTGCCACTATTAGCCTGAAAACACCAGAGCAACTGGCTGAAGTAGCAGAGGCGGCTGTACGTCTGGATGGCGTCAAGCACATGATTATGACTACCGGTACAATGAACTACCATGATATGGGTGTGAATTATTTGATAGATTGTACTCGGGCTATTAAGGCGATAGTACCCGATTTAGGAATTCAGGTTCAATTTGAACCACCAGAAAACCTGGAGGACATGGAACTGTTATATGAAGCGGGTGCGGAAGCTGTCGGTATCCACCTTGAGAGTTTCAGTCAGGATACGCGTGAACGTATTACGCCGGGCAAAGCAAAGATCAGTATAGAGCGCTATTTCGAAGCCTTCAAAAAAGCCGTTGATATTTTTGGGCGCAATCAAGTCTCAACCTACATTATCGTAGGATTTGGCGATAGTGAAGAATCAATCGTTGAAGGATGTCGGCAGATTGCTGAGTTAGGAGTCTATCCATTTGTAGTGCCGCTGCGACCTCTCATGGGAACACCCCTGGAAAATGTTAGCGCACCAGATCCACAGTTTATGGAACGCATCTACAGACGAGTGGCAAAAAATAATCGTGAATATGACCTAGCCTACCGGAAGAGTAAAGCCGGTTGTGCTCGCTGTGGCGCCTGTTCAGGTATAACAGCATTTGAGTGATTCTCCATTCAAGACGAAATATGAATAAGATAATATTCAGGATTGTCGAAACAGAGGCTGAACTTCAACAATGTTTTGCTATTCGGCATTCTGTTTTTGTTGAAGAGCAAAAAATCTTCTTTAAAACAGACCAGGATAAGTTTGATAAAAATGCGATCCATATTGCTGCCATTGATACTAATACTGGGAAAGT
>JAPYSB010000044.1 GCA_029936675.1 Dehalococcoidia bacterium | reverse complement strand
CAGAGATTAAAGCCAGATATGACGCTTTACCTGCAAACACTTTTGCAAACACTTCTCAAAATAGAGAGAGTCTCGCATTCCCCACCCCTTCAATGAATAGTGCCGGTAATACAGCTTATACAGGAACGAAAAACCTGTATAATACCCGTTCACCATCATGTGGGGCTGTAGCTCATCTGGGAGAGCGCTTCAATGGCATTGAAGAGGTAGGGAGTTCGATCCTCCCCAGCTCCACCATCTATCAGTATTAGTCACAATTTGATTGTTAGTAGTATTCTTACTATAAAGCTCCAATTCTTCCTTTTCTATTCTCCTAAATAGCTATCGGGTATCAAATTTAAATTGTAATTCCATATACGGAATTTATTACCTGTACTTCTGGCACGAATTACAGCTTCACCCCATGTGGTTAATTTAAGTGCTTTATCGTCAGCAGAAGGTTCAGTCTTTCGCTCTCCTAACTGGGTTAATGCTTCTGTTAAAGCCATTGGGTCTTTATGGGGGTTAAATTCTATTTCCTCGGCTTGAAGCGCCAATGCATGAACTGTCTCATAGGCGAGCTTAGCGTTTGTCGAATGAACTCGCCAGCACCATTTCATCTGTCTAAATGTTGGAGTTACTTCTTGTGCCATGAACCATGCCCTGAGACCCATTAGGTACTGCCCAGCCTCCCAGGGTATCCCTGCTTCATCCATTCGCTCCCACCGGAACGGGCTACTTAACAGTTCATTCTGTGGAGTTCTGCTTTTCTTAAATTCAGCACACTTTCTTTCTACAGTTCTTAAGCTCAAGGGCTCAGGAAAATGCTGTTCAAGCAAATTTGCAATTGCCTTCGGCCCTAGGCCGCCAAAGTACTTTTCATAGATAAATGCCTCTTGTGATGCACTACTTTTAGGTCTTCCCATATAGATTTCTCTTATTTATGGCGGTTTCTATTATAATTATGGCGGTTTCATTAATAATAACATGGTTATATATCCAAAAAAATGAAAATGTGAACTATATCGAGGAGAAACGATTGGCACCAGCCTCAACAGGAAAGAGAATATTTCAAGGAGTGTGATAGTTAGTCATATTATCAGCCCAATTCAAAAAGACCCGGGAAGGCCCAAAAGTTAATAGAGGTGTTGTTAGAGGTCAGGGACTAAATTGGAGGAGATTTCCAAAATGTTATCAATAGACTGAACACTGGATCAATAGGCTCAGTGAGAGTCTCAGTATTTGGAACCACCTTGCAAGATTTGGAGGATAAATGTTTGTAAACCTAAAAGCACGCAAGGTACCTGAATTAATATCAGCGAGCCCTATCAGGCATCTAGGACGATAGCCTCTATACCGGTAGAGGCTAAGTATTGAGAATTTAAAGCCAGGGGTCACTAAATAAGAATCAGTTGGTGTTTTAGATATTTGGTCAAGGGATTAATATGGCGGAAGAAAAAGATTAGAAAATGGAGGAAACATGACGGCATATAGCATTGCTACCCACCCTGTTAAAGACTTTGAAACTTGGAAAACTACCTTCGACCAATTCGAACCCGTGCGACAAGAAAGCGGTGAGCGGAGCGCCGTGGTCTTACGGCACTCGGATGCCCCCAACATGGTATCTGTTATCAACACCTGGGACACCATAGAGACAGCTCAGGCATTCTTTGCCCGAGAGGATTTAAAAACAGGGATGGCAGAGGGTGGAGTAACTGCACCTCCTACGTTTGTCTTTGGTAACGCGGAGTAAACTGTCACCAGTTTTTTTGATTCTAGGGAGGGGAATTAACCACCTCCCTAGATGTCTAACTTATTAGCACCCGGTGCTTGGATATCCGTCTTCCAAAATACCGCGATTTTTTAAAGACCACTGAATAATGCTGAACTCTGATTCTGAAATGAATCCGGCATTTAGCAATGCCGCTGTCACATCGGATTGAACTGTTGGGTCCCAGCGATTACCGTGTACTCTTTCAAGCCCATAGGCGCTTTCCGCCGCCTGGCAAAAGTCCTTTATTGATAGTTGTATGCTTTCGTAAGTGCCATCAACTCCTACGTTTACTGAACTCACGAGTTTATCAATGCATTCTCGACTTCCATCTGGGCCGGCACAATCAGGCACAATCATAGCTTCCGGCGCGGGCATGCTATTTATTTCGTCATTGATCAGTCCATCACCAATTAAATTAGCGTATGTATTGAATTGCTCTACCGTGACGGGATAGTTTGAAGATTCCGCGAATTCTTCTTGAGTTTCCGACACTTCTTCTAGCGCATCATCCAACTCTCCTAGCGCATCATCCAACTGTTCAATTGCAGAAGTTGATTGTTCAATCGCTACATTGAGAAAGGCTGCTTGACCTTCAAGAGAATTTAGTTGACCTTGGAAATTTTCCGTAGTGGAAACAATAGAATCAAATGAATAAATAAGTTGTTCCACAGAATCATCTGATTTTTGTATTTCATCTGCTATTGTCGAGACAGAGTATCGGATTGCTTCTGCTTCATCTTGTATATCTCCAAGCAGGTTTTGTATGAAGGTAGACTGCTCTTCTAGGGAGGTAATGCGGAAATGCATCATAGAAATTTCTTCTTCCAGATGTTGTCCTTGCACAGCCATGTCATTTTCTAATTGGTCTGACATATTTGAAACTTCTTCTGCGACAGCCTTTATTTCGCCCACTGTCACGTCTGCCGAGTTTTCCTTACCGGTTGAATTTGACTCAAAGGCGGTAACTATTTCTTTCAGATTTTCCAGCTCTGCTTGATGTTTATCTAGCGCTTTTTCTTGGCCTACGAGCAATGCTTCCTGACTTGCTAAATTCTCGTTAACTACAGTTAAATTATCATTGGTCACACCAGATGTCGAACCAGCCGTGGTGCCGGTTCCAACCATGGTGGCGGTGTTGCCGGAACCTGCATCAGCACCGGTGGCACGACCCACTGCTGTACCGCAACCGACGAATATTATTGCGGCAGTAAGAGCCGCAAGAGCCATTAGTCCGAGTTTCATTGTTACTGCCTCCAAAAACTGGTACTTATCAAACAATTTAGTGATGCTGTAGTTTAACCCAATGGCATCAAAAAGATAGAGTATTTTCACTTGCTCTTATTCGCTACAACGGGGAGGACCCACATTGATTGCAGATGATATCGGGGTTATTTCTTTATGACGGTATCTCTGAATCTTTTGTGTTTAGTTGGGTCTGATCTAGAATCCTTGAAGTTTGCACATTTCCCCAATTCAGCTTTCTTGCCATATAGTCTATTTTTCCCTCTTCGACTCTCTTATGAACGTTTTTAAGAATTTGTACCCAGAAAAAAGCCGTATCGTCTGTATTGGGCAGTTCACGCGGGCGAAAGCCCTGTCCTTCCAAATGCCATTCTCTCCATAACCACTTCATATGCCTTCCGCTGGGGTAAGCTTTAGTCCTCAGTTGGTATTCTCTATAAAGCTCGTCGGCTAAACTTCCTTCCTGCCAAGGTATTCCATAGTGTGCCAACCATTTCCATTCGTAGGGCCCATCCTGCATTACTTCATCCTCAGGTAATTCATCGTATTGTGATAGCCACCTACTTAACGTGGAAAAACTGACAGTTGATCTAGTTCCAAATTTTCTGACCATATTTTGATAGATGTCCTTGCGAGTTGAGATCTTTAGACTCCATATCTGATACGCATATTGCATTTGAGCTACATTTTCTTTTGCTTTAGGCATT
>JAPYSB010000043.1 GCA_029936675.1 Dehalococcoidia bacterium | reverse complement strand
ATTTGTTTTTGGATAATTATTTGGCCCTCAATAGAGTCTGAACGGTATTAGCAACTTAAAAGGTCTTAAGTCCAGTTAGGCCCTAGGATGGGTACAGCTGGGAACTACCTTAGTGGTCTACCAGTATTTATACCTTGGTGTTCTACTCGTATTTAATTTGCCCTGTATCGGATAGAGTGGTACTCGGAGATTGACTCCTCTTCCACAGGTTGTTTGGTTGTTATACCCCACCTGCTCTCCGAGATCGGGTGGGGTTTTTTTGACGCTCAAGAAGGTCTTAGGTTCAGTTAGAACCACCGTAACCTACATCCCTCTAAAACTGTAAACCTTTCTGGCTTTGTATGTTATTAGACCGGTCGCACACTCAGTTTCTGGCAACGTCGACATTCGCGTTTCTCAACACCGCCGCCGCGCCCAAAACTACCCGTGACACTGATAACGCGATAATCGTGTATGCCCGTCCAACACAGTATCCGCCCGAAAAAATACTGCATAAAATTTCCGTTAGTCGGCGGTGACTGATTCACATCAATTCTCCACTCTCAGTTGATTAGTTTATCCCACCGCCTTATCCCCATCATTCCATAAAACTGTAAACCTCAATTCTTCATTCCCAACATCCCACTAAAACTGTAAACCTTTCTGCCGACATTCTTATCTCCTACCGATGAGTAAATTCCTTGCAATCATGTCATCCATCTCATATAGGTCTTCTCGCAATTCATCATCGGTTAAACATGCAAATCGAAAGATGCTTTTCATTGTAGGCACGAATAGACAGAGGAATGTGTAGATGTGTTTCATGACTAGTCGAAAATGCTAGTCTTTGGTTGCTTCATGATCGATAGCATGAATTAATTCGATCAAGTTTTCTTAACCATCCTTCCCACTGAAGTGAGCCATCAAAGATATTCCTGTTATTGGGATTACTGACAAATGCTTTTGACAACTTTTCTGCGGATTCTGGGCTGAAAGGTAAATTCTTCTTCCCAGTCTGTAGTCCAGATAACTGACATTGACAAGCATACTCCAACGTTATGGTAAGAAAAATTGTCTCGGCGACACTTGGAGTGGCAATTAAGATGCCATGATTTCTAATCATAGCAATCTTCTTGTCACCCATTTGGCCCAAGATGTCTTCAACTGCTTCGTCATCGTTTTCGATATCACAATTCACCAAAACAATCTCGTTAAGCACTATCAGCGCGTGCTGAACCAAAGGTGACAATCCACCTTCAATAGACGCAACCACTGTGGTGGCGGGTATGTGGGTATGTAAAACACAATTCACATCGCTTCGTGCCTGAAGAACGCCTTTCGCCTGACTACAGGACGCGTAATTTAACGGTCTACCCGGTCCAGCGTCGGGTTCCTCATCAAACCGTACCTTAACCAGATTGGATGCACTTACCTCATCAAAGAATAGGCGATATGACTTTAATAAATATGCATCTGACTCACCCTTGACGCGTACTGCTAATACTCCTTCAACCAAATCTGTCAGATTGTAAAGTTCGAGCAGATGATGACCGGCGGCACACTCAACCCTACTAGACCACTCATCTTTACTCATAACACCCGGTTGATTGACGCTTACTTGTTTATTCATTGCCTTAATTCTCCATTTCTAATTCCCAACATCTCACTAAAACTGTAAACCTTTCTGCCTTCTCAGCAAGAATAAGTCCTAACTACCTTCTATTCCGCATATCTCCAAGGCTGATCTGTGTAGATGCGTTTACCCGTCCCTTCCGTGATGAAGTGAATATCGTCTGACAAAGATTGCTTGTTTAGCTTGCTTGTTTTTTTGGCTTTGTACTTGGGTAATTTGAGGGTGATATCGGAGAACCAGAACGCGCAATAGGATTTGTTGTTAGGACCAACGTGATTCCCACCTAGCGCGCATGAGGCGATCTCCAGGTCAGCGTCGGTATCGAAATTGCCTATTGCTACATTAGGAGTAAGGTTAGTTTCATGAATGTCAAAGATTTTCTTTGAGGCATCCATGGCCTTGTTTTGAAGACTCTTAATCCAGGCATTGCCGTAGTTTTTGAATCCCTTGCCGGTATTAATCAGAAATCCAACACCTGGGGTGTATTTTTTGAAACTCCCATAGTTCCATTCCCATGCCCAGGATTCCGAGGCAGAGTAAAAAATATCAGTCAGGCCATCCTTGTTTATGTCGACATATTTGAAATCATAAGGGGTGCCAACATTCATCTTCCACGCTTTTAAATACTTGGCCGTTTTATCGGAAAATTTACCCTTGCCATTGTTGATCAGCATTTGGGCGTAGGTATGAATCGGCCAGAACTCACCCATGCCAGCGCCGGCAGCCCCATCATTGGAATAGGGTCTTGACCATCGAATCAGGTCCAACTTACCGTCGCCGTTGATATCAAAGGGTTCCAGGCGGACATCGTGAGATAGATCATACAGGGCTTTCATGCCAGCCGTGCTGTAGTACTTCTTAATTTTAGCTTTGCCTTTGGCCGTCTCAAAATATTCTGGCGGTAACGTGATGCCATCATCGTCCCTAACATAAATGTAGTTGTTATCGGTTTTGTAGACTTCTACTGCCATCCAGTCCTGATCTTTAAGATGGTCTGTAATGATCAACTCGATATTCGCATCCGCGTCGAAGTTTCCTACCGCAATATCCGAACCATTTTGAGGTTTAACACCTAGGCCATCAAAACAACATTTGGTACCTGCATATGTGAGTCTTCGGGCAAGCAATTTCTTGTTCTTAAACGACACCACATATTTTCCTTTTCCAGCCAATCCAGTAGCAACGAAATCCGTACGGCCATCACCGTCCAGGTCCCCTTGACCGCCGCCGTGATACCACATCTTAGGGGAAACCATTTTCCGGGTATGGGGTCCTTTCTTCTTAGAGAGATAAACGTAAGACGGCATGAGGAAATCACTGTCCGTGCCTCCCCAAAAGATCAGGTCATCCCTGCCATCATCATTTAGATCGTAAACCTCGGTCAACTCTGCACTGGTTTTGTTGGGCCGAAGGTACTTAGACGTAACATTCTTGCCCGTGTTGTCAACAACAGCCGAACGAAATTTTGAACCCCAGCGAATGTGCCCAGAAAATACAACCTCATCTACGCCATCGCCATTCAGGTCAGCAGCATAGAGATGCCGCTGCCCTGAAAGCCATTCGTTTCCGGAGTAGTAGGGGATCGGTGGCCCCAACTTGGTTGGTCCGCCTGGCTTTTCACTGCTCTTGGTAATAGTGAAGTTTTTGTTCGAAGTATCCGTGACTGTCTTTTTAGTTTTTGAAGTGATCTTGATCTTGTATGCACTTCCCGTGGCGACAGATGCCGGCACTTTCCAAACATGTTTACCATCATTCTTGGTCTTCTTGGATACCCATTTGTAATGCTTGTTGGACTTAAACAACTGAATCTTGACGTGGGTGCCGCCATTACCCTTCGCCCACTTGATGACATGTTTCTTGCCTGTGGTCCACTTCTGACCCCCATTGGGAGAAGTGACTTTTAATGTGCCAGCAGACAGAGAGGGGGTAATGGGAATTACAAAAGCAAGCCCCAGAAGTACAGTCAGAATAGATGGGAACAGACGCTTCATACCGCCTATCCTACTCCCCTAATTGAAGTGGGTTGAACGACAATCTGACAAGTAAACGAAGGGTACTTTCAAAGGATTCTGGAACGAGCCTATTTCAGGTGTTTCTGACAAATCTGAGATTTGCTCAGTTCATTCTGCAAATCCGGGCCTATCCATAAAACACTATAAATAAAGGCTTTTCTGAGCCTCAGAATCAGGGACCTTTAAAGCCAAAAACACTATTATTTA
>JAPYSB010000019.1:2675-22137 GCA_029936675.1 Dehalococcoidia bacterium | reverse complement strand
ACATGTAATCCACCATAGCTTAAGGATGTAAGATTTTTATAGACTACCAGTCTTCAGTGTCAATGGTCATCTAAATCTGTCGATTTCTTGTTCTCGAGAGTTTTCGATATATGCACAGTTTCCCTCTCAACCATCTGCTCACTAAGAGTTCTGAATTATGGCCCCATGTTTGTATATGAGCCTAGGTGCTTGGATAGCCCAGCTACCAATGACAACTATAAGGAAAGCTATACCTCCAATAGTGAGTATTCTTGAGGGTTCATACATGTCAGCAAGGACCCCGTTAGCAAAATATGAGAAACTCATGAGTCCGCCTGCGTGAATGAGGTAAATGCTGGTGATTCTTCCTCTGAGATAATCTGGTGATACAGACTGGATCATGATGGTAGCAATAGTCATAAAAGCAGCATGTGATATACCTATAACTACCGTACTTACTAAAGCGAATTGCAAAACGGCAGACAAACCCAAAATCATGTTGCCAAAGGAGCTCACCACTGCAGAAACTAGGAACAGCTGCCCTAAAGTGCCGTGACCACGTACGGGGGCCAAGGCTATTGATGCAATTAAAGCGCCAAATCCTATCATCATGTGAAGGTACGCGACCCCTTCCCCTCCCGACGCTAATTGGTTATTAGATACTGCTGGTAATAGAGATTCAAAAGACATGACGAGAGTACAGTGAAACATGACAAGATACATCACACTTCGCAGGACAGGATGGCTGTAGATGTACCTAAATCCAGAAAAAGTGTTATAGATTAAGCCTTTTTCTGGATCAACGCGTCCTGTTGAAACTGCTTTAACCTGAGTTACCAAATATACCCCTACAGCGTAAGCGATAACACAGCAAAGAAATACCCATTTTATATCCGCTAATCCCATAAGAGGAGCGATAAGGCCGGGGCCTATCAATCGAGTCGCATAGTAACCGGCAGATATCAATGTATATGCATTAGGTAAATGATTTGTTGGAACAAGATTAGCAGCCAATGCCTCTATTGCTCCCATGTGGGTTGCTCGGGCGACCCCATTGAGCACTGCTAGTACGAGAATGTGCCATACCTCGATTGCCCCCGTGAATATCAGAGCTGTTAATGCAAGGCCGTGAAAAAGGCTCAGAAGGTATGCCAGAATTAGAATATTTCGCCGTGAAAACTTGTCAGTCAACAAACCAACAACAATTGGAGCAAAAAACCAAGGGATCATAGCTGCAAAAAAAACAGCTCCTACCCAACTACTCGGATTGCTCTCAGCTAGATTGAAAATCAACCATCCTTCAGCAGCGCCAAGTGCCCAAGAAGATGACTCCCCAACAATGTGGCCAACCCACATGATTCTGTAATCTTTGTGGCTGAGAGAAGGTAAGAACTTAGATTTGATTTCCATAAATTAATATCTGGGAAAGTAATTAGGAAGGGTGTGTTTATACACTTGAATAATCCCGTACGATATTCCCGTCTTTCACGACCATGTATACGTCTTGCAGATTGCTTATGTTTTCTAGCGGATTGCTATTTAGGATGACGAAATCTGCTTTTTTACCTGGTTCAAGGGTTCCGTTTTTTTCTTCTGCTAAACAAACTTTTGCTGATGTTAGTGTGGCAGCGGTTAAAGCTTGATGTTCCGTCATTCCACATTTGACCAACATTTCAGTTTCGAAGAGAGCTCCGTAAGGCAGGTCAAGGTCTGAACCGCAGGCAATTTTTACCCCTGCTTCTATAGCTTTTTTGAAACCAGAAGCATGCATTATCGCTGCTTCTATTGCTCGTTCTTTGTAGCTTTCGTCGATGGGATGTGCCTTCATCCATTTGAGCTGGAATTCAGAATCCGCGAATTCTTCTCCTCTGTTCATATGGGTGAGACTTAATGTTGGCACATAATAAGTCTGTGATTTAGAAAGCATGTCAATTGACTCATCATCAAATTGGTAGCCGTGCTCCAGTGTATGAGCTCCCATAGAAATGGCTTTTTTAATCCCGTCAACGCCTCCGGCATGTGCCACTACTTTATATCCTCGCTGCTCGCAAATACCGAAAGCGGCTTTAAGTTCATCTTCGAGAGGGAATGTGTTTGGCATTTTGTCCCATTTGGGTCCCATCACCCCTCCTGTCAGATTAAGTTTTATAAAATCCACTCCATTTTTGATTTGTTCCCTTATGGTGCGGATGTATTCAGTTGGACCGTCGACTTCAATAGCACAGCCACTTTTAAGGAAATGGCCGGCGGTAGTGGTTATGAACCAGCCGCATGTATAAAGATTGGGTCCCACATACCCTCCAGATGCGAATGCCTCTTTCCAGGCCACATCTATAAAATCTTTTTCCCCTACGGCCCTTAGTGATGTAATCCCAAGGTTAAGTGCTCGTCTACAATTGTTGCCAGCTCTAATTGTTCTCTCTGCTGTGGTTTCATCTCTGGCTTCCGAATCAGGTATACCTTTTCCAATGTGTGTGTGAACATCCCATAGACCTGGAACTAAGTATTTATCCTTTAAGTCTAAGATCTGGAAATCAGAATTTTTGGATAAAGTATTTTCCGATATTTCGGCTATTTCACCATTTATCACCGAGATGTGTCCTTCCTTTGGTTCTGGAGAAAGTGCATCTATCAATGTGGTATTAATAAATTTAGATTTAGTTTTTTCCATTCTGAAATTCTTTTCTCCTATTCAGGTAATCAGACTTTAGTTGGTGCCCTAATTCAATCGGACTGTATCACGTATATCAAATGTCTTGCTTTGGCGTAGGTTGGATGGATTCTCTGAACAACACTGTACATAAGAAGGCCCAATACTGTATTTTCAATCATGACCTAAAAATGTTAGAAAGATAGGATTATGAAACCACCAAGAACACAATTATTCACTTCTGAAGAATATGAAAGCCGGATCCAAAAAACAAGAGAATTAATGGATCAAAATGAACTTGATGTGTTGGTAATTCATAGTCCAGAAAATATATATTATTTATCTGGTTATCAAACTCCAGGGTATTACTGGTATCAGTCACTTATTCTTCCACTCAACGCGGATCCAGTTTTTATCGCCCCGCCCCATGAGGCAGCCCTTGTTCCGGAATTCTCTTGGATAGAGGATTCACGGATATACCCTGATACTTCCGATTGGCCTAAGGTGACTGGTGAGATTTTGAAAGAAATACAATGTGATTCAAACTCGATAGGATTGGAAACCAAATCACGTTTTCTATCTGTCGAGGTTTACGAAAGCTTAAAATATATGTTGCCGTACTCCCGTCTAGCTAGTGGGAGCGGTATTATAGAATCTAGCCGTTTAATAAAATCCCCCCGTGAAATTGACTATATGAGAAAAGCGGCAGAAGTTTCATCAAGAGGAATGATGGCCGGAGTGAAGGCAGTCGATGAAGGCGTATCCGAACTGGAAATAGCCGCTGCAGTTCACACTGAACTGGATATGGCGGGGTCGGAATATACGGGGCTACCGGCTTTTTTCACCTCTGGAGAACGTTCCCAGTTAGTCCATGCAACATGGTCTGCAAAACGTATAGATATGGGGGATTTGGTTTTTATGGAAATACCCGGGAGTATAAATAGATATCATGCAGCCCAATCTAGAAGCGTTTTTGTAGGTGAACCAAACAAAAACGTGATTGAAGCCAGTCAGGTAGCGACGAAAGCCTTACAGGTAGCCAAAGATTCTATGAAGGAAGGTGTCCCTGCAAAAACGGTGTTTGAAGCCGGAAGTTCCACAATAAATGACGCGAATATAGGTTACAAACAAGGGAGAAGGATCGCGTACGGTATCGGAACAGCTTTTCCTCCTGGTTGGGATGAGGGTGATATATTTTCAATTAATTCAGACGAGCCTAGACCACTGATGGCCGGGATGTGCTTCCACTTAATAACTACTATGCGAGTACCGGGGTTGGGGGCAATCGGTTGCAGTGACACAGTACTCGTGACTAAAGATGGAGTGGAAACTCTCACAACGCATGTGGAACCCGGGGTGCAATACAGCTAGTAGGGTTTGTTTACCTCACTTAAAATGGTCCATCATACCTTCGTGGAAAATTTGGAAACCGCTTATTAAACACACTCCTCTACGAGCTATTATTTTGGGGGTTCTGATACCTACAGTGCCAGAAATGCTCAAACCAAAATAATTCCTTGAATCTCTAATTTATTTGATGTTATGTATCCATGAGATGTTCCATGATTTTTATGCATTCTTCCGTCTTGTTTGTCTGAAAATCGAAGGTAAGATTTTTGATACCCAGATCCTCACAGCGCTTTATATCCTCGATAACGGCGTGAGTGGAGTCGATCAGGGCTGCTTGAGAACGTATTCTTGAATTAGTTTCGATTCCAATATCTGTGAAGTGCAGTGTCCTTTTTAATGAAATTGTTATTTCGTCTCGCTTGCGGCCATATTCTTCACATTGCTGATCTATAAAGGGAAGCATATTTTCGATCTCATCAGGTCGAAGCCTTGTTGGATGCCACGTATTACCGTATTTGACAGTTCTTCTCACGGCTCTCTTTGTGTGACCACCGATCCAGATGGGGATTCCCTCGGGTTTTTGAACAGGTTTTGGGAAAAATGCGATATTGGAAAATTCATAGGTTTCCCCATGAAATTCTGTGACATCGGAAGTCCATAATAGTTTGAAGATCTGAAGATATTCATCGGTTGCAAGACCTCGCTTTTCAAATGGCGCATCCAAGGCTGCAAATTCTTCCTTCCACCACCCTACTCCAGCTCCACATATAACCCTTCCCTTTGTTAGCACATCGAGAGAAGCAAACATTTTTGCCTGTACTATAGGGTTTCGGTAAGGAACTATTGCTACTGATGTCCCCAAGTTTATTTGATTTGTTTGTGATGCGATGAAACTTAGTAAGGTAAACGCATCTAACTGAGGGTCTTGGGAATTGGCTGTAAAGCGACCGTCGTCAGTGTATGGATAGAGGTTCGTTTCTTCAACGGGTAGGACTATATGGTCCGCTGCCCATAAAGAATGAAATCCGAGTCCTTCAGCTGCCCTGGCAAATTTAATTAGCTCATCAGCATCTATGTGTTTTGGTAATACAATTCCATATTCCATACGAAAATCCTTTGTAGGAAACTAGGTGCATATCGGCAAAAATATTAATGAATTAACTTTTTCTTGCTATCAGGTTATATAAAACCAGGTAGATACTAGTCAAATGGATTACTAGGTATCCAATTTCTATAACACGTGATGGAAGAAGTCAGGGCTACATGATAATGTTGGCTACCATAGTAGATTATTGTTCTTAGATGGAGGAAAATTTATGGCTAATTTTGACATGAAACCAGTGGAGGTTTCTCAGGGAATTCTTGACGGCTTAAAATCAATTCCGACAGCCACAATATACAATGCTCTTAGATCTTTCGGATCAACTTTTTGTGTATGCGAAGGCATAGAAAATTACACTCCTTTTACCCCTGGTAAAGAACGGTTTGCGGCTAGAGCCCGAACTCTGAGATTTATGCCGATTCGTCCAGATATCAGTAACGACAAACCTGGAGGTGTAGATTCACCCGAATATATTGCAATGGGACGTTGTGGACCGGGTGATGTGTTGGTTGCCGACGTAGGCGGCAGGGTTCAAGACGTCGTTGCCGGCGATGTGAAATTACTGCAATTGGCTATGAATAATGCTGACGGAGTAGTTATAGATGGGGCGATCAGGGATTTAGATGTCCTAATAGATGAAAATTATGATCTGACCATATATGCCAAAGCGCGAAGCTTTCATGGGAATCCGTCTAGCCTTCCGGCAGAAGAGAACGTTCAGATTCAGTGTGGCGGGGCCTTGGTACGCCCTGGCGACGTTATGGTTGGAGACAATGACGGAGTACTGGTTGTTCCTTCTTGGATGGCGCAGGCAGTCCTGGAATGGGCTGAAGAGCATGAAGGTGCAGAAAACCTTGTAAAGGACAAGATAAAAGCTGAAGGGGTTCCTCCAGGTAAATACTACCCTCCAACAGAAGAAACAGTTGAAGAGTGGAGAAAACTAAACAATCGTTAGTTGAAATGGTGAATTTCATTCACGAATTTGATGAAAATGGTGACCCAAATGAAAACTTTTGCAATGGCATTGGACCTGGTGGATGAGCCTGGATCAATAGAGGAGTATAAGGAACATCACAGAAATGTTTGGCCAGAGGTGAAGGAAGGGTTATTGGAAATTGGGATTGAAGGGATGGAGATTTATCTCCTCGGAGATAGGTTGTTTATGGTCGTGGAGACTAAAGATGATTTTGACATAACAACAGATTTCCAAAAATATACCGACTCCTCTGACAAGGCAGCACAGTGGGATACATTGATGAGGAAATACCAGAAAATGACTCCTTTCACCGAAGATGGTGATTGGTGGGCTCCGATGCAGAGAGTCTTTGACCTAAATCCTAAATAAGGCCTCCATGGAAATTGTAGATTCACACCATCACCTATGGGACCTAGATCTTTTTCAATACGAATGGATGCCAGAAGATAATACTATTTTACGTCGAAGCTACCTTCCTGCCGACCTAGCTCCTATTTTGGAACAATGTTCCGTTAGTGCCAGTGTGGTCGTCCAGGCTGACCAAACTGTTGAAGAGGCTAAATTTCTACTTGAATGTGCAAATGACTTTCCCTGGATACGAGGAGTGGTTGGATGGGTCGACTTACAAGATGAAAAAGTCGGAGATACCTTGGACGAGTTAATGAAGTTGGGTCCCCTCGTGGGAATAAGACATCAGGTGGAAGAAGAAGTTGATGAGAATTGGCTACTCAGAAAGCAAACCTTAGATGGGTTGAAAGAACTGTCAGATCGGAACCTATCTTATGACTTATTGGTGAAGCCGATCCATCTTGACCAGATACCCACTATTTGCATTGAATTGCCTGATTTGAGAATGGTCTTGGACCATATAGCCAAGCCAAACATTCGTGATAGGGTGTTTCAACCTTGGGGTGATGGCATCTCAAAGCTACAGCCATACAATAATCTTTTTTGTAAAGTTTCTGGGATGGTCACTGAGGCAGACCACAATAACTGGACTCCCCAGGATTTGCGCCCATTTGTACAACAAGTCAGGAAAGTTTTTGGCATAGACAGGTTAATGTGGGGTAGCGATTGGCCTGTTTGCCTGCTTGCCGGTGATTATCAAGAAGTTATGGACGCGGCCCTTTTTGCCATGGGAGATATGTCGCCGCAGGAGAAAAATAGGTTCCTATCTGGCACTGCAGCTGAATTTTATAACCTCGAATAAGGTTTTTACATATAAAGTAAGTACCGCATCCTTTTGTGTGTACCCGGATACGGTACCGTTACATAAGTTTTTATCAGGCTGAAAAAAACTTATTTACCCCAATTGCCACCTTTTTTTCTGATTTCGATACTATCCATAACAGGTAACACTTCAACATTTCCAGTGTGCATCTGAGGTCTCAACAGATTGGTGATGGCCTGCATATCATCAGCCTCTATGACGCCGAATAAGGTATGAGAAACGTTGTACCCCCATACTCCCAACACTTTGACTTCATCATTTCCTTCCATCCATTTTTGATAATTTATTACGGCTTCGCTATCTGGCCCCCCATCTCTGCCAGGGCACGTTTCGTGGTCATGGCTCGCTGTTACGTGAAAAATCATATTAAACTCTCCTTGTTACTAAAGTAACTTGTAAATAGGTGCGTCTTCTGACGAGATTAACCTATGGTAATTCAGTATCAAGTGTCAATAAAATATTAAAAAATAAGAATGGGTTTATCTTGTATCGCTGATCAAAATGACGGGGTAGAGGGTCGGGGAATCGTGAATAAACAGTATTGGGCCCCGAAAGGAGAGATGGCCTGATTTAGTAATAACGTACCCTTATTTAGAGCTTCTTATTTTTGTGCTCTTAGACGACAATATAAGTAGAGATATCAATTGGTACCTTGTTATTTGAGATAGGAAATAATATGCCCGAAATCGTAATTTCTACTGAAAACCTGCATAAATTTTATGGATCGAGAGATCAGAAAGTTCACGCCTTAAAAGGAGTGAGTATATCAATTGCGGAGGGAGAAATAGTTGGAGTTATGGGGCCTAGTGGGTGCGGTAAAACCACTCTTCTTAACTGCCTTTCCGGATTGGATTCAATTGACGATGGGAATATATCCATCCAAGGCAATACGCTAACGGATTTAAATGACGATCAATTGAGTGAATTGAGGGCCAAGAAAATGGGGTTTGTTTTTCAAACCTATAACCTGCTTCCTGTATTAACTGCTGTAGAAAATGTTGAATTGCCACTACTAGTTTCAGGATTTTCTGGAAAACAGGCTAGGACGAGGGCTCTAGAAAAATTAGGAGAGGTTGAGTTGGAAGACTGGCAACACCATCTTCCCGGAGAATTGTCTGGGGGTCAGCGGCAAAGAGTCACATTGGCGAGGGCTCTTGCCAATGATCCTGCCATTGTTTGGGCAGATGAACTTACTGGTAACTTAGATAGCGAAAATGAAAGACTAGTTATGGATCTGGTAATTCAGCTGAATAAGGAAAACAATCAAACTTTCGTTATTGTCACCCACTCCGATTATGTTGGAGGTCGAACGGATCGGATTATACAAATGAAAGACGGGGAAGTGGTGTAGTAGATGGAAAAAATTTTCGGCTTGCCGGCAACAGAATTAGCCTTGGTAATGACGGCCCTTATGGTCGTTATATTTTTGATTATCGGTATCGGAGCAGCCAGAAGATTTATTTTGGTGAAGATGGGGAGCCGTAACATTCCAAGAAGGAAAGGCCAGAGTATTTTAATTATCATTGGACTTATGCTCAGTTCTGCAATAATTGCTACCTCTTTAGGAATAGGGGATACAGTTAGATACTCGGTTAGGTCCGTTGCCTTGGATTTTCTTGGACCAACTGATGAGGTCATTAAAGGACCAGGTAGGCAACTCGTAGGAGAAGAATACTTTGACTATCTTGAATTTGAAAGAATTCAGCAACTAACCCAAGATAACAAAAATATAGACGCATTACTCCCATTGATAGAAATTAATTTACCAGCCTCTAATGATGATTTGGAATTGGCTGAAAGTAATATGAGAGTCAGAGGTGTGGATGGTGCTTATTCTGATGGTTTTGATAAGTTAGAAAACTTACAAGGTAAGACCGTTTCTATTAATTCTCTTTCTGATGAAGAAACCTACATTAACTTAGGTGCCAGTGAAACATTAAAGGTTGGCAAGGGAGAAAACATTAGTGTTTATACACGTTTTGGTAAAACCGAGTTTACCGTACTGGATGTTCTAAAAGGTGGTGGGTTGGCAGGTGGAGGTAGAAGTCCATACATCCTATTTGACCTAAATACCTTACAAGGCCTCCTCGGCAAAGAAGGAAGGATCACAAACATTTGGGTTTCCAACGCCGGGGATGGAGAAGATTCCTTAAACCTATCAGAGGATGTCACGAAGTTTCTTAGAACTGAGCTGACGGATGCAAATGTCGCAACCGAAATTTTTGCCGTTCTTCAGACTAAAACAATCCCTGATTTGCTATCCGAGGAGTCCAACTCCCTACGACAAACAGACAAAGAGACATCCGAAACCCTTGGTCAAATGTCAGATAATTTGAAAGCCAACAAATTCGGGGATGACTTCATTAAAGATATAAGCGATTATCAGACTCAATTAACAATTCTTGGCATATTGGATAAATCCGGATTGCAGGAAGAGGCTGGTAGTATTTTGGTCCTTTCCTCTACATTAACCGCTCTAAGAGTTGATGACCAAAAGAGTGACAGTATAAGGCTTGCGGAAACAGTTGCCTCTGGCGTCACTACTATATTTTCCATATTTGGGTCATTCTCTATCATGGTAGGCATGCTGTTGATTTTTCTGGTATTTGTTTTACTTGCTGCAGCAAGGTCGACCGAACTGGGTATGGCCAGAGCTGTGGGATTGAAGCGTAGGGATTTGGTTCAGATATTTACCTATGAAGGCACCATATATGCTTTTCTGGCCGCGGTTGTAGGCACCCTTGTTGGGGTGGGACTAAGCTTTGGATTGGTATTCATCCTCAAAGATTTGATCGATACTGACGATTTTGCAATTACACCTTACTATTCCGTAATTTCCTTATTGATATCCTTCTCCAGTGGATTGATATTAACTTTTGTTACTGTGGTGTTTTCTGCATATAGAGCCAGTAATCTAAATATTGTTGTGGCGATCAGAGGTCTCAAGGATGAGTTTGTAAAAAAAGCACCAGATCCAATAGGGAAAAAGATACAAGATTTTGCTTGGAATCTAATATTCCCAGCCAGACAAATGTTATGGATTGCCCGAGGAAATGGAAGTAGGGTAAGAAACTCCGTTCTGTTATTAATATTTCCATTTGCATGGCCGATAAATGTTTTGACTTCCTTGTTTAAACTGTCGGGTAAACATTCCTACATGATTCTCGGGGCGTTTTCCTTACTGTTATTAGTGTCTGGGATACTGACAGACACCGGTGCGAGTTTCTTTATAGGACTAACTGGAATTGCATTATCCATTGGGTTGTTTGTCCGGTTTTTGTCCCAAAAATTTATTAATGACTTTGAGACTGGCAATCAGATTGCAGGTACTTTGGAAGGTGGTCTAGTTCTTCTGTCGAATTCTTTACCTTTTGATTTCTTTGATAGATGGTTAGCAGATTTATCTGAGCCTGGACCATGGTTTTGGCCGGTGGGAGGAGCTGTTTCAACCGCAGCGGCCGTTTGGTTACTTATGTCGAACACCAAGATTTTAATAGCCCTATTGAATTTAGTATTGTCGAGATTCTCCGGTTTAAAAGCCGTCACAAAAATCGCCATAAGCTACCCGATGGCTTCAAAATTTAGAACGGGCCTAACGGTTGCCATGTTTGCATTAATTATATTTACCCTGATGATTTTCTCCGTCCTAAACGGTATTCAAGACGTAACCACAGAACAACCTGAGCGGGTCACAGGGGGTTATGATATTAAGGCTACAATAACCCCTGATCTCCCAATTTCCGGAGACATAAGAAATTCCTTAAACATGTCCGACTTTACAGTAGTGGCGGGGGCATCGAATGTGCGTGTAGAAGTCAAGGAATATGAAGGGGAAAACAATACATATAAAGGCGCGAGACTTGTCTCCTTGGAGAATGACTTCTTTGAATCGACCCAATGGAGGATGACCCATCTAGATCCAAAGTACGGCACCACTGATCGGGAAATATGGAGCTCGTTAGCTGATAATGAAAATCTGGTTATCGCGAGTGCGACCATAATTCCCACCGAAGATCCTTTCGGACCCCCAGACAGGAGCTTCAAAACATCTTACTTAGCCCCGGGGGACTTGAAAGAGATGGAATCTTTTGCCATCGAAATGAAAAAGAGAAGAAGTTCTGCAGAACCAGAAGAATTGATAGTTATAGGAGTTATTGAACGACTGGCCTCGGGAACAGGATTTGGAGGAGGTTCAGCCAGGTTTTATTCACCTAGATCTTTAGGCGCCAAAATAGCGAAAGAGGCGGTTCCATTAGACACTTTTTATTTTTCATTGAAAGATAAAAGCAATGCGGCCAACTATTCTCAAAAACTAGAGAAAATTTTTCTGGCAAATGGAATGAATGCAGAGAGCCTTCTAGACCAATTGGAAGAAGAGCGGGCAACAAGCAATGCATTTAACAAACTTTTTCAAGGATTTAGCGGTTTGGGTTTAGTAGTTGGTGTAGCTGCAATCGGGGTTCTATCTGTTCGTGCTGTTGTGGAACGAAGACAATCCATAGGAGTACTTAGAGCGATTGGATTTCGATCAAGCATGATACGGACTCAATTTTTGATCGAATCTTCATTCATAACTCTTCTTGGGATATTTGTTGGGATTTTCCTCGGTATATTGCAGTCTTGGTTAATCTTTCGCGAAATTGCCAAGGAGCTGGAAGGTGCAAAATTTTCTGTTCCTATTGGAGAGGTAGGAGTGTTAATTGCTATCACCATAATTGCCTCTATTTTAGCGAGCGTAATACCTGCTAATGAAGCCAGTAAGACTTATCCTGCTGAAGCATTAAGATACGAATAAACAAGGCCATAGAGGGCCTCCTATTTCTGAGTATAAGAGACACCTTAATAGTTCGGTGGTAGATCGGAATATTAACAAAAGCCCCTTTGGCAAAAGTAATCTCGTCTCTGAACGACCCATTGCCAATCGTTAGTGATAGAATCAGCCCTGCCCTGACGGATGGGTATGCAAATTTGGTTATATAAATTCTAGGTATTAAATAAAGCCTAGAAGTAAAAGGAGATACAAATGAACCCAATGCGAGATAGATTAAAAGCGGGCAAAACCGTGGTTGGAACGGCTGGATCTGTTTTTGAGGATAATATGGTTATGTTGGCCGATTCAGGTTTGGATTTCATACTTTTTGATACTCAGCATTCGCCTATTGAACCCAAGGAGTATAAGAGATCCTTCGACGCGATTAAAGGTAAATCTGCTACACCCATAATGAGGGTTAGTGCAAATCGACCTGAATTGATTTGTTTTGCTTTAGACCTTGGAGCTAGGGGCATAGTTGTGCCCATGGTCAACACCAAAGAGGAAGCAACGGCAATGGTACGAGCATGCCAATATTCACCTCTTGGAGATCGCAGTAATGCCGGTGTTCGTGGTGAATGGGGCGATTTCGGCGAGTCTAACTACAGGGATTATTTAGATACAGTAAATGAGGAACTCTTGATCATTCCCATGATTGAGACTCAACAGGCAATAGATAACATAGATGAGATTCTCAGTGTCCCAGGGATAGATGTACTTTTGATTGGACCATCAGATTTGTCAATTGAACTTAATGTTCCTCTGGATTACCCAAGTGATGCTTATCAGGCAGGATTAGACAAAATTGCGGCAGCTTGTAAAAGACACGGTGTCGTTCCTGGTATGTATTTCATACCTCCCACAATGGACCCTAATTTTTATGTAGAAAAAGGATACAAATTTTTCACAATGCCTTGGGCATCCTGGGCCTTGCAAGGGATAGGGAATGGACTTGGTGCGATAAACCGAGATTAAATCCAAACCTGTTGCCTTTTGAAGGGCAGATTGGCAAAGAAATTGAGTCGTTGCAGGATTAGTGAACTTCCTGCGACGGCTTTTCTTAGTAAACAACCAGATATAAATAATTTAACCTGCGGCATCGATCATTTTCAAGACTCAGCCTTTAGTATTGTTCCTCTCTTAGGACGATTCTAGTTCCCATATGCCTGGTTTTTCTAACTGGTTAGACAAGCTGGATTAGTAGAAAGATATGAATGTTGTGGATGTAAGCCACCCATTGGGGCAAAAAATAAATGTAATTGGAGGCGGAGGAAAGACAACTCTTGCCAAAGCTCTGTCTGCTAAATATTCCTACAATAATATAGAGTTAGACTATCTTCATTTTTTGCCCAACTGGGTGGAAAGAGAACCTGAGGATTTCCGGAAAACCGTTGCGAAGGCCCTGAAGGATTCTGGGGATAAATGGGTCGCAGATGGGAATTATAAAGCGAAATTACAGGGTTATGTTTCCTCAAGAGCTGACATGGTAATTTGGTTGGATTTGCCTTGGTTCTTAATTTTTCGGCGAATACTTTTGAGATCATTTAAGAGATTATTAGAGAGAACTAAAGTGTGTGGTGACAACACGGAAACCTGGCGGCTGTTTTTTAGCAGAAACGCTCTATGGTGGTGGTATATAGTGAACCGAAAAGAGATCTTAGAACGTGAGTCGGAGTATTCTGAATACATACCTCAAAATACCCCAGTAATTCGCATAAAAAACGCTAAGGAATTAAATGCATTCTACCGGTATTGGTTGAGCAAATAACCCATTTGTATTGTGACAATCAATAAGTTAGTAAAGGAAGAAGGAGAATTAGGTTGAAAATAGGACTTTTTATTGGTGGGGCCGGGTCGGCAGGAACCCTGCATGGGCAAATTAGCCAAATCGTTGAAGCTGAGAAAGCTGGCTTCGACAGCCTGTGGGCTGCCCATATAATGGACGTTGACGTTATGACCATGCTAAGCATGGCGGCTGAGCAGACGACCAGCATTGAAATAGGTACGGCAGTAACACCTACGTTTTTGCGGCACCCTATAGCCATGGCGCAACAGGCCCTCACTGTACAAAAAGTGGCAAATGGAAGATTTACGTTAGGATTAGGTGTTAACCATAAACCGGTGGTAGAGGGTCGTCTAGGTATGAAGTTTTACAGGCCCTGGAGACATATGTTTGAGTACCTAAACATCGTCCAGTCCTTAATCAGAGAAGGGAAAGTCGATTACGAAGGTGAAATATTCAGCGCCAACACACAGTTTACTATGTCATCACTTCCTGAAACTCCGGTTTTGTTGGCTGCACTAGGCCCACGCATGCTTAATACTGCCGGAGAGTTGGCGGATGGAACGATAACTTGGATGACTGGCACAGAAACTCTTAGACAGTACGTTGTTCCCACAATTAACGATGCAGCTCATGAGGCGGGAAGGAAAAAGCCGAGAGTAGTCGCCGCTGTTCCTTTATCAATTACGGATGATCGTGATTCAGGCTTTGAACAGGCTGATAAATATTTCGGTGGATACGGGCAGTTACCCAGCTATAGGGCGATGCTAGATAGAGAGGGTGTTGAAAGTTCCGCAGAAATGGCACTTATTGGTAACGAAAAAGAAGTTGAAACTATGTTGAAAGACTATTCTTATGCCGGGGCCACTGATATTGCGGTGCAAATATTTCCTACCGGGCGAGAGGCTGATTCTTCCTTGAATAGAAGTATGGCATTTCTGAGCGGTCTGGTAGGAAAACTTTAAAAGATAACTTGGTGTATCGATACCTTATTATATGGAGTTTTTTAATCTAAATTAGGTATAAACACCCTATTCAAAAAACTATTTTGGCGATAAAATTCCCGGAGGCTTTGATATTGTTAATTAATACATATGAGCGGTGTCATAATTTCATGAATACTAAACCTAAAATAACAGTTAGGGCGTTAATGTTTTTGGCCATCTCGATTTCCCTTTTTGCTTTAATGGCCTGTGATACCGCTATTGGTAGGGCCATTGGTATTGATGGTGATGGTGGTGAAATTGAAGTTCCGTCTACCCCAGAGGTCGGGGTGGTTTACACAGTATCTGGAGAGCTCGATACTCCGGCACCTGATGAAGACGAATGGACATTCGAAAACCCTCAGACCAGCATCGTTCAGATACGTATGGTAAGCGTACCTGGTTCCCCTGGAGTAGACACCTATCTCGTGCTTAATGGGCCCAACGGGCAGCAAGTGGCCATGAACGATGATTTTGAGGGTCTCCACGCAGGACTCAATGTCCCGCTCGCAAATTCGGGGCAATACACGATTGTAGCAAAGGGGTATGGCAATACAACGGGATTATATGAATTGAGACTGACATTCGCCAGTCTTGGTAGCTCTTTGGTAGAGGAAGGCGGAGGTGCTATACCTGATATGGATTCAGAGGGACAAAGCACTTCATATGGTGAAATTCAAATTGCCAATCAAGAGGATGTATGGGAAATCTCGGCACTGACAGGAGACAACCTTTTAATTGTTTTAGATGGAATTACATACTTGGATCCCACCTTAACTCTTCTTGACCCAAATGGGACTCAAGTTGCCTATAACGATGATTTCGTGGGACGAGACTCCCAGATTTCATATACGGCAGTAAATGATGGGGTTTATCTGGCAGTCGCCAGAGGTTACGGTGGCCATTCTGTTGGTGATTATTACATTACTATTACGGGTAACTCTGACAGAGAAGCTTTAGATGGAATTACTGAAAATCTTGAAAGAGCTGAAGCTGACCTCGTAGCAGCAAACGACCTGGCTGCTGTGGCTGAATCTGATCTAGTTGCAGCAAACGAGCTGGCTGCTGCGGCAGTTGTCACTGAATTGGTAGATGAAGCCGTACAAACAGAACAGCAGGCCGCTGTTGAATTGCAGGAAGCCCAAGAGGCTGCGGTTGTAGCAGAGGAAGCTGAGAGGGATTCTGCCCAGGCAGATGTGGCATTAAATAGTGCCGAACAGGCAGAAGCGGAAGCGGAAGAAGTACTAGAAGAATTAAATGAAGCATCTGATCAACTAGATGAAATGGTCGTTCAAGATATAGCTCAGTTGGACGAGATTGCCGCTGAAGCTGATGCTGCCGCTGAAGCAAACAGAATAGCTGAGCAACAGGCTGCAGAGGCAGAAGCTGAATTACTTCGACTTAGAGAAGCACAAGCTGAATCAGCGAGAATAGCAGCTGCTGCAGAGGCACAAGCACAGGCTGAACGTGAAGAAGCCGCGGCAGAAGCCGCAGCAGAAGCCGCCCGATTGGAGGAAGCTCGAACTCTCGAAAGGATACAAAGAAATGCTGAAGAGGCAGCTAGGGTGGAGGCTGAAGCTGAGGTAGCTAGAAGAGAATTGGCGGCACGTGAAGAGGCAGCTGTACAAGCAAGTTTAGCTGCCCTTGCTGCTAGTATCGCTGAACAACAAGCTGAACAAGAACTTGCAGAACAAGCCCGAGAGGCTGCGGAGGCCGAGGTTGTGGCAGCTGCAGCTGCAGAGGCGGCTCGAAGCGCGGCTGGAGACTCGGCAATGACGACAATAATAGAGGGCGGATATGTTGGTGTTTCGAACCCTCAGTATGGAAGTGCATCTGTAGTGGGTGGGGAAATCTATTACATCCATGATGGCTCTTCGAACCCGGTGGACACCTTTACTGCAACTGTGCGTGGTATCGATGGCCAGCTTTTCGAAGTAGCGATGTCGGTAGAACTGACTTACGTAAGACCGAATAATGCCCCTGTCGCTGTAGACGATATTATCACCATACAATCAGGTGTAATGCCAGCAGATGGCGAAAATAGAGACTCTCGATTTTTTCTAGACGCCAAAGCTAATGATACTGATGCAGACGGAGACGCTCTAACAATAACTCATTTTAATGGAATACCGGCAGACCAGGGACTTACTGACGGGGTCCCTGTAAGTTTCTTTGAGTATGCAGATTTACGTATAGCTATTTTTGATTATGGGCAGAATGGGGTAGATAGAGATGAAATATTCATCGCTTCGACTCATCCGACCAATTACAGCGGTCAGGAGGCTTTCACTTACACAATATCTGACGGTAACGGTCTTTCCTCTGTTGGCACGGTAGTTGTGAATCTCACAACGGACTACGAGCCTCCGGTTGCTTCGGACAAGAGTATCCAGATTCAGCAATCAGCTACTTCCGAATATGACTTTCACTTGGGATCATCTACTAGGATTCAATCAGTAACCCAAGGAGTTCGTGGCGTCGTTGAAATTTCGGGTGGTCACTCAATTACATATGAACATAACGGAGATGAGGGGGATAGGGATACATTTGAATACACAGTTGTCGATGAGTATGGGTCTACCAGTTCAGGAACAGTACATGTATCAGTGATAATACCAAACCGAAATCCCACTCCTCCCAATGTATCCGCGATTGTTGATGAAGGTGGAGCGGTTCATATTCCTATCATTGGTTCCCTATCTGGGTTCACCCCAGATCAGTTGGACCCTGAAGCAGATGCAGTGAGTCTATCAGGGGATGATTCTTCTTTTCACGGTGATACAGGAGCAACTCACCCGTCCAACGGCACATACACTGTTTCAAACACCCGTGATCGAGAAACTGGAAATATCACCGATTCCTTTTTGGTGTACACCCACGATGGTTCTGAGACATCACAAGACCGATTTAATTATGAGTTGAGGCAGGAGTCTGGAGGTACCGGCTGGGGATGGGTGACCATAACAGTAGCTCCTGTAAACGATGCACCGTTCGCCGTGAATTACGAATTGGATGTTGCGCAAGGAGGATCAGTTGATCTCAATGTTGTTAATTCTATGACTGATCCTGACGGACCCGATCTGGGTGTTGCAATATCGGTGGCTCCAGTGCGAGGTTCCTTAGTTTTAGATGGATCAACTTTCACATATACCCATAATGGGAACGATCCCATAGCCGATTATTTCCACTACACCTTGGACGACGGGATCGGCCATGCCGTTTCTGGAATAGTTCATTTAAACGTGGCCATAGCATCTTTAGACGTAGCTGCCGTTGCTTTACCTTCGGCAGGACTAGACAAAGTTTCATGGGACCCTGAAATTGGTATAAGAATTTCTTCAACTGACAGCCTAGGTATTAGAAACTTGGAAGGATCACTCACGTTATTTGAGTGCGCTGACTCACTTTGTGATAACTCACAATTGACTCAGGTAGAGGGTGAAACAACCCAGCTAGCAGAGACTTCAAGTCAGATTCTCAGTTTTATACCAGACGTACCTTTGTATGGAGGAACTACTTACAAGGTCTCAGTGAATCCAAATTCCGGCATTGAATTAGCCGGTGGCAATTTACAGGTTTTATCAGGTCTTATTGAGGATGTTAGCTCTTGGACATTTACTACAGCTGAGATGACAAGGTTCACACTACCACTTCTGATTACTTACAGCGACTCAGAATGTAGAGGGGAACAAGAACCATTGCTTGCACATCGGATCGGAGAGCGACTATGTTTAACTCTAGAAGATATTGATAATCTGCTCTACGGAATGGAAGAGGACACACCGGGTCATTATTTCGATGACTTGAGTTCCGGTAAATTTGCAATATCTCCAATTCGTAACAGGGCAGGCCACGTTGTTAAATCCGTCCAAATCGACAGAAACAAACCGTACATTGGCGGTAATTGTGGACGCAGATGGGAAAAGGAGGCGCGCAAAGCTTTTGACACTTGTCCTGATTGGGCAGAAGACACCACAATACGCGAAGAAATGGACCAAATTTTTGATCGATTGAGGTACAGAAATATAGCGCATAAAGATGGCTCATATAACTTGCTAGCGCCATACTTGCCAGATAGGGACTGGCTGATCGATGATTCCAATATGGGAAGTGAGCAAGATAGAACAGGAGAGTGGTCGCATTATTTTAGGAATGTAACTCCGATTTACGTATGGGGTGTAGGAGGACCAGATAGCTCACCTTGGAGCGTAATAGGGATGGCATCACCTCCAACGGGCTCTCAACAAACCGCACTTGATGTATCACATGAAGAGGCCCTCCGGACATGGGGACATGAATTGGGTCATGCGTATTTTGGATTGCCCGATTACTACCACCGAGGTGAACCTGCTGGGCCTAATAAAACGGGACCCCTAGATATTATGGGTGACAGAGATGGTTCTAGTACCGGCAAACTATGGCCACCTTTCACAGCATGGAGCATGGTTAAGGCAGAATTCGAAGAACCAGAAGAACCGTTCACAGATGCGCAGCTACTGGTGAATATATATGGACCTCGATATATAACTGATGTTGATAATGTCCTTGATCTTAACGGTATTACTGGGGTTCTAAATAGTAGAGGAAATGCGAACGGA
>JAPYSB010000019.1:0-2575 GCA_029936675.1 Dehalococcoidia bacterium | reverse complement strand
CCTTGATCTTAACGGTATTACTGGGGTTCTAAATAGTAGAGGAAATGCGAACGGATTTAACATAATTAAGGTACCGGCAATAATAGAGAGAGACACTCAAGAAGTAAAAGGACACTATTTGCTAGAGCTATACGGCTCTGCTGGATATGATTCACAAATATATGTGAATTCAGATTCGGTTAATTTTGGTGATAACCCGGGAGCTTTCCCTGGTGGAATAGCCATATGGAAATGGGATAAAACTGAACAGAAAGTGCAAACAGATGTTTGTGGACAGTATTTCGGTGATAGAGTACCTCACTGCGGCGCTGACTTTTTGTTCCAGAATGGAAATCATATGGACCCAATAGAGTACTACCCGAGTATTCCTAGTGTTACGCGTGGTAATGGTTCTGCTTGGCCAGGCACTTCATCAGGGATAAATACCCTCTTCCCGTGGTGGTATTCGGCACAGCTGCCATACGGGTCTGATTATGATGCAGAACTAACGAATATGCCGACTACTATAGAGTTGCCGGTATTAGAGATTGCACCGTTTGGTGAGAATCCAAATTTTGGTGGAGGTAACAGAGTAGCAACCATAACTCTCTCATTTGATGAATTTATAAATGATATAAAAACAAAGGTACGGGATGATTCACAGAGTGCTAATAGTGGTAATTTGAATGGGTATACCCTGAGCGATGCCGCTGCATTTACCGTGAGTGTACAGAAACATGAAACACCAGAATACATGACATATAGAGACCATGTGAGGGAAGGACAAATCCAGTTTGCTCAACAAGGCGCGATGTGGGATGAAATGCAGGCCTATGGGTTCTACAGATTTACTGAATAAGCCACAGAAGAATAGAGATTGCAGCCATTCGAGTTTACAACTTCACAATAACCCCTCAGGGGCCTAAGTCTCTCGAGGCGGTTATTGTATGTAAATTGTCTATCCCAGGGTTAATGCTAAATCCACCAGATACTGCGCAAAGATTTTTTGTGCTTGCCAGATTTTTATCCTGACACTGTTTCATTCCCGATTCCTAGTGATATGATCAATAATATTGTCTCAGTAAGGAGAAGGAATGTTTCATATTAAAAGAGTATTTAAGGCTAAGCCGGGTCAGTCTCGTAAGGTTGCGACCCTAGCCTATCAGGCGGCAGAAACCTATAACGGTGCTGGACAGCGAGGGGAGTTTTCAGTTTATTTTAATCCTGGTACTACACCAGGAGAAAAAGATATCGTGGTTTTGCAATGGGCAGACGAAGCCTTGAAATCAGTTTTTCGAGAAGAGAACGAAATACCATCTAAGTCACTTGAAATTTGGAGAGAATTACTGACGCTCACGGAAGAAAATTGGATTGAATTTAACGAACTTCTGACACCGGATAAAATGGTTAAATGAACCAGTTTTTCTTAAGATGACTTGATGTGAAAATCGAGTGTCGAGTTATTACCCGGTTGAGTGAAAAAAACATATTTTTGAAACTTAAATCATGAGACACAAAAAAATCGCAGTAATTGGTGCCGGTATCGTAGGCGCATCAGTGGCTTTCCGTTTGTCCCAACATGGGATGGACGTGTCTGTATTCGATAAAAATCAGCCTGGAAACGGTGCAAGCGGACATTCATTTGCCTGGATAAATGCATTTTCAAAACAACCTCGCCATTATTATGATTTAAACTACCGTTCGATGGATCGTTGGCTTAGATTTGCTGAAGATTTAGGTGAAGACATTGGTCTCCGTTGGGGCGGAAACGTCACCTACTGTTCGGATCCTGATGAAGGTCGAAGGTTGGCTTCTGAGTGTGAACGACTTAACTCGTGGGGATATTCGGCGAGGTTAATATCATCGGAGGAACTATCCAGTCTTGAACCGAACTTAAAAATTGGGCAATTTCATACCGGTATTTATACCCGTGACGAAGGACACGTTTTACCTGTTAAGGTGACGGAAGCCTGTATGCATAAGATTCAGGAGGCTGGTGGGGAACTTCATTTTGACACCCTCATTGACTCGATTTATCAAGATGGTGACAAAGTTTTACTTTACTCGCAGGATCGGCACTGGGAGTTTGACCAAATAGTGATAGCCGCGGGAATAGACTCGACTACACTTGCTAAAACTGCGGGTATAAATCTGCCTCAGAGGAGGAGCCCTGGGGTGGTTGTAAAAACAAAACCCCTGCCCTCCTTCATCCATAGTTTGGCCACCATATACCTGCCACCTATCAGCAAAGAAGAAAAAGAAATACATATCAGGCAAGACATTGATGGCGCGGTGATGATCGGCGCTGGCGATCAAGAAAGTGAAACGGAAGATGATTCCCAGGAATATGCTAATACGCTCATTCAAAGAGCAGCTCTATATTTTGACCATCTATCTGGTGTTGAGGCTATCAGGGTTCCTGTGGGTTTCAGGCCTATGCCCGAGGACGGTCTTCCGGTAATAGGGTTTTCATCCGGGAATAATAATATTTATCTAACTCTGATGCACAGTGGTGTCACACTTGCCCCATTAGTGGGTGCGTTGGCAGCATTGGAAATGGTAACGGGAATACCCAATGGTGATTTAGACCCGTATC
>JAPYSB010000042.1 GCA_029936675.1 Dehalococcoidia bacterium | reverse complement strand
ACCAATGGAAACAAGCCCTGGAATAACCATGAAAAGAATAGGTTTGGATAAAGTCTTGAAAAAGTTGCCTAATCCGGCACTCCTCAGTGAAAATGGTGAAGAATTGATGAATGACGCAAATACGTTTGTACTTGGAGACGACAAGGATCCGACCGAAGAAGAAATGGAAATATTGAAGAAATTACCAAAAATTAGTTTGGGAAAAGAAAGTTTGCTGAGTTCAGCCTGTATAACATTAATACATCATCGCCTAGATAACTGATAACATGGAAGCGATAATTCTGGTTGGAGGACTTGGGACCAGACTCAGGCCACTGACTCATACAGTTCCAAAGCCATTGCTTCCCTTGGCAAACGTACCGATGGTGGAACGAATGGTCAGAAATCTGCCAGAAGTTTTTGATACGGCAATTTTAGCCGTAAATTATGGCCTAGACGAGATGAAAACATATTTTGAGGGAAGGGATATTGGAAAAAAAGTAATTATTGTACCTGAAGAAAAACCTCTAGGCACTGGTGGGGCAATGAGAAACTGCATCGATCATGTTACAGGGACTACCGCTGTGTTCAATGGTGATGTGGTAACCTCCGTAGACCTAAGCAAAATGCTGGAACAACACATCAGGACCAAAGCAAAGGGTACACTAGCCTTGTGGGAAGTTGAAGATCCAAGCCGATTCGGAGTAGTCGAACTGAAGGAGGGGCAGATATTACAATTCCAAGAGAAACCTGAAAGAGGTACAGAACTATCAAATCTGATAAACGCGGGAACATATCTACTTGAACCTGAAGTGCTGGAAATGATACCTCCGAATCAGAAAATCTCTATTGAAAGAGACATCTACCCCAAAGTAGCTGGTAATGGATTGTATGGTTTCCCATTTGAAGGATACTTTATTGATTCAGGAACGCCTGAATCGTATCTGGAAGCCAACTTCAAATCCATTGGTAATAATGGAACTGCAGCTCATAGCGGGGCAAGCATACGAGGACCTTCACTTATTCATGAAAGTGCAGAATTACAGGACTGTATTATTGGTCCCAATGCCATAATAGGACCTAATGCCAAAATGGAAAAGTGTGTAATCAGGAGAACGGTCATACTATCTGATGTCAAGGGATATGGTGGTATCATAGAGGATTGTGTAATTGGACCAGCAATCTCATTTGAAAAAGATTTAAGCCGGACATTGGTATCTCCCAAAGGAAGCATTCATTTCTGAAATAGATGCATAACTCCCAAAATCTTGTAAATTCTCCAGTTCTAGTCATGTAAACATTTTATAATCAATCAAACTGGGAGGTCATGGATTACGATACTGTTGTGGTAGGCGCTGGGCCAGGGGGTAGCACAACAGCCAGATTCGCAGCTAAAAACGGGGCCAGAACACTCCTTCTGGAAAAAAGGGAAGAAATCGGGGTGCCGGTTCGATGTGGAGAAGGAATAGCACCAAAATGGCTGGAAATGGTTGGTGTACCACTGGAAGGGGATTGGATCGCTAATCGAGTGAGAGGCGCAAAGATCTATTCACCCAATGGAAACTCTTTGACGATAGAGGATGACAATCTGGGTACCGAGGTTGGGATGGTCATACATCGTGATAAACTGGACCAATTTCTGGCTAAATTGGCAGAGGATGATGGAGCGGAAGTAAGAACTGGAGTAACGGTCACAGATTTGCTTTGGAATGGAGAATATGTTGGCGGGGTAAAGATTCGTGATTCGAACGGCAAAGAGTCCGAGATAACGTGTGGTATTGTTGTTGGGGCAGATGGGTTTGAGTCCCAAGTTGGGAGATGGGCGAACCTACCCACCCATCGGAAACCTGCCGATATGTGTGGGGCATTGCAGTACACTCTGATTGACTTGGATATAGATCCTGAATATTGCGAATTTTACCTGGCAAAGGGGAGCAAAGGAGCATACATCTGGTCATTCCCAAAATCGTCGAACGAATCCAATGTAGGGATTGGATGCATGGTCAGTAGAGTCAAGGATCCAGGAGAAATAAAAGTATTATTGGACCAGTTTATAGAGAATCACGAGCATTTCTCAAAAGGAAAATGTATTGATATTCAGGGCGGAGGTGTCTCTCTTTCAGAACCTCTGGAGAAAACCGCTGGGGCTGGTGTTATCCTGGTAGGAGATGCTGCAAGACAAATTGATTCCATTACAGGAGGAGGGGTGGCAAACGCCTGCCTGTCTGGAGAAATTGCCGGACGTATAATTGGAAAGGCCACTGAAACAAAGGATTACTCTAAAGAAGCAATGCAGGAATATGATATGGAATGGAGAAAGGTCATGGAAGACCGGCTCTATCACTCATATCTAGCAAAAACAAAACTGACAGAGGTCGAACCGGAATCAATAGATACTGTGGTCAAGACGATGGCTGACGTCGGAGTGGAAGAACCAACAGTAGCTGGAATTTTGGCGGTCTTAGAAGAACACCACCCTGAGATCCTGGCGGAAATTGGCGATTTAATTTGAGAGCACTAGTCGTTGGTAACAGACCATTGGATAGTAAAGTCATAGAACTAGCAAAAAATTCACTAGTAATAGCTGCAGATGCTGGGGCTGATAGGTTATTGAAGTATAATATCACCCCTGATGTGATTATAGGTGATTTGGATTCGGTATCTGACAAGACAATCACTAGGCTCGAAGAATGGACCATTTCAAATAAAAATGTCCAGAAAACGGATCTGGAAAAGGCAGTGGACCATGCATTCGAAAAGAGGGCAGAAGAAGTTATAGTTATAGGATGGTCAGGAGGAAGAATCGACCATACGCTAGCAGCTTTGGGTATAGTGTTTGATTCAAGGGTCAAATTAATTGATGATAAATTTACAATACATTGTGTTGATGAATCTAAGACCATAGAAGGTCCCGAAAACACTATCTTCTCGCTAATCGCTATGCCCGAGGCACGTATCAGTGTAGAAGGTGCAAGATGGAATCTACAGCATGAGAAGCTAAGAATCGGTGGCAGAGGCATTCATAACGAGATTGGAGCCTCGGGAAAGGTGACAATTGAATGCCACAGCGGTAACCTGTTACTGATAGAAGGCGATTTCTTGCTTCCTCATGATTGACTATTCTCTACTTCCGAAACAATAATTGTCATAATTGCTGAGCCAAAAAGTGCAGAAGAAAAAACCTCGAAATTAGCCAAGCCAAATTCATTAGTTGGATTTGTCAGATAATCAATACCTATTTGTAAATCCGAGGTAATTGTCCCATAAATAACCACGGAAATCAAGCCAAAGATAGCACCAACCAAACTACCTGTAGATGTTATTCTATCCGAAAGAGACAGGAAAATAGGAAGGACTGTCGCTGCAGCAAAAAGATCAGCAATCAAATATATTTGGAAAACGCTAGGTGCATCGTCTGCATAATACCATGCTAGTAAAATTGCAATAGGTGCCATACAGATTGCGGCATAACGTGCACCTCGAAGATCTAGTTTTGAATCTGTTAGATCTCTAGAAACCACTGCGATTACTGCATTCTGAAGTGTATCAATACTAGAACACACAAGGGCGATACCTAAAATTAAAAACATAGCTAAAATCGGCTCCGGATAATCTCTAATTAGTTCAAAGAATGCAATTGATGGATCTACTAAGGCCCCTCTACCTGCTGCAACTGTTCCCAAAAATCCAAATAATAATACTGCAATAAAACATAGTACTGATGCCAAAATAGCACCCTTTCTCAATGAATCATCACTTTCTGAAGCCCGAATACGCTGCCAATTGCCTTGTGAAAACATTTCAGCTGCAGTTATTGCTAAGACAAGTGCGAGGCCGGCCTTAAAAGTTGAATAATCACTGATACTACCGATGCTCCAAGCATCCTCGGGATTGTACGCCTTAGCATCCGCAAAAGTACTT
>JAPYSB010000041.1 GCA_029936675.1 Dehalococcoidia bacterium | reverse complement strand
CTCTTGGAATGTATGTTGCACGGATCGAATACATACGAATACCTCCATTTGCTGTTCTGTAGTACGAGTTATGTTATCAGGTCCACATTCCTTGCCCACCACTTGTTTCTGCTACATTTCTACTATGGGAGAAGACAAACGCGCCCCATTCTTGGTTAAGGCTTGGAGCTGGTTGTGGGGCAGGAAGTGGGCAATCTGGCTCGTTATTCCTTTGTGGCTGTTCTTCTTCATTTGGTGGGATTAGGTCCAGTTAGAACCGCCATAACCAGCATCCCACTAAAACTGTAAACCTTTGTTTCTATTCACCCATCAGTCGTGGGTCATCAGTATGAACCGGAGCATAGAGTCTAGAGGTGTTATAGGACTTAGTTGAGTCGATGTGTACAAAATCAGCTTTTGATCTTTGAAAAACTTCCAGTTCACAGCTATACCAGAATGTAGGCGGATCATAGACACCACCCGCCGTACCGATTAGATCTGGGACCATTTCAGGTTCCCAAAATAACGTAGTGCTACAAGTTGCACAGGATTGATAATCCATCTCTTACTACTTCGAGGGGAACGCGGTGGGCCGAAGGGAGTGAAGGAGGAGGGGGTAGGATACTCATATACCGGAAATTCCTCCCTTCGTGTCGATGCCACCGCTCACCGTAACCTTGTTCCGGTAATACGTTACAAATTGGTTTAGTTAACTAGCACGTGTTTTCTCTGTTTTCGGAAACTCAACTACAAGCTTTTCGCAGTACCGCCCTTCTTCATCCAGATAGCCCTCATACTGGCGAGCCACAAACTCGTATCGGATGATTCTGGCGGGATTCTCTTTTGTTGCGTTCTTAATATCGCCATGTGACATACCATGGCTGTAGTACGCTTCGTTTGGGGACATTTCGTTCATCTCGAGCATCGTTTTCTCCACATTTAAATATTTCTTAATAGCTTTCTTGTAGACGGTGCTGTATCAACAATGGTCGTTAATCTACCTCTAGATAGTTTCGAAAATGTTGGGAGATAGTGAAAATAATGTGGAAAATATGTGCAAAACAGGACGCATGACTAGAACGAACCAACGAAAAGCGTTAATGTCTTTTTGTACGTTTTGAGCGCCACAAAAATTGACTAAATCCCTCCTAGTAGTTGACGACGACCCCCTTATTCGAGAGTCCATTGCTTGGGCGCTCAAAAAACAAAATTACGAGGTCATTGAGGCCACAAACGGCGTTGAGGCCATCGAGTGCTTTGACCGTCACAAACCTGATCTGATTCTGCTGGATATATTGATGCCCGATAAGGACGGGCTTGCGGTATGTACTGAATTGCGGGAAAGACGATCAGGCCCCTATGTCCCCATCATATTTATTTCTTCATTAGACCAACTGGAAGACAAGGTACGAGGTCTATCCACTGGAGGAGATCACTATCTAGCGAAACCCTTTCACATGGAAGAGTTGCTGGAGCTGATTAAAGCCACACTTAGACAAATTGACAACATCAAAGCGTCAGTGGTAACTGAAACACCGACAGAAAATGACACACTTCAATGGAACAACATTCAGTTCAATACCGAAACGGGTGAAGTATTTTATTGCGACCATGAGATCGACCCGCCACCGTCAGAAAAAGAACTCGAAATATTAAGAATAATGCTGGGCAATCCAAGCAAGATATTCCACCGTGATGAAATGATGGATCGCATCGTTGATCGAAGAACGATTGACAGCCATGTCGCTAATATTCGCTCTAAATTTGTTAAGTACGGTCCAGATCCCATCGAAACAGTGCATGGCAGAGGATACCGGCTGGTCAAAGCTAAATGAGACTTTTTGAACAAGGCTCCCGACCCCGCATAGGCATCATATTCATGATCGGGATTGCCGGATTTATTGTGGCATCGATTGGTCTGGTGCTCTCTGTGATTTACGTCCAAGGTGCAAAAATTCGGCAAACGGAGAGAATCATTTACACCCAAGGTAGCGCTTTAGCGTCAAGCTATCGGACTGTGTTGCGACTCCACACGCAAGATTCAACCACTCTAGAGACTTATGGAAAAGTATTAACGAACACTTTCGAGCAAACGCAGACTTCTTCGAAAACTAACTTTCAACTACCAGAGCGGCATACGAAACTGAGCCAGTTCGGTGACCCAATTCACCCTCCCCTATCTGATCCGACGACAAAAGAATCAGCAGACCACGTCGCCTCAAATATTGGCGCAGCTTTGATGCCAGCCCTGGTTAAAGCTGAGAAAGTAACCAATTCAACAATTCACATCACCGATTTCAATGGCGTCGTCGTGGCATCGACGGTTTTTGACACGGGGCTGTTGCTTAGCGATGAGATTGGTGTTCAGCGGGCACTCAATGGCGACCATCTGAGTTTTATGCGACAAATGAGTGTCTCTGATGACAGCAGAGTTGTCTTTACTGCAGTGCCCATCGTTCAAAACAATCGATTGCTGGGCACCGTTGTGCTTAGCCGGGCTCCCCCAAACCCAATCGCCGATTTGTTCGGCAACGCTGAGGATACAGAGCCTTACTATCAATATAGTAGTCGAGTCTCTAGGTACATCATTCTCATATTTGCTGTGATCATCGGAGGTGCCCTTCTCTTTGTACTTGTTATAACCCGACCCATTCGAAGACTGATTCGACAGACTCAGCAGATAACAGCCGGTAGCCGAATCACTGACATTAAGGTACCGCTATTTGCAGCGCGAGAAATAGACGACCTTCGAACCGCCATCACAAATATGGATGAGGCGCTAAGAAACGATGCTAAGTATGTGCAAACCCTTGCACATCACGCATCCCATGAATTTAAAACGCCTATTGCGGCAATCACAAACACTGTCGATGTATTAGAAGATGACTGGGACGCCATGCCACCTGAAAAACGGCAACATTTTCTTTCCAATATCAATAAGAGCAGTGAACGTCTTCTTGATTTGGTAAACGATCTCTCAAAAATCTCTACAGCACGTAATTTAAAACCAAATGAGACTGCTCAGGCTAACGTCAACGATGTACTAACAAACATTCTATCGCTCAATTCGAGCCATCAACTCCAGATTGAAACTAACAAAGACGTCCCTGACGTCAACATGGAACCCGAACTACTCAATTCTATCGTCACCAGCATTATTGAAAATGCGAAACGACATGGTGGCAACGACGTTAGCATCACAGTCACCAGCAAATACAACGACACCAATAAGACAGTACAACTACAAGTCAGTAATGATGGAAAACCGATTCCAGAAGACATTTCAGATCGAATATTTGAACCATTCTTCAGCACAGTGCGTGATTACACGCGGAAAAGTGGTTCTGGGCTTGCTTATGTAAAAGCTCTGCTAATTGCCCACGGTGGAGACATCACATTGTTACCAATTAAAGACAGGGTAACGTTTGATTTGACAATACCGACATAAACACAACTTACTAACGATGAGAACAGAGAAGAATGGAAGAAAGACGTAACTTTAGAGAAGGACAGAGGGGCCAGTGCTCGTTCCACTTAAACCTGGGATTGATCTTTAGGTTAAGGTTGAATCTTGATTAACTCACTCAAAAAGGTCCCTTCATACCTTCTGACTCACTCCCCTACTTCGAGCATGCTCAGCGACGAATTATTTGTAGAAAGAATTCCTAGAAAATTTCCCGAAAAATAATTTTTGGGAAATTAATTGGTTGGGTCTCGAGCCTCTATGTGTGGATCGATCTCGATTATTAGCTTTAAGGGGGTGTGGATCGTTCCATTAAAAAAGGAGATCGATCTTCAAACTCGACTGCGGGCCCCTGCTGAAATCCAGAATAGAATTATCTTGGCGAGTATTTATTTGCATCTGGTGAGAAGATCAGAAATTTCTGTCAGTGAGGAAGGTAATGGCACTGTGCCCAGAATGTGCCCTAAATGT
>JAPYSB010000040.1 GCA_029936675.1 Dehalococcoidia bacterium | reverse complement strand
CATTAGAAATCCAATGAAAATCCTATTTTGAATGATCGAGGGGAAGAATAGTATTGTGGGCGTGTTGTGTACTCTTCCCAGGTGTGAATTCCAGGCTCACCATAATGGGCTTTAAATTGTTCCGTTTCCTGAATGCTGCGGTATTCATAGGTGTATTTTGGGGAACCAGTATCATCAAATACATAGCGCGCATTGCGGGTGTCAAATAAATTGTAAACCCGGGCAAATAGAGAGACCTTGCGAGAACCGATACTCACTCTGCGCTCAATTTTAAGATCCATATTACGCTGTATAGGTTTACGTCCGCTGTTTGGTTCAGGCACATAATTTGCGTTGGGAATAGATGGGGTATAAGGCCATCCAGTAGATATTTTTCCAATTAGTCCCAGGGTAGTACCTCCGGGATTACCAATAATAACAGTGGCATTTAACAGGTGCGACTGATCCCAGGATAAAGGTACAATCAGTTTCTCTTCTTCGATTCCACTTAAGGTACTGAAATAAAATGCAGCGGATTTCACGGAATTTCCTTCAGATTTCTGATAGGTATAATCCAGCCAGATTCTAGTCTTAGAAACTGGATCATACCGTTTAGTAACAGATAAGGTTAGCCCTTTGGAACTGCCATAGTCTTTATTCAAGTAAATTGCATAATTGGAAGGTCCGTATTGGGGGCTATCATAGCGGATACTCTGCAGTGCCAAAAGTTCGCGAATATCTTTATAAAACAGGTTAATATCCATCCCAATCAGATTGCCGAACTGCTGCTGAAATCCAAACTCATAGAGTACTGTTTTTTCCGGTTTCAGATCCGGGTATCCCACTGTCGGCGCCAGGCCAGCCCCAAAGTAACTTTCCCGGTAAAGGTTTCTAAGGGTAGGCATCTGATAAAAATGACCATAAGAAAAATGGAAAATTCCTTTATCCGTAATTGGTAGGGAAACTCCAACCCGGGGCGAGATCATTGTTTTTTCCCCGGCATCGTTTTTCCCCGCTTCCGGATAAACAAGATCTGTAATAGATGAATCATTAGGCACAAATACATCGTAGCGGACACCTAAATTCATGATCATAGAACTATATTCCATTTTATCCTGGATATAGGCCGAATACTGCAGCGCTTCCTTCTTATAATAAACGTGATACGGGGATTCATTTTCAGGCAATACAGTCGGTTGACGATAGTTGTAATTATATAAAATCGAAAAATTCCGCTCTTCAAGATTATCCCTACGGAAACTAAATCCTGTTTTTAATTCATGCCGGTTATTCATCTGGATCGTAAAGTCAAACTTCCCTCCTACAGAATTAGAAACCCGGTAGGTATGACCCATTTGCGTACCACCAAATAAAAAAGTGGCAGAAGTTGGTTCTGTGTTAATGTAATCAGTAGATACATATCTGCTGTCGGTGGTATCCTCATAGAGATAATTTTTATAATCAGTATCACTAATAAATAAATTGGCCTCATAAAAACTTTTAGGCGATAGAGAATGATTAATCTTAATCGAATGGTTGTTATTTGCAGAATAACCCGTACCTACTCCATCTGGATTATATTTGTAAGCATGGGAATAACTCTTGCTCTGGGCTTTGGATAAAATCGACTGTGTAGATATTTTCATGGTGGGTGAAACGCGCCATGTGATTTTAGACAGAGCATTTGTACTCTGACTAGGATTCATGGGCACATAGCTGCTGTCTCCAGTATTCTGGATGTACCAGTCTCCACTGGGTGGGAAATAAGCATAATCACTAGGATTATGTTCCCGGATACCATAGAGATAGCCTTCACTTTCACTGCGCCGTAATGATACATTAAAAGTTAATCTATCTCCTAAGAAGGGTAGCACCGGTCCGGATATAAAACCATCTAACGTGCTGTTGGCTGTAAAATCCTGATCGTCTATATTGGGGAAAATATCGTGAGCCGATGAAGAATAATCGCCAGTATAGTAAGAAAGACTACCATCGTAGTTTTTCCCCCCCTCCTTGATTGTTACATTTACCACGCCGCTCATGGCATTGCCGTATTCCGCATTGAAGGCACCACTCACCAGCTTCATTTCCTCTAATGCCTTGTTGCTTACACTAACAGCTAACGAATTGGTATAAAATGGATTAGAAACAGATACACCATCAATATAATACCCTACTTCATTGCTCCTACCACCCCGAACGTGCAAGGCGCCGCCGGCACTCTGGTTTACTCCCGCATGAGTGGTCAATACGCCTAGAAAAGATTCTACAGGCATATCTTCAATCTCTTTCGCTGTGGTAACCCTCTGGGACGCAGTCAGGTCCTTTTGCACCAGGGGCCGCTCAGCGATTACAGTGACTTCCTGTCCTTCGATAACTGCTTCTTCTAATGTAAAACTGAGCTCGGTGGTCTGGGACGTTGTAACACGTACATCTTTCATAGTAATAGTAGCAAACCCAATGGCATCCACCCGAATCGAGTATGTTCCAGGGGGAATATTCAGAATAGTAAAACGGCCATTTTCATCAGTAGCAGCTCCTAAGTAAGTATCTATCAGTATCACATTGACGCCTACAGCCGGGCTTCCGGTTTCTTTCTCGACTACCCTACCTGCGATCTTTCCATTGGAAGCATATAAAACGCCCATGATGGTAATCGTGATTAATAAGGTTCTCATAGTATTAGAAACTAAAAAGGGGAGTGCGATATCGCACTCCCCTTTTATACAATTGCTATAGAATAAAGTCTCTAGCTTATTTGACCAAGGTCATCCTCTTGACCTTTTTCATCCCAGCCCATTCCAGGCTATACAGATATATACCCGTGGATACATTTCGACCGAAATTATTCTTTCCATTCCATACTACCTTATGGGATCCGGCATTAGCCATTTCGTTATCAATCAGAGTTCTTACCAACTGTCCGGTTATGTTATACACCTTAATCGAAACCCTACGGTTAATTGGAATAGTGTATCGAATGGTAGTGTTTGGATTAAACGGATTCGGGTAATTCTGATCCAAACGATAGTCGTCTGGAAGAACGAACCTAATCGGGTCAGTAGAAACAGTTTGATCAGTCCCATTTTCTAGTAGTATAAATGTCCAATCTTTATGATTGACAACCTTTGTAGTCACTGAAGTATAATCTGCTAAACTGTCGACCCAGGTTTTAACAGTGGTACTCAGACTGTCATCAATACTTTGATATGAAACCAGAAGTTCTTTTTTGCCATCGGCATCAAAATCCAGTAATTCTCCACCCCAACCTGTCTCTATTTTGGAAGCAAATCCCCATGGACTACCAGAATAAACAGTATCAATGCCTGTAGAATCAATTGTGATGGTGGTATTAACTACATCGTGCTCACCATAATAGATTACTTCTTTCAAATAGCTCAAAGGTGACCTGGGATCAGGGCCAATGTATTTCAGAGCAGTAATATTGGGTACTGTGCGCCCAACAAAAAGAGTATTTCTAAGGTCTCCATCATAACCATTTCCAACATCGCCTATGAACTGCCCAATATTTGAAGCAATCTTTACCACGTGGTCTCCATTAACCTTAAGCACATCATCAGTACTATCGTAGTCAACTACGTAGACGTCGCCAGAGCCTACTCCCCAAGATCCATAACTCGCAAAGTATGCCTCATCATTACCATCATTATCAATATCGTGCGCATACCCGCCCCATATTGAATACTGATCGCTTCCTGCAGTTGCCTTGTAATAAGAATCGGTACTGCCAACAACAGGCGCAGCAAATCCTGTATCTGTTGAAGTGAAGTTGTAGAAATGCATAGCATTCCAAGTGTGATTAATTACCTCATAGTGGCCATCCCCGTTCAGATCAGCAGGGAGTGCATGAAGAGGAGAACCTCCGCCATAGTCACTTCTATTGACCCAAAATTCCTCGTTCCAAGTTTCAAACCCACCGCCTGAACCAGACACAAGATCATCGCCATCAGAAAGGGAATATACGA
>JAPYSB010000039.1 GCA_029936675.1 Dehalococcoidia bacterium | reverse complement strand
GGTCAATACTTGGGTTATTGCTAACGGTTGTATTGCTCTTTGGTTTTCAAGCCGAGGTCATATGGGAAAAACCTTTAGCTATCGCATTAATCGCAATTCCTTTATTGATTCAAACCTACGGTATTTTTTTCCTAGCTTATAGTTCAGCAAAGCTCCTAAAACTCAAACATGCCATAGCAGCACCCGCATGCCTCATTGGGACTTCTAATTTCTTTGAGCTGGCGGTTGCAGTTGCTATCTCGCTTTTTGGTTTAAATTCCGGAGCTGCACTAGCCACTGTAGTAGGAGTACTTGTTGAGGTACCCGTCATGCTATCTTTAGTTTTTATAGCTAATAGAACAAGACATTTATTCCCTGACTAACCGTTAATGAATTCCTTATCGATTGCCCTTCTGTTACCAAAGTCCTAATATGGGAGTAATCATGGTATCAGCTCAAAAACATCAGAGGTAATCTGCAATGACTACTCCCGGAACAGAAATAGTGGAACTTGAAGCAGGGGTATACGCGCGTCTTCATGAGGGGCTTACAAATGCCGGCATCATAATTGGAGATGATAGTGTCCTGGTGATCGATTCCCTCAGAGTCCCGTCATTTGCGAGAGATCTAATTCAAGATGTAAAGACAATCACAGAAAAGCCAATTGGATTTGTGATCGACACTCATTCCCATTGGGATCACTCTTGGGGTAATGAAGAATTTCCCGATGCAACAATTATCGGTCACAAAAATTGCTATGCAGAAATGATTGATATGGAATGGAATGAAGAGTGGAGGAAGAAGGTGGCTAGCTCTAATGATCCTTGGTCTGAGGAGGGTAACTTAGTTAACATCACACCTCCTAATATGACATTTGAAACAAGCATGCAATTATATTTCGGAGGTCGTGAACTCGACCTGAAATATTTTGGCAGAGCCCATACCAGTGGGGATATATACATTCATCTTCCAAAGGAAAAGATCGTTTTCACTGGGGATGTTGCCCAAGATGGAGGTGTCCCTTATCTGGGAGATTGTTATCCAGCGGACTGGCCTGAAACAGACAACCAACTAGCCTCTCTTCCTATAGAAAGATTTATGTCAGGTCACGGCCCGGTTGGTGACCATAATGCTCTAGTAGAGGCCAAGGATTTTATTCACTCTCTTGTCGATTCGATAAAAAACGCCATAGGCGACGGGCAAGATTCTGTGCAAGCTAGCAAGTACGTAATAAATGAATTGAGCCCAAAGTATGGCGAGTGGAGAGGTTTCGACCGTATCGGTGAAAACCTTCCGAGTGTTTACGACAAACTAAAAGTCTAGTCTTTATGCCCATCCAATCGAGTATTAAAGTTCTAGGTAAAAATACGACACCTAGCCCTTATAGATGGGTGGTTTACACACTCTTTGTTATGTGTAACATCATGGGTTTTCTTATTGCAAATACCATAGGTATATTACTACCTTCAATAAGCGCTGACTTGGATCTAACTCCCACCCAGCAAGGCATTCTTAGTTCCGCACCTTTTTGGGCAAACGTTGGTTTGATGATTGTTATCGCCCTCTGGGTTTCTAGATACACTCCCAAAATGCTCACCTTGATCACAGTGATTTTAGGTGGAGCCCTTATTCTTCTTCAAGCTTGGTCCCAAGGATTTTTTGGAGTTTTTGTTGGAAGGTTTTTGTTCGGAGTTACCATGATAGCTCGGGAACCGGCAAGGTCACTATTAATTCGTCAGTGGATTCCCCAAAGGGAAGTAAATCACGCAGGAGGAATTTCTAATTTATTCTTTGGAATCATGGTCAGCGGTGGTGTTTTCCTACTCCCAATGCTCCTAAATTACTTCGATGGTAATTGGAGAACTGTCATGGTCACCTTTGCCTTTATATTTTTTGGCCTTGCAACAGTATGGGCGATATTTGGTAAGGAAAATCCGCTCGCTGAACCGGAGGAAGAAGAAAAGCATAATGAATTCCAAATGATCGCAAGAATCTTCCGTTTTAAAGATGTCTGGTTCGCTGGAATAGGTTTTCTCGGCGTCCTTATGTCTTTTGCTTCATTTAATAGCTTTTTGCCTACCTTGTTTGTGGATTCCTATGATTTATCTTTGGGGAAATCTGGATTGATAGTTGCCTTATACATCCTCCCTGGAGGATTTTCCGGTGTACTAGTTGGTCTATTTTGCAAATCGCCTAAATCTCGAAGTCTCATCTTAATGCTATCCGGTCTGGTTATCACAATAACTTTTGCTGCAATGACCCTGGTCGAGAATTACAACTGGCTGATCCTGATATCTTTTGCAAACGGGTTGGCATGGGGATTTTTCCCTCTTCTGTATATGGTTCCATTCCATATAAGCGGCATAAAACCAAGGGAAATCGCAGTTTCCGTGGCTACAGTAATGACCATGGCTTCTATTGGGGGTTCAATTGGCCCGACACTAACTGGGTATTTACAAGAATCCCTGGGAAGTTTGGAAATATCCCTCAGGTACGTCTCAATTGCGCCCATGACGCTCTTGGTGGCAGGAATTTTACTTAGGAAAACCCCGCAATCATCATAAATCACGGGACTTATCTCTTCCTTAAAAGTGAAGAAGGAAACCATACTGATGAAGTTTAAATCCGGTATCGGCTGGGTTAGAGATTAAATTCAGGGTCCATATAGCCCTTCTCTTTATCGTAGACCTGAAGCCTTTGCATAGATGTATCACAGATAATTATCCGGTCATCTCTGGTAATACTGATAGAAGTTGGTCTCTCAAAAATCCCTAACCTGGATTTGTCTTTAGCCCGCTTAAACGCCTTATAATAATCCTGATTTATTTCTAAGAAATTCTGAGCAGACCGAGATAATTCGGTGGCGTCCCCATAAAGGGAAGTGAGGATTTCGCCGTCACTGTCAAAAATCTGAACCTTTTTATTCCCCCAATCAGCAACATACACATCTCCTTCACTATCGACGGCAACATCTGAAGGATGATCCAATCTTAATTCTTCCGGAAATGATACCCCGAAATTTTGGAGCCATTCACCATCTCCTGTAAATTTTTGAACCCTGTCATTGCCCCAGTCAGCTACATATACAAACCCCTGTGAATCAACTGTTATACCCCAAGGGTCGTTTAACTGTCCTAAGCCTGACCCAAATTCACCCCACGTGTGGATAAATTCTCCGTCACCAGTGAATTTTTGTATACGATTATTCCCAGCATCTACCACATAAAGATGCCCTCCCAAATCCGATGCTATGCCAGCAGGCTTGGAAAATTCTCCTTTGCCAGAACCTTCAATTCCCCACTCCGAAATCTTCTTATCTTCTGAATTGTATTTCAATACCTTGTTTTTTATTTCATCGGTGCAATAAAGGAATCCTTTTTCGTCAACAGCCAATGAAACAGGCCACATGATGTCATTTTGCGCGAAGTCACTTACAAATTCGTCGTCTAATTTCCATTTCCCTATCCGCTTGAAATTCGGCTGGGTTCTTTTATTACCGTCACCCTCTTTCGGATCAGGAGATCTGTTTAGAACATACATAAACCCTGAATCATTTGTCACCACACTATAGGGAAACAAAAAGCCTTCACCCGCTATAGCTAAATGTCCGATAGCGTGATTGAAATTCCAGGTTCGACCTTGTACCGTGGTTGTAAGCATGAATTAGCCTCCATTAGTAGTAAATCTTATAAGCCTACATACTCTAATTAACCGAATTGATATTCTCTTGTAGAAGCTATAAGGGCCAGCATCTCTGCTGCCTTCTTAGCCGAATCCTCGTAAGAGTCTTCATCCCAGCCTATATCACCATACTCCATGGCATGGTCGATAAGTTCCTCCCTAGTCTTATCCTTTACCGGTAGAGGCCCCATCAACTCAAGGCATCGCTCCACAAGCATTTCAGGAGAGGTGGTTGCTGATCCTTCAGCTACCTTCTTAATTATTTTTCTGACACCCGGTAGGTTCACGTCACTCATGGTGTCGGTAACAAAATTAACCCTCTTAACAAGAGCGCCACTGTTTATCCATTCTTTGCCTGTATGCCAACCTTCAACGCTGGGGGGATCCATTAATTCTTGCCCCATAAATCCTGGTTGATATACTGTCTCCTGCACTCTGGGGTCAGGACCTATCATGTCCTCAGCAAGACGGAGGGTACCAACAATTAGTTCAATAGGACTTCGGACTCTTTTATAAGCCGATTCTTTGAAAAAGTCAGAGTAAAACAACCCTTTCAAAACCGGTGTTATCTCATAGTTGGATTCAACCAGTAGATTGGCAAGATATTCAACGG
>JAPYSB010000038.1 GCA_029936675.1 Dehalococcoidia bacterium | reverse complement strand
GGAATTAAAAAAACAATTCCTGCGTCCGGTGTGACATGCAACGCCAGATTGGTCTACCTGGAGGAGAATGGCGTCATTATCGCAATCCCACCTGAACTCCATGAGTGTTTGGACATGGCCGGAGGTTTCTCCTTTTCGCCATAGTTTTCTGCGAGAGCGGGACCAATAAACAACCCTTTCTTCCTTTAAAGTAGCTTCGATAGATTCAGGGCTCATCCATGCCAACATCAGCACTTCCCCACTATCAAACTGTTGGGCGATTGCAGGGATCAAACCATCGTTATTGAAAGTTAATTGGTCCAATAATCTGCCAATTGTTTCTGTATCTTCTTTAGACATACGAGTATCCCAGTATTAAAATAAACCAAGCGCTTTCCTAATCAAATTACGCAACTAAGCAATATTAACATCAAGACAATGTTTTTACCCATTATATCTCTTCATAATTCCAATCCAGTCGGCCAACATACTCGTTTGCGCCCGGGGTTCTATTCCCGCACAAGAGTTATAGACATAGATGGCGGGGTCGAAGACCAGGTAAAATCAGGACAGGAGGGTCAACTGATAGTCGATGCTACGGTTGATACCGTATTCACAGAATATCTTAATCGTCCAGATGATACTGCAGAAAGCATTGTTGATGGCTGGTATTATACAGGTGATATATGTTTTGCCCACGAAAATGGTGACGTAGACCTTCTAGGAAGGGTTGACGATTTAATTCGTTCTGGAGGCGAAAATATCCATCCTGGCCAAATAGAAGAAATTTTAATAAGCCACTCTGCGATAAGGGATGTAGCTGTTATTGGGATACCCCACAAAAAATGGGGAGAAGCGGTTACTGCCTGTATTGTGGGTGATGACATCCCTGTCGAAGACCTTGAAAGGCTATTTCAGAATAGTGAACTAGCGCAATTTAAACGGCCTCAAATCTATGTGTTTTTGGAAAATATACCTCGAAATGCAACCAATAAAATTATCAGTCGCGAACTAAAGGCTAATGTATTGAGAAGTAGAACAGAAGAAACAAATTATAAAATTGTTGAAGTATGAGTAAGATAAATTAGTTATCTGGTAAATTAACTAAAATTGTTAAGGCGATCTAATCCTTCTGTTAAGTCTGCAATAAGATCATCTGGATCTTCGAGACCTACGTGAAGACGAATACAGGGTTTTGTACTATCCCATTTGGTAACGCTTCGGGTCAGTTGTGTTTTCCAAACCAAGCTTTCATACCCGCCCCAGCTACCTCCCAAAGCAAATAATTCAAGTCCGTCAATCATAGCGGCAACGGCGTCCCCGGAGTATTCATTTAGCAAAATGCTGAAAAGGCCAGATGATCCTGTGAAGTCGCGTTTCCATATCTGATGGCCAGGACAAGAAGGAAAAGCGGGGTGAAGTAACGTGTGGACTTCGGGCCGGGTCTTTAACCAATCGGCTACAATTAGTGCATTCTTCTCGTGGCGTTTAAGACGCGAAGCCAAAGTTCTAATTCCTCGTAGACCCAGGTAAGCGTCGTCAGGGGCTGCGTGATAACCCAATATTCTGGCAGAATCTCTTATTGCCGCAAAGTCTTCGGCCTTTGTGGTTACTGCTCCCAGCATAGCGTCCGAATGACCCACATAATATTTTGTTGCTGCCTGCACTGAGACGTCAACGCCATGATTGAATGGCTTAAAGAAGTATCCCGCACTCCAAGTATTATCCAACACTACCTTGATTTCCGATTTATGGCATTGTTCGGCAATCGCCGGAATATCTTGAACTTCAAATGAGTGAGATCCTGGCGATTCGGTATAAATAACTTTTGTGTTGTCTTGGAAGTGTCTTTTTATTTCGGTCCCAATAAACGGGTCATAATAGGTTGTTTCAACTCCAAAACGTTTTAAAAATTTTTCACTAAAATTGCGTGTTGGGGAATAAGCGTTGTCACACACCAAAACGTGATCCCCTTGTTTAACAAAAGCGAGCATAGCAGTTGTAATTGCCGAGAGGCCGGAACCTACGGCAACACACTTCTCGCCACCCTCAAGGGCCGCAACGGTCTCTTCGAAAGCCCTCGATGTCGGGGTACCATGACGACCATACATAAAATTAGTGTCAGGCTCGTTTTTCGCTATTTCTAACGCTGCAACCGAAGGTTTGCTGACGGTTGAAGCGTGGTAGATCGGAGGGTTGACTGATCCACACTGTTTCTCAGGGTAACTACCGGAATGGACTAATTTTGTATCTTGTTTTTTCATGCCTGGTATAATTTAGGCCTTACCATTAAGGCGCTCAAAACCGTTTTCAAGGTCGGCAATAAGATCGTCTGGATCTTCTTGTCCAGCGTGAATGCGGATATATTTTTGATCTGTGTTCCAGTCACCAATTGAACGTATTTTTGATGGGTATGTTGGAATCATTAAACTTTCAAATGCACCCCAACTAAACCCTATTCCAAACAATTCCATACCATCAATCATGTGGAAAATACGTTCATCTTCGAACTGATTTAAGACGACACCAAAAAGTCCGGAAGCTCCGGAAAAGTCCCTTTTCCAGATTTCATGTCCTGGGCAATCTTCAAAAGCGGGATGCAATACAGCCTTTACTTCTGGACGCTTTTTAAACCATTTGGCCAACCTTATAGCATTGTCTTGATGACGTTCTAAACGTACTTCCAGAGTTCTGATACCTCTGGAAGTCAAATAAGCATCATCTCCGCCCACACAGTATCCTAAATACGAGGAGGTTCGTTTAACAATCTCCCAGTCTTGAGAGGTATTAGTGGTCACAATTCCAATCATTACGTCAGCATGTCCCGAAATATATTTCGTTGCCGCCTGAATGGATATGTCTACCCCGTGGTCAAAGGGTTTAAAAAAGTAACCGGCACTCCAGGTATTATCCATTATAACCTTGATATTATGTTGATGTGCAACTTGTGCAATCGCCGGAATATCCTGTATTTCAAAGGTTTGTGAGCAGGGGGATTCAGTAAATATAACTTTTGTGCTGTCAGAAATAAGGTTTTCGATTTCTTTACCAATTAAAGGGTCGTAAAAGGTTGTTTCTATGCCGTATTTGGCTAGAAAACCTTTGCATAAATTACGAGTTGGGTCGTAGGCAGCATCCACCATAAGTAAGTGATCACCGCATTTTAAAAATGATAACAATGAAGAGACAATTGCTGAAAGTCCGGAGCTAACTGACACTGATCGATATCCACCCTCAAGGTCAGCAACAGCTTCCTCCAAGGCCATAGTAGTTGGTGTTCCATACCGCCCATAGTAGAACGTATCGAAGCGCTTTTTGCTCCCTTCCTTCATACTGGCTACTGTCGGAAACAAGACAGTAGATGTTCTATAGGTCGGTGTATTCATCACACCTTGATGACGCTCGGGATGATTTCCTGTGTGCACTAATCGAGTGCTTTGGCGTTTGGTTTTATTCATGATTTTATTCGGGGCCCTTGGCGACAGGGGTATCTTCTTTGCTACCCCATTCAGTCCAAGAGCCGTCATACACTGAAACAGTATCGTAGCCTATTAAAAATAATGAAAAGTAAAGAACAGCAGCTGTAACGCCCGAACCACAGCTCGATATGATTGGTTGAGAAGGGTCAATTCCTCTCTCCATAAATAATTTTCTTAAATCATTTGCGGATTTCAATTCCATATAATTGTCAGTTTGCAACATTTCTTGAAAGGCCAGATTTTTGCTGTCGGGTACATGTCCTCCTTTTAAACCGGCGCGCGGTTCGGGTTCTGTGCCGCAAAATCTACCCGCTGTTCTTGCATCAACAAATTGTCGATTCTTTTTTTTGACGTTTTCCTTCACCTCTTCAAATGAAGTGACCAATCCGGGATTCGGTTGACTACAGGTATAATTAACCAATTTAGTTTTAGGGAACTCATTTGAAACCGGATAGCCTAGTTTAGTCCATTTATTAAATCCGCCATTAAGAACCGCTATGTTTTTATGCCCAAACACCTTAAAGGTCCAAAAAGCCCTCATTCCAGCCATAGCGCTGCCGTTCGTGTCATAACAAATTACATGGGTGTTTTCCGATATTCCCAATTCTCCAACTTTTGATTCAAAATCTGCTGGATGAGGTAACATATGCGGTAGGTCAACTTTTTGATCCGCAATTTCATTAATGTCAAAAAATATCGCTCCGGGAATATGACTGCTAACATATTCTTCCTTTGGATCGCGATTAGCCGTAGGCAGATGAAAACTAGCATCGATTATGACAATATTTGGATCACCTAAATGTTTTGAAAGCCAAGCAGGTTCAACAATTGCTTCCGGGCGAGCGTATGACATTTTTACCCTTTAGATCTATTCAAGCCAGCTTGGAAATGGCAGACCTTTTGATTTTAAAAATTCAAC
>JAPYSB010000037.1 GCA_029936675.1 Dehalococcoidia bacterium | reverse complement strand
AGTTAGAAGGGTTGCAATTTGGCTGGAAGATAGTAAAACATGTCAAAAGCAACGCCATCGTGTTTACTCAGCGCAAGAGAACTATTGGTATTGGGGCGGGTCAAATGTCCCGAATCGATTCAGTTAGAATTGCAACTTCCAAATCGATTCCTGACGCTCAAAAGACAGTTATGGCCTCTGACGCGTTCTTTCCTTTCAGGGACGGAATTGATGAGGCTGCCAATTCTGGTGTAACAGCCATTGTCCAACCTGGTGGTTCAGTTCGTGACCAGGAGGTCATTGCTGCAGCCGATGAACACAATATGGCCATGATTCTCACGGGAATCAGGCATTTCAGGCATTAATGGAACAACTCTGGATTTATTGTGAGATGTGTGAGGAGGAGAGTTCTCACGAGATTCTAAAGAGTAAGACCTCCACTAGGCGAGGTTTCAGTTTTCAGGGAGTTGTCCAGTGTCTCGAATGCAATTCAACAGGCCATGCAGAGATTAAGGAGGAACCTCCCCTCTCATTGAAATTGCGCCTATCTGATGATAATGAGACTCTCAATAATACTTTAGATGTGGACCGCGGTGTTCTAATCAGAGTTGGTCAGACTCGCCCGCATCCTGATGGTCTTATTCTCATTACTAGCCTTGAATTGGGCAATAAACGTCCGTCACAGGCATTCTCACAGGAAATGCCTATCGTATGGGCCAAGAGGGCAACTCATGCTAAAGTTCGTTTTGCAATTCACGAGGGTGAATCCACCAGTTCCTTCAAGCAGGAATTTGAATCCGAAAAAGAGTTCTATGTAGGTATGTTGCTACAACTTCAGGGCAGACGTTCTAAAGTCAAAGCGATAAATCGGATTGGAGGTAAATCCGTAAAAGCAGCATTTGCTTCAGAGATAGCAAGAGTTACGTGCTTTTATTTACCAAATAACAAGTCAAGGCGCAAGGAATCGAAATCTAATGGAAGAAGAAATCGAAATTGACCCTGAAATAAAAGATTGGGGTGAACCGTCTCCCGACGAAAAATTGGATACGGGACCGAAAATAATAACCAATTTTGAAATTCTCCAGATAATATTTTCTAGAAAAACTGCTCCACACGCCGTGGCATTGTCTATTTTCTTGATTGTTCTGGGTGTACTTAGCCAGAGTTCTAGTCAATTCTTGGTAGATCTGATTCTGATATTGGGATTCGGTTTTTCGGTGGGATATCTCATGACCGCCGTCCTGATGCGTTTTGATTTCGTAAGAAATTTTTCAATTGGGGATTATCGCACCATATTGGTGGTTCCGCTCACGTTATCATCGCTAGTGTCTCTGTCAATCTGGTATGTATTTGGCTTTACGGAGTATGGTGATCGCTTGAAGGATCTATTGTCCTTGGGCTTGGTAGTTATCTTTGTGCTCTGGCAATTTGCCCAAGCTTGGTGGATGCGCGTCCCATTCAAGGAACTGGCTATTAGCCGCATGTCCAAGGTAGTGAGTAGAGACCAATCTAGTTTTGGGAAATTGGCCAACGTCATTTCTCCTCTTTTCTGGTCAATAGTAGGTTTTGGTATATTTTCATTCCTGGAGTCCCAAGGTACTGATTTCAGTTCCACGTTCAAGATAACGTGGTTTGTGATTATGGCAGTTCTGGGTTCAGTAACATTTTACCTTCTTTTCCGTATGAATTCAAAACACTGGTCAGACCCTATGATATCGGTTTTTTCGGCATACTTTGCTATAGGTTATTGGGGTTTTCTGGCCTATCATGCAGGCGTCATGTTGTACTCTCGAGAGAATCAACCCAGTTTTGTTTTTGATTTGATATTCATGGTTATTACGATCATGCTGGTCATATACTCTCTATCGGCTCAGGCCCTTCGATCCGAAACAAGAAATGAAGCGAATGGTAGCAAACCTAGGAGCAATATTTTGAATCGCCATAATGTTATCTTCTATGCAATTTCTTTCACTGCAGCTTACGGTGCAAGTAGTTTTTTCCTCGCTTCCAGAGGAACCATGTTTGTGGATAATATCAAAAGTGTGGGTTTCACCTCCCACTTGATAGTAATCATATCGGGGATATTGGTCTTATTACTGGTCAATTATACTGCATTGGTTGGCCGAGGTCTGATTGATCAGGGTTTCGTGGAGTCAATACGTACCCCAAAGGATAATTAGTATATTCGAATTAACAAATCATGAATTGGTTGGGATTGTTCACTTTGAGTTCCGCCACAGACCCTGAGTTGGCACCTCATGCCTATCTGCTTTATCTTTTACTTTGGACATTTGTTGTTGGTTTGTTTGTTTTATTCTTATTTCCAGTTATAGGTAAAACTTTGGGGTTCATAGTAATAACTATTCTGATATTGGTTTTTGTGTTAATGGTTGTATATTTCCATAAAACCGGTCTTTTTGCAGATTAGTTAATAAGTTATTTCAGTTCTATTTCCAAATCCTTTAGTATTGTCTATGAGTCTCGCCCAAGTTATTCTGAATTCGTACAAATTCACTTTTTCCAATGCTTTTGATAATTCTTCATTGGTTCTTATGTAGGGATATTTTCTGAGGTAATTTTCCCAGTATTTTTCGTTGGCTTGATTTATTTCACCTTTAAGCTGTAAGCCTTTGATTTCTTTCCATTCCAGTCCATCGTCTTGTATGGTTGCGGCGCACATCTTGTTTATTTCTAAGTTCTTGATGTGTTCAGATTCAGGATTGCTAACGAATACAAGTGAAGTCGATTTTTTGATGATTGCATAGAATACGGCTGCAGCCCCAGTTCCATCCTTACCATGGGTGGCTAGAGTCATGGTATTGTGATTCTCCATAAATTCTTGAATATCATCCATTATGCAATTGACATTAGGCTTAAGTTTATAATATAGTCCGTGTGGCGCCTCATTCCCGTCGAGGTTTATTCACGTGACAACACATTACGACGTACCCGGAGAGCACTTGGTTGGCGCACTTGCCAACAGCCTCAAGAGCGTGGATGCTATTCAACCTCCCGAGTGGTCAAATTTTGTCAAGACTTCAATGCATAAGGAAAAATCACCAACACAGCCAGACTGGTGGTATTTCCGGACTGCCTCAGTTCTCAGAAAGATTGGGATTAATGGTCCCATAGGGACAGAACGTTTATCCCGCCACTATTCAGGAGCCAATGATAGAGGTTCTAAGCCCAACCGAAGCAGTAATGGAAGTCGAAAGGTGCTTAGATTAATAATGCAACAACTTGAGATTGCAGGCTTTATAGCAAAATCAAAAAAGGGCGGCCGGGGTTTAACACCCAAGGGTCAGTCGATGTTGGATAATACGGCCTTTGATGTCAAGAAGAAACTGGAAAAGGAGATGAGTTCACTCAAAAAATATTAATGTCAAGTAGGAAAGCTTATGCCCGTAAATTACGCTTGAATAGATTAGTTAAACGTAATCGCCGAGTTCCAGCCTGGGTGATTCAGAGAACCAACAGGAGATTCACTAACCATCCTAAACGTCACTTCTGGCGCCGTGGTAAACTTCACAGGTGATATGAATGGCTGACGATGAATTAATGCAGGAAAGGTTGTACACGATTCCATTGCGCAAGCTTCACAAGGTTCCACGCACTCGTAGAGCTCCTGTAGCAATACGAATGGTTGAGGATTTCATAACCAGGCACATGAAACCCGAAAGAGATGGTGAGATCTTAACAACCTCATCTGAGGCCCTTAGGGGCAGTGGTGAGGAGAAGCAGCTGTTTATCGATCCACCTGTAAATCAATATATCTGGTCTCGTGGAATTGAAAAACCGCCTTCAAAGGTTCGGGTAAGGGCTTTGAAATTTGAAGATGGCAGTGTAGTGGTACACCTCGCCGAATAACCCTATGGCCTTACTTCAGCGGGATCTTTTCAATAGTCCTTATGCGGGTGTTTTTTGCACTACCAATGATGTTCTGACCTTGATACCTCCAGGTATACCTAAGGACGATATAGAGGCCATTTCTGGTGCTTTAGGGACCACGGTTGAACCCGTCACTATAGGGGGTAGTCGTGTGGTGGGAACTTTGGTGGCCATGAATAGTCAGGGATTACTGGTTTCAAACATAGTGACATCTCGTGAAATTGAAAAATTAGAGAAGTTAGCTTCCGATTTTAATTTACGACTAGGCGTAATATCCGATCGTTCTAATGCGATAGGAAATATTTTTCTGGTCAATGACAGTGGAGGGTTCTGCAATGAGAGACTGGGCTCCCAAACAAGGGAATTAGCACAAGAGATTCTTGGAGTAGAAATAATACCTAAATCACTGAATCAGATGGATACCTTGGGCATGATTGGCTGTGTGACTAACAAGGGAGGACTTTGCCATCCTGATATAGCTGCCCAAGATCGGGAAACGATGGAAAGAATTCTAGCTGTCCCTATTATGGAAGGAACTGTAAACTTCGGTATGCCCTTGGTAGGTGCCGGGGTTGTAGCCTCATCGAAAGGTGCAGTCTGCGGTAGGCAAAGTACAGGTGTAGAATTGGGTAGAGTTGAAGAGGC
>JAPYSB010000018.1 GCA_029936675.1 Dehalococcoidia bacterium | reverse complement strand
TACGTTGTAACTCATGAGTTATGTCATATCCATGAAATGAACCACTCAAAACAATTTTGGTCTTTACTAAAGGAATTATTACCTGGGTACCAAAAATTACAGAAACAATTAAAGTCCGATGTTAATAGTTCAGTACCCTCATGGGCATTGATTTAAAATCAAACAAACCGAAATAGCAAAACCATGAGAATTAATGGAAAAAGAACGCTATCTGTAGCGGTAATAGCAATTCTGATTCTTATATCTGCAAAATCGGATGTTCATCATTTCACTCAAAGCGACTATGCTGCCGGATCTCATGCTTTCTCGTTAGTTCGTTGGGAACTAAGACATGTACCTTTGAAATGGTTACACCTGTTGTGGGAAAAGTACCCTGGTCATAAACCTAATGCCGCTGAGCGAAACATTGTAATTAAGGATTATTTATCCACTACATTAAAACTCCAAAAGGAGCTAGTTAGCTTAGATAATTCAACAACACTTAACCGCTTAGTGGATACAACTTCGATGAGTCAGACAACACTAAAAAATAAGGAAGTCGAATATTTACGGCGGAAAAGGGAAGCACTAAGAGGTAGAGCAGAAGAAGCGATTGAATCCTCCGTAAGCAGTGCTGCGCGTAATAACAACTTAGGTCTACCTTTTGGGTTACTGATCCCACCCACAGATTTCAGGCTTGGAGACCCACCTCATATTCTCATTACCTCCAGAAGAGACAAGATAGAACTTACAGGCAGTAAATTGATAAAGCCAGACTTAGAGTGGTCTGAACGCACAGAAATTGAGAGAAGGGCGGAACAATATGAAAACACTTCTGCACTAGTTGACGATCTCGCTGGCCTAGGAACCTATCCAGCCATCGTGTCAGACAAAGATGAGCTCAGACAATTGATGCGTACCGCAGCTCACGAATGGTTACACAATTATTGGATATTGAAATCGCTGGGCAGAAATATGTGGTCCTCTCAAAACATGCAAATTTTGAATGAAACTGCGGCAGATTTAGCAGGGAACGAATTGGGAGACGAAGCCTTTGAAGTGCTTGGTAACACTGCCGTAAATTCCTACCGATACGATAGTTTGGACTCGGGCAACACCCATCTAGTCAGAATATTGCGTGAAACCAGAACCGTTGTGGAAGAAATGCTCGAAAATGGAGAAATCGAAAAAGCAGAGCAATATATGGACAAACAGCTATGGAATCTAAAGCTAGGCGGCTACAACATTAGAAAATTAAACCAAGCATATTTTGCCTTTCGTGGAAATTATGCTGAAAGTCCTGCCTCAATTAGCCCTATAGGCCAGGAATTAAGGGAATTACGAGGCTATTTTGACAATGTTGGAGATTTTATCGAATCTATCTCACAAATTGGGGATTACGGGCAGTTCCAGTATCTATTAAATCTCAAAAGAAAGCATTTATTCATCAATACGCAATAGTTAGGAAATAACCAAACTTTAAAAAATTAGACAATGCCCGAATCAAACTCAAATACTCCCTTACTCACATTAAGCCTCAATATATCTGAAGCACCCCCAGCGAGTCGCATCGATCTTATTTTTCTGTACAAGTTTTCCAAAGGATGACCGGATACTAAAGCCTGACCGCCGACTAATTGGACAGCTGTATCAATTACACTAGAAGCCGCCTCAGTACAAAATACCTTAGCTGTTGTAACTTCATTTATACACTGATCTCCGGAACTTAAGAGTCTTCCTACCCTGTACAGGACAGACCTTGCGGCAAAGGTATTGATGCGCATATCGGCATACCTCAACCTTACTCCTTCAAGATCAGAAAGTGTTCCTCCAGACCTATGGGGTTTCTTCAAATGGGCTGTCACTATATCCAATGCATACATTGCCAAACCCACCGAGGTAGCCGATTGCTCTATCCTCTCCTGCATTATATTTCCCAAGGCTCGGGGTATTCCTTGGCCAATCTCCCCGATTATATTGACGGCATCTACATTCACTGATTGGAATTCAACTACCACATGCGAGCTGCCATCCAAACTATAAAATGGATCTCCCATTTTTATACCGTCAGAATTGGAATCAATAACCAGAACTGCCGGGCCAGACTTACCAGTAACCTTTTCAGGATCAACCGTTAATAAAACGGACATGAAATCAGACAAATGTCCTCCTGAAACATAGGACTTTGTACCTGACACCACTAAACTACCATCATCCCATTCAGCAACAGTTGGGGAATCAGCATTTGACTCAGTAAAAGCAAATGCCCCTTTTTTCTCGCCTCTCAAGAGAGGAATAAGGTAGTCGGATTTCAAGAGTCCGTCCACCTTCGATAAAAGTCCGGGTTCGGGCCCAATTATAGCTCCGGGATACACAATACCTGATTTAGCAATAGTCTCACGAGCGATTAACATTTCCATAGCAGAGGAGGCACGCCCGCCCAATTCTATCGGTTGAGCCATTCGATAGTAGTCTCTCTCCAAACTCAATTCCCGAAATTCCTCTTCGGAGCTATCTAAATGTTCCAACAGAAAATCAGAAAATTCATCTCGAAATTTAAGCAGGGCTGGTGTGAGACTATCAGGCATAGACTACTCCGAAACTTTCACTAAAGTCTTACCAAAGTTTTCCCCATTCAGCATCCCAATAAACGCCCTAGGGGCATTTCTCAACCCTACTACAACATCCTCTCTATATTTGAGTTTTCCCTCTTTGATCCAAGAGGCCATTCTAGTGATGCCTTCATCGTATCTGCTTTCATACGCGAAAACTAAAAACCCCTGCATTTTCGCCTGTGATCTAGTTAAAATACCTAAGTTCCTAGGAGCCATATCAGGAGATTCAAGGTTGTATTGGGATATTTGGCCGCATATAGCAATTCTTGCACCTGTATTGATTCGGTCCATCACGGAATCGGTGACAACACCACCTACATTGTCAAAATATACATCAATCCCTTCTGGGCATAACTCGTCCAAAGCTTCTCCAACATTAGTGTTTTTATAATTTATTCCTGCGTCGAAGCCTAATTCATTAACAATGAATGAGGTTTTGGATTCAGACCCAGCGGTTCCGATTACTTTACAACCCATTATTTTGGCTATTTGACCCACAATTTGACCTACTGCACCTGACGCTGCAGAAACTACCACCGTATCCCCTGGGGTCGGGTCACAAACATCCAAAAAGCCGAAATATGCCGTTAAACCCGGCATCCCTAAAACACCTATCGCGGTTTGCAAAGGTGCTAGAGATTCATCGACCTTCCGTACATCCAATCCATTCGACAAAGCGTAACTTTGCCAACCAAATCTCCCTTCCACTATTTCTCCAGGTTTGAACAAAGGTGATCTAGACTCTATAACCTTAGCAACTGAACCACCTACCATAGGTTCACCGATTTTTACTGAAGGTGCGTATGATTTGGCATCATTCATCCGGCCCCTCATATAGGGGTCGAGGGACAACCACAGTGATTGAAGTAAAACCTCTCCCTCCTGTGGCTGCGGAATCGAAGATTCCACCACATCAAAATCATCTTCGGTGGGGAAACCTTTCGGTCTTGACTTAAGAAGAACTCTGAGATTGATTTCAGTTGACAAATTCCTACCTCCAATAGATAACGTCGGATTAGCATATGGGAGCAAGGCTGGATAGGTCAATCAGGATCAAATTTCACTATTAAGCTTCCTGTATAATTCTACGCAAGCCAAATATTTTTTTGATTCGGATCCTATCCTAACCTCAAGGTGCGCTAACATTGAAGTCTCTCGGAACCCAAATTCTATTAGATTTAGAAAATTGCAATCCTCGCCTTCTTGATGATGTCGATTTTGTGAAGGATGTTTTGAAAGAAGCTGCGGACTCTGCAGGTGCCACCATCATTGGAGAGACATTTCACAAATTCAAACCTGTAGGGGTAACCGGCGTTGTTTCGATAGCAGAATCGCATATATGTATCCATACCTGGCCAGAATACTCATATGCATCAGTGGATATATTTTCATGTGGTGAAGATTTTAATTTGGAAAAAGCCTGCAATATCATCAGTGCCAGATTGGAATCAGGAGATTCCTTTTCTAGAATTATAGACAGAGGGATAAGAGAAGATGAAAAGCATTCCGGTGACGGTAAGTGAACATATCATCATCTGAATGGCATATAGAGCCAATTAGCGCCGGTCTGATACAAGCAGAAAAAATCACCTCAGTAATATGCGATATTCAAACTGAATTTCAACATGTAATGATCATTGAAGGGGAATGTTTTGGCAGGTCTCTCATATTAGACGGCAAAACCCAGTCAACTGAACTTGATGAATTTGTCTACCACGAAGGATTGGTGCATCCCAGTATGGTGTCACATGCGAATCCAAAGAATGTACTGATCGTAGGAGGAGGAGAAGGAGCAACAGCGAGAGAGGTCTTAAAATATCCTGGTGTTGAAAAGGTGACTATGGTAGATATAGATCAGAAATTAGTAGAGTTATGTGAAAAATTCTTACCGAATCACCATATGAACTCTTTCAGCGACCCTCGTATGGATCTATATTATTCAGACGCTTTAGAATTTGTTGAATCATTACCCAAAAGGTTTGAAGTGGCGATCATTGATGTTCCTGATCCATTGGAATTCGGCCCAGCTTTTCAACTGTTTACAGTGGAGTTTTTCGATCTCCTCAAGCGGAAACTAACCGCAAACGGTATTATGGTCGTACAGGCAGGAGCTACTGGCCCCTCCTTCTCAGAACAATGCTTTACTGCCGTGGCAAACACAGTTTCACAAATATTCAGTATCTGTTCTGGCTACGAAATTTTTGTACCCTCATTTGGTTCTACTTGGGGATTTATTACAGCTAGTGACAAAATAAACCCTTCTAGGAAAACCGAAGCCTTCATCGACAAAGAACTAGAAAGGCGAGGAATATATAATCTGAGAATGTATGATGGCTTATCGCATAAAGGCATGTTTCAATTGCCCAAATACACAAGAAAAGGTCTTATTTCAGAGACTAGAGTAATTACAAAATCAAATCCTATTTTTACTTACCAATAGTTGCCATCAAGAAACCATGAACAAGAATTTTCTAGAACAATTAAACCCAGCCCAACGTGAATCAGTTGAGTCAGTTACTGGTCCTGTTCTCATAGTCGCCGGGCCTGGTAGTGGTAAAACAAGAGTAATCACGAATAGGATTGCACATTTGGTTCTCAACGAAAAAGTGAGCCCGTACAATATTGGTGCCGTGACCTTTACCAATAAAGCCTCTAGGGAAATGAAAGATAGACTCGTACCGCTGTTAGGAGATGAGGCTAGAAGGCTTACAGTCGGTACCTTCCATTCTTTTTGCTCCGTCATTCTCAGGAGAAGTGGGGAATATATAGGACTTCCAAACAATTTCGTTATTTATGATGATGACGATCAAATAGCTGCCATAAAAAAAAGTATGAAGGATGTGGATGTAGATCCAAAACAGTTTAATCCGAGATCTGTATTGTCCACCATTTCCAACTCCAAAAGTCAGCTAGTGAATTTCCAAGGTTTTAATAACCAAAAATCCAACTATTATGAAGAGGTCGTGGGTCGCATTTTCGAGAGATATGAAGAAATATTGAGCCAGGGAGTTGCCTTAGATTTCGACGACCTGCTATTAAAAACCCATCAACTTTTAGCGGAATCTCCTACCGCGGCTGAAATATATCAAACCCGATTTCACTATTTCATGGTAGACGAATTTCAAGATACAAATGTAGCCCAGTATTCGATAGCCAAAATAATAACGGAAATTTCCAGAAACTTATGCGTTGTGGGAGATCCCGACCAGTCTATTTACTCTTGGCGTAATGCAGACATCAGGAACATATTAAGTTTCCAAAGTGATTTTCCAGAAGCAAAAATCCTACCTTTGGAACAAAACTATCGTTCCACTCAAAATATTCTAAGTGCCGCAAAAAATGTAATTGCACAGAATAAACAACGAGTAGAAAAAAACTTATGGACTAGTAACGATAAGGGGAGTTTGATCTCACTTGATGAGGCCTATGACGAAGAAGAAGAGGCCCGCAAAGTAATAAAAGAAATACAAAGACTTTCCGATAATGGAGAATACTCCTTATCTGATTTCGCTGTTATGTATCGGGTAAACGCCCAATCCAGATCATTTGAAATGGGTTGTCAAAGATTCGGAGTTCCTTATCAGATTGTGGGAGGTATTAAGTTTTATCACAGGCGGGAAATCAAAGACATCACTTCATATCTGAGAGTGGTATTAAATCCCGATGACGATATAAGTATAGGGCGGATAATAAATGTGCCGCCAAGGGGTATTGGCCAAAGAACCCTTTCAGAAATAAGCAGAGTAGCTAGGCAAACCGGCAAATCTCTGTATGAGTCAATTAAGGCCATAAGCTCTGCAGATGAAGTGTCGCATCAATTGGGTAATAGAGCTATAAATTCTCTGAACCAATTTATATCTTGCATCGATCAGATCAAAAATGCCTCCTCCGAATTAGATATTATGCAGTTGATCGATATCATCATGGCAGAAACCGGGTACAGGAAATATATTAACAACGATGAAAACGCGGAAGAGCGTCTAGAAAACATACAGGAATACAGAAATTCTTCCAGAGAGTATTCCTCCGTACCTGCCCTGGAGGGATTAGTCGGCTTCCTAGAAGGAATTAGCTTGATATCTGATATTGATACTTTGGAAGATGATACCGACTCAATCACATTAATTACCTTGCATCAATCTAAAGGTCTAGAATTCCCCATCGTCTTCATCACGGGTATGGAGGAGGGCCTCCTACCTCATATACGATCGCTCGATTCCGGAAGTCCGGAAGAATTAGAAGAGGAGCGAAGATTATTCTATGTAGGGTTGACCAGAGCCGAACAAAAATTATTTTTGACCCGGGCATTTCGGCGAGGATTTAGAGGAACCTACGAACCCACGGTACCGTCGCGATTCTTATCTGATATCCCTGCCTCATCACTAATTAATAACCTCCCAAATAATAAATCATCTAAACCCAGCCCTGAGACACCAGATAGCATCCTCGATTTCAGAAGAGATCAATCAAAAAGAAAAATCTCGAGTCGAGTTATCACTAATACATCGAACACAGACAGGTCGTTATTAAAGCCAGTACCAAAAAAAAGAACAGTTAACAAGATAAACATATCAAGGTCTAACGGGGCCCCCAAATTTCAAATTGGTGACAAAGTGATACACGGGCAATTTGGCAATGGCATAGTAATGTCCTGCGATCCATCTGGAGATGATCTACAAATCACGGTAGCGTTTAAAGATGGGGGCGGAATCAAGAAATTACTCCAAAGTCTTGCAAAGCTTAAAAAAATTTAATGAATAGCTTTGAAGCATTAGTTTCTAAAATTGAACAAATCGCAGAAAATAAACCGCACATAATTATAGGAATTACGGGGTTTGGAGGATCAGGTAAATCACATTTAGCAGATAGGCTGAGAGATCATTTTGGTATTAATGATAATAAGATTGTTCGAATTGATAATTTATATGGCCCAAACCCTAAAGGGCCAAGCATATTTGATCAGAGTGATTGGAATCTCATAGAACATATTCTTGAAGACTCAAGTGCTGGCAAGAGAATTAGCTATCAAGGAAAGGACCATAAAGGAAAGGTTTTATATTTTGACGAAGATTTACCAAAAATAGTTATTTTCGAGGGAATAAGGCTATTGCAGCCAAAGTTTAGTCAGTATTTTGACATTAGTGTTTGGATTGACTGTCCTCAAGATTTCGCCATCGAACGTGCGAAGGCTAGAGATCACTCGCAAGGAGAAGATGAAGAAACTGTAGGTGGCTGGGATACTGATTGGGGACCAAAGGACAAAAGATATTTTGACACCTATAGACCCGATCAACTAGCGAACTTTATCTACAAGGATTATCAATAAGTAAACAAAAAGATTTATAGCTTATCCAATTCCTAGAAACCGATTGATCGAATGCCTAATTATAGAAGGTGAGGAATATGCCAATAGGTTACTCCTCATTCACTTGCCTTCTTGACACCTTTTGCCACTCTCCATAAACTTTCAGAAAATCAAACTTACCTATGAAGTAATTCATGAAGGTTAATGGGAGAAACGAAGTGTCTGAATCAGTAATAACACAAGAGATGAAAGATGCAATCGGAGTTGAATCCGAACCAGTAGTCAATGATGTTGAAAAGGGAGCAATAATTAAGTTTGCCCAAGCCATAGGAGATGAGAGTCTGGTCTTCAATGATGAAGATGCCGCTCGACAAACAAAATACGGAGGCCTAATAGCCCCACCGACCTTTTTAAGGTCAATGAGACTAGGAGAGGCAAGGGTCACCGTAACTAGCCCATACCCAGCCAACTTGGATGGTGGAAGTGAATGGGAATATTTTGAACCAATAAGACCAGGTGATCGCATTACAGTTACACAATACCTAGCTGATGTGAATGAGAGGCAGGGAAGACTAGGAAATATGTTGATAATGGTTAGAGAAACTAAATATGTAAACCAATTTGGCAAAGTAGCAGCCTTGCAGCGATCTACAGGAATAAGCTATCAACCAACCGAATAGGAGTACAAAAATGGCTGAACAAATTTATTTTGAGGACGTAGAAGAAGGATCTGAAATACCTATTCTCAGAAAGGACCCCACAACCCAGCAACTAGTAAAATATGCAGGTGCTTCAGGAGATTACTATCAAATCCATTATGACAAAGGATTTGCACTTAATAACAATCTACCCGATGTCATTTTGCACGGTGCACTCAAGAATGCCTTCCTTGGTCAATTGATGACAGATTTTGCTGGCCTTGGAGGCGAATTAAAGAAGTTGAGTGTTCAGTACCGGGCTATGGATGTTCCTGGAACTCCTGTATTTGGGAAAGGGACGGTGAAGAAAAAATACGTCCAAGACGGTGAAAATTTCGTGGAATGCGAGATATGGCTAGAAACTCACGAAGGCAAAACCACCACACCTGGATATGGAATAGCCACACTGCCTAACAGAGAATAACCCTTAATCCACCCAAAATAAAAATGCCCGCCTGAGGATAACTCCCAGGCGGGCATTTTTATTAGTTGAGTGTCACAATTCTGGGATTCTAGATAGTAAACCCGTCTAAAACACTCTCAATAGGTTTCATGTCTTTAATCCCAATAGTCTCTTGAATCTTTTGATCAAAGGTTGCCCGATCGGAGTCCCTATATACCAATCCCAGCGGTATGCCGTCAGCATTCAGCAATTCCTGAGCCGCCTCAATGTCTGCCGGATCATGTCCTTCGGGTATATCATACGCCAATGGTTTTATACCTTTGCTTTCGTTACCTTTCAGTGCCTCGTAAGTGTTGTTGTACTCAGTACATGGAGATTGCACATGGACTATGGAAAACCCTTCATGGTTCATAGCCTGGGACATCAATAGCGTCATATCCTTTACTTTATTGGATATAGTAGAAGCTATAAAAGACACTCCGACCGTTAAATAAGTCCTAAGCGGGTTTAAAGAATTTTCAATTTTCCCATATGGAGTGGAACTTGTTATCACTCCTAGATCAGTTGTAGGTGAACTCTGTCCTTTCGTAAGACCATAGACTCCATTATCCATCACCACTGCGGTCACATTTAGGTTCCGAAGAGCCTGTGGGGCTATGTGTTCCATTCCAATACCCAAAAAGTCTCCATCACCTGCAACGACAACAACATTTAGCTCTGGGTTTCCCATCTTGATTCCCATAGATATCGGTAAAGATCTTCCATGAATACCGTGTATTCCGAATGGTTGCTCCCTTTCCAACAAATGTACCATGTTGCCTGAGCAGCCAATACCAGCCACTACCACAGTATTATCTATAGGCTTTTCATTTTCGGTGGTGTATTCGCCTAAAGCCACTTCAAGTGCTCTCCTCACACCGAAGTCACCACAGCCGGGACACCACTTGAAGTCGTATTCAGGGTTTTTTAATGTCATACCGGTACACCATCCTTGATGAGTTCATTAATTCTAGATACAAGTTCACGCACTTTAAAGGGTAGTCCAGTATATTGAGTGATACTTACCGCGTTAATTCCCTCTGCTCTAAGCACAGACCCAAATTGGCCCAAGTAATTCAATTCAGGAACAATGACGAGATCTTTTTCTTTCAGTGCATCTAGCATTTCTTCAGGCATGGGATGTATATACATTGTGTAATACCAACCCAAATCTTTGTTTTCCGATTGTAGTCTATTGTAAGCCTCGAGGGCAGGACCTTTAGAACCTCCCCATGGAACAAGCGCAATATTTGAATTTTCGTTATCTGACTCAAAAGTACCATCATTCAAAAGCTTAAGTTTGCTGAAACGTCTTTCTGTCATCTGTATATGTCGTGCTGCCAAATGAGTTGTGTCTCCCATTGCATCATGTTCGCTTCCATTAGCAACATAGCTGCCGGGCCCTCCCGGCAATGGCATAGGAGATAGCTCCCATCCGTCGTATCTGAGATAGCCGTTTGTTCCTGCGTAGACTTCTCTCTTCTCAGGAGCAAGAGATTTCAAATCAGGTCTTGGAATATTCTGTCTTCTCTCAGACAGGGCCATTTCACTCAGAACAACTACCGGGCCTTGATATCTTTCTGCCCAGTTAACAGACATAACTCCAGCCACAAAACATTCCTCCACGGTGCCAGGAGCTATCACCGGCATTTTCATATCTCCATGCCCAGGGTATAAAGCAGTAAGCAAATCTGATTGTTCAGTTTTTGTGGGTAATCCCGTTGAAGGTCCACCTCTTTGTACATCTATAACAACCAGAGGGATTTCCGCCATCCAAGCTAGGCCTATCCCCTCGCCCATCAAGGTAAATCCAGGGCCTGCCGTACTAGTCATCGCTTTTTTCCCAGCGTATCCGGCTCCTAGAATACTAGTGATAGATTCGATTTCAGACGAGGATTGATGTACAAATTTACCTTCCCCAACCAGGTTCTGCTCCATCCACAGGAGAATTGGGGTTGCTGGAGAAATTGGGTAGCCAACAAATACCTCGAGCCCAGCATGGGCTGCTCCAATGCTAAAAGCTAGGTTACCATTCAAGAGCACTTGCTCTCCTTCTGGCTTAATAGGGTCTGATAATTCCCCTAAACTAAACCCACTCTTCTCGGCCTCCACCGACCCCAATGAAAGAGCCATATTGTTGGAATCGATAATTTGCTGGTCGCTCGGGCGTCCTCTTGAGTACCGTTGCCTGTTAAATTCTTCAAGTATGCTGATAGGAACGTCCACCAATTGAGCTAACGCTCCCATCACTACGAAGTTAGCAGCTCGGTTATTACCGGTCTGTTTGGCTAGTTCATCAAAATCCATTGCTAATGTTTTGTCAGAGGCATCTATTTCAAATTCCCCTGAGTTGTAAATAATCACGCCGTCATCAGCCACCTCATCCTTGTGACTATCGTAAGCGTATTGATTGAAAGCAACCAATACGTCCAGTTCATCACCGGAGCTAAGCACAGTACTGGTTGATATCCTAGTCTGGGTCCAAGTGGGCCCACCTTTAATCTGGGAAGGAAAGGTAGAAAAAGTCTGAACATTATATCCAGACTGCGCCATCGCTTGAGCAAGTCCCTCCGCAGATGTAACCACCCCTTGTCCGCCTTCCCCGGCAAATCGGACGACAAAGTCCTGCTTCTTCAATTTATCCTCCCGAAAAACTTCTTTTCAGTGGCAGCCAATTTACAGCTACCAAAGCATGTAAAATTCATTGTAGCGAACTACATCAACTCAGCCCTTAAAAACATATCTTAGTATAGTCAGTCCCGATAGCTATTCAAGGACTAAAATACAACACCGTCGGAAAATATATCAACCGAGTTTTTATCGTGTCAATTTTGTGTTTGTGTTCACAATCTAAATTTAGAACATTTAGCCTAAAGTATCCCATCTTAGCCTTACAGGTCAATCCTCGATAATCATGGTAAAGGAGGCTGGCCCCAGAACACCATATATCACATCAAAAACAATCATCAGGATTATCCATCGAAGGTTTTGGTCCAAATTACCACCATTCATTATTGAATGCGTCGACTCTACGGCACCCAAAATTATAGGCACTACTACAGGAAGAAATAAGATGGGTAACATAACCTCCTTCGCTCGCATATTCATAGATATCGTCGCAAATAACATCCCACATAATGAAATTCCGAGAAGGGCCGGTAAAGAAATCCAAAGCATGTTCAAAGGAGATAGCGTCACATTGAATAATACGATCAAAATTGGAACGAGTATTAATTCAATTACTACTAAAAACATCACATTAGACAGCACTTTACCAAAAAAAATGACATCCCTACCTACCGGTGAAGCCAACAGACCCTGGAAGGCACCATTTTCCGTTTCAGCCAGCAGCATTCTGTTAAACCCCACCATGGCACCAAACATTATAGAAACCCAAAGAATCCCAGGGACTAATAAGTTGACAGTGTTCGGGGTTGATCCAAGGGCAAAATTAAATGTCACAACAACCAGCAAGGAGAAGATAAAAACTGGCAGAATGACATCTTTACTTCTGATTTCAAGTAAGAAATCTTTCCTTACCATAACAAACAGGTGATAAAAGTATGTCTTAAGAGGGTTAAAAAATGTCATCCACCAGCATCCCTTTTGATATGCGTTGGTTGCGAACGCTACCTCTATATGAAATGTGAGATGCATGGGTAGTCATAATTATTGACTTGCCATCCTCTAACTGATCACCAATGATTTTTTCAAATAGTTTCAAAGAATCTTGATCTAAACCTGATTCCGGTTCGTCAAACAACAATATTCTAGGGGTATGAAGAAGCGCCCTGGCAATTGCCACTCTTTTGATGTAACCATGCGACAGAGTGGCAATCTTGCTGCCTAGCCGATTTGAGAGTCCGATGAGTGCTGCTTTCTCCAAAATCGTGCTATCCAAGTTATCTATCGAGTTCAAGCGACCAAAAAATTCTAAATTTTCTTTTACTGTAAGTTGCGAATATAGAAAGGGCTGATGTGCGACAAAAGCCAAATCAGACCTAACCTTATGCGGGTTTGACCGTAGGTCTTGCCCCAGTATTTTAACCATGCCGTAATCGTATGAGGATAGAGAGGCTATGATTGATAGCAATGTGGTTTTCCCAGAACCATTGATACCCCTAATAACCACTATTTCACCAGGTTTTACGGAGAGACACAGTTTATGAAGAACACGGTTCCTACCGTAAGACTTTGTTACATTTTCTACTTCTAAAAGTGCGTCCATGCAATTTCTCGCATAACAGAGTATTTATATAAAATATCCGTTTAATATGACATTTCGTTGTTACAATTAAAAGATTAACAGACGAATACGGTAATGGAGAGTAATTATGCCCTCGATAGAAGAATTGCAAACCGCGTACGAGTCACTGGATGACAAAATTGAAATTGTTTCCGAAGATTCGATAAATCCTGAATTATTGATCGCGTTTGATTACGAATATTCAGGATCCGATAGCAAGGTATTCATAACAACAGAAGAATTCACCGCTGTTTGCCCCTGGACCGGGCTTCCAGACTTTGGAAAGCTAACTATTGAATATGTACCGTCTGATTTATGCCTTGAGCTCAAGTCACTGAAATATTATTTAATGGGATTTACGGGGGTTGGAATTGTCCAAGAGCACGCTGCAAACAAAATAATCAAGGATCTTGTAAACTGCTGTAAACCTGAAGAGATGAGTATAGAACTGGAATATAAGGTCAGGGGAGGCATTATCACTAAAGTCTCGGTAACCCACAAAAAGTAAAATCGGTTTCTTGGAACTACTTTGGCTTATCAGTTAAACTGACGCTCATCCTTTTGGATCACGATCAATATAAGGTTCATAAACAACCTCAGTCTAGGGAGAGCAATATGACAAATTATGTAAGGTTTCAAAATAACGGGAATCCTTCTTTTGGAGTTTTAGAAGGAGAAACAATATCTGAAATATCCAACGCCCCTTTCAGTTCTTACCAAACAACGGGTAACACCTTCTCTTTGGGCGACGTAAAATTATTATCACCAGTATCCCCCAATAAAATAGTTGCCATTGGGCTCAACTATAAAAGCCATCTTGGCGACCGGCCAGGTCCAGCAGCTCCGGAACCATTTCTCAAGGCATCCACAACTGTTGTAGGGCACGGAGATGACATCGTAATACCTAAAATTGCTATCGATGAAGGTGCCAAAGTGCAACCTGAAGCAGAATTAGCATTAGTAATTGGCAAGGAGTGTAAAGGAGCTACTCAGGCCAATGCGCTTGATTATGTCTTTGCCTACACCTGTGGCAACGATGTTTCGGTTAGAGATTGGCAACAAAACGATTTGCAATGGGCACGGGCTAAATCTTCAGATACCTTTGGTCCGATTGGGCCATGGATGACAACAGATCTTGACCCAACAAACATACAGGTAATATGCAGGGTAAACGGAGAAGAAAAGCAGAATCAAAACACATCTGATTTATTACATCCAGTGACCAAAATCATCGAATATGTCAGTGCAGTCATAACTTTAGAGGTGGGAGACGTAATAATGACTGGTACTCCAGGCACCCCTGGTGACATTCATCCAGGAGACACCGTAGAGATAGAAATTAGCGGTGTAGGAGTACTAAGCAATCCAGTAGTTTCAGAATAATCAACACAGCTATGTTGATAAACGGGATGGGACTCCGGTTCCATCCCGACGGGTTTAAATATTCCCCAACCGATACCGCAACAACTCGGCACCATCGCCAACCATCCAATACACAACAATGTAAGCCCCTGCTGCTACCATCGCCAATTTACCTATCAACTCAACATAAGGAATCAATATACCAACCAAACGTTGGGTAGCATCCTCGAAATATAATACAGCCACAGTGACGGACATCATTATCAAACCCATGCCTAGACTATAGGCAAGAGACCCCACCAAAACATTGGCTATTCCGGTGGCCGATACCCCAGACCCCACCACAATCCCTACAGCAGAAAGGAAAACAGGCAAAGCACAACTCAAAGAGGCAAGAGCGTAGGCGATACCGAACATAAATATTTGATTAATTCCCTGAAATGACCCAAAAGATAAATTCCCAAAAAACCCGACAGTCAAGCTTCGTTTCGTCAGGAGTAACCAAAGGCCCGTAAGAAAAATAAATGCTCCAATAGCCAACCCTATGAAAGGCAGTAATGATCCGAACAACCTAAATCCTAATGCCATGAAAATCCCGAAAACACCGAATACAACAACAAAACCTATCGTGAGTGTGAATCCAATGAATAAACCTTTTAGCAAAATAAATAAAGGCGATAGTGAGGAAGAAGATTTACTTAAATTAAATCCGACATAGGCTGGGAACATAGCGGCACCGCAAGGATTGAATGCTGCTACTGTCCCGGCTGTAAAGGCAAATAGGATCGATACATCCATAATTCAGGTGATACCTTTTATGCTTTTTATAAACCCGCCTATTTACCTGTCTTCTTAAACAGTCCTCCGCACCAGGCCACAAACTTGTCCAAAAGCATAATAGGCCTCCTAAAGGAAGTCGGCCAAACAAATGTTAAGTAAGACACGATTAGCGAACTAATACCAAAAACAGTAAGTAAATTCACCTTTGTAATAAAAAACCCGGCAAAAAAAATGATGGAGAGAACAAACATGTTAAAGGCGGAAATTGAGCCCAATTTACGGTTTCTGGACATGTGAAACAAAGAAATCATTTGGCTGTAAAAAGATTCTCCCAGCCCAATGGGTTCGGGGGGTTCGTCTGGAAGATCCGGGGTATCTTCCAATATCTTTTCTATCTCATTCTTGTATCTATCTGACATGGGTCCGAATAGCTCCAAAAACTAATCTTACCAAGTAATAACGCCACATGTGAATCCTAATTTAGGATACGAATTCCTGTCAACGATATATGCCCCAAACAGGCACATACAGAGGAGGGCTTTACTGGTCAAATGCCAATCAGGCTTGCCGTGATGATATAATTATCATCCTGCTTTTTTAAAAATCACTCCTAGGAGACACTGGTGAAAATAACTCAGGACGATGTCGTCGACAGACAAACAGTGCTTCACATCGAACTTGAAGATAATGATATGGACCCATATTTGGATAAGGCCTATCACCGAGTCGTTCAACGAGTCAATGTACCTGGTTTCAGAAAGGGTAAAGCTCCGCGAAGAATCATCGAACAATATTTTGGTAGAGAATCGATGTTGAATGAAATTCTGGATTCCATGCTTCCCGAACTTACAAACCAGGCAATCAATGAGAAAGACTTGGACGCTGTTGGTCTTCCTAGCATAGAGATGGAAGAATTGGATCCGCTTCAATTCTCAGCAACTGTGCCGCTTCGACCAGAAGTTGATCTAGGTGGATATTCTGAAATTAGAATAGCTAAAGATCAACCTAAAATAGAAGATGATGCAATAGACAGCCGGATTGAACAGCTCCAACTTAGTGTTGCCACTTGGGAGCCTACTGAAAGGCCTGTCGAAATTGGCGACATGATCACTGCCCAAATAAAAGGAACTGTTGGAGAGAAGACGATCTTTGATGAAAGTGATGCTGTCTATTTGGTCAATGAAGAAATCGGCCGACCTTTCCCTGGATTTTCTGAAAAGCTGGTAGGAATGGAAGCCGATAAGCCATCTCAGTTTGATCTTTCGATACCCGAAGATTTTGCAGATCCTGATCTTGCTAATCAAGATGCTTCATTTGACGTCACTATCAAGGATATCAAGGCAAGAGTATTACCAGAAATCGATGATGCATTCGCCAAAGGTATCGGAGAAGGTTACGAAACTCTCAGTGATTTAAAAGAAGAAATTCAAAAAAGCATTGAAACAGAAGCTGAAGAAGAAAGCACAAAAACTCACAGAGAATCCATCGTGGAGGCATTAATGGAAACGGCTAAAGTAGAAATGCCGGCTCTATTGTTGCAGCATGAAGCAGAACACATGGTTGAAGAACAGGAAAGAATGATTTCTCAAGCCAAAATGAATATGGATGATTATCTGATCTCTTTAGGAAAAACAAGAGAAGAATTCGTAGAAGAATCAAAAACAGAAGCTTCCGACAGGCTAAAGCGGTCTTTCGTACTAGCTAAATTAGCTGAAGAAGAAGGGATAGAGGTTTCAGACGAAGCTATCGATGACAGGATATCGGAAATGTTTTCTAATGCGGAACAAGAAATACCTGAATCAAGCCAAAATGACCAAATGAGAGACTATTTAAGTAGATCACTTCTCATGGAAGAAACTATGAAAAAATTGGAGGGCATCGCTGCTGGTGAATCCGGAGAAGACAATACGGACCAAGGACCTGATACCAACGATGCCGCTAGTGATCCTGACGATGATATTAAGGACGAAGAAACAGAAGAAGGAGAAGTAAATGCTTGATGGACCTGAAAATATAATCCCGTATGTAGTAGAGAGAGATCCGAGAGGAGAGAGAACCTACGATATTTACTCTCTTTTGCTAAAAGAGAGGATCGTTTTTCTGGGAACGGGAATTAACGACCAGGTAGCAAATGCAATAATTGCTCAATTACTTTTCCTAGACAGAGAAGATCCGGAAAGAGACATAAATCTCTATATCAACTCTCCCGGCGGAGTAATTACAGCAGGTCTAGCAATATACGACACGATGCAGTTGATTAGACCTAACGTCTCCACAATATGTGTAGGTATGGCAGCGAGTATGGGTACAGTACTACTTTGTGGAGGAGCTGAGGGCAAGAGATACGCCCTACCCAATTCCACCATACACATGCATCAGGCGCTAGGCGGGGCTCAGGGTCAAGCCTCAGATATTGAAATTGCTGCACGCGAAATCATCAGGATGCAAGACAAAATTCGAAGTATCATCTCTGAACATACGGGCCAATCATACGAGAAAATCGCCAGAGATACAGACCGCGATTTTTACATGAGTTCAGAACAAGCTCAGGAATACGGTCTCATTGATGTGGTGATGTCCTCTCCTAAAGACAGCGCTTAATAGGGGTATAAATGTCCACAACCCAGAACGATTATCTATGTTCCTTTTGTAGCAAACCTCAGGCACAAGTAAAAAGGCTGATAGCCGGACCTGACAGAGTGTTTATATGCGACGAATGCGTCGAGTTATGCCAACAAATAATTTCGGAAGAAACGCCGGAAGACATAGAAGATCTAGATAACCCGGTTGAAAAAGGCATCACCCCAAAATTCATTTACGACCAACTTGAGGAGTACGTAATTGGACAGGAGAAGGCAAAGAAAATTCTAAGCGTGGCCGTATACAACCACTACAAAAGGGTCTGGTCGAATAAACATTCAGATGAAAAAACAGAGCTTCAGAAGGCAAACATTCTGATGTATGGGCCATCGGGGTCTGGCAAAACTCATCTTGCACAAACTTTGGCAAAAATACTAGACGTCCCCTTTGCCATCGTAGACGCCACTTCAATAACAGAGGCTGGTTATGTTGGGGAAGACGTTGAAAATATATTATTGAGACTTATCCAAGCTGCCGATTACGATATTTCAAAAGCAGAACATGGAATCATCTACATTGATGAAATAGATAAGATCACGCGGAAAAGCCCAAACCCTTCAATCACTAGGGATGTATCCGGCGAAGGCGTTCAGCAGGCTCTTCTGAAGATAATAGAGGGGTGTCTTGCTAATGTCCCTCCGCAAGGTGGTCGAAAACACCCTCACCAAGAATTCATGCAAATAAAAACGGATGACATTCTCTTTATGGTGGGTGGTGCATTTGAAGGCATGGACGAACTGCTTATGAAAAGAGTGCACAAAGATAACTACAGCTTAGGATTCAAACAAACTGCCAATCATGATGGCGGCGGCGAGGGTGTAATCGATTCAGTTCGCCACCAACTTAATCCTGATGACTTGATGGAATTTGGTTTTATCACCGAATTCGTAGGTAGACTACCCGTTCTAGTGACTTTGGATGAACTTAAAAAAGACGATTTGGTACGAATATTAACCGAGCCCAAGAATGCATTTGTGGAACAATACAAAGCCTTGTTCAGAATGGAAGAGGTTAATTTGAATTTTAGTGATAAGGCGCTATTGGCCACAGCGGAAAGAGCGATAGAACAAAAGACTGGAGCCAGAGGGTTACGTACTATTTTGGAATCGACTCTTATGGAAGTTATGTTTGAACTACCGAGCATGAGTGGCATAACACACTGTGATGTGGAGGCAGATGCTATTACCGGGGACGCTCCGGTGAAATTATCGACCGATAGTAGCGAGATAATCGAACTGGCAACCCTAGAAAAAAAATCTGCTTAGTTAATTTTACTTTTTAGTTGTCTTCGGCCTCAAGGCTCACCACTTTCAGATGAAGCTCTTCTAATTGACTTTGCTCCACAGATGAGGGAGCTCCGAACAATGGATCCATCTGACTTTGCGTTTTAGGAAACGCAATCACATCTCTTATTGAATCTTTCCCCGTAAGTACCATAAGAAGTCTATCTATGCCTGGTGCAATCCCTCCGTGTGGAGGTGCTCCATATTCGAACGCATCTAACAACTGGGCAAACCTTTCCGATACCTCTTCCCTCGAATAGCCAAGCACTTCAAATATATCTTCCTGCAATTCCCTGTTATGAACCCTTATACTTCCGCTCGCCATTTCGAGCCCGTTGCAAACTAAGTCATATGACTGTGCAATGACCTTGCCTGGGTCATTGGATAAATACTTTCCAAACCCGTCCTTAGGCATGCAGAAGGCATGGTGGGATGCATCCCATTTCTTCTCCTCCAAATTCCATTCAAATAACGGGAAATCTGTCACAAACGCAAAGAACATCATGTCTGGATCAGCTAACCCCAATCTTATTCCCATTTCATGACGTAAGGCAGCCAAAGCAGCATTAGTGGATTTTGGTTCTCCTGCCACAATGAGCACGAGGTCTCCGTTGGCAGCGCCAGTAGAGATAGCAAAATCTTTTACATTTTCAGGTGTTAAAAATCGAGTGATATTTGATCTAACTTTATCCATATCAACCGATTCCACTGATTCGCCAGGACCATTGACACCAATGGCTATTAACCCACTTGCTCCTCGCTCTTTAACAAATTCTGTTAATTCATCTATTTGCCCTCTAGTAAATTCTCCACAGCCTGGGGCCGCAAATCCTTTAACAATACCCTGGTTATCTAAAACATTATGAAAAACATTAAATTCTGTTTTCTTTGCGGAATTTCCCAAATCTGACATCTTCATTTCAAATCTCAAATCTGGTTTGTCTGTACCGTAATCTTCCATACTTTGTTCATAAGATAATCTAGGGAAAGGTTTCATGAATTTCTTATCAGGAAACAAAGTCTCTAACAGTCCACTAAATAAATCTTCAGTCAAAGAGAGAACATCTTCCTGTGTTACAAAACTCATCTCCAAATCTAGCTGGGTGAATTCTGGCTGCCTATCAGCTCTAGAATCTTCGTCTCTAAAACACCTGGCTATCTGAAAGTATTTCTCAAATCCAGCAACCATCAAAAGTTGTTTAAGCTGCTGGGGAGATTGGGGTAAAGCATAAAAATTACCCGGGTATAAGCGGCTAGGAACTATGTGATCTCTGGCCCCTTCAGGCGTACTTTTAATCAGTATCGGGGTTTCGATTTCCAAGAAACCTTGAGAGTCTAAGAAATCACGTATGTATTTCACAACTTTATGCCTGACTATCATGGCATTTTTCATTACTTCTCTTCTAAGATCGACGTACCGATATTTAAGTCTTACATTTTCATCAACTGTAGTATCTTCATTAACATAAAAAGGAGGAGTCAAAGATCGGTTTAAAACTGTCAATTCTGAAGCATATACTTCAATGGCTCCTGATAGCATATCCTCATTTACAGTACCTTCCGGTCTGGCTGAAACCTCACCCGATACCTGTATAACCCATTCGTTACGCAGTTGTTGGGCAATTTCATGAGCTTTTTCTGCCAATTCTGGATTAAATACCACCTGAACTAATCCGCCTCGATCTCGCAAATCAATAAATATGAGGTTGCCGTGATCACGCCTTCGGTGAACCCATCCTGCCAGAGTGAGCGATTTTCCAATATCCTGAGAGCGCAAAGCTCCACAACTAATATCCTTCAACAATTAAACCCTCCAGTCTGCCGATAAGAAAAATTATATCCCTCTTAGTTTATCCTTAGGTACATCTAACGTAGTAAATGTTTCTATTTTTTTTACCCCGTCTATTTTCCCGATTTTGTTTTGCAAAAGTACCAGGAGATCAGATAATGATTTTGTAGACACGTTGACAAAAATATCGAAAGATCCCGACGTGATATTAACCCAGCGTATCTCCTCAATTTCATTGAGCTTCAAAACAACTTCTCTGATCACAGAAAGGTCAACTTGTATTCCAATAATAGCCTCAGTTTGTGAGGCTAAATAGTTCGGATTTAGAACCACTTTGATATTGATAACACCTTCATCTTTCAAGATATTCAGGCGGCGCCTGATGGTACCTTCACTAACGCCTAAGTTTCTAGCTATACTGGCGTTAGACATCCTACCATCCAAACCTAGAATTTCAATTATTTGGTTATCTAAATCATCAACCATAAAAGTACTCTATGAACTACTTGCACAAAAATACTATAGGCTCCCAGAGTACATGACAAACGCTGTCTCGTTAGCGTGATAAGAGACCATCAATTTCATCCTGTCTCAAGCCATGTAGTTTTGGAAAGAATATCTCTATCAAAAACAAGCCTGCACAACAATGTGTATTTCACTGACCCCTTACGAATAATATTTCCGTTTGACATAAGGCGTTTCAATATAAGGATAACCCCTAGCAGCACACTGAAAACTATAATATGTGTTTGCTCTTGAAAGGCAAAGCAAAGGAGTGGTAGTAATCCGAAAGAAATAAAGCACCAAACCCCGCTGTCTTTGTATAGAATAAGGCGCCCCACAATACCGATAAATATCGTCAGTACAAGAATTTCTTCCCACATTTGAAATCCAATCAACAATCCGAAAGCTGTAGCAATTCCCCGTCCTCCCTCCAACCCAATGAAAATGGACCAGTTATGCCCAGCAACTAAACTCATAGAGGCAATTAAGAGAAAATAAGGATCCATGCCGAGAATAACATCAAGAAATAGAATGGTAGAAGTCCCTTTTATTAAACAATCCATCAAACCAGCTATGATTCCAATGCTTTTACCACCATGCACAGCTAGGTTGGATGCACCAACGTTCTTAGAACCATGAGTTCTAATATCTATTTTGGCCCAAAATCTTCCTAGTAGATAAGAAATGGGAATCGAACCTATAAGATAACAGCCGACACCAACAGCAATAAAAAAGATATATTGGCTAAAATTCACGGGAAATAGCTAGATCTATTTGGTCAACTGATTCTGAGGGGGGACCTACATCCCCAGGGTGTGGGTCGTTTCTATTTTCCGAGTTATGGTAGTCACTACCACCACATTTAATTAAAGAATATTTTTCGGCTAACTCAGTCAAATGAGACACCTGGCGGGAATCGTAATCACCATAATAAACCTCTATACCTCCCAACCCAACTGCACAAAGTTTAGGAATTAACTCAATCAAATTCTGGATACTTTTTCTTCCAGACTTTGAATTGGATAAAAGAGGATGGGCCAAAACAGCAAGTGATCCGTTGTCCCTAAGAATTTTCACGGCTTCAGTAGCTGTGATCATCTCTCTGGGAACAAACCCTGGTGAATCGACATTCAAATACTTCTTAAAAGCATCTTTAATATTTGTCGAGTGCCCTAATTCCACCAACGCCATCGCAATATGGGGCCTCCCTACAGAATCTCCCTTTGCAATATTCCTAACCATTTCCCACGATATGTTAAGTCCAATAGAAACAAGCTTTTCAATTATCTTCTTCCCTCTGAGTAATCGTCCCTTTCTAAATACTGAAAGCCTATCTTGGAAACCTACATCTTGTAGATCTATTCCATATCCCAGAATATGTACCTCATCTTTGAGATAATTAGTACCTAATTCTATTCCGTTTATCAACCTGACCCCGAGCTTTGATGCACATTCTTGAGCCTCCTGCAATGCAGAGGTAGTGTCATGGTCCGTAACTGCTATCGTCTGAAGGCCTCGTTCAAAACAAAGCTCCACGAGCTCGCTAGGAGACAAAGCTCCATCAGAATGATTGGTATGTAGATGTAAATCTACTTCTATATGATCCATTCCAATCCATCTCTGGGAGTCAGTTTTTCTAACTCCCAGAAGGTGTCATAAATCTATTAGCTGTGCTGAACGCTTCTATCTTGCGTACTCTACAGATCGTTTTTCGCGTATAACAACTACTTTAATTTGACCTGGATATGCAAGTTTCTCCTCGATATTCTTCACGACGTCTCTCGCAAGGGATGTCGCAGAAACATCGTCCACCGAGTCGGGTTCAACCATAATCCTCACCTCTCTGCCCGCCTGAATTGCGAAGCATTTCGCCACACCCTCAAAATCCCCGGCAACTTCCTCTAATTCTTCCATCCTCTTAACGTAGTTTTCAACTGTGTCTTTCCTAGAACCTGGCCTAGCCGCACTTAGAGCATCTGCAGCAGCAACTATAAAAGATTCCACTGAGCTCATTTCGTCATCATGGTGTTCGCCTATGCAGGTGGTTACTCTATGTGAAACTTTATATTTTTTTGCTATATCTGCACCTATTTCTGCGTGGGGCCCTTCGATCTCGTGGCTTAGTGCCTTACCTATGTCATGAAGCAGCCCACCAACCTTAGCTACCTTCACATTTGCACCAACTTCAGCCGCCAAGAGGCCCGCCAGATGGGCTACCTCCAGACAATGCATTAGTACATTCTCTCCATAGCTAAACCTATATTTCAACCTGCCTAATAACCTAATTAATTCTGGGTGCAAACCCCTAACGTCAGCCTCAAGCACTGCTGATTCGCCACTTTTCCATATGGTTTCTTCTACTTCTTCCTGAGACTTTTTCACCATATCCTCGATTCTCGCAGGATGTATTCTACCGTCAGCTACAAGCTTGGACACTGCCAACCTAGCAACTTCCCTCCTGACTGGATCAAAGCAAGATAAAGTGACCGCTTCAGGAGTGTCGTCAATTATTAAATCAACTCCGGTGTTTCGCTCTATTGAGCGTATATTACGCCCTTCGCGTCCTATCAAACGACCTTTCATATCATCACTAGGAATTGGCACCGTGCTCACTGTGGCCTCTGAAACAACATCTGAAGCCAGTCTCTGGATCGCCTGGCCCAGTATCATTCTAGCCTTGTCATTTGCCTCATTTTTTGTTGACTCTTCCATATCTCGATACTTAAGAGCCAGTTCATGACGATAATCGTCCTCAGCAGTTGCCATGATGACATCTTTAGCATCATCCATGGTCATGTCAGCTACAGTTTCAAGTCGCTCAATGCTTTGAGATTTGACCACCTCTGCTTTCTCATAGAGGCCCTCTATCTCTTTTTCAAGGTCGTTTAATTTGCGTTCTCTTCGCTCTAAATTTTGTGACCTCTTCTCTGCATTCTCTTCTCTACTAGCAACTCGTTGTTCTATTCTTCTTACTTCGCCACGTCTCTCTTTAAGCTCTTCATCTCCATCTTTTTGAAGTTTAAAAGCTTCCTCTTTTGCCTCTATAAGTATCGATCGCTGTTCATCTAAAGCCTTTTCCAGTATATGTTCCGCTTCAGAGCGGGCGGCGACTTTACTCCTGAAGGTTTGGAGACGCTTAACGCTAATACCAAAAACTGTACCAACAATTAAACTGATGAGGCCGGCGATCGCTATTGTAATTATATCCATGCGATTTACCTCCTCAATATTCTATTTTTACCTAGGTTTCCATTTGGAAATCTAACATTATTATTATATCAGGCATCCGCTGTAACAGGTGATATGGGACTACTTTCGATTCAGATTACAATCAAAATCCGAAAGTGTTTCCTTTCTGAGAAAGCATACGCATCATCTTTTTCTGACCGCCAGATGATGACATTTCTTTCATCATTTTTCTGACCTGTTTGAACTGGTTTAAAAGCTGATTTACGTCTTGTGGGAAAGTACCACTACCTTTGGCGATCCTTCTTCTTCTGCTACCACCAATCATCTCTGGTTTGGATCTTTCCTCCGGGGTCATCGAATATATTATCGATTCAGCTTTCACAAGGTGATTATCGTCCAAGTCATCAGTATTAACTTTACCCTTCATCATAGAAAAGCCAGGTACCATTTCAAGTATTTGGCTCATAGAACCCATTTTTTTAACCGCTTGCATTTGGTTAAGAAAATCTTCTAAATCAAAAGTGTCTTGTTTAATTTTGCGTTCAAGATCTGCCATCTGATCCTGATCAAATGTAGCCTGGGCTTTCTCAGCCAGGGTTAGAACATCACCCATACCGAGTATCCGGGAGGTGAGACGATCAGGGTGAAATATTTCAAGGGCGTCTATTCTTTCGCCGACTCCTATGTATTTAACCGGTATCCCGGTTACCGAAGTGATTGATAAAGCAGCTCCCCCGCGGGCATCACCATCCATCTTTGTCAACACCAAACCCGTCAAACCTATCCGATCATGAAAATCTTGAGCCACATTAACGGATTCCTGCCCCGTCATAGCATCAACTACTAAAAGTACTTCAGTTGGATTTATGGATTTTTTGATTTCCTCCAATTCATCCATTAATTCACTATCGACTTGAAAACGTCCTGCAGTATCTATAATTGTCCAGTCAAAATTGCGGTTTTTACCGGCCTCATACCCATCCTTAGACACTTTTGCCGCTGAAACCTCTGTACCGGCCTCATAGAGGCTAACACCTACCTGATCTGCTAGAACTGACAGTTGCTGTATAGCTGCGGGCCTATGAACATCAGCACCAACCAAGCCAACGGATTGGCCGGAATCTTTTAGGTGTTTGGCAAGCTTTGCAGAAGTTGTTGTTTTGCCAGACCCATTGAGGCCCACCATCAAGATAGTATTATGCTTTTCTTTTTTATTTAGTTCTACGGAATCTCCACCGAGAGTTTTTATCAGTTCGTCGCTGGTTACTTTTACCACATGCTGGCCGGCAGTGATGCTGGATAAAATTTCTTCACCCATAACCTGTTCTTTAACGGATGCCACAAATGATCTTGCCACTTTAAAATTCACGTCGGCTTCCAACAGGGCTCGCCTCACTTCCTTGAGAGTGGCATCGATATCTTTCTCAGTCAGATGTCCCTTGTTGGAAATGGATTTAATTACCGAAGTAAGCCTATCTGTTAATGTTTCAAACATAATAAAACTAGATTACTCCTAGATGATTTTACCGTCTAGTAAAATGGGAACAAAAGGCAACCTTCTAAAGATTGCTATTAATTTTACTTGAAGCTAAAAGTGATGGGTTGTTATACTCAATGTAATACATTTGTTCTGAGGTTACCTTCATATGGAAATTAATTGGCTCGGTCATTCATCGGTAAGTATTAACAGTAGGGATTTAGTCCTGATAGCCGATCCTTATGATAGCTCTGACGGGACCTTCATGGGGCCTCAACAAGCTCACATCGTCACTATAAGCCACGACAGCTCGAAGCATTCGAGCGTGGACTCGATAAGTGGAAATCCTAGGGTTATAGACGGCCCAGGAGAATACGAAATAAATAATTTCTATGTCAAAGGGTTCGCGACAGCACTTACCACAATCGAACAAGGTTCAGCCCGAAAAATAAACACCATTTATACCATTAAAGCTGAAGGTTTAACCCTTTGCCACATAGGCGCGCTCTCACAAAAATTTACGCCTTCCCAGATAGATGACATAGGCCAAACTGACATCCTTTTTGTGCCTGTCACTCCGCCTGAGGATCAAGACAACACAATAATTCAAGACACAATAATTGCCCTGCAACCCAGAATCGTCCTTCCAATCCAATATACCCTAGGAAATCCATCAGAGGATTTACCAAATCCAGGAAAGTTCTTCGACACAATTGGAGCAACAGAAAAAGTACCTCAAAATCGCCTCACGGTAACTGAAAACAGTTTGCCAGGAGAAACAACGTCGGTTTTGCT
>JAPYSB010000036.1 GCA_029936675.1 Dehalococcoidia bacterium | reverse complement strand
AAATTAAAGTGAAAGGTATTTTGCACCAATAAAACGAGTTGATATCATTTGAAAAATTATTCATGATAAATTGATTTATTGGGTATATATTCCGCAAGTTGGATATCCTACTTGCTCCTATGTTACTGTCGTTTGTACTGGCAAAGATTCTTGAAGTATCCCTCTGCAGGGGATTAATTCAGTCTGACGGAGAGTTATTAGCATTTTTTGAAAGGCCGATCACTACCGTTATTTTTTTATTGACGGCAATTGTTTTAATCACATTTGCTGTACTGGAATGGCGCGAAGGTTCTCAAACTCCAAGGATAAATTGATTGAAAGTAAATAGTAAATGAAATTAGAGGGAACAGATTTTCAGATCAAAGTGTGGAATGAGTTAAATAAAATTCCCAGTGGTGAAACCAGAACATACAAAGAAATCGCAGAACTGATAGGTTATCCAAAGGCGGCACGGGCCGTTGCAAATGCATGCGGGAAAAATCCGTATCCGATAACTGTACCCTGTCATAGAGTAATCAGATCGGACGGTGGTTTAGGGGGTTATTCAGGAGAAGGGGGAGTGGAGAAAAAGAGGTTGCTTCTAGAAAATGAGAAAAACAGGAAATGAAGATGAGAAAACCTCTACCTTGCGTATTCCTCTTTTTCTCCATCGTCGTTTCAGCTCAGTTTGTTTTTGGCAGCAAATCTGTAGCTATTAAAGGAAGCCACAGATTAGGGGTCGTCGGTGATAAAGGTGGAATCTTGGTATTTCAAATGCAAGCCCATATGGGCGCTAAAGGTGTTGTAAAAGAACGCATGCTAATAATGAAGTCTTATGCCTCTTCAATGAAGAAAATTAATAAGGAATTGCGCGACAAAACTTCCGTAAATTATGCTCTTATAAAGTTGGAAGCGAATGATATAGTTGAAAGCAGCCAAAAGGTAATGGAACTATTCCCCCCTGGGAGTGGTGGGGGAATGTCTGAGGCAAGCCTTAAAATTTGGCAGCAACCCAGCGACTTTAAGAAAATTATAGAGGAGCTAAATCAGGCCGCCCAAAGATTGGCTCAAGCAACTAGCACCGGTGTGCCAAATTTGGTGATAGAAAAATTCCGTACCCTGGGTGGGACATGTAAAAAGTGCCATCAGAAATACCGAGTAAAGAAAAAAGTTTAAGTCGAATGCTACTGCGGTTAAAAGCTGGGTAGATCGGTATCCTTTCGTTATATTTATTTTTCAAAAAGAATGTTTGTTCTCTATTCCTGTTGTGATCTAAATAATACCGTTCTGGTTATTTCGGATAAAAAATGAATTTGAATAGGCGTGAATTCACTAAAGGTTTAGGTCTGATTTTGGGGGCAACTGCTATTCCCATTAGGTCTTCAGCTAATACGCAGCCTGACTTCACTTTGAGAGCTGGACAATCTGCCAATTCGATTTACAAGAAGGAAAAGTCAGAAGTTTTAACAAACCTTTGGACATTTAACCAAAAAACTCCCGGACCTACGCTTCAGTTCAATGTAGGAGATCGAGCTAAGGTCAGTCTCGACAATAAATTACCGCAAGAAACCAGCATTCATTGGCATGGGGTGCGAGTAAAAAATTCAATGGATGGGGTCGTGGGGCTCACCCAACCAGGCGTCAAAAAAGGTGAACAGTTCTTATATGACTTTGAGATCCCGGATGCCGGGACTTACTGGTATCACTCCCATAATAAAGCCTGGGAGCAAGTTGCACGCGGTTTATACGGACCGTTGATCGTAAATGGACCCGAAGACCCGAAAGTTGATCATGATCTTGTTTTGATGATTGATGATTGGCAATTGGATGGCGTTGGTCAAATTAGAGAACAAACCTTCGGTAGTTTGCACGATTGGGCTCATGCCGGGAGGATCGGAAACTGGGTTACGGTAAATGGAGTGTCCAGCCCAAGTTACCGGTTAAAGGATAATAGCCGTGTGAGGCTTCGTCTAATTAACGCTGCAAATGCGAGGGTGTTTGATCTTAATTTTACGAGCGTCAAGCCACGTACCATCGCTCTGGATGGATATCCGGTTGATCCGTTTGAAAGTCCTAATTTGACTATTGGTCCGTCCCAGAGGGTGGATGTCATTCTAGACCTAAGCGATAAGCTTCCAGAGTTTGCACTTCAAATTATAACTAGGACCAGACCAATTACTATTGCACGTTTTCTATTGGACGAGAGTTTAGGGCTGGGTGGAGGAGCGCTGAACGAGGAGTTAATTACCCCTATAAGACCTCAACCGCCAGATGCCAGCTCCACTTCGCTCAAAATTCCGGTTCATATGCAGGGAGGCGCAATGGGAAACCTTAAATCTGCAAAGATAAATGGAATAATGACACCCCTTCGGGATCTTGCCCGAAAACATCGGAAAGTCTGGGCATTTAATGGTTCTGTCGGTGGTTATGATCATATGCTTGGGACCGCAAGACGAGGGCAATTTGTCATACTAGACATACAAAATGACACGCGATGGCCTCATGCGATGCATCTTCACGGGCATCATTTTTGGGTAAATTCTCGATTAAACCCTGTTAAAGACCCCTTGAGCAAAAGAGATACATACCTCATGCAGCCAGGTGAAAATGCGGAGTTCCGTTTTGTTGCTGATAATCCGGGATTATGGTTGTTCCATTGTCATATGTTAGAGCATCATGCAGCGGGAATGGGTGCTGTTATCGAGGTCACGTAGAAAAATTCCATGTCTCATTCTCTTCCACTGATAGACATTTCTGAACTTGAATTCTCTGACACCAAGGGCCGGAAGTCTGTTGATGCGGCGTTGCATGAAGCTCTTAGAGATATTGGATTTGCATACGTGGAAGGTCACGGAATTGCCAGCGAACATATCAAGGAACTCAATGAGACGTGCATAGATTTTTTTTCTTTAACGCCTGACGTTAAAAGAAACTATACCCTTAATAAGTGGCATCGGGGATATTTAGCTCCAAAAACCTCGACAATCGTTACGTCATCTGTCGCCAATGTGACAAAACCAAATCAGAGCGAGTCATTTCTTGCGCTTTCAGAGATTAATGCCGATGGGGGAGAGGAGGAAAACCCGAATCCTCTGGATGGTCCCAACCAATGGCCACAAGAATTGCCTCATCTGGAGGCGGTTTGTAAGACGTATATGAGTGATATGCGGATGCTCTCAATTCAAATTGTGCACTCAATAGCCCGGGGATTGGGAATAGATGAAGACTGGTTTGATAAATTCTTTAAGTGTCCAACAGAATTTCTTCGCCTACTACACTATTGGCCGCAAGAAGAAGAGGATGGACTTTACGGTGCAGCTCCCCACACAGACTACGGCTTTATAACTTTGGTTGCCCAGGATGATGTGGGTGGGCTGGAAGTTCGTGACCGGGATGGAAGTTGGTTTGCCGTACCTCCAATTGACGGCACGTTTGTTTTGAATGTTGCAGATATTCTTTCTTTTTGGACAGGAGGTATTTTTGTCTCTACACCTCATCGAGTAAAAAATATTACAGGAAGGGAGCGATATTCCCAGCCTTATTTCTTTGATCCGTCCATGGATACCCTGGTATCACCGATACCTGGATTGCATGAAATTGAGGCATTTAAAGCGGTAAATTATGGGAACTACTTAATGGAACGTTTAGACAAGAACTATGACTACCGTAAATGAATTGCCGTGACAGGGGCATTCAGAATTAGAACTCAGGTTTACGTTTATTGTTAACTCATGGTGAAGCCACCGTTAACGTCCAGGCATGCTCCTGTGATAAATGACGCGTCCTTTGAAGCGAGAAAGAGGGCGGCATTTGCTATATCGGCGGGAGTACCCAGTCTTCCCAGTGGGATGCTTTCGGTAAGCTTATCTTCGGATTGTGGAAGCCAGTTTTCTGTCATGGGTGTCAAAGTGGGACCGGGCGCAATGGCATTAACAGTTATGTTGTAAGGTCCCAATGCTTTTGCCAATGATCTCGTTAATCCAACAACGCCTGCCTTGGAAGCGGTATAGGAGACACCACCGCCACCTGGAACTCCACCATGCCGGAAGGCCGAGGAAGAGATGTTGATTATACGACCCTCTCTTCTCTCTATCATCTGGTTTGCAACGGCCCGGGCACAATAAAATTCCCCGCTAAGATTTACATTAATTACTTTGTGCCAATCTTCGATAGGATTTTCCAGCCAATGATCGTTCTTGGGTAAGTAACCTGCGTTATTAACCAAGATATCTATTTTTCCGTATTCGGCAATAATACCATTCACACCTAATTCAACCTTTTCGAAGTCTGATACATCGAACGTCATACATTTGACTTGATTGGATTTGTCGCGATATTGCAGAGCCAATTCTGCGAGTTTTTCTTCATCAATATCTGCGAGGATAACTGTTGAGCCTTCTTCAATAAAACGTTGGCAAGTTGCCTGGCCAAACCCCCCTGAGCCCCCGGTTATTAATGCTATTTGTGATGCTAATCGCATATGATGTTAACCTATTCCATAGAACTTATTTCATGATTATAAGCGTATGAAGCGTTATGTCAGTAACCAATACCCAAAATTCTGCTCTTAAAAACAGGCAACTTAAAGGCAAGGTGTCGGGAGCCGGAATTGGCAAAGTATTCCATCTTTGAATTGGTGATAATCAAGTTCTTGCTATAGCGGATTATTAAAATATCTTGGTAGGTATATACG
>JAPYSB010000017.1 GCA_029936675.1 Dehalococcoidia bacterium | reverse complement strand
ACAGGGGTTACCAGATCGACCCTGTACCGCCCACCACGATTATGTTTCGTACCTAAAAGGTACGTTCCACCATTGCCTTCTCCATTTGTTTGTTACCATTTTTTTCTGCTACTGTTACCAAATTGGTGCCAACTAATGCCTAATAGCGTGCCTTGTTTCGATTTTGCCGAATCCGGTAGAAGAAGTATCTGGAGAAAAATACTATGACAATATCAACAAACACAATTTTATATGAGAAACGTGACGGAGTAGGTTATATAACCCTTAACAGACCCGATTCCATGAATGCTTTAAACAGGGAGTTGAGCGCCGGCCTTAGGGAGGCTCTTGCAGAAGTGAGGGACGACCCAGAGGTTATCCTGGGAGTTTTGATTGGTGCAGGAGGTAGAGCATTTTCAGCGGGTATGGATTTGAAAGAAAGAGCCGCGTTGGATGCCCAAGGAGAACGACAGGCATTAGATCCCAGGGGATCAGGATCATTTGTTGACATGGGTGTTTATAAACCTTTGATTGCAGCTATTGATGGGTTTTGCGTAGCGGGCGGCCTCGAGGTATCCCTTCAATGCGACATAAGGATTGCAACCAAGAAATCAGAGTTCGGTCTTCCTGAACCAAGGTGGAGTATTCTCGCCGGATATGGGTTACACAACCTAAACCGAATGATACCGCTAGGAGAATCTCTATATATGCAATTAACTGGTAGCAGAATCAATTCGGACAGAGCATACAATATCGGACTCATTCAAGACGTTGTAGAAGATAGAGAACAATTGATTGAAAGGGTAGATAAAGTGGCGGGAGAGATTAAACTGTGTGCACCTCTTGCGGTACAGGCGATAAAGCAAATCGTCTACCAGGGTAGAAACTTGCCTGTTGAATACTCTCAAAAACTTGCCATCCCTATTTCAGAAAGGGTTTCAGGAACAGAAGATTCTATTGAAGGCCCAAAGGCATTCTCAGAGAAAAGAAAACCAGAATGGAAAATGAGATAACAAATATTTTAGCCAACGGAGGCAAGTAAGATGAGATTAAAAGACAAAGTTTCTTTAATAACTGGGGCCTCAAATGGAATGGGAGCTGCTGAAGCAAGACTTTTTTCAAATGAAGGCTCTCATGTGATTTTGGCTGATATTCAAGATGACCTTGGAGAAAAACTGGTTGAAGAGATAACTCAATCGGGGGGCTCGGCAGAATATTTTCATTTAGATGTGACTGAGGAATCCAACTGGGAAAAACTAATGCAGCACCTAAAATCAAAATTTGGTAGGTTGGATGTTTTGGTGAACAATGCAGGTATAAGTGCTTCATCACCAGACCTCTTGGACATTGAGATTTTCGACAATGTGATTAAAGTAAATACGAGGGGTGTTTTCCTGGGAATGAAATATTGCCTTGGGCTTATGTCGGAAAATAGCGCTGGTAGCATTGTGAATATCTCATCTATTTCTGGGTTGGTGGGTCAATCTTATGTTCATATGGGGTACAGTGGATCCAAAGGTGCAGTTAGACTAATGACTAAATCTGCAGCAATTCAGTATGCAGAGAAAGGTATACGGGTTAACTCAATTCATCCAGGAGTTATGCCACCAATGACTACTTCAGAAATGACCGCAGACCCTGAATTTAGGAAAATAATGATTGAAGATGTTCCGATGCGCAGGGTGGGATTGGTTGATGAGGTAGCAAAAGCGGTACTTTTTATGGCTTCAAGCGAGTCATCTTATATCACTGGTGCAGAACTACCGGTAGATGGGGGCCTCACTGCCCGATGAAAATTTTTAACGAGAGGTACCAATGCCCTTAGGAGAAGCCAATATAAAAGACTGGTTATGTGGCCCGATGGTGGCTGTAGCGACTCCATTTAAGGAAGATTTTGCCTTGGATTTAGATTCCCTGACCAGCAACATTCGCTTTATGGTTGATAAAGGGGTAGTAACAGGAAACGGGACCCTTTTAGTAGGAGGTGCCGGAGGTGAGCACCCAGCGATGAATGTGGATGAACGTAAAGCTGTAATGGCAGCTGCTGTCAAAGCAGCCAATGGACAAGTTCCGGTGCTTACGAGTATCCAGCATACAGATGTTCGTGTTGCACTCGAACTTGCTCAATATGCCACTGAAGTAGGACTCCATGGGGTTCAGTTAGGACCCACTTATTATTACGAACCTTCAGAGAATGATGTAATCAGACTTTTTCAATATGTCAGCGAAGGGTCTGATGTAAACCTCATGATTTACCACACCTGGTGGGAAGGTTTAACCATGAGTATTAGCCTTATAAACGAGTTGTCACAGATAAAAAATGTAAATGCTATGAAATGGTCCGCCCCGACAACTCAACTTTATAGAGAAGGATTAGTGAATTTTTCGGATAAATTAGTAATCATTGATAACGGTGGGGAGCATGTTTGGAGCAATGTATTGGGTGCTGCGGGATTCATCACCCATCTGAGCGGGTTTTGGCCCGAATATCCATCCGAAATATGGGCTCTATTGAAAGCTTCTGAATATGATCGAGTAAAAAAGAGACTAGGTGACTTTAAATGGAAGTGGCGTGAATGGATTACCAAGGTAATTCAGGAAACAGGGGGTGAAGGACCTTTCATAAAAGCAGCTATGGAAAGAGTAGGTCTTCCTGCAGGCCCGCCGAGGCCACCGTCAATCAGACTTCCCGAACACCTCATGGCAGAACTCGATGCCCTTATGAAGAATGCGGGGACCCCTATCTACAAATAGGGGCGATCCGACTGCCACAATCCTTTATGTCAGAGAAGATCCCTGGATTCTTTTCTCTTTTCCTTCCCACTCCTTATCTCTAAGAACGTACTTCTGGATCTTACCTGTGGCGGTCTTTGGAAGTTCTCCAAATTCAACATATTTAGGTGCTTTAAAATGGGCTATTCGGTCCCTTGTGAAAGTAATTATCTCCTCTTCTGACACCGTTACCCCATCTTTCGACATTACGAAGGCCTTTGGGACTTCTCCCCATCTTTCGTCAGGTACTCCTACAACGCTCACTTCGAGTACCCCATCATGTTCCATAATTACCTTCTCAACTTGTTGACTGGATATGTTCTCTCCACCCGAAATTATGATGTCTTTGGCTCTATCTTGTAGCTCGATATATCCGTCAGGGTGCCAAACGGCCAGGTCACCACTGTGAAACCATCCCCCTTCGAAAGCCTTGTTAGTAGCATCTTCATCATCGAAATATCCAGACATTACGATGTTACCGTTCATTACTACTTCACCCATTTGAGAACCGTTCCTTTTCACATCGTTCATTTCAGTGTCCACGACCCGCATTCCCGTGTCAGCGACTACATAGGCGACACCCTGCCGAGCCTTCAAATTTGCTACCTCTTCAGAACTTTTTTCCTTCCAGTCAGGCTGAATGGCGCATATGGTAGTTGGGCCATATGTTTCGGTTAGGCCGTAGGTATGTAATATGTGTGCCCCCATATTCTCCATGCTGCGTATCACTTGAGGTGCAGGTGGCGCTCCGGCGGTCATTATGGTTACCCCACTTAGATCTTGCTGGTCAGCATCTGGTATAGAGTACATCGATGTAAGAACAGTGGGTGCACAACACATGTGGGTGACTGATTCTTCATCTATTAATCGGTACACTTCGAGTGGATCCACCCGTCGAAGGCAGACGTTAGTTGCTCCAACCGCGGTCGTAGCCCATGTAAAACACCATCCATTGCAATGGAACATTGGTAAAGTCCAAAGATATTTGGATGCATAGTTCATACCGCTTTCGACAACTTCTCCTAAGGCTGATAAATAAGCACCTCGAGAGTGGTATTGAACGCCTTTGGGCATCCCGGTAGTTCCGGAGGTGTAGTTAATAGATATAGGGTCTGACTCGGATTCTAAAGGGACTCTATGATCTCCTGGGGCTGCAGAATTAAGAAATTCTTCATATTCTGGACCTTCCACAAGGCTAGATTTTGGGAAGATGTCAGCTACCTGTACGAACCTGGTTATTTCAGGTAACTCATTTTTAATTTGGCTAATGAGTTCAGCATATTCTGAGTCAAAGACCAGTACTTTTGCACCCGAATGATTGAGTATGTACGACACTTCTCGCGCTGATAATCTCGTATTTATTGCGACAAGAACGGCTCCAATTTTTAATGGGCCGTAATGTCCTTCAAACATTGCCGGGATGTTAGGAACGAGGAATCCAACCCGGTCACCCTTTTTAATTCCCTCTTTTTGCAGCGCCCCTGCAAGTTTGTTAACCCGATTGTAAAAGTCCTGGTATGTATAGGTGATATCGCCATAAATCAGTGCAGGTTTGTCCGGGTAGACATCGGCAGATCTGTCTAGGAATGAGATAGGGTTAAGGTCTTTATAAAATGGATCACTGGCCATGCTTCAGCCTCCTACAGGTCGATTGGATCAGGTTCTGACATTATATATAAAAAGGGTATAGATTCGCCTACCCGGTGACGGTAATATGTAGATTTTGAATCGCAATTCAGTGTATTTTGGGTTAGTATGAATCTATGGAAGAAAAAGAGATTCAGGCACTGGTGATGAGCAGTGTTAATGCCGAAGTGAATCTACGCCCGCTGAGTGGATTCAAGATGGATTTCTCAGCCAACCCAGGGTTTAAGAAGGTCTTTTTTTCTGCAAGTTGTGACTGTGGGACCGCTGCTTTATTGAGCCTTGAAGTATCTGAGAATAAAACAGATGATGAAATAATGGACGCTCTTCCTTCACTGGTTCAACGAATCGAAATGCAAGAAAAATCGTTTAGAAAAATGGATTGCAGTATGCATAGTATGATGCGTACTGGGTTTACACCAGATAACGTAAGTTGAGGTATTTATAGGTATGCCTAAGGAGATGTCAGAATCCGAAGCCCTGGCAAGTGCTCAAAAATTTTCAGAGCGCTATGTTGATCGTGGCCCCTACGAATTCTTTCCTGAGAAAGAAGTCGTCCAGGAAGTCCAGAAGGGTTTAGCAGAGAATCATAGGTTGGAAGGGTATAGATATTGCCCTTGAATGCCTCTAAGTGGCGATCCAGTTGAGGATCGCAAAAAAATATGCCCTTGCGAGAGACACCATGAAGACATCGAAAGGGATGGCTTCTGTATATGAATGTTTTTCGTTAGCGAAGAGTTTCTTCGCAAATATGAATCCGGAGAGGATTTCGCACAGACGATAGATGAAGCCGTACCACTGGGTACAGAACTTTTTGAAAACACTGGCGGTAAGAAAGAATTCAACAAGCGTAGAAGGGAAGATAACAAGAAAAAATAGTTGTGATGGGTTAAAATGAGTGATCATCTTTTTCGAGTTAACAATTATTGATAGGAGATAGCGATGAGTGAGCCGATAAAGGTTTTCACATCTGTAGGTTGAGGCCCTTGCCATATGGTGAAAGTGTATCTTTCACGAAAGGGTTTTGAGTATACGGAGCACAATGTATCTACAGATAGAGATTCTTTGAAGGATTTGGTATCTATGGGATACAGAAGCACTCCTGTCACAGTCATTGGTGAAGAGAAAGTGGTTGGTTATAGTCCAGCAAAGCTTGATGAGGCCTTGGAAGCAGCAGGCCTAGCCTCTTAATATCGATTGACGAGCTAATTAACTCTAAATACAATTTGCTAACTAACTTTCGTTAGTTTTTTCGCGGCCCCGTGGTGTAGCGGTTTAACATACGGCCCTGTCAAGGCTGAGATCGCCAGTTCGAATCTGGTCGGGGTCGCCACTTCATTTGGGTTTTTATTGCCCCACTCAGCTATGTTTGTACCAGTATGTTTCTTTAAGGAGGTCACTGAAACCAATAACCATTCTTCTTAGTTTTCGATCATTTTTATCTCGGAGCTTTTTTATGTCGGCCTCAAGTGTGGCGGCGGCTTTTCTCGTAGACGTTTCGGCAAACCAAACAAGTTGTGGTTGTTTCCCTAAGGTGCGCATCGCTTTGCCTGATTTGTGTTCAGCCAGTCTCATGCGAAGATCACTGGTGTGACCTACATAAAAAGTTTTATCTGAAAGACTTAATACATAGACGTAGAATAACCCGTCTCCCTGGGCCTCCCTTATTGGAGAGGCTTCATGTATGTAGCGGCTGTATTTTGTGTTCGACTTCTCAGTGTTGCATTCAAAACATTTTTCGTACTTTGATAGTTTGATATTAAAACAGTGCCCGATGGTGCATTTGTCGATCTCTTCTTTTTCAGCATCACCAGCATGTTGATGGCACAGGTTCATCATGTGACCATCTCCCTGGGTGACACGGAGATGAATTTTTGACGGGGTATCGTTTTCAAAAACTATAAAGGTTGCTGGCTTCTCACAGCTCCAGTATTCACAGTCATCCAGATTTTGGTAAAACCAGCCGAAGTTAGGATGATTGGCTGGCAAAAACCTTTCATTTTCAGACAGTGGATTGGAAAAAGTCACTATATAGCCTCGCTCTATTTTTGATATACCAGTTCAGAATACGATCAGATCGAAGATATGAATAGAGTAATAGCACCTGAAGCGCTCTAGGTGAAACTTAGCAGGGGTTTGTGATCACAATGCTCGAACAGGCGACTTACCAGGCATCTATGCCTCCTTCTTAACAACCAGTTCGCACCGCCCATTTTCCCGAAGAATTTATATTTTGCCTGCAGTTGGTGTAGTATCCGCTTACACGGTTTTTGGGGGATTATTATGCCGGAACAACGTCCTAGTATGTTTGATGTCCAGAGTGTTGATTTGTCCGTGATTAAAGATATTCTTGTCCGCACTAATTCCCTGGAAGCCTTGAAAGAGTTAGAAAAAGAGATCAACCAACTTGAACTGATTGATATCGATGAAGCCTACAAATTAGCCCAATACTTATACCGTGAGGCACAGGCGGAAAAACTTCCAGCAAAAGCGACTATTCAAGCCTGGATTAGTGAAGGCCGTTTGAAGCAGAGGGGATATTTGCAGACGAAAAGAAATGTAGGCAGACCTAAAGTACTAATCTCTAAGATTGATTTGCTCGAGTTACTCAACAACCCTCCTAAAGTTGGGAGGCCAGTAGGATCAGATACAGGGGCTAATTCACCAACAGGAAATGTGGTGAGCAAAAAAACTCCCAAGGCAAAAACCTTGAACTTGTTTGATTTGTAATCCCCCGTTTTTTATCAAGGTAGTGTTGGGAAAGTTTTGGGTAAGCCTTTAACTATTTCCTTCATGGGTTCTTAGCCAAAAATCTGTATGAATAAGAGTCGCTCAGCATTGATAAATCCCCTATTCACACCACTCTCTTGCCAAGAGATATAATCCGCATAGACAGAGATACATCTCAATAATTGTGGAGGAAGACAATGGCAGGCATAGATGAAAATCTTGCGTTCGCACCGGCAACAGAACTCAAGGAACTTATAGCAAGTAAAAAGGTTTCTCCGGTAGAAATCACTCAACTTTACCTCGATCGTATAAATACCCTTGATGGGCAGCTCAATTCTTATCTTACTGTCACATCTGAACTGGCATTGGAATCTGCGCGAAAGGCAGAGAAAGCAGTCATTGACGGTGACGAACTTGGGCCTCTACATGGGATACCTATTTCGATAAAAGATCTACAAATGACTAAAGGTGTGAAGACCACTGGAGGGTCACTGGCATATAAAGACAGAGTTCCCGATGCTGATTGCGCCGTGGTTGAAAGAGTGTTAGCCGCTGGGGCTATTATGTTGGGGAAGACCAATTCCCCTGAATTTGGACTGCTGGGAGCCAATGAAAACAGATTGGGAGATCCTTGCAGGAACCCGTGGAATCTTGAGCGTACATCGGGTGGGTCCAGTGGAGGTGCTGGGGCATCCATAATCGCAGGGTTGACCTCCTTGGCTACAGGAGGAGATGGCGGTGGCTCAATTCGAATACCTGCTAGTTTTACAGGCACCTATGGAATTAAACCCACCCAGGGGAGAGTGTCTAGTTACTCAGGGATTAACGCCCCTGCGGCTGCCAACTATACCAGCCAGCAAGGAGGGTTAACCCGGACCGTTAGAGATTCTGCTTTAATGCTCCAGGTGTTGTCTGGATATGATTCCAGGGACCCTGGTTCTCTTCGTGCTCCTGTTCCTGACTTTATGGCCGCAACCGAAAGAGATGTATCGGGATTTCATATAGGTTGGAGTCCGGATTTTGGATACACCTCCGTAGATACCGAGGTGGCAGAAATAACTAAAAATGCCATCGAAGCTTTTTCGGAGTTGGGATGTTCAGTTGATCAATCCAGCCTGAAACTGGAAAACCCTTTTGATCCCTGGCTTGTCATATTTGCGGCTTCGGCTTATGTGTCTAATGGCCATTTGTTAGATGATCCGGCTGATCCGCTCACATGGTATGGGAAATGGGCAATTGAACAAGGTAGGGACGTTACGACAACAGATTATGTGAGAGCCCTGGGATTAAGAAACCAAATGATTCATATGTTTGAGGATGAATTTGAGAAATATGACGTTCTGATATCCCCAACTATGCCTACCACGGCTTTTCCTACTGACATATACCCTCAAAAAATAGGAGACCAGGACCCTTATCCCAACCCTGAATGGGGGTTTGTACCTTTCACTCATCCAATTAATACCATCGGGTTTACGGCAGCGAGTATTCCATGTGGATTCGACTCTGATGGAATGCCTGTAGGCTTGCATATCGTGGGCAAACATGGGGATGAAGAGACTGTTCTTGCAGTTAGTGCCGCTTTTGAATCGGCCCGACCATGGATTCAACACAGGCCGCCCGTAAGTTAGATAAAACGTATTTCGGAGAATTTAGAATGATAGATTTAAGTAATAAGAACGCCTTAGTTACCGGAGCAGCCCTTGGCATCGGTAAGGGCATATCAAAGGTTCTTGCCGAGCAAGGAGCCAACGTAGTGGTGAGTGATATCGATCTAGAAGGTGCCCAACGAACTTCCGAAGAGATTGTTAAATCGGGAGGACAGTCCCAGCCAGCCCACTTGGATGTCGCGAATCCCGATGCTGCACAATCACTACTTTCAGACCTATTGGGACAATTAGGACAAATCGACATTGTGGTAAATAACGCTGGTGTCGTTGGCGCTCATGGATGGTGGGAAAGAAAGGTGCCAAATGAAGATGATTGGGACGCAGTACTGGCCATCAATCTCAGAGGCGTGGTAAACGTTTCACAGGCTGTTGAAGATAGTATGAAAGAAAGAAGGAATGGGAAAATAATAAATATTGCTTCAATCGCATCCCGGCAAGGTGGCCCTTCTATACCCCACTACAATGCTTCAAAAGCTGGAGTTGTGAGTTGGACACAGTCCCATGCGCTTCAGTTGGCCCCATATCAAATCAATGTAAATGCAATATGTCCTGGCTTATTATGGACCCCATTATTTGAACATCTTGTTGGCAGACCAGACTTTTTAGATAACCAAGCTCTGGAAGGCCTCACCGGTCGAGAACGATTCGAAAAGGTCGTCGAGCTTGGGACCCCAATGCAAAAGGAACAGACCCCAGAAGATATTGGCAAATTGGCGGCTTTTTTAGCCTCTGATGATGCCCACAATATTACAGGGCAGGCAATTAATGTTGATGGAGGGCGACGGATGAATTAAATCTCCGGGTTTCCCTTCGTTGACACTTGCCTCGTTAGAGAGATTATAAGAATGGAGCTGTTGGATGAAATACGATTACATAGTTGTTGGAGCGGGGTCTGCTGGAGCCATTATAGCTGCAAGGTTGAGTGAGAATGAATCCAAATCGGTGCTTCTCATAGAGTCAGGCAGTGACTATGAGGATTTTTCTTCACTTCCAGATAAGTTTAAGTACGGTTATGGTCCCGAGCTTTTAGATGAGCCAAATTGGTGGCTTGACCCTGGTGATGAAAAACGTTGGCTTTTTGTTGCCGATGCTACAGAAGCGCAAGATTCTCCAATGTTGATTCCCAGAGGCAGAGCTATGGGGGGCTCCAGTGCTGTGAACGCCCAGATTTTTCTTCGGGGAGACCCGCAAGACTATGACACATGGGCGGAACACGGAAACGAAGAGTGGAGCTTCGAAAAGTGTCTTCCAGCGTTCATAAAATTAGAGAACGATACTGATATGGGAGGAGATTTTCATGGCCATGATGGCCCAATAGGTGTTCGCCGGCATCCAAAAGACGAATGGACCCGCGATGGAGAAGCATTTTTCCAGGGTTTTCAAGATATAGGATTTCCAGTTACAGAAGATCACAATGATCCTGATTCAACTGGCGTTGGCCCCATGCCGTTTAACACTATTAATAGAGTTCGTCAGAGTACAGCTTTGAGTTACCTGAATTCTGCCCGAAATCGTACAAACCTAACGTTGAAAGCTGACTGTAATGTTCGAAAAATAAAACTGATTAATAAAAAGGCTGTTGGGGTAGAAGTAGAAAAAGACGGAGATGTTTTTATCGAAAAAGGAGCAGAAATAATTGTCAGCGCCGGTGCAATAGGGTCACCTCAATTGCTTATGCTCTCTGGTATAGGCCCAGATGAACACCTCGGAGGAAAGGGAATAGAGGTGTTAGGTCACTTACCCGGTGTAGGCCAAAACCTAAGAGATCATCCCCAGGTTCGTCTTATATGGGAAGTAAATGATGATTATGAACACCTAAAAGATGGTTCCAAGCGTGGTGCCACTGTTGCAATCCGATATACCGCTGAAGGATCCGAACTTCACAACGATATGATGGTTCATCACACTGCCACAGTCCCACAAAAGTTTTACATGACTGATGGTGAAGATATGTATAAAGGTGTGGGTATGAGTGCTTGCCTGTATCTTCAAATGGGCTCAGGAGAACTTTTGTTGAGATCTTCAGATCCACAGGTTCAACCTCATCTAAACTATAACTATTTTAAGGAAGAAGAGGACCTAAGGCGGATGAGGGAGTGTGTGAGATTGTGCGCAGAAGTGGGTGATGGAACCTCATATGAACCAATAGTCACAAGACGTGTTCAACCTACGGAGCAAGAGTTAAAAGATAATGATTTACTGGATTTATGGATTCTGAAAAATGCAACAACCAGCCACCATATAAGCGGTACGTGCAAAATGGGACCTGAATCAGATCCGATGGCTGTGGTTGACCAGTACGGTAAGGTCCACGGCTTTGAAAATTTACGTTTGGGTGATGCATCTATAATGCACGACTGTGTAAGGGCAAACACAAATGTTCCCGCAATGATGATCGGGGAAAAAATCGCTGAATTTATCAAGCAAGGTAAATGATTAGCAATGTATATGAAAGAACCTAGGTGGGTCTATTTACTATTTGGCTTAGTATACTTTCCGGTTTCCGAAAACCAACCGGACAAAATCTAAGAGGAGTCTAAACGTGGGTACATTAGAAGAAAAAGTGGCAATAGTAACCGGTGCTGGCCAAGGTATGGGTAGTGCTATAGCCCATTCACTAGCTCAGCAGGGTGCCTCAGTCGTTGTTAACGATATAAACGAGACCACGGCTAAGGCGACTGTCTCTGATATTAAAAGCTATAACTCTGCCGTGATTTCATATGTTGGGAATGTCACCGATATTCATGATGTTGAACAAATGATCAAGCATACCGAAAATAATTTTGGACACACCGATGTATTGGTCAATAATGCTGGAGTATTACGACCTACACCGCTGCTTCAGATATCAGAAGAAGAATGGGATTACGTGGTTGAAGGGAATTTGAAATCGACTTTTTTGTGTTCCAAAGCTGTGCTGCCCTCAATGCAGCAAAATAGGTGGGGGAGGATAATCAATATTTCATCAAGTGCCGGGAAAAATGTCAGCACTATTGGTGGCGCGCATTACACGGCAGGAAAAGCAGCAGTGCTTGGTTTAACAAGGCATGCGGCTAAAGAAGTTGCCGAATATGGGATAACCGTGAATGCGGTATGCCCTGGCTTGATCGATACGGAAATGGTGAGATCAACTATTTCAGATGAAAGAAAATACGAATATGCAAATATATTTCCTGCAAAGCGGCTTGGCCAACCTTCAGAAGTGGCCGATCTCGTTGCATTTTTGGCATCTGACCAAGCCTCGTATATAACGGGGGCATCCATCGATATAAATGGTGGAGACTTGATGATATAAAGAAGGAGATTAAAATGGGTAACATTCTTGTAACTGGCGCTGCTGGGCAAATCGGGTCTGAGTTGGTTCCTGCTCTAAGAAATAACTACGGCGGTGATACCGTGATAGCAGGATGGAATAAGACCCCCTTATCTGAAGACATACTTGAAACTGGCCCAAATGTTGTTTTGGATGTAACAGACTTCAATGCTTTAGAAAAAATTGTGAGAGATTTTAAAATCGACACAATCTTTCACATGTCATCAATACTGTCTGCTACTGCCGAAACCATAAGAACAACTGCCCATCATGTGAATATAAACGGCACATTCAACATTTTGGAATGTGCATATATGAACAGTCTGGAGAAAGTGATACTGCCAAGTTCCATTGCTGCCTTTGGAGATAAGACTCCTCGAAACAAGACCCCCAACGACACTATTCAAAACCCCGATACAGTTTATGGAATATCAAAGGTTTTTGGGGAACTGATGGGCAATTATTACCATTCAAAGCTAGGGCTGGACGTGAGGGGCATAAGATTGCCAGGAATCATTAGTTGGAAAACAGAACCGACAGCCGGGACTACAGACTATGCAGTGGCGATGTTCTATGAGGCAATAAGGAAAAATTCGTACGAATGCTATCTTGCCCCCGACACTGATCTGCCTATGATGTATATGCCAGATGCAATCAATGCCTTAATCAAGTTGTTTCAGGCTGATTCTAAGGCTTTGATTCACCATTCAGACTTCAATATCCACGCGATGACGTTTACCCCGGACGAACTTGCAAGAGAGATAATGAAAATCAATCCCCGGTTTGAAATCAATTATAAAATAGACCCTGTCAGACAGTCGATGGCAGATTCATGGCCTATATCCCTCGATGATTCCGAAGCCAGGGAGGAGTGGGGCTGGGAACCTGAATACTCTATTCGAGATTTAGTCGAAGATATGTACCTGAACCTCACAAAAAAACTTTCCTAGGCGAACGCTGAAAGTATCTCTTCGTCAAGCGCCTGCAAAGATTCACTGTCACTTGGTCTCGGTGAAAACATAATTTCATCTACACCCGCTTCCAAGAACTCCCCGACCCTTGAAACGATGTAGTCGGCACTACCAGCAACCGTTCCAGGTCCAACTTGTTTGATAAAAGCATCTGTTTCCGTTTGATTGTTTGACAATTTAGTAGGCATTGAAATTGTGAGAGATATTTCTGAGGGGTCCCTTCCAGCATCTTCACAGTGTTTATGCAGAATATCGACTTTTCGGTTAAACAACTCCAGCGACATGCCGCCGTAGCGTACGTTTTCTTCTTTACCCACACCGAAACCATCTAGGTTCCACATGTCCCCGTATTTAGCCAGTGTCTTAAGTGTGCGTTTCTCTCCCAAACCTCCGATCATTATTGGTATATGTGGCTTTTGAACGGATCTTGGGGATAACGGTGCGTTCTCTAAGCTGTAATATTTTCCTTTGAAATTTACGGGTTCCTCAGAGCTTAGAAGCATCCTGATAAGGGCACACGACTCCTCGAATCTATCTGAGCGTTCCCTCAGGGATGGAAATTCCCAACCATAGGCCTCGTGCTCCCTTTGAAACCATGCCGCGCCATGGCTGAGTATAAATCTGCCTCTGGATATCTGGTCTATGGTCGTTGCCATCTTTGCAACTAATGCAGGATTTCGATAAGTATTTCCGTTCACCATATGACCCATCCGGAGCTTTTCGGTCATTCCAGCGACGGCAGACAGTAGAGACCATGATTCAAAAATAGGTTGATCTTCAGCTCCCTTCCACGCAGCTGGCGGTATAAAGTGGTCAGGAAACCATATGCTATCCCAGCTTCCTGACTCCATAGTTTTTATCGCCGTTTCGATGCTGTCCCATGTGGTGGTGTAACTTGATATTGATGCTCCAAATTTCATTTAGTCATCCTTATAGTCGTTTGCTGTTTCATAGTTACATCTTATACCTACTAATTTACTTCAGATAACTTTTTGGGTAATAGACATACTGTGCAACATTTTACCGACTTTACTTTAATTTGCGCCTGTTTTCTGCTTTCGTTTCGATGTGTTAAATTAGCTTAGATTAACTAATGAGATTAACGGAGAGATGCATCATGACCACCTATGAGCCAAATATGGTACTTACCGAAAAGGAATTTTCCGTAGTAGGTACTAGACCTATACGTCATGATGGTGCTGATAAAGTAACCGGCCGGGCTCGTTATAGCGCTGATTCATTCCCTGTAGGGTACCTGCATGGAAAAATTCTTAGAAGTCCCCATGCCCATGCAAGGATAAAGTTTATAGATACATCTAAAGCTCTTGCCCATCCCGGGGTTAAGTCGGTTATGACAGGATCTGATTTGCCAGAAGTTTCGGCAGAGGTAGCTGATTTAGAAGAAGGTGCTGCTGTAAATTATGGTTTCTATAGCCGGAACGTAATGGCGAGAGAGAAAGCTCTCTATGTCGGTCACGCAATAGCCGCAGTGGCCGCTATTGACCCTCATATTGCCGAGGAAGCTTTGGCTTTAATAGAAGTTGATTATGAGGTTCTGCCGCCAGTATTGACTGCTGAAGATGCTCTTAAAGACGACGCGCCTATTCTGCATGACAGGTTATTGACTCAGTCAAGTGTATTGTTCAGGGTTGGTGGATGGGGTGATGAGGGCAATGCGGGCACGAGTAACCTGGCCTTAAAAATAATTTCTCAAGAGGGAGATGTTGATAAGGCATTTGCTGAATCTGATGTAGTCGTCGAGCGACAATTTAGAACCAAGGCAGTTCACCAAGGCTACATAGAACCTCAAGCAACGACTGCTTTTTGGAATGAAGATGGGAAGGTGACTGCCTGGTGCAGTACACAACAACTATTTGCTTTCAGAGATCACATATCTGCCTTGCTCGATATACCCGTGGGAGATGTCACTGTCGTGCCTTTGGAAATTGGTGGTGGCTTTGGAGGAAAAGGGATGGGAGGGGTTTATTTGGAGCCGGTCGCGGCTGTTTTGTCCAAAAAGTCAGGCTCTGCCGTAAAAATAACGATGACCCGAGCCGAAGTTTTCATGGGAACAGGACCGACATCTGGTACCGCCATGGAAATAAAACTGGGAGCTTCTAAGGACGGTAAACTCACGGCAGTGAAGGCCAGACTCACTTTTGAAGCAGGAGCTTTCCCAGGCTCCCCGGTAGCAGGTGGAAGTAGAACTATGCTGGGACCATATGTCATACCCAATGCATATGTTGAAGGCTTGGATGTTGTCACAAATGTTCAAAAATCTTCTGCTTACAGAGCACCAGGTTCCCCGGCTGCGGCTTTTGCAATTGAGACTGCGATTGATGAAATCGCTGAAAAATTGAATATAGATCCCATAGAATTCAGGCTCCTGAATGCAGCCAAAGAAGGTACTCGTCAACCTGCCAACGGTCCGGTATACCGAAAAATAGGGTTAGTGGAAACACTGGACGCTGCAAAAAATCATCCTCATTACGCCGCAGATATAGCAGGCATTGCTCAAGGACGTGGTATCGCCTCTGGCGCCTGGTTCAACGGAAGCGGTCCGGCTAGTGCCGTTGCAAGTGTGAACGCAGATGGGACAGTCTCATTGGTTGAAGGTTCTCCGGATATCGGAGGTAGTCGAACTGCAATGGCTATGCAGGTTGCGGATGTGCTCGGGTTAAAAGCGGAGGATGTGAAACCATCCATTGGTGACACTGACTCAATCGGTTATAGCTCTGGGGCTGGTGGGAGTGGTGTGACTTTCAAAACTGGTACAGCATGCATTGAAGCTGCCTATGATATAAAGGCCCAGATGGTAGCTCGAGCCGCCCGTATCTGGGATGTAGACGCCTCTGAAATCGAGTATGAAAGAGCAACTATAAGGCATAAAAGTGATCCTGAATTAAGCATTCAATTCGCTGAATTGGCGAAGATGCTCAACGGCACAGGTGGCCCGATAGTTGGCCGTGCTACGGTAAATCCAGGAGGAGTTGGCAATGCTTTCGCAGTTCATATTGTTGATGTTGAGGTGGATAAAGAGACCGGGAAGGTCGATATATTGAGATATACCTCTATGCAGGATGTCGGAAAGGCTATTCACCCTAGCTATGTTGAGGGCCAGCTGCAGGGTGGTGCGGTGCAAGGAATTGGTTGGGCTTTGAATGAAGAATATGTTTTCAATGGTGAAGGGAATATGGTTAACGCTTCCTTTCTGGATTATAGGATGCCTGTCGCACTGGATTTACCAATGATTGACACGGTACTTGTGGAGGTTGCTAACCCGGGACATCCATTTGGCCTGCGTGGGGTGGGAGAAGCTTGTTTGATTCCTCCAATGGCCGCTATAGCTAATGCTATTTATGATGCAGTGGGAGTTCGTATGACTGAATTGCCTATGTCTCCCGGCAAAGTGTTAGATGCCTTAAATGCTTAGGCGGAAACTAGGCGTGGATTTCTATAACGTCCCCGTCTGATAACTCATGGCCTCTGCCGACACGTTGTCCGTCAAATTTGCCTGAATTCCCCCATAGGATTGCATATTTCAGCCCATGGCTAAGTTCTTTGTGCACCTGCTGAGCTGCTTCACCAACAGTACTGCCAATGGGAAGGACCACGGGGTTTTCCTTGGTAAAATCTTCTAGACGTTCTCTTGGTGATTTAGTATAGATACGTATTATTTTCAGGCTTTTAAACAATTCTTCTGCGAGTTCATCCAGTCCTACTTCTTCATGGGCACTGGCCATAATCAGCGGAAATTTTCCGCCGTAACGGGTTTCCATGTTCCCATAATTATCTAGAGCGCCAGGTATGTCTGCCTTATTACAAACTATTATTGTGGGTTTTGAGGTAAATTGGTCATCTTCATCTGGATATTGTCCTTTTTGCAATAACTTAAATCCCCACTCGCCCAGTTCTTTAAAAGAATTTTCAGTCTGATCGACCGGATTGTTTGTTAAATCTGCGACAAAAACGAATATATCGCTTGTTCTCAGTAGGCCGTAAAGTCTACTTTGAGTCGCTATATTATCTATCGGTGGGGTGTCAACCATCTGTATGTATATGTCGTTATATGGATACATGCCAGGTATAGGTTCTTGCGTGCTAAGCTCGTATGAACCTACCTTAGTTTTTGCCCCTGTCGCGGAAGATAATAGTAGGGATTTCCCAACGTTAGTAGGGCCTATCAAAGTGGATCTGCCGGCACCTTCTTTAGGCAGAGAAAATGGCTCCGTCCGGCCGCCTTTCCCACCAGACGAAGTTTCCAAATCAGACATCAACTTGGACAATCGAGCTCTGAGTTGGGCTTTTAAATGATCTGTGCCTTTATGTTTAGGCATAATTTGCAGCATCTCTTGCAAGGCTGCTATTTTGCCTTGCACTGAGACAGCTTCTCGGAATCTTTGTTCCGCATCCCTGTATTGAGGTGGCACATTAGTAGGCATTGCTAAAGATAATACCTATGCTTCAAGCTCTCTTCAACAGTTAGGGAAGACTACAGCTGTTGAGGTTCCTTTCCCCGGCTATATTGCCGATTCTCCGGCCTCTCCGGTTCTGACACGTATCGTATCTGAAATTTCAGTCACAAATATTTTGCCATCACCGATTTCACCGGTTCTGGAAGCCGAAACAATTGCTTCTACCACGGCATCTTTTTTGTCGTCAGACACCACAGTAACAAGTAGAGTCTTGGATGAAGCCGACCTAGTGGTCTGACCACCCCTTCCGGTTACCACTTCAACACCTTTCTGTTGTCCTTGTCCTGTGACGTTTTGATAATGGAATCCTGTGACACCAGCTGCTAGAAGTGAATCGGTCACCGCACCTACTCTTTCAGGCCTGAATATCGCCTCTATCTTTAACATATACGCCCTCCTTTGTAACATTTATGAAACATTTACAATCTCGATATTACACACGGTGTAACATTTTGGCAACAATTAAGAAATAATTATGTAACATTATAGTAATGTTGTAAAAGAGGGTTCGGTGCTAATCGAACCCTCTTTGTTAATATGCCGAGACTTGACTAGTTTGCTCCGTCTTGTACGGCAGACTGTTCTCCGTGTTCCGCTAAATCAAGCCCTATATCCTCATCAGATTCACTGGACCTTAATCCGAGCCCAGGAATTTTATCCAAGATAAATAAGATAATTAAACTTACTATGCCGGAGTATGCTACGGTGGCGATTACTGCAACCGCCTGAATACCGACTTGTTTTACATTACCTTCGATGAGTCCTTGTGTACCACTTATCGCCTCGAGTGCGAATATGCCGGTGGCGATCGCTCCCCATATACCGCCAATTCCGTGAACCGCAAACACGTCGAGAGCGTCATCCATATTGGTTTTGTGAAGGAGCTCCACAGCGAAAAAGCAAATCAATCCTGCTCCGAATCCGATCGCAAGTGACCCCATGGCGTTTACAGCTCCTGCGGCTGGAGTGATGGCAACCAAGCCAGCTACTGCTCCTGTAGCTACCCCAACTGCCCCCATTTTCCCAGTTTTTAGATGCGATATCACACCCCAAGTCAATGCAGCTGTTGAAGCTGCGAGGCTGGTAACCAAGAAAGCATTTGCCGCCGAATCGTTAGCAGCTACCGCTGAACCCGCATTAAATCCAAACCATCCAAGCCAGAGGATTGCGGCTCCAAGAACCACATACGGAACATTATTGGGTTGTATTCCCGGGTTTCTTCGTTTTCCAACTAGAAGTGCTGCCGCAACTGCTGCTATTCCAGCATTTATGTGGATTACGGTTCCTCCTGCGAAGTCGAGGGCCCCAAGATCCCATAGCCATCCGTTTACCTCTGTACCATCTGCCAAGACATTAGAAGCCCAGACCCAATGTGTTATGGGCGCATAAACCAAGGTGCTCCATAGTACTAGGAAAATTAAGTATGTACTAAATTTGAATCTTTCTGCAAAGGCTCCTGTGATAAGAGCCGGAGTGATAACCGCAAACATCATTTGAAATGCTACGAACAACAAAGGAGGGATGTCGTCGCCTTCTGCTGAAGCAAAGGAAATGCCAGATAATCCAATATGACTGAAATCTCCTATAAATGCATTGCCGGTGCCGAAAGCTAGGCTGTAGCCCCAAAGTACCCAAACGATGCTGACTATCGCGATCGACATGAAACTCATCATTATCGTGTTGATTATATTTTTTGCTCTTACTAGACCTCCGTAAAAGAAAGCTAGTCCTGGCGTCATAAAAAATACCAGTGCAGTGGCCATCAACATCCAAGAAGTATGTCCTGAATCCATATTAAACCTCCGTATTACGACGAATAACTTTGGTGCGACTAATTCGCCTGAATTATTTAATTTCCAGTCTATGGACCTGATGTTTCTTAAGTATTGCCCTGCTGTTAAATAGATGTTGCTTGCGTGTTACAGAAGTATGTCTTGGGCTATCCAAACACCTCTAATTTTTTAGTTCAAAGTGAAAAATACCATATGTAGAAGGCTAAATTCAGAAAGAAAGCACCATATATAGTGGAAAAAGGGTTGCGTTAAGTTTAATTATATGAATAATATGACTTATATAGTTAGTCCTCACAAGGAGGGAGATATGGAAGCGTACTGCGTTAAGTGCAGGGCCAAGGTTGAAATTAATAACCCTCAGCAGGTTACATTGAAAAACGGTAGACCCGCAACTAAGGGCATTTGCTCTAACAATTGCGGAACTAACGTTTTCCGAATTGGTAAGGCCAGCTAGCACTGCAGAATTTATAGCACGGTGGGGTGGATTTAATTAAATCCACCCATACTGTGTGGTTGTGGAATGATTCTTTCAAATACAGCGGAAGGATCCGGCCCCGCTTTGTCGGGGTTTTTTTGTTGCTGTTTTTCCAGGCCCAATCAATTTATGCTTATATTAAGCTCCTTTCTGATCGTAACAATGGAATATGGGATCTAGCTAATGGGATTTAAATGTGGAATTGTAGGGTTGCCCAATGTTGGCAAATCCACCCTTTTTAATGCTCTTACCAAGACAGCGATGGCTCAAGCTGAGAATTATCCCTTTTGCACAATAGAGCCGAACGTAGGAGAAGTGGCAATACCAGACCCGAGATTGTATGAGCTAGCTGACATAGCTAAGTCTGAAAACATAGTTCCTACTAGAATGACCTTTGTGGACATAGCCGGGTTAGTAAAAGGAGCCTCTAAAGGAGAGGGATTAGGAAACCAGTTCCTTGCAAATATCAGGGAAATGGACGCCATAGCTTATGTGCTGAGATGTTTTGATGACGCAAACATTGTTCATGTAGAAGGGAAAATAGATCCCATTTCTGATCTAGAAATTGTGGAAACTGAACTGATGCTCGCAGATCTTGAAACGTTGGAAAAACGAGAATTTTCTTTAGGGAAAAAAGCCAAAAGTGGGGATAAGGAATCACAGGACATATTTGAGCTTGTACAAAAAGCCTTGGTTCTACTGCGAGAAGGTCGCCCAGTACGAATGATGGAAATTAAACCTAGTGAGGAAACTTTATTTAAAAGCCTTCAATTATTGACTGCTAAACCTGTTTTGTATGTCTGCAATGTTAATGAGTCAGATGCCTCTCAAGGAAATCAATACTCACAATTGGTTTTTGATACGGCAAAAAAAGAAGGGGCAGGTGCTGTTCTGATCGCTGCCAAAATAGAAGCTGAACTCTCCCAACTTGATTCAAATGATCAGCAGGAATTTTTGCAGGAACTTGGATTAGAGGAACCTGGACTGGTGAGGATGATATATGAAGGTTACGACCTATTAGACTTGATGACATATTTCACGGCTGGGCCGAAAGAGTCTAGAGCGTGGACGGTTCCTACTCGCTCCTTAGCCCCTAGAGCTGCGAGGGCTATCCACACGGACTTTGAAAAAGGTTTTATTCGAGCCGAAGTTATTTCTTTTGCAGATTATGTTGAATGTAAAGGAGAACAAGGAGCAAAAGAAGCTGGGAAGGTGCGTGTAGAAGGTAAAGATTATGAGGTTCAAGACGGCGACGTGGTTTTATTTCGATTTAACGTATAGCAATCAAAATCATCTTTCTCCAGCGGTATATTGAGCCAAATCAACTAGAAAGAGATCGCACCGCTTTTTCATCTACTGTTATGCCTAGTCCTGGGCCTGTTGGAACTTGTAATCTTCCATTAGTCAATTCGAATGTTTCTGGGCTTATATCGTCTCTTATAGCACTAGGCGTTCTGTCGTATTCCATTACTGTTTCTTGAATAAAAGGTTCAGGATTCCCGCTGGGCGGGCATGGAGGTAATGTTGCGGCTACGTGTAGACTAGCTGCAATCATAATGGGAGATCCCCATACGTGAGGGTTTACCTGAATTCCCATTGTGTTTGCAGTCATAGCGACATTTCTCATTTCTGAAATTCCACCAACATTAATTATGTCTGGTTGGACTATGTCATAGGCTCTTCTAGATAAAAATTGCTGAAATTCATACCTTGTGCGAAGGTTTTCGCCCCCAGCTATAGCCATAGGTAATGAAGATTTAACATTTAAATAGCCATCAATATCTTGAGCATTTACAGGTTCTTCAAACCAAACGAGATCCAAAGGTGCGAGCTTTTGGCCAATTCTTATGGCTGAAGACGCATTGTAAGCTTGATTTGCATCCACCATTAATTTAATGTCGGGACCAATCTCGTCACGGATAGCTTTTACTCTATTTACATCGTCTTCTATTTTAAGTCCACCTATTTTTGTTTTCATTCCCATAAATCCGGATTCAACGTATCCTCTAGCCTCGGCTAGTAAACGAGTCGGGAACTCTCCTTCGGTGTAATACAAACCTGTCGCATAGACAGGGACACTATTTCTGATTCTGCCACCTAAAAGGTCGTATATAGGAAGTTCTAAGGCTTTTCCTGTTATGTCCCATAAGGCCGTGTCAATGGCGCTGATGGCAGACCCTCCGTACCCCACAGCAAGATTAGCGTTATATAGGGAATGGAACATCTTTTGCCATAACCCCAACCTATTAATCGGGTCTTCACCTATTAGCAAAGGAGCTAAGATGTCTTTAACAACTGCGGCTGACGGGCCACCACATCCCTCTCCCCATCCAACTGTGCCGTCGTCGGTAGTGACCTTTACAAGACCTACAGACCTGCTGCTTATTGTGTCTTGTGACCACCCGAAGGGTACCTCTAGCGGAGCATTGAGTTGGAATGTCTCCAAATTTTTAATTTTCATAAACTTCTCCAGAATCCTGGCCTTTTTTGAGATGCTAAGAAGCAACTATTGTCCCATCAACTTGGCTTTTCCCATTCCAGTTGAGATTTTTTATTAATAATATGTTGTTTTACTTGACTCTTGAAGTGTTGCGTGTGAACTGTAGAATATATGACTAATAATTCATGTCGAATAATTCACGAATAAATACGAAAAATATCCGAAATTTGCATACGTTCGATTCCTTCCGTAATAGTAATTATCGCCTTCTGTGGGGAACGAATATTTCCATGTATGTATCTAGATGGATGCAAATGACTACCTTGTCGTGGTTCGTCTTGGATCAAACAAATTCCCCTTTTTCTGTTGGACTGGTGGGTTTCTTTGGGATGGTACCATTCCTGGTCCTTGGTATTTTTGGAGGATTTCTCGCCGATAAATTAGACCGTAAAAAATTAATAGTCGTGACTCAATTTCTTAATTTGGCGGCAGCTACTGTAATGTCTCTGCTATTTATATTCGGGTCTGTGGAATATTGGTATGCGTATATAGCGATATTTATCCCAGGGTTAGGTTGGTCTCTAGACAACCCCTCCCGAAGGTCTTTAATTATGGATATGCTCGGATCCAGAGGAATAACGAATGGTGTCGCCTTAGATTCTGTAGGAATGCATGTAAGCAAAATGGTTGGCCCAGCACTTGCCGGAGCGATGATTTTCCTTGTGGGCGTTGGTGGATCCTATGTGATGCTCACCTCATTTATGAGTGTCGGGTGCCTAATGATTTTGAAGGTTTCCCACTCTAAAAATAGAATTGATGTTGCGAACGAGGGAGACGATCGTGTAGGAATTTCCCAGATATATGCAAACTTGACCGAAGGGTTTAAATATGCTTTTACGAATCAGACTATTTCTGCTGTTATCGTCATTACGATATTAATGAATCTTCTTCTTTTCCCCTACATGCAGATGGTGACTGTGATTTCTAAAGATATATTAAATGTAGGGCCTTTGTTAATGGGTATTTTGATGGCTAGTGATGGGTTGGGAGCATTAACTGGCTCTATTGGAATAGCATCTCAGAGCAGAATGAAATACCACGGTAGAATATATTTGTATGGTTCTTTATTGTCCCTTGTGGCACTGTTTCTCTTTTCCAATTCCAGTTGGTATTTTCTATCGCTCCTGGTGTTATTGTTTTTGGGAATTGGTACCTCTGGATTCGGAACCATGCAATCGACTATAGTCTTGCTTGTTTCTAAGGCGGAACTTAGAGGAAGAGTCCTGGGAGTCGTTACCATAGCAATCGGTGCGGGCCCAATCGGATCTTTAATTATAGGAGCTATCTCTGAATGGATTGGTGCCCCTAATGCCTTGATGATAAATTCAGTAATTGGATTTCTGCTGGTCGCAATAGCAGGTCTATTTATGCCGTCGATAAGGGAAAAGATCATTCCCTTTGTTGAAGCAGAAGCGGTGAATCAGCCGACTCGGTCTGGGTGATCGACGAAGGTTTGACGAAATCGGTGTAGTGTGTGTTCCGGTTCAACAGGTGCTACTGGAAGGTATGGCTCGTCTTCTATCTTAGCTACTATGAACCATGGGCCATCTTCGTTCAATGCTTGCAAGAGTATTGAGTCTAACTCTTCCTCGTCCGCTACTGTAAAGGATTTTTCGATCCCGCTGGACCTAGCTACCATTTCTAAATCTGTTCCAAATGCGGTATGGCTTTTCTGATGTCCGGTCTGAGCCCATTGTTCATTATCCCAGACAATGACTATGAGATTGGCTGGAGCTTCCCGTCCAATCGTCGCTATTGTCCCAAGATTCATCAATATTGATCCGTCACCATCCAGTGAAATGACTTTTTCATCGCAGGATAAGGCCATGCCTAGTGCAATGGATGAACACAGCCCCATAGATCCATAAGTGTAAAAATTTCTGTCTCGGTCTGAAGCATGCCATAGTTCATCAGATGTCGGTCCTAGGTTAGATACAACCGGCTCTCTCTCTAAATTGCTTATTATTCTTTTGGTTGCTGAATACCTAAACATTTTTACCTCCATGAAGCAGAGGTGTCATACAAAGGGCCAAAGGTTCTCTCGACGCGTAACATAATTTTAGAGCGCCCTTAACCTTTTCTCCGAGCCTTTCCTCGCTATCCAAGGTGTAATGAGGGATACCAAGTACATCTAAAATGGGTCTTGTTGATCGGCCCATAGTTACCTGCGCGATATTAAACTCACCATGTTCTCCTCTCAGGTTAATGAATATAGGAATGGGAATTCGGCTTGGTATAGCAAGTCCGGCCACAGCGTTAATAGAATTGCCGAACCCACTGGACTGCATAAAGACGGCAGCATTTCTGCCAGTAGCATAAGCTCCGGCTGCGATTCCTAAGGCTTCTTCTTCACGTGTTGCAGAGACCAAATGGAAATATTCGTCTTTATCCACTATCTTGGTGACCTGATGAATACTTGAATCGGGAACGTAGGCTATCAAACTTATTTCATGTTCCTTGAGAGCATCTACAATGGTTTGTGCCCAAGTCATTTTTATATTCCCATCACGTGATATCCCGTGTCGACATGAACTACTTCACCCGTCACACCACTAGACATATCACTACAAAGATATAGCGCCGTTGAGGCCACTTCGTCATGAGTGATATTCCTCTTCATTGGAGCCCTTTCTAAATGTGCTTTTTTCATGTCTCTATAACCACTTATAACTCTGGAGGATAATGTGTCCAGTGGCCCTGCTGAGATAGCGTTCACTCTTATTCCGTCGGGACCGAGATCATTAGCTAATTGCCTTACTTCATTTTCCAGGGCTGCTTTTGCTGTGCTCATGACGTTATAACCAGGGAAGACTTTCTCTGCAGCCATAAAGGACATGGTGATGATATTTCCACCTTCAGTCATTAATTCAGAAGCATGTCTGGTTATTGAGACGAGAGAGTAGGCGCTAATGTCTAAGGCTATCCTAAATCCTTCACGTTCTGTATCCACGAACCTGCCACCCAAATCTTCTTTTTGGGCAAACGCTATTGAGTGGACAACGATGTCTACTTTTCCCGAAATGGAATTAATTTGGGAAAAGGCCGATTCAACGTTTTTGTCGTCGCTAACGTCACATTCAATCATAGAAACATTGGGAAGCTCAGATGTTAACTTTAAAACGGGTTCTTTGACTCTTTCGTTTTGATATACAGCAACTATTTCTGCTCCCGCATCAGAGAGAATCTTAGCTATAGACCAGCCTATACTCCTTTGATTTGCAATTCCAAAAACAACGGCGGTTTTACCACTTAGATCTATTGTGTACATTAGGACCTCTAGTTCAGATAGTTTTCTGCCTTGTGGTTGAATTTTAGGGTCTACCCTACCTGCTCGGCAACAACCTAGATGTTATGTGCTTACCTTGTGTCACTTATATCGCCTTGTTAAAATTTGTCTAAATACTGGGGATTCGTCTAGCGGTAGGACAACAGACTCTGAATCTGTAAGCATAGGTTCGATTCCTATATCCCCAGCCAGGAATAGTAACCGTGGCGCATTAGTCTAACAGCCCAGGACACCGCCCTCTCTATTCAGCGAGCGCAGTGCCACTCAAGGGTTTGAATTATGACGGAACAGGCCTTCCTTGCAGTTCTTCATAAACCATGTCGCCTAAATTAACTAAATCACTGAGACCAAATACGGTTCCAACGATTATTTTTCCATTTGTTAGGTAGTATCGTCGTTCCCCAACGCTTCCCATCAACACACCTAGTCGTCCCTTGAAATATTCAATATTTTGGTCATTTACACCTAAACGCCATTCGTTAATCATCTGAAGATATGAAAGGCGCATGTAATTCATGAACTGATGGGTTTCTTCATCGCTTGGAGTTTCAAGGCCTGCTCCAACCTTCAAATATGAATTGAGAAGAGATTTATCGGTTAACCTGGCCAATATTAACTCTTCATTTCTAGTGCGAGCAGCGAATCCTAATTCTCTGACCGAGTCTTGATGGGCGATTTCAAGTTGCCTTTTCTGTATCAACAGTTGAGCAGCCAAGAACAAGGCTACTATTAGGGTGGCTATTCCTGTCGCTATCTGGGCTATAGCAACAACTAGCGCTGTTTCCATATCATCCTCCTGAAGTGTATTCAGACGGATAATGACATATCCATCAAAACAGTGCTAATTGCAGTTAGATTAATACTCCTTCCTCCCTTCTATCATCACCGAACTATAACCACTGTCTACATATGATTTTCAATTGATATTTGAGCTAGAAAAAGTTGACCGCTCCTTCCGCATCAAGAGAAGTCATATTTGACAGATTATTATGAGTTAGTTATTTTCACCAAAATAAACCTAAATTGGAGGATTTACACATGACTATTACATTTTTGGGATTCTATCGGCCCTATTTCCGTGAGTTAGATGTTGAAACAATTAGAGAAACCGGCCAATTTTTACCTGAAATGAGGAAAAAAGTGACCGCTTTCCCTTCAGCACTCCCTGACACCTGCAAGTTAATCGGTTCTTGGAATGTAAGTGGTGGTGAAGCCCCTGGCGTCATGGTCGTAGAGGCAGACAGTTTTTCAGATATTCAATTTATTAACACGTACTATTCAGGCTGGCTTAACTTCGACTGGCACCCAACAAGCACTGGTGGTGTGCCAAGAGATTAGGACAAGGCATTTCAGGCTACCCGTCACATGCAGGGGGTTCGTCTCCCACTATATCTACTCAGTGAGCCTATTGCCCCACGCAGTGTTGAGTTATCTATAGTGGTGTCATGTAACCAAGAGGGTGAAGAGAGGTGTCATCAATTAATTGCCACCACTCTTGCCACCACTCATGTAAAATCTAACGGTCAATTGCCGTTATCATACGTGGCGCATTCGTCTAGCGGCCTAGGACACCGCCCTCTCAAGGCGGACGAACAGTCAGACTCAATTTACCCCCCATTTGTAGGAGCCGCTCAGGCACTAGTTGAGTATTTAACTCACATGGAAAATAGGGGAATGAGTGAGAGCCATATTTTCAAATCTGCTGAGTATTTAGGAAGGTATTGCGATTGGCTTGCAACCACTTTGCAACCACTTGGGGGAAAAAGTGCTGAAAACTACCTTTCAAAGTCCAACCATACAAAGCCTAATACCAGAGCCAAATACATTACTTATCTCAAGGCTTTCCTCAATTACTTGGATATTCCTTTTGACCTAACAGTCAAAGTCCCCAAGACTCTTCCAGAGTATGTAGAGGTCTCTGAGATAGAAAAGATTGTGGAGTGGATAAAGAATAGGAAAACCTACAGAGATACCGTTGATGCTGACCTGACATTGATTGATACAGCAATGAAAACTGGCATGAGGCGTAGTGAGATGGGTAACCTCAAAGTTGAGGATATTAACCTTGATAAGAGGAGGCTGTATGTGCGAGGG
>JAPYSB010000035.1 GCA_029936675.1 Dehalococcoidia bacterium | reverse complement strand
GCCTCGCCCAGTACAAATCGAAAATACTCCCTTTTCCATCGCCCGTTCTACTATTTGGTTTGTTAGTTCATAATCCAATTCATCGCTATCCTCTTTGACGATAAATACACCAAACAAGCATCCTTTACCAAAGATGTGGCCAATTCGACGACCAAATCGTTTCTTCCATTGGTTAATTTCTTCGGATATAATTGGTTCTTTACGTCTAGACTCCTTGACCAAATCTTCTTTCTCGAAGGCTTCCAAATTTCCTAATCCCGCGGCACAGGCCAACGGATGACCGCCGTGCGTGCTCGTATAAGTTGGGTCCAATTCAATAATTTCGGCGGGCCCCAAAACGGCCGATAAAGGAAGGCTTGATGAAATTGCCTTACCACAAATGACTAAATCCGGTTCAACATCATAATGTTCGTAAGTAAAAAATTTTCCTGTTCGGCCAAAACCTGCTTGAATCTCATCAAAAACTAAAAGGGCTCCATTATCCTTTGCCCATTTAGACATCGCCTGAACATACTCCGACGGATAAAATATGGCGCCCCAGCCTTGGAAAGATTCCACAAAAAAAGCTGCAATCTCGTTTAAACTGATGCCGTCCTTTTCTAAAGTTCTTAAATTGTCATGAAAGAACTGCTCTCCCGTCTTTCCTTCTTTTTCTAGAACCCAAGGAAAAGGAAAGGCCAAATGGGTCACATTGGGATCTTTATAACCTATCCACGTCCCATGTTCATGTTGCCCACCTACCATTTGAGACCCCATCGTTTTGCCATGAAAATTACCGTCACCACCAACAATAATTTTTTTTTGGGGACTGCATTGTTGGCCATAAAGTTTGGAAATTTTGATAGCTCGTTCAGAGGCTTCCGTTCCCGTACTAAAAAGTGAAGCCTTCTCAAGATATGATGGCGTCATTGAAATCAATTTTTCAAGAAAGTTGGCTCGAATTTCAGTCGGATAAGAATAGCTATGCAGCAAAGGTTTATCCAACTGTTCTTTAATGCGATTAATCACTTGATCGTTACCATGCCCTGCATTGGTTACAAAAATCGTTGAACTAAAATCAATCCAAATATTGCCCCAAGCATCAAAAATCTGATAACCTTTCGCATGATCCCAGACCACCGGCAGTTGGTCCATCACATTTGATGATTCATAGCGCTTAATCTTTTCCAATATAGGAATGGATTCTGGGACAGGGATTTTTGTCGCTATGCGCCGATGCTCAGTTTCGACTTTTTCCACATCCCGCGGTACTAGTTTTGGAATTTGTTCGGTCATCGTTGTTTCAATTTGTTGCGTTAACGACTTTTTCAACACCCTTCTCATTCACATTCATTTCCTTGGTCGTTGGAATATATTGCTGTGCTCGCTCTAAGTCATCTCGATTAGAATTTAATGAATATTTCACTGACATCGTTTCCCCAGGTTTACAAAAACTATCATCGACAGCCACTCTCGTTAAAACTAATGCCTGACCACCGGCGATTACCCGCACATCCAAATTATCGAAGATCGTAACTATCTTCCCATTACAAAAAGGATGGAATTCTTGATTGAAACCCTCATCAACATAACTTTCAAGTATTTGAATCTTTTGGTCACGATACTGTGTATGGGCGCCAGGATAAGGCTCAGAAAAAGCGCGAATAAACCTCTCTACATCGGCAGCTGACCAATCCCAATTAATCACACCATTCTCTTCGGTAAAGAGACGGGGAAAATAAAGACTGACGTTATTATCTTGAATAGTTGAAGGGATTTTTTCATGGGCTTCCAGTAAATCTAGAAAGTCATCGACAATTTTCTCACAATTAGTCACTTCTGCTTTTAAATAATCTACTGGGTTGGGATTTTTCTTCTTGATATCACTCTTATGTTGAGCAACAACAGCGCCGGTATCAATGCCTTCGTCTAAATAGTGAATTGTATTGCCGACAGAATTAATTCCGTTTAGAATGCGCCAGGTATTTAGCGCTCCCCCTCTTTCATTGGGCAGAAATGAATCGTGCAAATTGAAAATATTTCCGTCAAAGAAGTTAATAACATCGCTTTTGATTATATTGCGGCAATTAATTGAAATCCCAATTATGCTTTTCGATTCTGCCAAAAGCGCTAAAGTCTCTTGATTGTTGACCGTGTCAGATTTAACAAGGTTTTCTATTAAGCCTTGATCAAGTAACTCTTCCAAGTCACCATACAAACCATATTGTGTCAGCAGCCTCTGATCACGTAAATATTCCTGATCAGGACTCACAATAACCAATGGTAACGGGAATCCTCTCTCATGCAATTGTTTGACAAAATAATCCGTATGTATGATGCGGCCAAAGATTGCGAATTTTAATTCATTTTTATTCATTTTCGCGTTTCAGATGAGAATATTTATTCTCTAAATATTCATAAAGTGTGTATTTATTGTGTTGAAGAAAATAATTCAATTCCTTGAAATCTTCTTCCCTATCGATCTCGCCAGTATCGGGGGCCAAAAAAGATAACATGCGCGGCCCATAACAGGAGTTATATTTATCTAATGTTGATGTCCTGACAATATCAACATATCCGTTACCAAAGTAAACAGGTGGGAACTCTTGACGAGGCAAGGTGAAATATTCAGGCCGGGGATCTAAAGGACAAAGTCCATGAAGATAACCATCTAACATGCCAAACATCTTTCCTGGCGACTCTTCTATTTCGTGAACAGAGACAAGACTTGTTGCCTCAGGCGTTGCGGCAATACGCTCAATCGATTGGTCTAGTAAATACGGCTCTCGTAACGGTGTTGTTGGACGAATGTGTATCCAATATTCTGGTGTATATTTTTCGTTTTCTGTAAACCAATTAATCGCATGCTCGAATACTTGCTTATCTGTCGAATCATCGCGGGCAAACTCAACTGGCCTCTTAAAGGGGACGTCGGCGTCAAATGAGCGAGCAATATCAGCGATTTCTTCATCATCTGTTGAGATGATTGTCCGTTGAAGCCTTAACGTCAAATGGCAAGCGGCAATCGAATACGCTATCAAAGGGTAACCGCCTAACAAGCGAATATTTTTTTTCGGCACTCCCTTTGATCCTCCACGTGCCATAATCAATCCAATTATATTGAGCTTATCTATAATTACTCCTTCCTGTTAATTTGAAACCGCATTGCGTTCTCGTAACCCTTTAAACACTGGGGCCATTGCCTGGCATGTTAAATATTTGTCCACATCATCCTCGCAAACAGCCTTTTTAATCACGTCACATGTTTTATCAAAAGCAGCAAGTAAACAATCAAGATCTACTGTTGTATGCGAATAAGACAACATCAACAGACCGGCAAAACAAAGGATGCCTTCTTTAAACATTTCCTGTTGATACAGTGTTGCCAATTTATTGTTCTGTACTCCTTTAACGTCATGAGTATTGATCATTAACCGAACAGGATAACCAGCCAATGAAACATTGGCACTAAGCTCATGTTTATCGATAATTTGTTGTAGATTCTTTTCTAAATATTCACCTTTCTCCCACAACGCTGCAATCACATCATTTTCTTTATAAAAGTCGATAACAGCTGAGGCTGCCGCTAAAGTTAATACCTCTGGCGCATAGGTTGAGGAGAGAAAAACTTTATCAAAATTTTTCATGTATTCGGCTTGACCACAAATTACGCCCAAGGGCATGCCATTCGTGATACCTTTACCGAAAGTTGCTAGGTCAGGGACAACATCAAAAAATTCCTGGCCGCCGCCCATGCGGAAACGAAATCCTGAAAGCATTTCATCAAAGATAAGCAGCGCACCGTTAGCATGCGCCAAATCTTTTACTTGTTGAAGGAAATTGTTTTGAGGTTTATCGGCGATAACCGGTTCCATGATAACCGCCGCTACCTTGCCTTTATTCTCTTTGAACATCTTTTTGAGACCTTCAATATCATTGTAATTAAAGGGCTTTGTTAAATCGCGCACACATTGAGGAATTCCCATATTGCGATCAGTTGTACCAATATACCAATCTTGGAATCCATGATATCCAAAACAAAAAATCATATCGCGTCCTGTGACCCCTCGAGCTAAACGCACCGCCGCAGCACAAACATCAGAACCATTTTTGGAAAACTTCACCATCTCGGCGCAGGGAATAACGTCAACCAATTTTTCAGCCACCTCAACTTCCAAGGGATGCAGCAAACTAAAGAGAATCCCATCCTCCATTTGCTTAGTCATCGCCGCATTAATCGGCTCAAAATTATGGCCTAATGTTGTAGGCCCACAGGCCATGACCATATCAATGAATTCATTGCCGTCAACATCCCAGACATGAGAACCTTTTTGACGGCGCACATACTTTGGAGCCCCTCCATCGGGAAACACACCTGGAGACCGGCTGAATGTTTGGGTGCCTGTGGCAATAACTTTATTGGCTCTCTCCCATAATTCATTGCTTTTCTCTATGCCATTTTTAAGACCTAATTGTGTCGTCGTATTTTGCATCTTCTCCTCCAATTCACTGGGCAACTTGGACAGCTAGCCAATTGCTAAGCAGCATACAGTAGGTAATTTAGGACAATATCATGCTCTGTGTTATCAGATCTTGCTGTTTGTAATATAAATTTTCCCTCATACCCTTCGTCCGAAAGTTCGCGAATAACGTCAGGAAATTTGGCATTGCCCCCTCCTTGGATCCCGTCAGCGAAAATAGGACAGATAAGGACCGAGAGTTAAGAGACAGTTAAAAGTTCTGAGAGGGTGGGATCCCCACCCCCTCGAAGGGCCGTGCTTGACAGTCTATCCGAGCCGGCCGATGCTGATCATGGCACCACCCAAAGGAGAAAGCTATGACCACAGACATCGTCCAACAGATTCGTAAAGCCACCCTCCATAGATT
>JAPYSB010000034.1 GCA_029936675.1 Dehalococcoidia bacterium | reverse complement strand
GGGGTGGCTCTCTGGAAGGTCTTGAAAAAACCTCTGCCTAAATCCAACCCCATCACCCCCTGTGAGCAACCCCCACTAATTCTTCACAGTCAGACAACACTCCAAGTAACCCCCACTAATTCTTCACAGTCAGACACGCTCCAGAACACTCCCCACTTCCTGTAAAACAAGCCGATTGATGTTATATATTTGTTTCTCCTAAACTGCGAATTGGAAACACTTTAGCAATTTTGAATCCACAAGAACATCAAAAACTATAAGGGCACGCTAAAGGGGGGATTTGCAATTTGAGGGTTCATATTCAGTTTATTTTTTCCATATTGTTTTTTTCTTGCTCTTTGTTGATTTTCCTGACAAGATCTAGCTTTAATTGTGACTGTATTTTAAAAAATTAATAAACCTATTATCTGAGATTTAATATGAAATTTATTAGCAAACGGATTTTTTTAGTGGTCGTCATGTTAGTTAGTCTTTATGTCAGTGTCATATCTGCAGACACCTTACGCATGGCTTATTATGCTGCACCTCAAACGGTAGATCCTTACAAGAGCAGCGCATCACCCACGGCTTCATTGAATGAACATATTTATGAAGCTTTAGTGTCGCGCACAGATAAAAAATTACTGGCTACAAGCTGGCACTGGAAGGACGATACCACCCTGGTATTCAATTTACGTAAAGGTGTGCGTTTTCACAATGGAGATGCTTTTTCCGCTAGAGATGTAGTCTATAGCGCTTGCCGAATGATGTTTCGGGTGAGTGGAAAAAAGAATATGCTTACCAGTGCGATGAGCCCGGTAACGGATGTTGTTGCTGTAAATGATAACACAGTAGAGTTCAAAACCGTTCAGCCATACCCAATTTTGACAGCTAAGCTAAAATCATTGGCCATTTTACCTTCAGGTTTGGCTAATCTTCCAGTGGGAAATATTAAATACGATAACAAAGGAAATTGTGGTATTACTAACTTTCCTACCCGTGCTCAATTTGAATCTGGCAGAGCTGCTATTGGCACAGGGCCATATAAACTACAGAAATTCGAAAACACAGGAAATGCGGATCTTGTACGTAACAACAATTATTGGGGTTCAAGACCTAACTGGGAAAGGGTTGAGATTCGCTCTGTAAAGAATTCTGGTGCACGTATGGCAGGCTTGTTAGCCGGCGACTTTAACGTCATTGAAAACCCAACAACTGAAGACGTGACCAGCCTCAAAGGTAATGACGATTACAGCTATACGAGCGAACCGTCTTGGAGAAGTATTTTCTTGATTCTGGACGTTGGCAGTGACGTAGCCCCAGGAGTTCTTGCTTCAGACGGGAAGAATCCCTTGAAGGATCTTCGTGTCCGTCAAGCAATGTCATTGGCTATAAATCGTCAGGCTATCGTTGACCATTTGATGGGAGGAATGGCCACAGTGGCTAACCAGTTTGCCCCGAGCTATCAAAAAGGCGCGGATCCCAACATGCCAGCACTTGAATATGATCCACAAAAGGCAAAGAGGTTTTTAGCAGCAGCGGGTTACCCAGATGGATTTCAGTTAGACCTTCACGCTCCTAACGATCGTTACGTGAATGGTACACGTGTTGCGCAGGCGATTGCCCAATACTTTAGTAAGATTGGACTGAAGGTTAATTTGAAGGCCGAACCCTGGAGTGTTTTCAGGAAAGGACGATCAAAACGTAAATTGGGTGTGTTTATGTATGGCTGGGGACATCCACAGGGTCCTGCACAAATGACGTCTTATGCTTTCGCGACTAGAAATAAGAATCTCAATTTAGGAGCAAGTAACTATTCCAATTATCATAACGATGCGTTTGACGCAGCTATGTCAAAATGGGCGGTGGAAATCGATATGGCCAAATCCCACGGTTATGCTCAGGAAGCAATGCGTATCGCAGTCCGTGATTTACCCGGCATACCCCTATACTATCAACACAGTCTCTGGGCTCACGACAGCAATCTCACCGTTGAGGGCCGGCCCGATGAACGAAGTTGGGCAGAGATGGTCTCAAAAAAATAGCCCACCTTGGTTTAAACATTAACTCCCTTGATAATCTTGACTTTAAGACTCATCAAGGGCATTTGTTTTAAGAACCTACTGGCCTAAGAGATGGCCATCTGAAATAAATTTCTTACTAAGATCATCTCGATGATTATCTTTATTGCAAGACGCTTGAGTCAGAGTGTATTGCTTGCATTAATCATGTCACTCATTGTTTTTTTTGGAATGTTTGTCGTTGGCGATCCTGTCGAGATGTTGGCTGATCAGGACTTTAACGAACAGGATAAACTTGATTTGGCGATCGAACTCGGTTTGGATAAACCGTTACCTCAGCAGTACGCGATATTTCTAGGCAATATCCTGCATGGTGACTTTGGCGTCTCCTTTGTTCACGGTCGCCCTGTGTCAGACCTGATCCTAGAGAGGTTGCCTGCTACCCTGGAAGTAGCTCTTCTAGCCATGTTGATTGGGTTGATCGTCGGTATTCCCCTTGGCGTCTATTCCGGCATAAGGGGCAACAGCAGAATGTCACGTGTCATTAGTTTCTTCACAACTGTAGGCTATTCAATTCCAAATTTCTGGCAGGCACTGATTTTGATTCTGATATTTTCAGTGTCTTTAAGATTATTCCCATCTTCGGGACGTGGATCAACGACTGAATTATTTGGAATCGACTTGTCCCTCTTTTCATTAGATGGTCTGAAGCACATTGCGTTACCTGCCATTAATCTGGCCATTTACAAGATTTGTATGCAGGCACGCTTGGCTAAATCAGGAACACAGGAGGTATTTTTCCAGGAGTACATGACCTTTGCTCGTGCAAAGGGTATCAGCAAAAGAAAAATTATTAAGAGACATTTATTGCCCAATATTCTTATTCCAATTGTGACGATTACAGGACTGGAAGTTGGCGGATTGATCGCATTTTCGACTGTCACTGAGACCATTTTTGCGTGGCCTGGCATCGGCAAATTGCTTCTTGATTCGATACATATGATTGACCGTCCGGTGGTAGTGGCTTATCTGATCCTGATCACTCTAATGTTTGTCTTTATCAACTTTGTTGTAGATGTTTTGTATGCATTTCTAGACCCTCGCATACGACACCATAATTAGCACACTCATTTCAGATTTGACCAACCATGAATAAATCTATGCCTCGATTTGTAGAATGGTTTATAAAGGTTTTTGGTGATCATCCACTAGCTCTTTCAGGCCTTGTGGGATTTCTAGGATTTGTTTTTGTTGCCATATTTGCCCCTCTGATTGCATCACAGAACCCATATGATTTAGCAAACCTGAATATTATGGATGGACTACTGCCACCAATGTCCATTTTGGGCAACGGAGAGACTAGCTGGCTTGGTACTGATGCTTTAGGACGCGACGTTCTTTCAACTGTGATGTATGGTCTTCGAATCAGTCTATTTGTTGCATTTGTTGCGGTAATAGTCGGTACCACCGTTGGTGTTTTACTCGGTTTAGTTGCAGCTAAGCAGGGGGGATGGATTGAATCAATAATCATGCGCACGGTAGACCTAAAAGTCAGCTTTCCTGGAATTCTATTAGCACTGATGTTGTTGGCTATTTTTGGTACTGGTATAGATAAAATTATATACGCTTTGATCATAGGAATTTGGGCTAGCAAGGCTCGTCTGACACGCTCAGCCGCCCTGTCTGAGATGCAGAAAGAATACATTGCAGCAGCTCATCTATCGGGTTTAGGCAATTGGAGAATCATGTTGCGTTTTCTTTTGCCAAATAGTATCGCCCCGGTCCTTGTTATGATTCCTATGAGCCTTTCAGGAGCTATAGGAGCCGAAGCAACTCTCTCCTTCCTGGGAGTAGGAGTTCCTATTACTGAACCTTCACTGGGTCTGTTGATTGCTAACGGTAATGATTATTTGCTGTCCGGGAAATGGTGGATCAGTATCTTTCCAGGTTTTATCCTTGTTATCTTGGTGCTATGTATTAACGTGGTTGCAGACCGAATCAGAGAATTCAGTAACCCTTATCTCAAAAATCTGGAATAGCAGGCCTTATGAAAAAGTTACTGGAAATTAATAATCTTACGGTCGCCTATCCAGACATTGTTAAAAACAATTTTTTTTACGCAACAAAGGATATTTCCATTGAATTGGAGCCAGGCCAAATCGTGGGCATCTTGGGAGAAAGTGGAGCAGGGAAGTCGACGATTGGACGTGCTATTTTGGGTTTACTGGATCCTCCCGCTATCATTGAATCAGCAAAAATAAAACTTAATAATGATGTTATCTCAAACCGTGATGAGAAGTTCTACGAGTCGATAAGAGGGAAGAAAATTGGTTATATCTTTCAGAACCCAATGACTGCTTTAAATCCTGTCCTAACTATCGGCGAGCAAATAATGGAAACCATTGAAGCCAATACCGATCTCCAAGGTAAAAGGGTTAAGCAATATGCCCTTGAATTACTGGAGAAAGCTTCTGTATCCTTTGCAGAAGAACGTCTTAAAAAGTACCCACATCAATTGTCAGGCGGGCTTTGTCAGCGAATTGTATTCGCAATTGCTATCGCCGCAAAACCAGATTTGATTATTGCTGATGAGCCGACTACGGCTCTGGATGTAACTGTGCAAAAATCAGTTTTGCATACATTAACCACCCTTTGTCAGCAGGAGAATATCGCTATAATTTTAATTACTCACGATATGGGAGTGGTATCTGAAATATGCAATTATGTTTATGTTCTCCGTAATGGCAAACAAGTAGAAGAGGGCCCAACTCGCGAAGTGCTACTAAAACCTCAAACGACTTACAGCAAGGAACTAATGGCCTCGGTGCCACGTATTGACAGGAGACTCGAGCGATTTCAAGTAACCAAAATCGGGGAGAAGATCAACAAATCGACGGCTTTGTCGTATTTGTATGCTAAAAGACTAGAGCAAAAAACATCAGACTTACCC
>JAPYSB010000033.1 GCA_029936675.1 Dehalococcoidia bacterium | reverse complement strand
ATATACACCCACTCGAAGTAACTCCTATACTAGGTTCAGCTCCTTCTTCACCCACATCACTGAAAACAAAATCCATGGCCAGAGGTTCACCTTCTAGTTCTATACCATCAGGCCCAGTAACGAATGTACCATCAAGAAGAGAAGGTTCTTCAGGCGGAGGTAGATTTACCCTCTCGTCCTCAAGACAGCCAGAAAGGCTACTCGCGCAAAGGATGAGGCAGATAGCTATCGCCCGCACATCGAATCTCACGTTTTATTATAGTGGAGGAACCATCATAATAGTTTCCTATAATTCTGCTATCTATCCAGAAAAATTAGCAGAAAGAGTAACAAAGTCCAGCGCCTACAGGTGTCTATGAGTCAGACCTATTCTGAAATATTAGCTAAAGTTCAGGAATTCCACGATAAGCATAGTTTCCATGAAAAAACGAACAAAGGACACGATATGGCCTATCGAATTTTACTTACAGTTGAAGAACTAGGTGAATTTGCAGAGTGTTTCACTAAAGGCAAACCTGATTCTGAAAAGGCTGAAGAGTTAGCCGACCTGCTAATATTGATAATTGGACACGCCATTGCCATGAAAGTGGACCTAGAAACTGCATTCAACCAGAAAATGGAGAAAATAATGAAAAGACCTGCAATAATGGGTGATTTTGGAATACGTGTGACTGAATACAAAAATGACTGAAATTCGGCAAATGCTAAATATTGCACTCCATAATGTTTCGATGTGTCATTACCAAAGGATAACAAGGATTCAATCCCCGAACCAGTCAAAGGTTTAGAAGGGATTGTTGCAGCTGATACGTCTCTGAGTTCAGTAAATGGTGAAAAAGGTATTTTGAGATATTGTGGTTATAACATAGATGACCTGGCTTTCAACACTACTTTTGAAGAAATCATATGCTTGCTCTATGATACTGAATTGCCTAACCATGAACGACTGGAAAACATGACTGAGCGAATTGGTAAGGCCAGAGTTCTTCCAAAGGAAATACAGAAGATAATTACTGAACTAGCCGGTAAAACTTCACCAATGAGCACCTTGAGAACCGTAGTCTCTGCTCTGGGTCATTACGAAAATAATGTACCACTCAGTGAACTGCCACCCAAGGCATTACGTTTGGTCGGGCAAATCGCAACGGCAGTGGCAATGATCCACAGGTTGCGTGAAGGCTTGCCACTGTTAGAGGCAGATCCCAAAAGAGGGCATGCTGAAGACTTCCTGAGAATGTTGCTTGGAAAAGAACCTAGTCAGACCCAGATTGAAGCGTTGGACCTATATCTTATTCTTTTAGCAGACCACGGATTTAATGCATCAACCTTCTCTGCCAGAGTGACTGCAGGTACGTTAGCGAATCTGCACTCTGCAATTACCTCTGCGGTAGGAACCCTCAGTGGGCCTCTACACGGTGGTGCAAACGAAAAAGCAATGGAGATGATCATAGAGGTTGGAAAACCTGGAAAGGCTTCCGACTACATCGAAAATGCATTTGCAAAAAAACAGAAGATAATGGGTTTTGGACATCGCGTTTACAAAGTGGATGATGCCAGAAAACCACACTTGAAGAAAATGGCAACTCAATTATGGCAAGAGAGAAATGATATGACGCTGTATGAGGTCGCTGAAGAAATTGAAAGACAGGTCAAATCCAGAAAGCCAATAATAACCAATGTCGACTTCTATTCTGCTCCATTACTCTATGGGCTTGCGATTCCCACCGATTTGTTTACTCCCCTCTTTGCAATGTCACGTATAGCTGGTTGGACTGCACATGTATTAGAACAATATGGTAATAACCGACTTATCAGACCCAGAGCCAGATATGTGGGGCCTATAGATCGAACCTTTAGGCCTATAGAACAGAGATAGCCTATCCAAAAACCTTAAAACTGCTATTTCTGAGCAAGCTTAATGATTTCCATCACAGAAGCTAGAAAAGAAATCCAGAATGGTGGAATCGTAGTTTACCCTACAGATACCGTATGGGGGATGGGATGTGACCCCTTTAATCAGGCTGCCGTGGAAAAATTATTCCAAGTTAAAGGAAAAGAAGAAGACGGCCTGAGTATAATACTGAACCACAGTAGAACAATTGGAGATTACTGTGAGGTAAACCAAGCAGCCGAGAAAATCATCAAAGAATTCCTACCGGGCCCTATAACTTTGATTCTAAGGTCGAAACGTAATTTTGCAAAAGGTGTAACCAGAGATGGCAACATCGCTGTCCGAATACCGTCGAATAGAACTGCTTTGGAACTGGCTAAAGAAAGTCCGGTCATAACTACAAGCGCAAATAAGCACAATTCCGAGATTGCCAAGAGCATGGATGAAGCAATTCAGACCTTTGGTTCCCAGTGCGCATATTTAGACGGTGAGAAACCGATGGGGGTCGAATCTACCATAATTGATCTAACTCAGGATAAGCCCGAAATAAAGCGCATCGGTGCTTTATACTCGTCTATTCTGGAGGGAATAATTGAATTCTGAAGAGATTTTAAAATGGAAAGAAGCCGGAAAGCTGGCCCGTAATGCGCTTAACTTCGGTAAAACCTTGATTCAAGAAGGAACGTCAATGCTGGATGCAACTGAAAGCATTGAAAATTTCGTGTTCGAAAAGAATGGAGAATTAGCATTCCCAACGAATTTAGCGGTTAACAGTGTGGGTGCACATTGGACACCATCGACCAAAAGCAAGGAGATTTTCCATAATGGTGATGTGGTGAAACTGGATGTAGGTGTACATATTGAGGGGTATATTGGTGATAATGCCCTAACTATCGAGATTGGAAGTGACAAATACAGTAAAATGATTGAGGCCTCACGTGAGGCCCTGAATACAGCTATAGAAGTTGCATCGCCTGGCGTGAACGTTGGGATTATTGGACAAGCTGTCCAAAACACGATTGAAGGCTACGGGTACAAGCCGATTGCCAATTTGACCGGCCATGGAATAAAAAGATACAATTTACACAGTGGCATATCCGTACCAAGTGTCAAAGAAAGAGGTGGTTCAGTACTGAAAAGTGGAGATATTATGGCCATAGAACCATTTGTCACTGATGGTGCTGGACGAGTAGGTGGAAAACGAAATTCCAATATTTATCATCTTAGACAAGTTCGAAAGGTAAGGGATGAAAAGGCAACGGAACTGATGATGGAGATTAAGGATAGATATCATGGTCTGCCTTTTGCAGAAAGATGGTTGCATTCAATTCAGGATGATGTTACTAAAAGCCTGCAAAAACTGATTCAATCAGGAGTCGTGTCATACTACCCCGTCTTGGATGAATTGGGTAAGGGCATAGTAACCCAGTCAGAACATACCATAATGATCACCAGCAGCGGAGTCGAGGTCCTGACGGCATGAATGAATCTAAAACACTGAAGAGGTTTAAGGCCATACTAAAATCCTCGATGCTCCAAATGAACCTGCTAGCGGCACTAACCGGAACCTGTGCTGCAGTGTTGACATGGGTATTCATATCCATGAGCAAAGGAATCCAAGGAATATTCTATGGAGGAGATAGTTTCATCCAGAATTCATTAGTCGATTCTGAAAATGAGTGGAAGATTATCTTTATTCCAGCATTAGGAGGATTGGTCGCTGGACTGATAATCGAATACTGGTCCAAGGATGCAAAAGGGGCTGGAGTTCCACTCGTGATGGAAGCTGTTGCTTTCAAACAGGCCAGATTAAGTGCGAAAAAGGCTATTGCCAAGTTTTTTGCAGCTGCTGCCTGTATTGGAACTGGCATGTCACTGGGACGAGTAGGTCCCATGGTAGTGATATCCTCTACAGTAGGCTCCGAGATAGGTCAAAGAACTGGTAAAACAGTTGATGAAACAAGAACTCTGATCGGGTGTGGAGCTGCAGGTGCGATTACAGCGGCCTTCAATGCTCCACTAGGCGGGGTACTATTTGCGATAGAATTAATTTTAGCTGAACTAAGAACACGTTCTTTCATTCCAATAGTAGTAGCTGCAGTTATAGCTACAACCGTAGGACGAGGACTAGCGGGGGATGTCGCCGCATTTGATAGTATACCAAAATACCCTTTGGGCTCTCCCACTGAATACCCCCTCTATATCGTCTTAGGACTGGTCACTGGTTTGGCTGCAGCAGGGTTCATAAAATTATTAAACTGGGTTGAAACCAATATTGAGAAAATAGACATAATTCCCGTACCGATCAGAACCTGTCTGGGAGGATTATGTGTGGGATTAATCGCGTTATCGTTTCCACATATTCTAGGAAATGGATTTGGTGTTACATCCGATTTAATATCACTGGATTATGACGAAGGTGGCAATATGGATCTGGGAAACAGCTTCCCAGTGAATCTTGACATGGCATCAGGGATTACCAGTCTCCTAATTTTTATAATTTCAATCATGCTGCTGAAAATAATTGCCACTTCCGTCTCTATTGGGAGCGGGGGATCTGGAGGTATTTTCACTCCAAGTTTGTTCATTGGGGCTGCACTGGGGGCTGCCTTGGGATTGGTCCTGAATGATATGGGAATGGTTGACCATCCAGGGGCATTCGCACTGGTAGGAATGGCTGCTTTCGTAGCATCTACAACCAGAGCTACACTTACGGCTATAGTCCTGCTTTTCGAAATGACTGCGACATACGAAATTATTTTGCCTTTGATGCTATCCTGTGTCGTTGCAGATGCTGTGTGTTATGGTGTATCTGAGCACTCCTGTTACACTGCAAAATTAGCACGACGTGGAATAAACATTGATTTGGGAGCTGAACAAGACTTGATGAGAATGATAAAAGTGGAAGATGCCATGACCGAGGACGTAATGACCATCACACCAGAGAGACCTCTGGAAGTGGCTCTCCAGATAATCGAAGATACGGGGCACATGGGTTTGCCCGTAGTCAATGACAAGGGAGAGTTAGGTGGAATAATAACGTGGGCGGACATTCATATTGCTGCCCTAAGGCATGAAAGACATCTAACTGTCGGTGATTATTACGTAACGGATTT
>JAPYSB010000032.1 GCA_029936675.1 Dehalococcoidia bacterium | reverse complement strand
CAGAGATTAAAGCCAGATATGACGCTTTACCTGCAAACACTTTTGCAAACACTTCGGTAAAACATGAAGTAAAATGTTCTTGTCATACCGCTGATTTATACGTGGCGCATTCGTCTAGCGGCCTAGGACACCGCCCTCTCAAGGCGGAGATCACGGGTTCGAATCCCGTATGCGCTACCACGTTGAAGTTGGGAAAAAGGTGAGTTTTCAGGTTCTTAAAAAGAAATGCCCTCTATGTCTGTCGGTTCACGTAGACCTTTTATTTACCAGTGTCAGGAGGAAATTGGAACGACGATACTTGTCTTGTGATAATTGCGGGTTGGTATTTGTTCCGAGTCAGTACCAATTAACTGTAGACGAACAGCGTGATCGATACTTGGAACACAATAATTCACCTACGGACCCTGGCTATCGGAAGTTTCTTAGTAGGCTGAAAAACCAAATCACTCCATATCTAATACCAGGCCAGACTGGTTTGGACTATGGTTCTGGCCCAGGGCCTACCTTAACTCTAATGCTGGAATCAGAAGGTTTCAGAATGGAGATGTTTGATCCTATTTTTGCTAACCATCAAGAGAATCTGGATAAAATATATGATTTTGTAGTTAGTACTGAAACAGTGGAACATTTTACAAAACCAAACGAGGATTTTCAGCTTTTATATGACCTAGCCAGACCGGGCGGTCTGATTGGAATTATGACATCTATTCTGTATGACGGAATTAATTTTGAGGACTGGTACTATAGGCTGGATCCTACACATATAAGTTTTTATAGACCTAGAACTATGGAGTTTATTGCGGACCAATGGAACCTAGAATCATCATCACCAGCGGAGAACATTTATATATTTCGAAAACCAGTAGGATAACCCCCACATAAAATGACGAAAAATCTACCAACCTTACTCGTCGATATTAAACCGGGTGTTATAGACCTTGGCTGGGGGCACCCTTCATCACGACTGCATCCTTTCAATGAAGTAAGTGAAGCTTCATCTAGGATGTTCTCAAAGGGGGATAACTCTGCCTTACAGTACGGTGCAACCCAGGGGTATGGACCCTTTTTAGAGAGCCTTGCATCATTTTTGTCAGACCAGGAGGCATATCTTCCAGATGTGGACGCCCACAATTTATTTCTCACCGCTGGAGCCTCGCAGGCGTTGGATTTGGCGGCCACTATGTACGCGGACTCCGGGGATACTGTTGTGGTTGAAGAGCCAACCTATTTCGTAATAGAAAAAATTTTCCGGGAACACTCTCTTAACATCGTTGGGGTTCCCACTGACGAAGATGGACTGGATACAGATGCGTTACAAGAAGTTTTAGAAAAAGGTCTACGCCCTAAATTTTTGTACACGATTCCTACTTTTCAGAATCCAACAGCCTCTTCTCTGACTGAACAGAGAAGGGTGCATCTCGTCGCGTTGGCTAATAAATATAATTTTCAAATATTTGCTGACGAGGTTTATCAACTCATTTATTTTGATCAAAGACCTCCGAGACCTATGATGTACTTTGACTCAGGTAATCGGGTCATATCCTTTGGGTCATTCTCCAAAATATTGGCTCCAGGGTTAAGAACGGGCTGGATACATTCATCTAGAAAAGTCGTAGGTAAATTGTCAGCTGCCGCACTAACCTTTAGTGGCGGGGGATTCAATCACTATGCCTCTGCATTGATTAAAGAGGTTATTGATTTGGGCCACTTGGAATCGAATGTCAAAAAACTGAAGACCGAATATCTATCTAGGGCCTTAGAAATGGATAAGAGTTTAAAAGAGCACTTTGGTACATCCGTTTCATATTCCTTTCCGAAAGGGGGGTACTATTTCTGGTTAAAATTTCCAGCAGGATTTGATTCAGATTCCTTCCTCCAGTCTGCCGAAGAGAACGGGGTTTCCTTTAGGCCTGGAAATGCTTTTTCTGAATCGGGTAAATTTAGCAGGTATCTTAGGCTGACTTACACTCTTTTTGAGTCAGATGAAATCCGTGAGGGTGTGAAGCGGTTGGCAGAGGCCTACAAAAACACCTAATTTATCTTCATCCATGCATTTGGTTCTGTTTTTCTCTGGAAAATATTTGGGTGGATGATCTCGCTGAGAATTTCGATCCCATCTATAATTCTTGGGCCCGGCCTACTGAAATATGCGGACCCATCTACTGCATATATGCTGTCGTCATATTTTTTCCAAAACTCGGATTCGCTCTGTAAATGGAATTCCTCTACTGTTCTTTTCAAATCGAACCCGCAAACCATTAACACTACTATTTGTGGTGAAGATGCCAAGGCTTGCTCCCATGTGATCTCCATGGATGGCGCTTCCTGATCTCCTAGAGCCGGAGCGCCGCCTGCAATTTCAATCATCCCTGGGACCCAGTGGCCTCCAATAAATGGAGGTTCCAACCATTCCAATCCTAATACTCTCGGTTTTTTAGCAGAGTCGGAAGATTTTGATCTTACGGAATCGATCCTTCCATGAGCTTCACGCACAATGGCCTTAGCATTTGGTTCGGTATTGGTTTGTTTTCCTATTCGGATTATGGAATCCAAAATACCTTCAATACTGGAGGGTTCAAAAGAAAGAACAGTTTGATTTCCGCTTAAAGACCTGACACTCTCCTCCACCTGGGTGTAGGAAACGGCGCAAACCTCGCAAAGCTCTTGGGTTAATATTAGATCAGGATTGGTAAATTCTAGGGATTTGTTGTCTATCGCATAAATGCCTGAACCAGAATGAAGGGCTTCGGATATGTGCCTATTTATTTCCTGAGAATTGCTCCCTGAATGGTCGATAAGACTCTTGGTCACTACTTGAATTTCGCTGATGTCCTGAGGGTAATCGCATTCATGAGTTATACCCACTAGATTCTCCTTCAAACCAAGTGCACAAACAATTTCTGTGGTGCTTGGAAGTAGAGAACAGATTCGCATTGTAGTCGTCACTTGGACCTCGCTTTAAAGGAAATAGGTCAATGGGGCTTAACTTTTTCTCCAGCTTGGATATACTACCACTGCAATTTATAGCAGAATTTTGATCTCTGAAAGCAATTAATTAGGTGGAGGGATGCCTTGTCTGAAGATTTTTCTACATACGTAACGGTTGAACAAATTATCCAGAGAGCTAGAAAGAATTTGGCTCAAGGACCTTGGGACTATTTAGCGGGGGCTTCTGAATCTGAGACTACTATGAGGCGAAATAGGCTGGCCTTTGATAAGGTAGCCTTCCGACCAAGGGTTCTGGCGGATGTTTCTAGTGTTAATCCTTCCACGACCTTCATAGGTCATCAAATACGGATACCGGTCTTACTGGCTCCTATTGGGTCACTTCAGGTTTTCATTCCGGAAGGCGGGGCGGCTGCCACTGCGGCAGCAGGGGAATTTGGCACTATGCACGTGGTTAGTTCTGTAACTCAACCATCCCTCGAAGAGACCTCTGCTACAACTGATTTCCCCAAGTCATATCAGCTTTATATCCATGGGGACTGGGAATGGACTAAAGAGATGATAGCTAGAGTGAAATCGGCCGACTATAAAGGGTTTTGTATCACTGTAGATACCGCAAATTATAGTCGTAGAGAAAGACCGATGCTCAGCAGATGGACTCCGGTTTCAAGAAGAAACCCTGTAGACCCGAAATGGCAAGCCTCGGTTACATGGGACAGCATAGATAAGATAAAGTCAGAGGCAGGGGTACCTTTCATGCTAAAAGGTATAGCAACTGCAGAAGATGCCAAAATAGCGATAGAACACGGAGTCGATGTGGTGTGGATTTCCAATCACGGGGGTAGGCAGCTTGATCACGGACAGGGAACGATGGAAATGCTCCCTGAGATAGTTGAGGCAGTTGATGGTAAAGCTGAGATTGTGTTGGATGGCGGAGTGCAGAGGGGTTCTGATGTCGTGAAGGCGGTGGCCATGGGAGCTACAGCTGTGGCAATTGGTAAGATGCAAGGATGGGGGCTAGCTGCTGGAGGTGTCCCAGGGATGGTTAGAGTGCTTGAAATACTTGAAGAAGAGATAAGGATCGCTATGGGACTGATGGGTGTTACAGCGATGGACCAACTCAACCCAAATTATGTTTGTCCTGCCGACTTGGTGACTATGCCCCACGAAATGAGTTCATGGGTGAATATGCCTGTCGACAGAATTCCATAGGGAAGTCAGGGATTTTTGGCCTCTCCTGCGAGAATTGATTTTAAATTATTCACGAAAGCACCTTTGGCGAGTACGGGATCGCACCCTAGAGAACGAGCAATCTCCATAGAATTTGTGTCTTCGTGTGGTCCGTAGGCTATCATCTTGGGATTCAGCTTTTCATCTTCTTGAAAAATCCGTAATGCCTTTGACCAGAAATTTTGGTCATATTCTAGATCTGCAACAACGAAATCGATGTCAGATACTTTGATCAATTTGTTTAACCGGTCAAGGTCAGAAACCCTTATAACAGAAACACTTGAGCCGGCGGCCATCTGAATTCTGGGAAGAAACATCAGATTGTTTGATAACAAGAGTAATGTTGTCACTATTTACCTTTCGCATTAATTAATTTAAGCGTATTTTAATACGAGTCATATGACTTTATGTAAGTAGCCTATCAATTGGGGTGATTGGATATGTTATTAAAAATACAAGCTTCGGACGAACCGGGATCTATTTTAGGGGCGATTTTTAACCATTTCCCTGCAGCTACTGACGGTAAATGGAACATATTAATTGGATTTGAAGCCTTTTTGGCTGTCCTAATTAGCTCTATCATAGCTATGTCTTTTGCTATTCCTCAGGCAGGATTGGCTTCTATTGCGCTAGCGTGTGCCGCTATAGTCCCCCGTGTTAACCAGATACAGCGGGTAAATCGCGACCGTATATGGGATTTGGGAATGAGCGGATGGGAGGCAAATCGGAAGAGCATTATTTCCGTAACGATATTATTTATTGGGATGGTGCTAGCCTACGCCGTGGTTGGACTTGTTTTACCGCAAGCTACTCTCCAGGAACAGTACACTTTTATCATGGATAGGGGTACGGCCTATAACAGTACTGACTTGTCTCCAGAAAGGTTTGCTCACGGAATGACTTTCTTACGAATCAATACTTATGTGTTGATAGTCTTTTTCATTTTCGCTTTTATATATAGAGG